>NZ_JQKB01000132.1 GCF_000745835.1 Belnapia moabensis DSM 16746 | reverse complement strand
GTTCACCTGGGTGCTGCAGCGTCTGGCCGAGCGCGGCCTGATCCGGGGTGAGCGGATCGGCGTCGATGCCTCGACGGTGGAGGCCAACGCCGCCCTGCGGGCGATCGTGCGGCGCGACGGGGGCGAGAGCTACCGCGAGATGCTGGTCCGCATGGCCAAGGAGAGCGGCATCGAGACGCCAACGGCTGAGGACCTGCTCCGGCTGGACCGCAAGCGCAAGGGCCGGACGCTGTCCAATGCGGAGTGGCAGAGCCCGACTGATCCGGACGCCCGGATTGCCAAGCTGAAGGACGGCCGGACACACCTGGCCTACAAGCCCGAGCACGCGCTGGATCTCGACACCGGCGCGGTGGTCGCGGCCGAGATGCACCTGGCCGACCGGGGCGATACCAAGACCCTGCCCGACACCCTGGCGAGTGTGGCCCGGCATCTGGCCGCGGTCGAGGCGGCGCCGAGGCGCCTGCCGAGATGGTGGCCGACAAAGGGTACCACTCGCGCGAGGTGCTGAAGACGCTCGATGACGGGCCATGGAAGACCCGGATCGCCGAGCCCAAGCGCGACGGCTTCCTCCGCTGGCACGGCGACGACGCGGCCCGCCGAGCCGTGGTCAACAATCGCACCCGCCTGCTGTCCGGCGTCGCTCATGTTGCGTTCAAGCTGCGCGCCGAGGTGGTTGAGCGAGGCTTCGCGCTGATCCTCGATCGTGGTGGCATGCGCCGAGCCTGGCTGCGCGGCCGGGAGAACCTGCACAAGCGTTACCTGATCCACGTCGCTGGCTACAACCTTGGCTTGATCATGCGGCTGCTGACGGGGTGGGGAACGCCTCGGGGCTTCCAGGACAGGGTTTCGGCCCTGCTTGCTGCCGTCACCACGTCGGACGGCGGCCTGGTCGTCATCCTGATCGTCATCGCTGGCGATCAGTCCGTGGCCGTCGCCGTCAGCATCGAGCCGGACCGCTTCAGCTGACCAATGGATTTCTCAACGGGCTGTTGCGGGATGATGGTGGCGGCGCAGGCTCCGGGTCGGGCAGCACCTCATCCTGACGATCGGCGACGGTAACGCGGACCGGCACGAACTCCGGCGTCGGCTCGGCCACCAGCAGGCCATCCCGAGCCTGGCGCCGCCACTGGAACACCAGGCTGCGGTAGATGCCGTGTCGAGCCGCCACCTCTGCCACCTGCACGCCCGGTACATCGCATTTGGCCAGGATGCGGAGCTTGTCGGCCACGCTCCAACGCCGACGCCGCTCACGCCCGGTGATGATCTCGACCGTCCCGATGCCCATGACCTTACAGACGACCTTACGCCCGACGTTAAGGCCCCCAGCCTCAACGGACGCCAAAGACCAGGGAAGGCGATGGAGGCCGGACGCTTACGATCTTGTCGAAGCGGAAGCGTCGAAGATAGCCCAGGCTGGCATTGTCACGTGGTTGAGCGCTGGCCGGAATGAGCCGGTGAGACCAAGCTGGTCGGATGCCGACCGAGCCCACCACCTACCCCGGCTATCGCTTCCCGGCCGAGGTCATTCACCATGCCACCTGGCTCTACCACACGTTCAGTCTGAGCCTGCTCGATATCGAGCTGATCCTGGCCGAGCGCGGCGTGTTGGTCAGCTTCGAGAGTATTCGCCGTTAGTGCCTCCGCTTCGGCACCGAGCTCGCAGCCAAACTCCGCAAGCGTCCGCCGCGGCCGGGTGACACTTGGCACCTGGATGAGGTTTATCTGAAGATCAACGGCGAACTCTTCTATCTCTGGCGCGCCGTGGATCAGCACGGTGTCGTGCTCGACATCCTGGTGCAGGAGCGGCGCAATGCCACGGCCGCCAAACGCTTCTTCAAGCGTCTGCTGGCGGGCCTCAAGTACAAACCTCGCAAGATTATCACGGATGGGCTCCGCAGCTATGGGGTCGCGCAGCGTGAGGTCCTGCCCGGTGTGCGGCATCGGACCAGCCGCTACCTGAACAATCGTGCCGAGAACTCCCACAGACCGACGCGACGTCGAGAACGACAGATGCAGCGGTTCAAATCACCCGGGCAAGCCCAGCGCTTCCTATCGGCGCACGCGATGATCTATGACCACTTCCATCCGCGGCGGCACCTGATGCCCGCGGAGCAGTACCTCCGTTCGCGCGACAAGGCTTTCCAAATCTGGCGGCAGGAGACGTGTGCCCATAGGGCAGTGTGAGATCACGCAAGCTCTGTCTTGCGGTCAAACGCACCCGGTCACCAAACAATGTGACAATGCCGTAGTAAGATTATGGGCGACCGCTGTTGAGCTTAGGGCCGCAGCGGCGAAGGGGCTGCACATTGTACATCCCCTTGCCGCTACATCACCATTTCAGCGCGGATCGCATCATACGGCGCTTTGAGGAGGCCCTCCTGGCGATCCAACAGCCCGGCGGTGGTTAGGGCTTCTACGTCCTCATGCACACGCTTGTAGTCGCGCCCCAGGGCGCGCGCGAGTGCGGCAACGCTGGCCTGCGGCTCGCGGTGCACATGCCGCAGCAGCTCCAACCGCTTCGGCGTCATAATCGCCGTGAATACCTCGAGGGATGCGAACGAGAGATGGCTCTCGCTCACCGTCTCTCCCGCCTTGGCGCGTTCCACCGCGGCTAGTGCCCGGCGCTTCATGCCAGCAAAGGTGCCGCCGACGTGGACTTCCAGCTTGCTCATATCGGCTCTCCTCGGATGGTGATGACGTCGGCTTCTAAGTCGCTCAGCAGCTGCTCAACGCTGGTAAACGTGTAGGGCAGCTCCCGGCCGGCGAGGTGCTTGTGGTCGCCCTTGCCGCGCTCGTTGTCGTAGCGGACGACGCACTCCCCGCCGCGCACATAGGCGAGGCGATACTTGAAGTCGTGCTCGGACGGCGGCACCGGCGCCGGTACCTGCCAGATGACGATTTCCACCAACTCAGCCAAGCCGATCACTAGGCGCTCGCGGAATATCGGCGTAGCTTTCATATGGTGCAACATGCCATAGACAATCTATGGCGTCAAAAGCCATATCTATCTCACTTGGCAGGACGCGCCTTAATGACCAGGCGCCGAGCCGCTAAGGCAGGGCTGCCGGCCTAGAAGCCAGCGACCCAAGCCCACCCCCGTGCAACCACCAGCGCCAGCGTGGTGAGCCAGATAAGGACCAGCCAGTCGAAGGCGGGCGTGGCCGGCGGCCGGACGGTGCGCAGGAAGTCGGTCACGGTGGAGTAGCCGCCGACAAAGCCGAGGTCGCGGACCTCGCGCCACAGGCGCCGGCCGGTCAGGTCAGGGAAGCGGCCAACACGCTCGCGCAGGAAGGCCTCGAAGGGCGCCAGCGGCGACGGGGTTGGCGGCCGCGGCTTGTAGGCTGGCGGCTCCAGACCGCGCGCGATGTAGGTGCGGATGGTCTTGCGGTCGTGGCCGGTGCGGCGGGCAATGGCCGAGACGGTCAGGCCCTGCCGGGCGAGATCCAGGATCATGACGAGCTCCCCAAGGGTGACCACCGGCTGCTCCCATGATGCCGCATGGCATCCTGGGGCATGGCCGGCGCCGCCCGGGCCCGGGCAGTGGCGCTGGACTGAGGAATTTTCAGGTTCTTCCGCACTCTGCGTGCAACGGGTGGTCGTTCCGGCTCAGGATGGCCACATAGGAGAGTCGGAGTTCCCTTCAAAGCATTGGTTCTTGCCCACGCCCCTCATGCCGTTCCTACCGGCAGGGCTGCTTGTCCAGCATGTCCTGCCGTCGCCCAATCACCTCATCATCGTCGCCAGCCTGGACCAAGCATCGGCCGCTTGTCCCCTTTGCAAAGCGCCTTCCTCCCATGTGCACAGCCGTTACGAGTGCATCCTTGGTGATCTGCCCTGCCAGTGGGGTGCGGCACGGTTCGATGAGACAGCCGCCTGCGGTAGAGGTCACCGCAACCGGAGGTCAGACCAATGGACCAGAACCACAGCGACAAGCCCGAGGGGGCGCCGGCGTGCGCCCAGAACGCTGACGCCGACGCTCCTTTGGGCGGTGCCGGGCCGGAGTGCCGCAACTCCCCCCGGCGCAAGCTGGCCGCCGTCACCCGCCTGCTACGCGGCAAGCCGCTGGAGACCGTAGCCCGCGAGCTCAACGTCACCGTCGCTCGTCTGAGCGAGTGGCGCGACCGCGCCCTGGTCGGGGCAGAGGCGGCGATGAAGGAGCGCGAGCGCGACAATCCACCTCAGCATTGACACTCCTTGGTGCCATGGGTCGCCTCTCCGCCGCCGTCGCATAGCGCTGCGCAAACGTAACGATGGCGCTCCTCGCCTTCGAATTCTCTACTAAAAGTTGCTTAATTGTGGCATAACGCTACCCGAATCTGGTCCGAGGTGTTGGACCGAAAGTGCCTCAAGGAACCACACCATGTCGCTGGATCAGAAGGACCCCGCCCTCGCACTGCCGGATTGCACCGAGGCTTGCATTCCGCCCAGCTTCAGCGACAGCCGACTTTCAGAAAAACTAGACACGGCCTCCGAGGCGGAACTCGATGCGCTGCCCTTCGGCGTAATCGGCTTCGGCGTAGACGGTCGAGTTGAGGTCTACAACGCTTGCGAGGCTGGTAGTGCAGGCTTGTCCAAAACCCGCGTACTAGGGAGACATATGTTCGACGAGGTCGCGCCTTGCATGAACAATTATCTAGTGGCGCAGCGTTTTGAGGAAGAGGAGGTGCTTGACGAAGTGCTCCCCTACGTCCTGACGCTCCGCATGCGTCCGACCCCTGTCCGCCTGCGCCTGCTCAAGCGTTGCGGCGGACGGTTGTGCTACGTGCTCGTGGACCGCAGCTCCAGCGCCAAGGCACGTTGACATGGACGGGCCGGAGCCGAGTGGTGATGAGAATGAGGCGCTACTTGACTTCCTCTATCTCTGCCCGCACGGAATGGCTGAGTTTGGCGCCGACGGTATGCTGCGGATGATTAACCCAGCCTGTGCCCGCATGCTGACGCCGATCCTGCCGGTGGTAGGTCAACTCGACAACTTTCTCGATGCGCTTGCACCTTTTGCCCCAGATCTGCGCATGCAGCTTTTCACCTCCACCATGAAGCGTGGCCTTGTGCTCGACGGCGTGCGCATCCACGTCGGCCTGCCGCCGCGCATTCGTTCTAAACGCGGCGAGACGGTACCCAACCCTCTCGTGCTGTCGTTGACCGTGCTCCGACTTTCACCGGACCGTTACATGGCCGTAGTCGCCGATGTGAGTGCACAGGTGATGCAAGAGCGACGATTACAGGAGGCGGAGGCATGGTTCGCGGCGATGGCGGAGGGCGCGGAGGGCTACGCCTTCTTCTATCTTGGAGCCGACGGGCGCATAGCAGACTGGAACGCGTCCGCTGAGCGCCTTTTTGGTTTGGGCGCGGACGAGGCATTGGGCCGCCGCGCCGACGGGCTTCTCACTGCCCTAGGCAGCGGCAGCGCTCCGCTGCCCGAGCGGCTTGCTTTTGTGCGACGCGATGGTTGGCATCTCGCCGAGGGTTGGATTCCGCGCGGCGCAGGCGAGCGGTTTTGGGGCAGCTCGGTGGTGTCAGTGATGCGGGCTACGGAGGACGGCATCGGTCCCGCTCCCGAGCCAGAGGCATACCTCGTCGTCGTACGTGACATGACGGAACGGCGCGAGGCGGCGGAGGAACTGCGGCGGGCGCTCTGCCAAGATCACCTTACAGGCTTGCTAAATCGGCGCCGGTTCTTTGAGCTTGGCGCTGAGGCGTGCACTACCGCCCTGCGCACGGGTCGGTCGCTGTCGGTGGTAATGGTCGACGCAGATCGGTTCAAAGCACTAAACGACTGCTTTGGGCATGCCGCAGGCGATTTGGTGTTATGCGCCCTCGGCAGCGCGCTGCGTGAGGGCGCGCGGGAAGGTGTGGATCACGTCGCTCGGCTGGGCGGCGAAGAGTTCGCTGTGCTTTTGCCGAATCTTAACATTGCCGCCGCTGTCGTAGTGGCAGAGCGGCTGCGGACAGCAGTTGCCAGCCTGTCCGTACCGGTGCTTGGGCCAGGCGGAACGCCGTCCGAGGTCTTACTCACGGCAAGCTTTGGCGTTGCAGAGCTCAGCCCCGAAGCCACCGACTTGGACGGCTTGTTGCGCGTGGCTGACGAGGCGCTCTATGCGGCCAAGGCCGCCGGGCGCAACTGTGTACACGCTCGGCATACCGGTAATCTGACCGAGCAGCGCTTGACGGTGTAAATGCTGCCTAATTCTGGCAGACGGAATGAGCATTGCGTCCATCAGAGTGCCGGAGCGTACCATCACGCCCTTGGCCCCGAGCTGGCGGATGACGGCTTCAAACAGCACTCCGTCCCGTTCTGTCAGGTATCGCGCCAAGCAGCCTATTTGGCGGGCCGGAGCAGGGCCGATAGGCTCTGGCGGTCGTGCCCGCTGAAGTGGTGGAGGAGGCTGCCATCATAATGGTGGCGGCCATCGGGCAGTGTCACCTCGTTGAGCCCTGGGCGGAATAAGTTGGTTGGGCCATGGTGGTCGAATATCGATCGAGCCCACCTCCTAACCCTGGCTACCGCTTCCCAGCCGAGATCATCCACCATGCCATCTGGCTCTATCCACCTGCCCGGTCTAAGCCTGCGCAACATCGAGCTGATCCTGGCCGAGCGCGGCGTGGTAGTCAGCTACGAGAGTATCCGCCGTTGGTGCCTCTGCTTCGGCACCGAGTTCGCGGCCAAACTGTGCAAGCGGCGGCCGAGGCCGGGCGACACCTAGCACATGGATGAGGTGTACCTGACGATCAATGGCGAACTCTTCTATCTCTGGCGGGCCGTGGACCAGCACGGTGTCGTGCTCGACATTCTCATGCAGGAGCGGCGCAATGCCACAACCGCCAAACGCTGTTTCAAGCGCCTGCCGGTGAGCCTGAAGTACAAGCCGCGCAAGATCGTCACGGATGGGCTCCGTGGTTATAGCGTCGCACCGCGAGAGGTCTTGCCCGGTGTGCGGCATCGGACCAGCCGCTACCTGAACAATCGTGCCGAGAACTCCCACCGTCCGACGTGGCGTCGAGAACGTCAGATGCAGCGCTTCACGTCACCCGGGCCAGCCGAGCGGTTCCTCTTGGCGCACGCGATGATCCATGGCCACTTCCAACCGCGCCGCCATCTGATGGTCGGCGTCCAGCATCGTCGCGCTCGCGCCAAGGCCTTCCGGCTCCAGCGCCAGGAGACGTGCGCCTAGATCGCCGCTTAAAGCCAAGCCCGCACCCTCGTGCGAGCAAACTCAGCGTCACGTCCAACAAGTTGCCAATGCCGGTAGTGCCTATCGGTGTTGCCAGACCTTCGCCCACCAAGCGCCAACTCGATACACAAGCGTCCGCTTGGCACGCAGTGTTTCCCGAACCTCTCGGTCGCGCTGCCACTCCACATCCTGCCAGAACTTGTCGAGGCCCGGATCGTCGGGTTCACCGCCCAACTCGGCGCATTCACGATGGGCTTCCATCAGGTAGGCGATAGCATCGGCTTCCCGCAGCCGCAGCGTCCACTGCTCGGATTCGGCATGCCAACCAGACTGGCGACAAAACTCGGCAGCGCGCTTGAGACGAGCGATCCGCTCAAAAATTATCTGCTGAGGCGATTTGTTCGCAAGCCTTGCATCACCAAGCCGGTCGTAACGCATTCTGCTTGCCTCCATAGCCCAAGGTTTAGCAGTTGAATCATACAACTGGTGGAATTGAGTCGGCTATGGCTGGGTGTCTCATATCAGCGGCAGGGGAAGGTAGTCCGCAATGCTTCCTTGGTGAGGCTGGCAAACGGTTCGCCTTTCCGGCGCGGCCTTCTCTCTATGTACCGGGTGACCATCCGCACGAACTGACCGGTGGTCAGGACACGTGGCGGGCAGATCCGATCACCCGCGAGAAGGGAAGCTTCGACCTGCTCGACGCAAATGCGCTGCGTGGATACGTCATGCATAGCCTTGCCGGCCACGAAGCTTCGGCATCCGGGCAGCACATAGGCGGCGCTGCTTATGCTCGACTGTGCGGCAGCACGGCCAGACATAGCCAATGCCCCCACCAGAATTGCTGCAACAGCGACAATACGCCACACCCCACCCATCCCAAAGCTGCTGGCAATAATTGCGAGATACCATCGAAGCTTGGCGAGGTGGTGGGCGCGTGTGCCTCATCCTTCGAGCCCTGCGCCTAATAAATAGCAAATCGCAACGACCGTGGCGAAGCTTGGGGAATGTGCTGGAACAAGATGATGGCGACGATGGCGGTGGGCTGGCTGCGGGACCGGCTGAAGGAACCCAGCACTTGGGGTGGATTGATCGTGGCTAGTGCTGCGGTACTGGGCCTGACAGTCTCGGGGGAGGCGGCTCAGCACATTAGTGCGGTGATCGTGAGTCACTGGCAGGCCGCACGCACCGGCTGACTACCTTGCCCGGGATGCCGCAGGATTTGTCCCGGCCGGATGATAAGGCGACCCTCGATGTGGTCCTGCCCGGTCGCCGACTGCGACGACTTGGAGGGTGGTCTGTTGCGATTCCCGCTGCTTTACAAGAAGCATCGCCAGACCGCAGCCCGTAACGGCGGGCCGGTACTGGGAGGCCACCATGAAACGAAGCTGCGTCGCCATCATTGCGGCCCTTGCACTCTGGCCGAGTTTTGCCTTGGGTAGCGTCCACGGAGGTGGTGGGAAATCCAGCCTTGGCTGGGGTGTAGAGCTGGGGTGGCCATCGGACCTAGCGGCTAGGGTGGAGTTGCGACGCTCCCACCCCTGACCGGCCGAGGACCCGATGACCGAGGACAGACTGCCACTGGCTGAGCTGCTGGCGAAAGC
>NZ_JQKB01000131.1 GCF_000745835.1 Belnapia moabensis DSM 16746 | reverse complement strand
TTGGCGACCGCGGCTTTGCCTCTGACGCCTTCCGCGAGCGCATCTGGGACATGGGCGCGCGACCTGCGATCCCGCCCCGGCGCACCGATGCCGAGGTCGCCTGTCCGGACTGGATCTACGCCAACCGCCACCTGGTCGAGAACCTTTGGGCACGTCTGAAAGAGTGGCGAGCGGTCGCTACTCGCTACGAGAAGACCGCACGCTCCTTCCTCGGCGTGCTCTGCCTCGCCGCCACCGCAGACTGGATCAAAGTCATCAAGCTCTAACAGGCCTTAGCCCTCGCGCATACGCTTCGCGTTCCTCAAAGAACCGCACGCCCGCTCCTCGCCCGCGATAGGCCGCGAGGAGAACTGCCTCACCGAAGTAGCAAAACCGGGCCGGGTCGAGCTCGTACGCGGCGAAGGCGTTTGGCACGCTCGCGCTTGCCTCGACCATTGGTAGGCATGTCGCCGCCCCAACCGGCAGGTCACCGTCGAAAGCGACCACAATGGCCGCATCCGGGCTGCTCCCGTCGACGTAGGAGGCCAGATAGGACCCTGCCGCTGCTGGATCACTGGCATAGAGGTAGGGCCAGTCCCGGAAAACGGCGAAGATGAGCTCGCCCAACTGGGACAGCAGTGGCCGCAAGGCATCACCGAACAGCATTTCGTAGCGGAGGGGATGGGTAGGATCTGTGTGTGGCTCCATCGATGATCTCCCGGCCTCGGCGCCGAACGCATCAGGGTACAGACGGAGGGCTCCGTATGGGCACCTGATCCGCAGAATTGGCCGGCTATCGCGCGGCTAGCCATGGAGCCACTCGTTCAGCTTCGACCAGCGACGCCGGGTCTGCTGGCCGCGGACGGCGATGGACAGTGCCTTCTTCTGACCCAGCAGCACAACCAGCCGCTTGCCCCGGGTCACCGCCGTGTAGACCAGATTGCGCTGGAGCATGGGGTAGTGCTGGGTGGTGAGCGGGATGACCACGGCCTGGTACTCCGAGCCCTGGCTCTTGTGGACGGTAGTGGCGTAAGCGAGGACGAGCTCGTCCAGTTCGCCGAAACCATAAGCGATCTCCCGGCCATCGAAGTCGACGACCAGCTCGCCCTCCTCGAGATCGAGCCGGCGAATGATGCCGAGGTCGCCGTTGTAGACCTCGCGCTGGTGATCATTGGTAATCTGCATCACCTTGTCGCCGGGGCAGAAGGTCCAGCCGAAGCGCTCGACCCGAACCTCGCCGGGCGGGTTCAGCGCTCGTTGCAGCTCGATGTTGAGCGACCGCGCCCCGAGCCCGCCGCGGTTCATCGGGCAGAGCACCTGCACGTCTCGCACTGGGTCGAGGCCGAAGCGACGCGGGATGCGCTCGCGCACCACGGTCAGGAGCTTCTCCACCCCGGTTTCCGGATCAGGTGCCTCGATCCAGTAGAAGTCCGAGCCTTCCTGGGTCGTGAGGTCTGGCATCTTACCCCGGTTGATTAGGTGGGCATTCGTGACGATGCGGCTCCCGGCCGCCTGGCGGAACACCTCTGTCAGGCGCACCACCGGAACTGCGCCGGAGGCGATGACGTCGGCCAGCACCTGCCCTGGCCCGACTGAGGGCAGCTGGTCCACGTCGCCGACCAGCAGCAGGGCTGCCCCCTCGGGCAGAGCCTTCAGCAGCGCCCGCATGAGAGGCACATCCACCATGCTGGTCTCGTCCACCACCAGCAGGTCGCAGTCGAGTGGCTGCAGGTCGGTGCGCTTGAAGCCACCCTCCTTCGGATCGGCCTCAAGCAGGCGGTGGATGGTGCTGGCCTCCCGTCCGGTGCTCTCGGACAGGCGTTTGGCTGCCCGGCCCGTTGGGGCACAGAGCGCGATTTCGGGGCCCTTGGCCGCCACAATCTTCAGGATCGAGTTGACCAGGGTGGTCTTGCCTACGCCCGGGCCGCCGGTGATGACCAGCACCTTCGAGGCGAGCGCAAGGCGCACCGCCGCTTGCTGGCTCTCAGCCAAGGTCAGGCCGGTCCTCGCCTCCACCCAGGGTAGGGCCTTGTCAGCGTCGATCACCGGCCAGGGCGGCACGCCGGAGCTAAGGCGCCGTAGCCGCTCGGCGATCTCGCGCTCAGCCCGATACAGGCCGGCCAAGAAGACGCAGCGCTGCCGCTCCAGCGTGTCGGCCACCACGTCACCCGCTCCGACCTCCAGGCCGAGAGCCTCGCCAACCAGCGCTTCCGGCACGTCCAGCAGCCCTTGCGCGAGGGCGACCAACTCCGTCTCGGGCAGGCCGCAATGGCCACCTTCCATGGCCTCTGCCAGGGCGAAGGAGATGCCGGCGCGGACCCGGATCATGGCCGTAGGCTCGATGCCCAGCTTGGCCGCGATCTGGTCGGCGGTGCGGAAGCCGATGCCACGGATATCACGGGCGAGCCGGTAAGGGTTCTCGCTGACCAACCTAACCGCGTCCGAGCCATAGGTCTTGTAGATGCGGACTGCGCGGGAGGTGCCGACTCCGTTCGAGTGCAGGAACAGCATGATCTCGCGGATCACCTTCTGCTCCGCCCAACCGGCGACAATGCGGGCGGCGCGCTTCGGTCCGATGCCCGTGACCTCGCGCAGGCGATCCGGCTCTTGCTCGATCAAGTCGAACACCGCCTCACCGAAAGCCTGCACCAGCTTCTTGGCATAAACTGGGCCGATGCCACGGATCATGCCGGAGCCGAGGTACTTCTCCAGGCCCTCCAGCGTGGTCGGCGCTGTTGCCTTCAGGAACGAGGCCTTGAACTGCAGACCGTGGGTGCGGTCATTAATCCACACACCCGAGGCGCTGATGAACTCGCCGGCCGAGATCAGGGCGGCATGGCCGACGACGGTGATGAGGTCCCGCTGCCCACGCACCTTGACCCGCAGGACGCAAAAGCCGGTCTCGGCGTTGTGGAAGGTGACCCGCTCGACCAAGCCGGCCAGAACCTCTGTCGAGGACGCCGCCGCATTGTTCGTTCCGTCCATGCCGAGCCGTTCATTCCCTGGGATCTCGGTCGCGCCTGCGCTCCATATGGCTCTTCCAGAGTAGTGCAGCCACTCCCTGCGCCTGCCCATGCTGTTGCTCTCAGCCCAGGTGCCGGGCGAAGCTGGAGCGCATGGCAAGCAGCGGGCTTCCCGGGACACCCGAGTGCTCCCCGCGTGGGGACGGCGTGCTTCTTCCCTACGGTGAGGCATCGGATGGCCGCCTCGTGCGCGCCACAGAGGTGCCCGCCGGGTTGGAGTGCGGCTGCTCCTGCCCAGCATGTGGCGCCCCCCTCGTAGCGCGCCGGGGCGAAATGCGGGTCGCCCATTTCGCGCACGCCACCGATCGCACCTGCGCCTCGGCCCAGGAAACCATGCTGCACAAGCTCGCCAAGCAGCTGATCGCCGACGGCGCTCCTTTGATGTTGCCCGAGGTGGTTGCCGAATACGGCGGCAGGCGCCGCCTCGTCCGGCCGGCCGTGACGATCCGGCCTGAGGGCGCTGCCCTGGAACCTGGGCTCGACGGGTTGCGTCCCGACATCCTCATCACCGTGACCGGACGCCCGCTCCTGGTCGAGGTCGCGGTGACCCACTTCTGCGGCCCTGAAAAGCTGGCCCTCATCCAAGAGCGACGTTTGGCCGCCGTCGAGATCGACCTGTCGCGGGTCGCCCGGGATGCCTCGCCGGAGATGCTGGAACACGCCATCCTGCGCTCGGCACCGCGACGTTGGCTCTGGAACCGTCTTGCCGAGGCCACCGAGACTGCAATGCGCGCCGAGGCGGCGCGACGGGCTTGCTCCCGGGAAGCAACGCTTGAGCGCCTCGGGAATGCCCTCATAGTGGCTGCCGCATCTCCGACTGTAGAGCCGGCCGACCCTCGACTGACCTGGGCTGTCGAGGCGACGCGTGATGCTGGCTTGGAAGGTGCGGTCGGGATCGCCGTGGACGGGGATGGGTGCTTTGTCGTCGCCCGGGAGATCTGGCAGTCACATCTGGTCGGGCGCCACATCCTGGGCGGCATTCCCTTGGACGAGCGCACCGCGGCAACCTCGCTCTATCCAGTAGTGCGGGGCCGTTTCGCCGAGCCCAGGCCGGATGGCTTCGAATGGCAGGTCATTACCGGCCGCTTCCCGGCACTCCGGCAGCCATGCGACGTCGTGGTCGACTACCTGCGCCTGCTTGGCCTCATGGGCCTGCTGGTCCGTGACCCCGGCGGCTTATGGCGGGCCGGTCGGGCCGCGGTTGTAGCGCGCGACAGGCGCCAAGCCGCGACGGCCCACCGGATCGGACATAGGAAGGCTCCAGCCCGCAACGGTGGAAAGTAGGCACACCCAACCAAAGGGCTCAGGGCTGAACAGCCGTTCAGGGCGGAAAGCAGCGTCATAAGGCGTGGCTCGTCAGTGCCCGGTCCAACCTCGCAAGCGGACGAAATGCTGCCCTTCAAGCTTGTGCGTGATGTCATGATCTGGCCGAAAGCGGTCTGGCCGCATCGCAGCGATCGCCGCCAAGAAGTAGACGTTTTTTGGATGGGCGCATGGGCCCAACGCCATTCCGTTCCGTTGACTTAGCAAAATATGCCGAGAGTCTACGGAAGTGCGGCTTCACAACTCCATCGCCTTGCGAGCCATTTCCATGGCGCCGGCGCGCGACTTGGCGGCGCCTACGAAGCGGCGCAGATGCACGAACACGGCATCCGCTATGTCCGTCTTCGCCACCAATGCCTCCCCTTGCAATCCGCCCCAGGCTTCAGGCAACGGCAGCCGTTGCTCGAACGAGCCTGGCTCCGGCGGCATCGTATCCAGCATCCAATTCCCGTTCGAGGCAGGGGAAACGGTGAGCAGGACTGGCAAGTCGTGCGAGTAGACCACGTTCTTCCAGGGCATTCCGTGATCCAGCACCAGGATGCGCGGATCGTCGCCGGCCTTGTGCGCAGCGAGGACGCTAGCCTCGGCCGCAAGACGTGCCCGCAATCCATCAACGCGGCGGCGCAGGATACCTGAAGCCAGTGTGGCCGCCTCCTGAAAGGCCACATCGCCGGCCGTGGGTCCGGTCCCCGCGGGATCATCCCAGGTCGGATTGAATTCGCCGATCAGCGTTGCCATGCCAAGCGTATCGCGCTCGTTTGAGCCGTTGGTCGACAGGCCGTTATCGATTTCGTCAATTCGCAGCACAATGGTCTCATCGACTTCCGAGGCGATCGCGGCAGTGAAGGCCTCAGCCCCGCTCTCCCGCAACAAGGCGGCTACCGCGCGTTCACCGTAGGCTTGCCAAACCAGGCCTGCGGAGGAGAAGGGCGTTGCATCGGCTCGCTGCGGTGCGCCGCGCTGGTGGTGGTCGAAGCGGTTTGCGGCTGCATCGAAGACGAACCCTACATCCCAGACGATGTCGGCTGTGTCGATCAATTCCGGCTTGCGGGTGCGCAGCAGCACATGGTCCCGGCCGGGTTCAGCCAAGCCCAGCGCCACGCGCAATACGGCATAGGCAAATACCTCGTCGCAATGGAACTTGCCGACATGGGTTGCGAGTACGGGAAGCGGCAGGTCACGTGCCATAATCGGAATCCAATACGAGGGTGCTTCGGCGCTGGTGAGGAACGCCTTTGGCGGAGTGCCTACCTCGGCAAGCCCGATGCGTCGATGGTTCGAGCTCACGTACCCCTGGCGATATTCGGCGTAGTAGACGGTCAAGTGAACCGATCATCCGCTTTGGAAAGCCGCATCTCGACGGCAGGATGGCAGCCTTGGGCATGGCCTCGTTGTTGCTACGCCTAAGCCGATACCGAATCGAGGTCTCCCGATGATGAAACGTCGCACCCTGCTCACCACCGGCGCCGCTGTGCTTGTCGCACCCCGCGTGGCCCAGTCGCAGGCCGCCAGGACGCTCAAATTCGTCCCGCAGATTGACGTGCCTTTGCTCGATCCCATCGTCACCAGCGCCTACATATCGCGCAACCATGGCTTTGTGGTGTTCGATACGTTGTTCGGGCAGGATAGCGAGTACAAGGCGCAGCCGCAGATGGTGGACGGCTTCGCCACCGAGGCCGACGGCAAGACCTGGCGGCTCACGCTGCGCGATGGCCTCAAATTCCATGACGGCACCCCCGTGCTCGCCCGCGACTGCGTCGCCAGCGTCAACCGCTGGGGCAAGCGGGACGCGTTTGGCCAGGCGCTGATGGCCGCCACCGACGAGCTTTCGGCTGCCGACGACAAGACGATCGTCTTCCGCCTCAAGCGCCCCTTTCCCTTGCTGCCGGACGCACTGGGCAAGGTTGCCGGCAACATGTGCGCGATCATGCCGGAGCGGTTGGCCAACACCGACCCCTTCAAGCCCATCACGGAGATGGTCGGCAGCGGCCCGTTCCGCTACGTTGCAGCCGAGCGTGTGCCGGGGGCGCTCAGCGTCTACACACGGTTCGAGAGCTACGTGCCGCGGCCGGGTGGCACGCCGAGTTGTACCGCCGGGCCGAAGATCGCATACCTGGACCGCATTGAATGGGGCACCATCCCTGACCCGTCGACCGCCATGGCCGCATTGCAGCGGGGCCAGGTCGATTGGTGGCAAGAGCCATCGCTCGACCTGTATCCCGTGCTTCGGCAAAACGGCAGCCTGACCACCGACACACTCGACCCGACGGGTCTGCCGGGCATGGTGCGGTTCAATCATCTGCAGCCGCCCTTCAACAACCCGGCGATCCGGCGTGCGCTGCTCGGTGCGGTGAACCAAGCGGACTTCATGCAGGCAGTGGCAGGGACTGATCGGTCGCTGTGGAAGGACGATGTTGGCTTCTTTGCCGCCGCCTCGCCGCTGGCCAGCAGCGCCGGAGTATCGGTGTTGCAAGGCAAGCGCGACTTGACTCGTGTAAAGGCCGACCTCGCCGCGGCCGGCTACAACGGCGAGCGCGCAGTGGTGATGATCGCGACCGATCTGCCGGCTCTGCAAGCGCTGGGCGAGGTGGGAGCCGACATGCTGAAGCAGGCTGGCATCAACGTGGATGTGCAGAGCACAGATTGGGGCTCGGTTATCCAGCGCCGGGCCAGCAAGGCCCCGGTCGACAAGGGCGGGTGGAGCGTCTTCTTCACCAGCTTCTTCGGCGTGGACCAATTCACGCCAGCGACGCATCTCGGCCTGCGGGGGAATGGCGAGGCCGGGTGGTTTGGTTGGTGCGACTCCCCCAAGCTCGAGCAGTTGCGGGATTCCTGGTTCCATGCGCCAGACATGGCGGCTCAGAAGGCGATCGCGGTGCAGATCCAAGAGCAGGCGTTCCAGGACGTACCCTACCTGCCGACAGGGGAGTATTATCAACCAACCGCCTACCGCAAGACGGTGAGCGGCGTGCTGAAAGGCCTGCCGCTAATGTGGAATGTGAAGAAGGAGGGGTGACTACCGTCAGCCCGATGCCGGCTTGAAATGATTCTTGTCAGCCGTGCGTCGGCCGCCCGAGTTTGGCCGAGAGCGGAATGGCAGCTTTCGAGGCCTGACGGGCAGAGGCAGGCCATTGCTTTTTGGCCAATCGCACCGCCGAGTTCGCCTCACACCGCACCTCCATAGTATGTAGGCGCTCTCTCGCATTGCATCCGGACCTGCTCCGGGTGCAGCTTCCTCGCAGGCTTGCACCATGGGTTTGCTCGACGGAAAGGTTGTGATCGTCACCGGAGCGACGAGCGGCATCGGCGAGCGGATTGCTCGGCATTTCGCCGAAGAAGGGGCAAGCGTCGTCGGTGCCGGTCGCCGCGAGACGGAAGGTGCCGTGCTGGCGCAGCACACCGGTGCAACGTTCTTGCGCACCGACGTGACGCTGGAGGACGAGGTGCGCCGCCTCGTAGCGTTCACTATCGAGCGCTTCGGTCAGTTGGATCGCATGATCAACAACGCCGGCTCCTCCGCACCGGACACGAGTATCGCTGAGTTCGATATGGCCTGTTTCAACCGCGTCATGAGCGTCAACATCCGCGGTGTGGTGCTCGGCATGAAACACGCGGCAGCAGCCATGCTGCCGCGAGGCGCCGGCAGCATCGTCAACATCTCCAGCGTCGCCGCCTCGCAGGGCGGCTTCACTGGTCATGCTTATACCGCGTCCAAGGCCGCGGTGCTCGACGTGACGCGCTCCGCCGCGACAGAGCTCGGCGGGAAGGGTATTCGCGTAAATGCGATCTCGCCCGGCGGGATCGTCACCGGGATCTTCGGCAAGAATGCTGGGTTGGAGGGATCTCAGGCGGACCGCGTGTCGGATGCCGTCCGAGACGTGTTCTCCAAGCTGCAGCCGGTCCAGCGGGCGGGCGAGACACTCGACATCGCGCATGCGGCGGCGTTCTTGGCCAGCGACATGTCCGGTTTCGTGAACGGGCATGCCTTCGTCGTGGACGGCGGCCTCTCGGTCGCGGCCATGGGCTGGGAAAAAGGCCTAGCATTGCGAGCGAATCTCAACGAACGGGTCAAGATGGCAGCCGCTCGCGGTTAAGGCGGGACTGGCGCAGCCTGCGTGCGGGGTTGAGGCACATCGTGTCGCTGCCGGCTACTGTGGCTCGATGGCTGTGTGCTCGCGCGGAGAGCAATGGTGCGCTGTCCCCGAGATGGGCGCAAAGCTGTCGACCTCGACTACTGACCAGAGACGTCCGCTTGCCCACCAACACCGGACGTAAGGGCAGCGGGCACGAGGGGCGTCCTAGCCGAGCAAGGCTGTAGCCCTGAGCCGCACGAAGCAAGCGGCCCCGGCAGACGCTCACTTGCAGCAGGCGGAGATATCGTAACTTACAATCGGCTTCTTTTGCAGCCTTCCGACCTGAGCGGCGAACCCGGGTGGACGGAAGCCGGATCAGCCAGCCACCTCCTTCGCCTGCAGGACCGACGTCGTAAAGACATGGGCAGCGTTATTGAGGCGGCTCCCATTGTCTTGACTACGCGGCGTAGCGGAATTGCGGGTGCTGAAAGATGGAGCGGATCCGCTGCGGCCGCTTGGCAAGGCTACGCATATGGCTGATCGCCGCACGTTTCAGCTGCTGCTTGCTGCGCGCCGGCGCCTTGCGCGGGACCGCCTGCTTGAGGTCGGCGTTC
>NZ_JQKB01000130.1 GCF_000745835.1 Belnapia moabensis DSM 16746 | reverse complement strand
CATCGCCGCCTCCGCCCCAACCAGGGCACGGTCGCGCCACTCGCTCAGGCGGGCGACGGTGACGTTGAACTCGCGGGCCACGGTCTCCAGCGGCTCACCGCGCAGCAGCCGGGTGACGGCGGCCAGCTTGCGCCGGGCAGAGTTGCGACGCTCTGGCCCGGCACCGCTCGTGGAGGCGCCGGCGTCAGCGTTCTGTGCGCACGCCGGCGCCCCCGCGGGCTCGTCGTTGTGGTTCTGGTCCATCGGTCTGACCTCCGGTTGCGGTGACCTCTACCGCAGTCGGCTGTCTCATCGAACCGTGCCGCACCCCAGTACTGGCCGCGACGATAGCGCGCCCAGCTCGGCAAGCTGCGCGATGACCGAGCGCTTCCTGGCGCTGCATCTGCCCAGCTTCGCTACCGACCGGCTCCGCCGGGCCGCGCCAGCCCTACCGCCCAACCGGCCGCTCGCCACCTGGGCCGGGTTCGGCACCCAACGGCTCTTGGTCGCCGTCGATGCAGCCGCCGCGTCCGCCGGCCTGAGGCCCGGGCAGGCGCTGGCCGATGCACAGGCGATCGCGCCCGATCTCACCCTGCAGCCTGCCGATCCCGCAGGTGATGCGCAGGCGCTGCAAGCCCTGGCGCTCTGGGCCCGGCGCTATACGCCCCTGACGGCTGTGGACTCGCCCGATGGCCTGCTGCTCGACATTACCGGCTGCGCCCATCTGCTGGGCGATGAGGACGCGCTGCTGCGGGATGCGCTGGCGCGCCTCGGCCGGGCTGGCATCGCGGCGCGCGGCGCGATCGCCGGTGCGCTGGCCACCAGCGCCGCCCTGGCGCGGGCGCGCGGCGACAATCCCATCGTCATCAGCGGCATTGAGGCCGCCGTCGCGGGGCCTTTGCCGCTGGGCCCGGCGCTGCGCCTGTCGCTGCCCCTGCTGGACAAGCTGCAGCACCTTGGGCTGCGGTGCGTGCACCACCTGCTCGAGCTGCCACGAGCGCCGTTGGCACGGCGCTTCGGCCAGGACCTGCTGGATCGGCTCGACGCCGTCACTGGACGACGGCGGGTTGTGCTGCAGCCCGTAACCCCGCCCCCGGAGCTGACCGTGGTGCAGGACCTGCTGGAGCCAATCATCACCCGAGCTGGCATCGAGGCCGTGCTCGACCGGCTGCTCGACGGCTTCTGCCGTGGCCTGCGGCAGGCCGAGCTTGGCGCTCGCAGCATTGCGCTGGTGGTCTGGCGGATGGATGGGATGGTGCAGGAGGTGGCGATCGGCACCGGGATGCCGGTGCGCGAGCCGGGGCATCTGCGCCGGCTGTTCGCCGAGGGGTTGCGGCGGCTGGAGCCGGATCTGGGCTTCGAGCGGATGGCGCTGGAGGCCCGGGCCACAGATCCCATGGCGGCGGGTACCCAGACCGGCCTTGGCTTGGGCCGGCATCAGGACGAAGCCACGGCAGCCCAAGACCTGGCCCAGCTGCTTGATCGGCTAGGGCAGCGACTGCGAGTGCGACGGATCGGTCCCGTCGCCAGCCACTGGCCGGAGCATGCTATTGCGGTGCGCGATCTTCACGGCATGGCGCCCGCCATCCCATCAGGCTGGGCGACACAGCCCTGGCCGGTCCTGCTGCTCCGGCAGCCGCGGCCGGTCGAGGTCGTCTTCTCAGGGCGAACCGGGGCACTGGCCCTGCTGCACTGGCATGGCGGCCGCCATGTCATCCAGCGGATCGAAGGACCACAGCGACTGGAGCCTGAATGGTGGCGCCCCCGGCCGGGCCTGTACCGGCGAGACTACTACCAGATCGAGCTGGCCTCAGGGGTTCGGCTGTGGATTTGTCGTAGCGGGCCACCGGAGACCCCAGGCTGGCTGTTGCATGGGCATTTGCCATGACCGGCTACGCCGAGCTGGCCACCCAATCCAACTTCAGCTTCCTTGATGGCGCCTCCCATCCGGAGGAATTGGTAGAGACTGCCGAAGCGCTAGGCCTCGCGGGCCTTGCCATCTGCGACACCAACAGCCTCGCCGGCGTGGTCCGCGGCCATGTCGCTGCCAAGGCCCGGGGGCTTCCCTTCCGGGTCGGCTGCCGCCTGCGCCTGGACGATGCGTCCGAATGGCTGGCTTGGCCCAGCGACCGCGCGGGCTACGGCCGGCTGACGGCGCTACTGTCCCGAAGTCGCATGCAGGCGGCCAAGGGTGAATGCCGCATCAGCCGCGCGGGCCTGTTGGCCGCCGCCGAGGGTTGGGTGTTGGCGGCTGTTCCGCCAGTCGAGCCCGATGCCGCCTTCGCCGACGCGTTGCAACATGATGCCGCAGTGCTGCGGGGCAGACTCGCCCTGCCGCTGCACCTTGTCGCCTACCATGTCATGCGCGGAAACGACCGGCGGCGCATCGGCACCCTGGCTGGGATCGCCGCTCAAGCCGAAGCCCGGTTACTCGCCATTGGACATGTCCGCTACCACCACTGCACGCGGCGCCGTCTGGCCGATGTGCTGACCGCCATCCGGCTGCGCACCACGGTCGATGCCCTGGGTTATGAAGCCGAGCCCAATGCCGAGCGGCACCTGAAGTCCCCGGCGGCGATGGCGAGGCTGTTCGCCGATTGGCCGGAAGCCCTGGCGAACAGTCTGGCGGTGCTGGAAGCCTGTAGCGGCTTCTCGCTCGACCAGCTGCGCTACGAGTATCCCGACGAGGTCCTGGAGCCCGGCCGGACCGCCCAGGAGACCTTGGCGTGTCGGGTGGATGAGGCCCTGGCGGCGCGCTGGCCGGGCGGCGCCCCGACCGACATCGCTGATCGCATCGCCCACGAATTGCGGCTGATTGGCGAGCTCGACTACGCCCCCTACTTCCTGACCGTGCACGAGATCGTCCGCTTCGCCCGCGACCGCGGCATCCTTTGCCAGGGCCGGGGCTCGGCCGCCAACTCGGCCGTCTGCTATGTCCTCGGCATCACCGCCGTCGATCCCGGCAAGCACGACCTGCTGTTCGAGCGCTTCGTCTCCGTCAGCCGGGGCGAGCCGCCCGATATCGACATCGACTTCGAGCATGAGCGGCGTGAGGAGGTCATCCAGCACCTCTATGAACGCTACGGCCGCGAGCGGGCCGCGATCTGCGCCACCATCATCCGCTACCGCACCCGCAGCGCCGTCCGCGAGGTCGGCCGCGCCATGGGCCTCAGCGAGGACATCACCGCCCGCCTCGCCAAGGGCAGCTGGGGGCCAGGGCACGGGATGGACCTCCTCGCTCTGGCCGAGGCCGAAGGGCTCGACACCACCGATCCGCGCCTCGCCATGGCGCTCGAGCTGGCGGAGGAGATCCTCGACTTTCCGCGGCATACCGCCACCCATGTCGGCGGCTTCGTCATCACTCGCGGCCCGCTGATCGAGCTGGCGGTCGTCACCCATGCCGCCATGGAAGGCCGTACCGTCCTGGAGTGGGACAAGGACGACATCGACGCCCTTGGCATCCTCAAGGTCGATGTGCTGGGGCTCGGCATGTTGTCCTGCCTGCGGCGCGGCTTCGTGCTGCTGCGCCAGCACCATCACCTTACCCACGACTTGGCCAGCCTGCCGCGCGACTGCCTGGCGACCTATGCCATGCTGCGCCGGGCCGACAGCCTCGGCGTCTTCCAGGTCGAGAGCCGGGCGCAGATGAACATGCTGCCGCGGCTGCGACCGGAAAAATTCTATGATCTAGTGGTCGAGGTGGCGATCGTCCGGCCTGGCCCGATCCAGGGCGACATGGTTCACCCCTATCTGCGGCGCAAGCAGGGGCTGGAGCCGGTGAGCTACCCCTCCCCTGCTCCGGAACACGGCAAGCCCGACGAACTGGAGCGGGTGCTGGGCAAGACCCTCGGCGTGCCGCTGTTCCAGGAGCAGGCGATGCGGCTGGCCATCGTCGCCGCCGGCTTCACCGCCGAGGAGGCGGACCAGCTCCGCCGCGCCATGGCGACCTTCAAGCTCACCGGCGGGGTGGCCCGCTACCGCGAGCGGCTGGTTGCTGGCATGGTCCGCCGCGGCTACGAGCGGGACTTCGCTGAGCGGGTGTTCCAGCAGATCGAGGGCTTCGGCAGCTATGGCTTCCCGGAGAGCCATGCCGCGAGCTTCGCTCATCTCGTGTATGCCTCGGCCTGGATGAAGTGCCACCACCCCGCGGTCTTCGCCTGTGCCCTTTTGAACAGCCAGCCGATGGGCTTCTACGCCCCGGCGCAGATCGTCCGCGACGCCAGGGAGCATGGCGTCGTCATCCTCGCCGTCGACGTGAATGCCAGCGACTGGGACTGCAGCCTGGAAGCTCAGCCGGCCAGCGCCGGTGGCCTCGCCTTGCGGCTCGGCCTCCGGCTGGTGGCGGGGCTGCAAAAGGAGGCCGCGCAGGCGATCCTAGCGGCACGGCAGGCGCGCAACGGCGCGCCCTTCGCCTCGGTCGAGGAGGTCGCCTGGCGGGCCGGGGTCGGGTTGCGGACCCTCGGGGCCCTGGCCGAGGCGGACGCCTTCGCCAGTGCCGGTGCCAGCCGCCGCAAGGCTATTTGGCATGCCCGCGCCGTCTCCAGCGGGCCGGAGGCGCTGCCGCTATTCGCTGCGGCGCCCGAAACCGCTGCTGCAGCCATGGCAGCGCAGACGTCGCTGGTACCTGAATCGCAGGTAACTTTGCCACTCCAGGGCGAGGGTGAGCAGATCGCCGAGGATTACCGGGCGACCGGGTTGACGCTTGGGCGGCACCCACTAGCGCTGCTGCGGCCGGTGCTCGACCGCCTGGGCTATGCTGATACCCGCCGGCTCGATCGCCAGCGCTCGGGCGCCGTGATCAGGCTGCCCGGGCTGGTCCTGATGCGACAGCGACCGGGCTCTGCCAAGGGGATCGTATTCATGACCGTCGAGGATGAGCACGGTGTTGGCAACCTGGTGATCTATACCGACGTCGCCGCCCGGGACCGGGCGGCGCTGGTGGCGGGGCGGCTGGTGGCCGCCGAGGGTCGGGTCGAGCGGCAGGAGGAGCATGCCGAGGTGCCGATCGTCCACCTCGTGGTTCGCCGCCTGATCGACCGCTCGGACCTGCTGGGCTGCCTGACCGACCCGGGCCTCGCGGCCGGAGACGGCGGCTGGGTGGACCGGGTGCTTGGCCGCGCCGATGAGGTCCAAAGGCCAGAGCCCGGCGGCGAGCGCGCCGGCCCGAAGCTTCCAGGTAGCCGCGACTTCCGCTAGGCCATGCCAAGGGCTCGGCTCGTGGCGCACCACAGGACCCACGACCTCAACAGGATACTCAAACCAACCAGGCCGTGATGCGGCGGAACATGATGCGGGACATCGCGGCATGGATCATGGCTTTACCAATCCCGAGCACCCCCATACACCTGACGGGCGGTACTTCGTGGTACGCGGCCGACTGTGGCGGCTGAGCAATCCGACGCTCGCCCCGGCCGAGCGTGAGCAGCTTGTGCGGGAGCTGATGACCGCCCGCCGTGCTGTCCGAAAGGCAAAAGGCGATGCCGACGCGCTTCGCGCCGCGCGGTCGAGCGTCGACGCGGCGAAGCGTGCGCTTGGGGAACGCGGGCCACCTTGGTGGACGGATGGCGCTCCGGATTACAACCGGCATATGGTCGCCAATACGCCCTATGCCGGCTGGTTCGAGACCATTGCCATGAAAGATGGCGGTTTGTGAGTCATGCGCGTGTGTGCCAGTGGTGACAGGCATGACAAGGCGCCAGCTACCTCCCGATGGGGCGTAACCTTGTCATACCCGGCGCACTGGCTTTCAGCGTCGCCTGCTGGCCCTCGGTCAATCGGCAGGGACGACCATCACCCCAGTCATCCAACAGCCCGGCCAGCCCGCCCCGGTTGTAGCGGATAACCCAGTCCCGCAGCGTCTGCCGGTCCATCTCGGCAACCCGCGCCGCCGCCTCCTGCCTCACGCCATCCGGTGCCGCGGCGATCGCCAGCAGACGCTGCGCCACACGCGGGTCGTCCTCGGTCCCGGTCAGCCGCCGGAGTTCAGTGGATGGCACGTCTTCCCGGATCATCAGCACCGGCATGGCTCACTCCACGAAGTCATGCCCGCCGATGAATCACAACCGCCCGCGTTGGCTCAACCACAACAGTCAGCTCTTTGTGTGCCGGGTATCAGTCAGGGATCGGCTATTGCAGCGGCAATCTCGGATTTTCCGCCATCTCCGCGGATGCTACCGCAAGCCGATTTCCGTTCATGTCACTTGACACGGCTCGGGTGAAGCCATGCGGCGCGACGCGCCTAACCCTGCGTGCACCATCGCTCCGGCATCCTTTCCGCTCCATCGGCGGCGCTGAGACGGAGGTACCGCAGCTTGGCCTGCAGTCGTCCAGGAAGGTCACCAAGCCGAGCCTCCGGCGTGAACGGGCCAGTTCGGCGGACTGCTTTACCGGCGCAACCTCCGCCTCACTCCGCAAAGGCGCCGATGACCCTCTCCCCGAAGCGCGGCAGGCTGTCCTCCAGGTCAGGCAGGAAGGCACCGAGCGGCAGGACGATCCGGTCGACACCCTGCCGCTGCCGCTCGGCCACCGCCTCCAGAGGATCCTGCCCGGAGCCAGGCAGCGCACCGGGACAGCCGGCGAGGATCTCGATCGCGCCCGGATCGCGCCCCGCGGCTTCCGCGCTGCGGCGCACGACGTCGAACAAGGGCATTGTGTCGACCTGCGCCCCGATCGAGGGGAAAAAGCCATCGCCCAGACGCCCGGCCCGTCGCGCCGCCGCTTCAGAATGGCCGCCGACGATGATCGGCACGGCCCGCGCCAGCGGCTTCGGGTCGCAGGTCACGCCTTCGAAGGAGACGAAGCGGCCCGCGAAGCTCGCGCCGTCCTCGCGCCAGAGGGCGCGCATCGCGCCGACATACTCGTCGGCCCGGCGTCCGCGCTCCGCGAAGGGAACGCCGAGCGCCTCGAATTCCTCGCGCAGCCACCCGACGCCGATGCCGAGCTCGATCCGCCCGCCGCTCATGTGGTCGAGGGTTGCAACCTGCTTCGCCAGCACCAGCGGGTTGCGCAGGGGCAGGATGATGACGCCGGTCATCAGGTGCAGCCGGGTCGTCGCGGCCGCGGCGAAGGCCATCCAGATCAGCGGGTCCGGCATGGCGGTGAACTGGGTGCCCGGCAGCCGCCCGCCCGGGGCGTAGGGGTAGGTGCTTTCGTAGCGCTCCGGCAGCGCCACGTGATCCACCGCGAAGACGGAATCGAAGCCGGCTGCCTCGGCCAAGCGGGCCAGTCGCGCGGCCCCGGCGCCGTCCGGGAAGGTGTTATTGCCGAAATGCAGGGCGAATTTCATCGGATCTCCCCTCGCGGCGTCATGTGGGCTTGGCTGCGCCGCGTTGACGGCAGCTTGGCAGTGCAGCCAGCATCGGGTCCAGCGGCCGCCGCGCCGCGTCCTGGCGGCACCGCCGGGCGAAGCCACGCCCGATGCCGCCACGCCCGCCGGGGCCCGACCGTCACACAACGGAGAACACCCATGTCGCCGGACGTCCTGTCGCAGCTCGCACCCACCGGAATCCTGCGTGCCGGAATCAACATGGGCAATTTCCTGCTCGTCACCGGGCGCAGCGCCTCGGGCGATCCGGAAGGCGTGGCGCCGGGCATGGCGCATGCCATCGCGGAGCGACTCGGCGTGCCCATCCGGTACGTGCCCTACCCCAAGCCGGGCGAGCTCGCGGACGCGGCGGGTAGCGGCGCCTGGGATATCGGGCTGATCGGCGCCGAGCCGCAGCGCGCCGAGAAGATCGCCTTCACCGCAGCCTATGCGGAAATCGAGGCGACCTACCTGGTGCCGGCGAACTCGGCGATTACGTCGCTGGCCGAGGTCGACCGTCCCGGCGTGCGGATCGCCGTCACGGCGAGGGCGGCCTACGATCTCTGGCTGGAGCGCAACATCCGCCACGCAACCTTGGTCCGCTCCGACAGCCTCGACGGGGCCTGCCGGATCTTCGCCGACGACGGCCTGGAGGTCCTGGCCGGACTGCGCCCGCGACTGCTGGCGGATGCCGAAGCCCTCCCGGGCTCTCGCATCCTGTCCGGCGGCTTCACCGCCGTGCAGCAGGCCATCGGCACGGCACGCGGCAACGCCGCCGGGGCAGCCTTCCTGCGGGACTTCGTCGAGGAGGCGAAGGCGTCCGGCCTCGTCGCCCGGCTCATCGAGCAGCACCGGGTGCGCGGCCTGTCCGTCGCCCCCGCCGCATGAGGCGATGCTGCACCGCGGGATGACGGCACCATCCCAATCCTGGCTTGACGCGCCGCGCGTCGCGTCGAAGCCTCATGGCCAGGGACCAGCGAAGCCCCTCCGCCCGGCAGGGAGCAGGCGGCGTCGAACCGGGAGAACCGTGCCATGCCACGCCGTCGCCTCGCCCTCGCCGCCGCGCTGCTGTCCGGCCTCATGGCCTGTTCCGCGATGGCGCAGGAACGCACGATACGGATCCTGAGCGGCGCCTCGGCCGGCGGCTCCTCCGATTTCGCCACGCGCGTGCTGGCGGAGGCGCTGGGCCCGATCCTCGGCGTGCGCGCCGTAGTCGAGAACCGCACCGGCGTGAACGGCATCGTGGCAGCGCAGGAGACGGCGCGTAGCGCGCCGGACGGGTCGACGATGTTCGTCTGCCCGATGAGCACCATGTCCATCACGCCGCAGCTCATCGGCGCGAACCTGCCCATCGACCCGGGCGCCGAGCTGCTGCCGATCGCCAATGTGGCGCTTTCCTCATACGGCTTCGTCGTGGCCGCCAACGGACCCTACCGGAGCGTCCAGGACGTGCTGGAAGCGGCGCGGTCGAGGCCCGGGCAGGTCAGCTTCGCCTCGGCCGGCGTCGGCTCCGCCCAACACCTGCAGGGCGAGCTGCTGAAGCAGAAGACCGGGCTCGAGATGGTCCACGTTCCCTATCGCGGCGCGAGCCCGGCCATCGTCGATATCCTAGTGCACTGACCCAGACGGAGGATTCACAGCGGGCCGCTGCGGTGGAATTCTCCGGCTATGGCCCAGACCGTCAGTGTCATCGTTGGATCGGCCGACCGCACCCGCCTGAGTGCGATCATCGGCGACCGGAACCGCCCGCTCAAGCATACGCAGCGGGCCACCATCATCCTGCTGTCGGCCGAGCGGCTGCCTGTCCTGGAGGTGGCGCGCCGGGCGGGCGTCAGCCGCCCCGCGGTGTGGCGCTGGCAACAGCGCTATGCCGAGCAGGGCGTCGACGGACTGCTG
>NZ_JQKB01000129.1 GCF_000745835.1 Belnapia moabensis DSM 16746 | reverse complement strand
ATACCAAATCCCGTTAATCAGAACCCATACAGTAAAGCGGCCCGGTTAAGGACGGAGCGTGCTGCTGCGGGGCGCCCCGCCGCCGCCAATAGGTTGGGCTCACTGGGACTTGGTATTACCTATCGAAGCCAACCCGAAGAACCCGACTTGTTTCGCGCTCAGAGTCTAATCCAAAGCGGCTCAGGGTTGTATCTGGATTCCGGTTCTTGCCACCATCTTTCGCATCTGATCCATCTGCTCCTGCATGAATTGCCTTGCGTCAGCCAACTCGTTGTTATGTTGAATCGGGTCATGCCCGGCAAAGATCATCTTTTCTCGAATAACTGGGTCGCGCAGTGCTGCGTTCAGGGCGCGATTAAGGGCTTCGCCCACCTGTGTCGGCATGCCCGCGGGCCCGATCAACATGAAGAAACCACCATTTTCGAAGCCCGCCACGCCGAGTTCATCAAGCGTCGGTATGTCGGGGAAGGTCGGGAAACGTTTGTCGCCCACCATGGCGATGCCCCGCACCTTTCCCTCGCGCATCAGGGGGGTGGCACTGGCCAGCGCGGCGATACCAAACTGCGTCTCGCCGTTCATGATCGATTGGACCATTTGCGCGCCACTGCGATAAGGCACATGGACAAACCGTGTGCCCAGGCTCTGAGCCAGCATCTCCGCTCGCAAATGCAGAACGCCGCCGAAGCCGGACGAGGCGTAGGAGATGCTGTCCTGCGGCGCCTCCCTCATTGCCGACAGTACTCCCCTCGCGTCGGAACCGCCAAAGCCTGGCGTCACTACCAGGACGCCTGGCGGCGTGCTGATGACACCGAGATGAATGAAATCTGCAACGGGATCGTATCGCGTTCCGCCCACCGTAGCGGCGGGTGCGGCTGCGGCGGCACCGGTTTCGGTCAGCATGATCGTGTATCCGTCCGGTGCCTGACGCTTCAACCATTCGGTTGCAACTGTGCCCGCGGCGCCAGGCCGGTTGTCCACGAGGATGCGGGCCCCTGGGCCCAGCGCCGCGGCCATGCGGTCTGCGAGCAGGCGGGCAGCGATATCGGTGCTTCCACCCGGACCATAGCCCGTTACCATGGTGATCGGCCGATCAGGCATCCAGCCTCGGCCCGGATCGCTTTGCGACACGGCGACGTGTGGCAGGAAGGGTAACGTGAGCGCTCCAGACAGAAAGCCGAAGGTTTGCCGGCGCTGCATCGGTTAATCCTCCCGGGTGGTGTTTTGTATCACCAGCAGAGCATCGTCAGCGGTTCGACCGGAAGCTATTTTCAGCCAAGCCAGGCTCCATTCCGAGTTCATCACGAATCCTCAGCGGTCCCGGCGAATTGGCTGGCAACCCAGATCGTCAGGCTTGATGCGTCGGACCCAGTAGTCCCAGTTGGCATCTGAGATGCGGCTGCTCCCCCTGGTGCGGGTGCCCGACGTAAGCCTCGGCACGGCTTTCGCACTCAACACTTCGAATGCGCCCGCCTATGAGCAGTAGGCGCGACAAGAAGGTGTTCATGCGCCATAACCAGGGTGCTGGTTGGCCGCTTGTCCAGTCCAAGGCGGTTCCTCGGACCATTGCGGCGGCACCAAGATCCGCGTCATCATCGACAGCACAGGTCGCGCGGTTGTCCTCGTCATGTGCCGGGTTAGGCGCAAAGTTTTACATGCATACCATTACCGGATAAACGCCTCGGTGTGGAGCGTGGCCGGCCTCAGCGACAGCGGCTACGCACTCCACAGCACGTCCAAGATTTCGTTGCGCAAACTGCCGGAGCCAACCAGCCGGGACGAGGCTCCAACCCCCTGCCCGAAGTCGAGCTTGAACGAGCGCAATCGCCCTCGGACACTTTTGGCAAAGACCGAAGGGGTGGTGCGCTGGGGCGACCCGCTACGATGCGGCGGCCACGCCGTCCCCTGTCCCGCCGCCTTTCGTTTCAGGCACCAGCGAGCCCCTGATTGTGGTTTTTCCACATGAAACATCCAGTCGCTTCGGTAGGTTGCCTAAAGGTAATTTAGCTGATAGCCGCTGCCGCTCATCTACCCAGGGCAGGCGTGGCAGGTCCAGAGTTAAAACAACAGGCATCGCCCATCCTCAGTGTCCCTGCCTCATGAGTTGGCTTGGCAGTGCACACCGCGAGCACTCTGGTGCCGAAAGGAGAGAAAGATGAGTATCACAGACTATCTCTCCGTAACGGACGTCATCCTCTGCCTTGATGCCCCGAACAAGCGAACCGCGCTGCAACTCCTGGCAAGCGAGGCGGCCAACCGCATGGGACGGCCGGAGAGTGAGATCCTGGAAGCACTGCAGGCGCGGGAACGGTTGGGCTCAACCGCACTTGGCCATGGCGTCGCCCTGCCGCATGCGCAAATCGAAGGAAATCCGGCTCCGGTCGCGCTCGTCGCCCGGCTCGGGCGTCCCTTGGACTTCGAGGCCCGCGACGAAGAGTTGGTGGACCTCGTCATACTCGTTCTCTGGCCCGAGGCCTCACCCGAGGGTTTCCTGCCGACGCTATCCGATACCTGCCGGTCATTGCGCAATGAGCAGGTACGCCAGAAGCTTCGCGCCGCCAAGGCACCGGAGCAGGTTCTGGCGCTCCTCGCCGGCCAGTCCCCCGAGGTGACGACGTGATGCTTCGCGGCGACGGTGAACTGCCGGCTGCCTGGGCCCGGGACTGAGACGCCGTCATGCCGGAAACCGCGCTTCTCCTCATCCTGGTCGCCCTTCCCTTCGCAGGCTCTTTGGTCGCTGGACTGCTGCCAACCCATGCGCGGAACGCAGCGGCGGCGCTGGCAGGCGGCATCGCGCTGACGAGCCTGTTGCTGGTCTGGATGGCGTACCCCAGCGTCTCGGCCGGCGGCGTGCTCCGGGCCGACATCGCCTGGATGCCCGCGCTCGGGCTCAACCTCACGCTTCGGATGGACGGCTTCGCTTGGCTCTTTGCCGGGCTGGTGACGGGGATCGGCGCGCTGGTGGTGCTTTACGCACGCTACTACATGGCCGAAGAAGACCCGGTGCCACGCATTTTCGCGTTCCTGCTTGCATTCATGGGCGCGATGACGGGCGTGGTGATCTCGGGCAATCTGGTGCAACTCGCCTTTTTCTGGGAGCTCACGAGCCTCTTCTCCTTCCTCCTGATCGGCTACTGGCATCACACCACGACGGCGCGCGAGGGTGCGCGGATGGCGCTGACCGTCACCGCGACAGGCGGGCTCGCGCTTTTCGCTGGAATGCTCGTGCTGGGCCATATCGTCGGCAGCTATGAGGTGGATGCCGTGCTGGAAGCGGGCAATCGCATCCGGGAGCACCCGCTCTACCTGCCAGCGCTGGTGTTTATCCTGCTCGGCGCCCTCACCAAGAGTGCGCAGTTCCCCTTCCATTTCTGGCTGCCGAACGCCATGGCGGCGCCGACTCCCGTATCCGCCTACCTTCACTCGGCAACCCTGGTGAAAGCGGGCGTCTTCCTGCTGGCCCGCTTCTGGCCCGTCATGGCCGGCACCGAGGCCTGGTTCCTGATCGTCGGAACGATCGGGTTGGTGACGATGCTGCTCGGCGCATATGTAGCCATCTTCCAGAACGACCTGAAGGGCCTCCTGGCCTACTCGACCATCAGCCATCTCGGCTTGATCACGCTGCTGCTCGGCCTGAACAGCGAACTCGCCCTGGTCGCAGCGGTATTCCACATCTTGAATCACGCCGCCTTCAAGGCCTCGCTTTTCATGGCGGCGGGCATCATCGACCATGAGACCGGCACGCGCGACATCCGGCGCCTATCGGGGCTGAACCGTGCCATGCCCTTCACCGCGCGGCTCGCTCTGGTCGCCGCCGCGGCGATGGCTGGGGTGCCGCTGCTGAACGGCTTCATCTCCAAGGAGATGTTCTTCGCCGAGGCTTTGTCGGCCGACGCTCCCCTAGGCCTTGCGAACATCCTGCCCTTCGTGGCGATGCTGGGCAGCGCATTCAGCGTTGCCTACTCGCTGCGCTTCATTCACGGTGCCTTCTTCGGTCCTGACCCGGTGGACCTGCCCCGTGCGCCTCACGAGCCAGCGGCCTGGATGCGCTTTCCGGTCGAGATATTGGTATTGACCTGCCTCGGCGTCGGCGTGCTGCCCGCCGCCACGATTGGGCCCTTTCTCGATCTCGCAGTGCGGTCCGTCCTGGGTGACGACGTCCCCGACTACAATCTCTCGGTTTGGCACGGCCTCAACCTGCCGCTGCTGATGAGCGTCGTCGCCCTGGCCGGTGGCGCAGCGCTCTACCTCTCGCTGCAAAGGCTGTTGCGCAGCGAAATCGAGGGGGAACCGCTCATCCGTCGCCTGGAGGGGAAGCGCATCTTCGAGCGCACGATGGTCTTCCTTTCCTGGCGTTTGGCCAGGCGGCTGGAAGCGGTTGCCGGCACGCGCAGGCTCCAGCCGCAGCTCCGGCTCATCGTCGCCGCCGCGTTCCTGGCCGGCGGCGCGGTGGTATGGTTCCGCGGCTTCGGACCAGGAAATCTGCCGCCCTCCCCCATCGATCCCGTGCTGGCCTCAGTCTGGGTAGTGGGTGGCGCCTGCGCGCTGGGTGCAGCCACGATCGCGAAGTTTCACCGCCTGGCGGCATTGATCCTGGTGGGCGGCGCGGGCCTGATTGTCTGCATCACCTTCGTCTGGTTCTCCGCACCCGACCTCGCCCTGACTCAGCTGACGGTCGAGGTCGTTACCACCGTGCTGCTGCTGCTCGGCCTACGGTGGCTGCCGAAGCGCGTCCAGGTCCCCGGGGAGCGCGGGCCAGAGGTGATCACCCGTGCCCGCCGCCTGCGCGACTTGGCGCTCGCAGCAGGCGCGGGCGGAGGGATGGCGGCGCTCTCCTATGCCGTGATGACGCGCACGCCGCCCGATCTGCTGGCACAGGATTTCCTCGCCCGTGCCTATACCGAGGGTGGGGGCACCAACGTCGTCAACGTCACCCTGGTCGATTTCCGCGGCTTCGACACGCTGGGCGAGATCTTCGTGGTGGCCGCGGTGGCCCTGGCCACCTACGCCCTGCTTCGCCGCTTTCGCCCGGCGCCGGACAGTCTGGTGCCGCCCGCGCAGCAGCTCGACCAACATGCTGCCGAACCCGTCGAGGCGGAGGGGGGCACGCGCCCGGTCGCCGACTGGCTGCTGGTGCCTTTCACCCTGACGCGGCTGCTGTTCCCCGTCATGGCGCTGGTCGCCGTCTTCCTGCTGCTGCGCGGTCACGACCTGCCGGGCGGTGGCTTCCCTGCCGGCATGGTCGTCGCGATCGCTGTAATCCTGCAATACATGATCGGCGGCACGGCCTGGACCGAGGAACACCTCGCCTGGCTGAGGCCGCGGGTCTGGATCGGCGCGGGCCTCTTGCTGGCAGCCGGCACCGGTTTGGCCGCCCTCGCCTTCGGCAAACCCTTCCTCACCACGTATTTTGCCTATGTTGTGCTGCCTGTGATCGGGAAGGTCCCGGTTGCCAGCGCGCTGATCTTCGACATCGGCGTTTTTGCACTGGTCGTGGGTGCAACGTTGCTCATGCTCGTGGCCCTCGCACACCAGTCGGTACGCGGACGCCGGGCTACTTCGCGAGTGCTGACCAAACCCTCCCGTGCCGTGCGGGCACCGGTCGCGGCGGGGGAGGATTGATGGAACTCGTCGTTGCCCTTGCTATTGGCATCCTCGCCGGCTCCGGCGTCTGGCTGCTGCTGCGGCCGCGGACCTTTCAGGTCATCATAGGCCTCGCACTCCTTTCCTATGCCGTGAACCTCTTCATCTTCTCGACAGGAGGTTTGCGCACCGGAGCTGATGCCATCCTGCGGCAAGGCGCAGCTGGCACGCTCGCCGATTTCGCCGACCCGGTACCACAGGCGTTGGTGCTGACTGCGATTGTCATTGGCTTCGCCACCACGGCATTGCTGCTGGTCGTGCTCCTCGCTGCACGCGGCCTGACGGGGACCGACCACGTCGATGGGCGGGAGCGCGAGCAGTGACCGCCTGGGCCGATCACCTCCTCGTCGCGCCCATCGTGGTACCGATGATGGCCGGCGCTGCGATGGTTCTCGCTGGCAATGCCCGGCCCAGTCTGCTGGCGGGGCTTGGCCTTGTCTCCACGGTTCTGCTCCTGGTGCTGTCGGCCACGCTGCTCGTGCTTGCGGATGCGCCGGAAGTGCGGATCTACCGCCTGGGAAACTGGCCGGCCTCCTTCGGCATTGTCCTGGCGCTCGATCGGCTTTCGGCCATCATGGTGGCGCTCACCTCCGTTCTCGGCTTTGCGGCCTTCGTGTTCTCCCTTGCACGCTGGCACCGGGCTGGGACGCATTTCCATCCACTGTTCCAGTTCCAGCTCATGGGTCTGAATGGTGCATTCCTGACGGGCGACCTGTTCAACCTCTTCGTCTTCTTCGAGGTGATGCTCGCTGCCTCCTACGGCATGACCCTGCACGGCTCCGGCGTTGCGCGGGTGCGGGCGGGACTGCATTACATCGTCATCAACCTACTCGCCTCACTGCTGTTCCTGATTGGCGTTAGCGTCGTCTACGGCATCGCTGGCACGCTCAACATGGCGGACCTGGCGGCTCGAATGCAGGCCGTCGCCGCGGAGGATCGGGCACTGCTTGAGGCCGGGCTCGCCGTGTTGGGTATCGCCTTCCTAGTCAAGGCGGCCGCTTGGCCGCTGGGCTTCTGGTTGCAAGGCACCTATGCCGCAGCCAGCGCCCCGGCGGCGGCTGCCCTTTCGATCCTCAGCAAGGTCGGCATCTATGCGGTGCTGCGCGTCTGGCTGTTGTTGTTCGGTACAGGTGCTGGCGCCTCGGCGGGCTTCGGCACCCTGCCGCTGACCCTGATTGGCTTGCTGACGATCGCCTTCGGTTCGGTCGCCGTCCTGGCCAGCCAAAACCTGGCCCGCCTCGCAGGCGCGAGCGTGCTCATCTCTTCTGGCACGTTGCTGGCAGCCATCGGCATGAACCGAGCCGCCGTCACCGGCGGCGCGCTTCTCTACCTGATGGGCTCGGTTCTGGCGATCGGCGCCCTGTTCCTTTTGGTCGAGCTTGTCGAGCGCGGACGCGACATTGGCGCCGACGTGTTGGCGGTCACGCGCGAGGCTTTCGGCGCCGGCGAGGACGAGGAGGACGGGGAGCCCGGCGAGCGCGATGCCGTCGGTGTGCCGATCCCTGCCACGGTAGCGACGCTTGGAGGCTCTTTCCTGGCCTGTGCTTTGCTGATTGCGGGCCTGCCTCCGCTATCAGGCTTCCTGGCAAAATTCGCAATCCTGGCGCCGCTTTTCACGCCAGGCGGTGGCCTGCCTTCGGCCCTTGCATGGGTGGTGATGGCCGCCCTCATCCTGTCGGGTCTGGCGACCGCAATAGCCATGATGCGTACTGGGATAGATGCCTTCTGGGCCTCACCAGCCGGGACCCCGCAACGGGTCAGCGTTCTGGAATTCATGCCCGTGGCACTGCTGCTTACGCTCTGTGTCGCCTTGACCGTCGCCGCAGGCCCGGCACTCGACTATGCTACCGCAGCAGCGAACGCCCTGTACGCACCAGCGGACTACCTGCGGCCCGTGCTGAAAGCTGCGGAGGCCGCCAGATGAAGCGCATCCTGCCGCATCCGCTCCTGGCCCTCGTCCTGCTCATTGCCTGGCTTCTACTGGTAGGGAGCATCTCGCCCGGCGCGGTGCTGCTTGGTTGCCTGCTCGCAATCGGCGGCGCCTTGGCCCTGGCCTCGCTGGCCCCGCCGAGATTGCGGCTGCGCCGCCTCGCCTTGCTGCCCGGCCTGTTGCGCGACGTGCTGGTGGAGGTGGTACGTTCAAACAACGCCGTCGCACGGATCATCCTGCAACCGGCAGCCAAGACGGTGCGACACTCTGGCTTCGTCCGCATCCCACTCGACATGCGTGCCCCTTATGGGCTCGCAGCCCTGGCCTGCATCCTCACGGCAACTCCCGGGACGGTCTGGGTGGACTATGATGCAGCGGATGGAACCATGCTCCTTCACGTCCTTGACCTGTCCGACGAGGCGGAATGGGTCCGCATCGTCAAGGAAAGATGGGAACGGCGTTTGATGGAAATCTTCGAATGAGCGCCGTGTTGCTCGGATGGGCCGTCCTAATGGCACAATTCCTGCTCGCAGCCGCAACAGGTTGCGTTGCGGTCCGCCTGTTGCGAGGTCCACGCGCGCAGGACCGCGTGCTCGCGCTCGATACACTTTATCTCATTGCCGCCATGCTGCTGCTGGTGTTCGGAATCCGAACCGGTAGCCCGCACTACTTCGAGGCGGCGCTGCTGATCGCGCTCCTCGGGTTTGTGTCAACCGCTGCGCTTGCCAAATTCCTCATGCGAGGAGAGGTGATCGAGTGACCTACGCAACCGAGCTTCCTGCTTGGGCCGCGCTGTTGATCTCCCTGCTGCTTCTCCTAGGAAGTGGACTGGCGTTCATCGGGGCGATCGGCTTGCTGCGGCTCAAGAACTTTTATGAACGCGTCCACGCTCCAACTCTCGGCGCTACCTTGGGTATGGGGTGCGTGCTTATGGCCTCGATGCTGTTTTTCACGCTCCTACAGAGCCGCCTTGTCATCCATGAGCTTCTGATCGCGGCACTCGTTGTTGTCACGACCCCAGTCACTCTCATGCTTCTCACCCGTGCTGCACTCTACCGCGACCGGATCGAGGGAAATGACACCGTGCCACCTCCGCCAACGGGGAAGCACCAGTAGTTGCAAGCCGTCAGCTTGAGTGGCGGTGCAGAAGTTCCGCGTTGTGCGGCGATGCTCTGGAGCATGATGCATGACCTCGTCGCGTGGTCAGGCCTCGGCTGTCTCTGATAAATACTCTCGGTCCCGCATGAGCCTATGTGGCAATCGAACAAGGGTTGGCTCTACCACTCGCTGACGCGCGGTGACCTGAAAGCCATTCAAAGTCCGAGCCAGTGCCCAAAACCTTCTATTGATGCGGGCCCTCATTGTCTTGATCTGATTGACTGGGGATCCAAGTTCGCGGGCATGAGGCACGTGGACATGCGCAAGCTGCCCGCGGCGGCTCAGGAAGAGCGCCGGCGGCAGGTGGTCGGGCTTCGTCAGCGCGGCCTGACCTTTCGGGAGATTGCCGAGCAGGTCGGGCTGAGCCGGACCGGGGTGATCAACATCTGCCAGCGCTTTGCAGCTGAGGGCGCGAAAGGGCTGGTCGGCAAGCCGCGCGGCCGCAAACCCGACGAACAGCGCCTGCTGGATACGGCCCAGGAAGCTGAGGTGCAGACGCTGATCCGCCGTCACACGCCGGACGAGCTG
>NZ_JQKB01000128.1 GCF_000745835.1 Belnapia moabensis DSM 16746 | reverse complement strand
GGCGCCACCTCGACCGCCTCAGGCCGGAGCTCGCCACGCGGAGCAAAAGCCGTGAGGCGCTGGGCCACCGCGCCGCCGCGCCGGGCTACGTCGTTGACCAGAGCAAGGATGGACTGCGCCGTTGCCGGGTCATGCCCGAGGCGCGCGCCGGCCAGGCGCACCCCGCTCTGGACCGCCTGCATGACACCGGCGAGGTCGTGCCCCACACCGTCGGCGAGCCGGCGCAACGCCTCAAGCCGGCGCACTCGCGCCTTCGTCGCCTCGTGCTCCGCCGCCTCCCGGCGGCCGCGCTCAACCATCTCCACCACCAGCCGGCGCAGCGTCATCTCGCTCATGGTCACCGCGGCGAGATCGCGCAAGGCCGCGGCATCGCCGGATGTCCAAGCCCGTGGCTCGGTATGGATGGCGCATAGGGCTCCAAGGGTGTGGCCATCTGGCGTAATCAGCGGCATGCCGAGGTAGGCGACGACGCCAAGCTCGGAGATGGCGAGGTTGCCGGATAGCAGCGGATGGTGGCCCGCGTCCTGGACCAGGAGCGGCTCCCCAGCGGCCACAACATGCTGGCAGAAGGAGTGCAGCAGCGAGGTCTCGCGCCGGAGCAGCCAGGGCTGCGGCAGGCCGACAGCGCTCTTGAAGAACTGGCGGTCGGCCTCGACCAGCGACACCAGGGCCGCCGGCACGCCGAGCAGCCGGCAGACCATCCGGGTCAGGCGGTCGAAGGTCTCCTCGGGCGAGGTGTCCAGCAGGCCGGTCCGCCGCAATGCCAAGAGGCGGTCCTCGTCCCGCAGCACCTTGCTCAGCAGCGTTTCGTCTGACATCGGATGGCCTCCTTGCTCGGCGGGCACGTACCCGTGCTCGTCTGTCCTGCGGGTGGCTATGGGACAGGTTCCACCCTCGAAGCGACGCTGTCCATCCAACTCGGCGGTGGCACGCGGGCCAAAACGGGTAGGTGTCGCACCGACGGAACTGCGGCAGTCCCCGCAGTAGGTGTCGGAGGGGCGGCGAGCTACCCCTCCGCTGCTGTCTCGACCGGTTGAGGCTGATCGGGCGGGGACGAGAATAAAGGGTCGCTCCTTCAATCAGCTTACACCACGAGGATATCCCGCAACTCCTTCCATTCGCTCTCAGCTGCCGCTGACCAAACAGCAGCGTCGGCTCCCTTGCGATAAAGCCCGCCTGCCGCAAGTGAGGCTGCCATACTTGATCCCGCGCAAAGGAATGGCCGCGCCACAGGAGCGGCCTTGAGGGAGACAAAGTATCGCTTGGACAGCGTTCCAACGCCGCTCCGGCCGGGCTGATTTGCGAGCGTTCCGCAACAGAAGCAGTGCTCGCTTGCCACTCAGACAGCGGTACTCTCATCAGAGGCGATAAGATGAAGGGCCGCTCTGCCTACCCAGGTATGATGATCTGATTTTACGAACGGGATGCATCCGGCATTCAGTTGAGGAGGGCGAGCGCTTGAACACAAGCTCCAGCGGCTTGGCGCGGCCATTTCCCTTGGATAAGGCAGAGGTAACCTCTAGATTACAAAAGGGGATCAAGACGTCGGTGGAGGTTTGCCATGCCAGTCCTCGACTCCCATGAAATTGCGGCCTGGGCCTTGATCGTCGGCGGCATTACCTATGCAGCCTTGGCCTCCCACGGACTTGCCACCGCGACCATAGCGGCGGCGCTGGCGGCGATCGCGGTCCAATCGGCCTTGATCGGCTTCACCTAGGACCCGGGCAGCACGCTCTGCGCGGGCCCGGCGATGCCGGATGCATAGCGGCGGCGCCAATGGCCCGGTCACCGCCGCCAGGCTTGAACGATGTCGGCAGGCCCGGATGACGCAAGGCGGGCGCAGTGCTGAGGCCCGCCAAGCGGCCCCTGAACAAGGCCAGGCACACCGGGTGATGGCGTGTGCTGGAGGGGCTGATGCGGCGGTGATGATCGGAATTAGCGGCCGAATGCACGGTGGCCTGAGCACTGGTTTGATCTCGCCAGCACTGCTCCTCGTCGGAACCGGTGGACCGCCCCTTGCGTCTTTCAGCAGCCGCTTCCGATGTTAGGACTCTGCCGTGGATCTTTCTTTCTTGCCACCAGACCTCGTTGCTTTGGTAGGTGTCCTTCTCGTGGATATTGCCCTTGCTGGGGACAACGCCGTTGTTGTGGGCATGGCTGCTGCCGGCCTAGCGCCGGAGCAGCGTCGCCTGGCGCTCCTTTGGGGTATCGGCGCGGCAACCGCGATGCGGATCCTCTTCTCGCTAATCACAACGCAGTTGCTGGCGATCATCGGACTCACCCTCGCAGGCGGCATCCTGCTGCTTTGGGTCTGTTGGAGGATGTTCCGCGAGTTGCGGTCGGCCCACGTGGCCGCAGGGATGAGTACGCCAGGCACGGACGCTGAAGGCACGAACGGCACGCCGCGCAAAACCCTGCGCCAAGCCATTGTGCAGATCCTGGTTGCAGACGTCTCGATGAGCCTCGACAACGTGCTGGCCGTCGCTGGACTGGCGAGGGACCACCTATGGGTACTGGTGGTCGGGCTTGGGGCGTCGGTGGTTATGATGGGGGTCGCTGCCACATTTATTGCCCGGCTGCTGGGCAGATATCCTTGGATCTCCTGGATTGGCCTCCTGGTGATCCTCTACGTGGCGTTGGAGATGATCTGGACCGGTTGGCACGAGGTGGCTCAGACCTTGTAGTCACCACTCGTGCCCAATCCGCCGCACGAGTGTCAGGCGGCAGACACCGACGCCCTTCATGCAGTCGATTACGGCGCCGCCGTAGCGGTAGAACGGGCCGCCAAGGGCACCCTCGTCGGCGGTCGCCTCAAGCCAGTGCTGCGCCAGACCGGTAGGCGTTGGGTCCCGGAGGCCAAGCTCATCGGCGTCACGGATCCTGGATTGGCACCTGCACCCCTAGCCGGGCCGCCACGACCTTGAGCAGCGCCACATCCCCCTCCCGCCATTGATGCCGGGTCAGCAGCTTGGTTGCCTCGGCCGGCGGCATCCCGAGAGCGGCGCCGATCGCGGCAGGTGTGGTGATGCTCCGATCATCCAACTCACGCCCGATCGCCATCCGCAACTTGATGGTCATCAATCGGTCGGCGGTCCGGCGCCGGCGCTGCTCGGGCGAGATCTTCGGCTTCGCGGATGGCGTCTGGTCGTTGGGCAGCATGCTCATGGCCCGTATATGGCCTCGGCGCAGGCTGCCATCACCGCGGTAGCCCATACAGGAGCAGTGCTAACCTCCCAAGAAATGGTTCCAGATCGGAGGACACGCCATGCATGCCCGCACTGCCACCTGTTGCTGCGGTCAACTCCGGGCCGTCTGCGAAGGGGAGCCGGAGAGGGTTCGGCTTTGCAACTGCACGGAATGCCAAAGGCGCACCGGCAGCGTCTACGGGGTGAACGCCTACTTCCTCCGGACCCATGTGAGGATTGAAGGCGGTTCCAAGTCGTTCCGCCGCTCATCGGCCGCCGGGCGCTGGGTGGAGACCCACTTCTGTCCCGAGTGCGGGTCCACAGTGTGCTGGCAGCTGGAACAGATGCTGGACGTCATCGGCGTAGCGGCCGGAGCCTTCGCTGACCCCAACTTTCCGGCTCCAAAGGCCGCTAACTGGACCGAAAACAAGTATCACTGGGTCCCACTTCCTGGTGGCATTTCTGCCCACTCGAAGCAGACCTGAGCGGTGAGGCCAAGAGCGCACCTACGTACGCGCCTCCGCGCGTACTGGTCCCGAAAACTCGCGCGTGTTCATCCAAGAGCGGCGCCGCCTGAAGAGCGCCTCGTCGCCTTTTACCAATCCCGCCGCATGGTCGCCATGCAGATGGGTCAGCAACAAGTCAGAGATGTCCTCCGGGTCGTAGCCGACGGCCTTCAGCGCAGGCAGCAGATGGCCCAAGCTGTCGCCGCGGCGGTTGCTGTCACCGGCATCCACCAGCACCAACCGACCCGGTAGTTCGAGGAGGAAGGCATTGACCGAGACGGACATGTCATTGAGGTCTTGACCATCGGCGATAGCCAGGTCATCCCCGATGCCGCGCACCACGTCGGGGAAGCGCGGGAGGTCCAGGTAGCCGTCGCAGAGCGCCGTCACCGTGGCTGGCCCATCAACCGTGATCTGGCGGGCTCGGCCGCCGGGGGCGCGGATGCGGCGCCTCGTCTCGCCCATCCCCGTCTAGCCTTCTGTCATGAATGGCTTGGCCTGGATGTCGTAGTCGCCATAGCCGAGGGTGGCACGGAACTCGGCCGCCGGCAGCGCGCTCGCGGTCTCCGAGTCACCGGCGGCAATGCTCGCAAGGCCGGCTTTCATCCCGGCCATCGCCGGCGACAGCAGGCCGGTGGGGAAGGTGCCGATTTTGAAGCCGAGGTCTGCAGCCTCGGTCTGGCGCGGCGTCGCCCGTCCGCCAGCGGGCGAAAGCACGGCGAAAGAGGGCCGCCCCTTCGCAGCCGCGACGGCACGGGCGATCTCGGCATCCTCGGCCGGGCTGTCTAGAAACAGGATGTCAGCGCCCTCCTCGACATACATCTCGATCCGGGCCACCGCCTCCTCAATGCCCGCGGTCGGGCGGCAGTCGGTGCGCGCCAGCACCAGGATGCCGCTATCCTTGGCGGCCTGCACCGCGGCGCGGACTTTCATCCGGGCTTCCTCGCGCGGAATGCAGGGCTTGCCGGCGGCGGTGAGCGCGCGTGGAGTGATCTTGTCTTCGATCAGGATCGCCGCGGCGCCAGCTTGTCCGTAGGCACGCACGGTGCGCTGCACATTCATCGGGTTGCCGTAGCCGTGGTCGCCGTCTGCCAGCACCAGCAGCTCGGGCGCCGCGCGACGCACCATCGTGAAGCTGTCGAACATCTCGCCGAAGGAGATCAGGTCGAGGTCCGGCCCGCCCAGCCGGCTGGCGGCGACGCAGCTGCCGGAAAGGAAGGCGGTTTGAAATCCTGCCGCGGCAGTGAGCTTCGCGCTGATGCCGTCCCACACCGCCGGCATGGCGATGAAGCCGGGCTGCGCCAGAAGGGCGCGCAGGCGGTCAGGGGGTGTCATAGTTGGGTTTCCTCCAAGTTCATGGGTCAGGTTAGGCCAGCCCGCGGGCAGCCGAAAGCGGGAGGCTATGAGCCTCCTTCCACCGCGGCGCCCATAGACCTCTGACCTGCCCCAATCGGGGACCTACTAGCTGTGGAAGACTTGGCAGATCTTGATTCGCTTCGTGCCGTCGGACGTGACGGCCGAGCGCCGCGAGGCGGCCATCAAGGCCGAAGGTCAACCGGTCAGCCGTACGGGCGCCGCTTTCATCGTACCGGTTTGGGTACTGGCAGCGGCTGCGTTCCTCTTGTGGCTGTGGCCGCAGGTTACGCAGTAGCTCGGCCGTTGGCCTTGGTCGAGTCCGGCGGTCGGGGTGTTGAAGCCGTATGTCCGCTTCTACCCAGCCAAACCCCGACACCTACGAGTCCGCTGTCGGCCAACTTCAGCCGTTTCCACGGGCGACGGCAGGATTGTCAGAGCTCAGCTTCCAAGAGCTGAGGAAATTGCCTGAGCCCGATCACCTGCGATAACCACCCCTTGCAGCAATTGAGCCTTTGTCAGAAGCGATGTGCTTCCGTCCGGCGCGGCTACGAGCTTGTTTGGCTCAAAGGCGCACTGCCTGCTTGCTACAGATCTGCTCGGTGTTGCAGGCTAGCGGATACTTCCTGTCAACAGCCGGCATCAGCGGCTTTGTGCCATCCTAGACATTCGGAGCTTGCTTCCATGCAGGCGGGAGCGCGATTGTTATCGTAGCGGTCCCAAGCTCCAGGGGGGACAGAATGATCGGGGAAACAACCCTTACCCACCGCCTCGCCTCCCTTTGGGATCATCTCGGTCTCAAGACCGCGCACGTAGGGGCGCAGATTCCAGCCGATGTCAGCGGCTTCGCAGGCCGGCACCCAGAAAGGATCGCCAGTCTACTGCTATGCGAGGCGCCGGGTATTGACCCTGTTCCTTTCGCTTCCCTGGCCTCGCGGGTGACGCTGGTCGCGGGTGACGCCGGCCTCTCGGGGCAAGTCGCCGAGGCTGCTGCGCTGCAGCTTCCGGGATGTCGTCGGGTCACACTAGCGGGCTACGGCGAGCAGATTTGGGCTGATAGCGTATCCCACCGGGCAGGGGAGATCGTCGCGGCGCTGCGCGACCTGCCCGGCGAGGCCTCGGTGCCAACTACCGCCTCCGACCGCGGCAGCCACGCCGGCATCACCTACGGTGTCTATGGCGCCGGCCCTGCTCTCGTGCTGCTGCCGCTCCTGCTCGCCCCGTCGCAGTGGGACGCTGTCCTTCCGGACCTGGCGCAGCGCTATTCGGTTGTTGTGTTGGGTGGGCGTCACCTGAGCGGGGTCGCGCTGCTCGAAGACCGAGCCATGAGCCCGAGCTACGCCGGCATGGTGAGGACGATGCTTGAGGTTATAGCCCCCGTTCCGGGCGAGACGATCTTGGAAGTCGGTTGCGGTTCTGGAGCGCTGCTCCGCATGGCATCGCGGTATCTCGGCAGTGCTATCTCCCTCACGGGCGTGGATCTCAACCCATTCCTGCTGCGAGAGGCAGCAGTTTTGGCTGAGGAGGACGGTTTGGCGGACCGGATCGCCTTCCGGGAGGGCAACGCGGAGCGCCTGCCATTCACGGATGCCAGCTTCGACCACGCCTACAGCGTCACGGTGCTGGAAGAGTGCGACGCCGAGCTCGCGCTGCGGGAACTCCGACGCGTGGTGCGGCCGGGCGGGCGCGCCGGCGTGGTCGTGCGGGCTGCCGAGCTGCCCCATCCTTGGAATGTGGAGCTGCCCGAGGTGCTCCGTTATAAAATCGAGAACAAGCCCCCCATGGTGAGCCCACGGGGCGTGGCCGACCGCAGCGTTTACGCCCACATGGCCGCCGCCGGCTTCGAGCGGCTGACCTGCTTCCCTATGCTGGCCTCCTTCGACCGGGTCGAAGGCCCATTCTTCCGGTTCGGAGAGGGGCGCGTGCTTGCGCAACTGAACGCCGAGGAGAAACCGGTGTGGCAGGCTGCGCGGCAGGCAGCGTTGGACGCGGGCGTGCTGTTCATGACCTCGCCACACCATTGCGTGGTTGGTCGTAGGCCTTGAGGCACGATGCGTTGGCGGATTGCCTATTTCACCGCCAACGCCCTGTAGGGCCGTTGCACGCTTGTAGGGCGGATCCCTGAAGGAGAACGACGCCATGGACGTCTTCGACTTTGCCGGCGTGTCGGTTCACTGCGAAGTTTGGGGCGCCGGGGGTGCGCTGCTGATGGCGCACAGCGGCGTCGGCTCCGGCGCTCAGTGGCAACGCGTCGCAACCCTGTTAGAAGGCCGGCGGTGCATCGCGCCTGACCTCCTTGGCCACGGGCGGACCGGCGCGCCGGCTGAGGCGACGGTCAACCATGACCTCCAGGCCGACCTGCTCGCCGCCTTGATCGAGCAGGGTCCCGCCGGTCCCGACCCGGTGGACGTGGTCGGGCACTCCTACGGCGGCGCGGGCGCGGTCCGGCTCGCCTTGAGGTGGCCGGGGCTGGTGCGCTCCCTCGTGCTGATCGAGCCGCTGCTGATGTCGCTGCTCGGCGAGACGGGCGACCCGCTCTTTGCGGAATATGAGGCGGTGGCGCGGGACTTCTTGCGGCACGCGGAAGCCGGGGACGGCGCCGCCGCCTGGGCGCGCTTCATGGACTACCGGAACGGGCCGGGTGCGTGGGCAGCACTCAGCGAAAAGGCCAAGAGCCGCCTCGTCGCGCAAACGGCTCTTGGCGCGGAGACGCTGCGGGCCAACCTGGCGAACCCGACGACCCTGGCCGACTGCCGCCGGATCGCCGTGCCGACCACGGTGGTCCTGGGCGCGGAGACGACCCCGGCGGATCGTCGGACGGTGGAGGTGCTGGCCGCGACGGTGCCGGGGAGCCGGTGCGCGGCCATCCCGGGCGCCGGGCACATGTCGCCCCTCACCCACCCGGAGGAGGTGGCACGCATCATTTTGGACCACCTCGGTAAGTGACACCGCTGCCGTGGGTGAGGCCTCGCGCCCCGAGCGTTCGCGGTCGGCGACAGCGAGCGCGTGCGCCATCTTCTCGAAGGCGCCGGCCCGGGCCAGGCGCAGGACCAGCGAAGGGCGATCTGCCACGGCGGAAAGTCGCGCGGCAGGGGCCTCCAAGCGCAACCCGTCCGCAGGACGTAGAGTGCGGCGTCGAGTAGTAGTCGCATCGGCCAGCGCCGCCGTCTGCCGTGCGGCGCCGGGGACGGCAGGAACGGTTCCGCGATCGCCCACTCCGCGTCGCTCAGGCAGGTTGCGTAGGGCGTCGAGGCGCGAGCAAGCTGCGCACGGGCGGCAGAGGTCCACATGGGCGCCCTGGGCGGGTGTCGGGCGCCAGCGGAACGCGGAGCCCTGCGCCGCCCGCGTCCAGCGGTGATGGAAGGAGGACGGCATGAGCCGGCTTTTCGGGCCTCTGCGCCAGATGGGCTTCGTGGTTCGCGACGTGGAAAAGGCCATGCGGCACTGGGTCGAGGTCTGCGGCGTCGGTCCCTGGTTCCACGCCCGGGACGCCGTCCTGCCGGATTTCACCTACCGGGGCGCGCGGCACGACGGCCTGCGCCTGTCCGTGGCGTTCGCCAACTCTGGGGACGTGCAGATCGAGCTGATCCAGCAGCTCTGCGGCACGCCGAGCATGTTCCGCGACTTCCTGGCCGAAGGGGGCGGCCGCGAGGGCCTGCAGCATTGGGCCGCTTGGCCGGAGGATTACGACAGCCTCTACCGGCGGGCCGTGGCCGGGGGTTGCACGGTTGGCCAGGAGGGCACGCTGGGCGGCGGCCGCTTCGCCTACCTCGCCACGGAGGGCCATCCGGGCACTGTGGTCGAAATCGTCGAACGGACGCCGGCGCGGCGGTCGCGGGCCGAGAGCATCCGCGCTGCCGCGCTGGACTGGGACGGCTCGGACCCAGTGCGCCCGTTCTGATACTTCACGCCACGGGTGCCTGGATACGTCCTCGGGAAAGCTCGAAAACCGCATCGTCCTGTTCGGACCCATTTCCGAAGCGGGCTCTTATACCAACCGCCATGGTCACTGACTCGCATGTGATCCGCGGTTTGCGGCGGGCGTGATTCGCTGTCTCCCGGGGGTTCGATTCGGGAGGCTTGCGATGGCGGTGGTGATCACGCGGCAGGACTTGTCGGCGGATGCCCTGAGGCAGGCTGCAGCTCGCAGTCGGGACGCGAACGCAGCGCGACGCATGCTGGCTCTTGCCTTGGTACTGGAAGGGCAGTCGCGCACGGACGCGGCCGCAACCTGCGGCATGGACCGGCAGACCCTGCGCGATTGGGTGCACCGTTACAACGCCGAGGGGTTGGCAGGCCTGGTGAACCGGCG
>NZ_JQKB01000127.1 GCF_000745835.1 Belnapia moabensis DSM 16746 | reverse complement strand
ATCCAACGATGACACTGACGGTCTGGGCCATAGCCGGAGAATTCCACCGCAGCGGCCCGCTGTGAATCCTCCGTCTGGGTCAGTGCACTAGCGCCTGCCATGCGCGCCTTCGGGCTGAAGACCTGGATCTGGAACAATGGCTGGAAGACTGGCCTGCTGCTGGCCGGCTTCCCCTTCCTCCTGGCGCTGATCTGCTTCGCCCTCGGCCTGCTGGTCGTGGCCGGGGAGGCGCATTCCTTCCGCCAGGGCCTGCGGGATGCGGTCGGCATCATCCCCGTGGTGCTGCCCGTGGTGCTGCTGGTGACGGCCATCTGGTTCGCCATCGCCTGGGCCTGGAACCAGCGCATCCTCGACTTCCTGACCGGTGCCCATCCGGTCACGCGGCAGCAGGAGCCGCGGCTGTGGAACGCGCTGGAGACGCTCTGCATCAGCCGCGGCCTCGGTATGCCACGCCTCGCGGTGATCGAGCAGCCGGCGCGCAACGCCTTCGCCTCCGGCCTTTCGCGCACGACCGGCGCCGTCACCGTGACGCGCGGCCTGCTCGATTCGCTCGACGACCGCGAGCTATCGGCCGTGCTGGCGCATGAGCTGACACATATCCGCAACGGCGATGCGCGCCTTGCCGTGGTGGCTGCCGTCTTCGCCGGCGTCGTCGCGCTGCCGGGGGAGATCATCGTCCGCGCCGGCAACATCTTCGGCAACACCGGCCCGTTGACGACTGGCCGCTCCTCCTCGCGCTCCTCCTCGAAGGATAGCGGCAAGGGCGGCGCGGCGATCTTCCTCGTGCTGCTCTCGCTCGCCATCATGCTGCTGACCTGGGCACTGGCGCTCGGCCTGCGCTTCGCCCTGTCGCGCAACCGCGAATTCCTCGCCGATGCCGGGGCGGTGGAGCTGACCCAGGACCCGGATGCGCTGATCTCCGCCCTCCGCAAAGTCGCCGCCCAGTCGGAGCTGCCGCGCCTGCCCTCCCAGGTGCAGGCCATGCTGCTGGAGAGCCCGGGCGAGACGCTCGGCAAAATGTGGCTGGCGACCCATCCGCCGCTGGAGGAGCGGATCGGCGCGCTGATCCGCTATGCCGGCGGGCGCGACCCGGGCCCCGTCTCCGTGCTGGAGGCGGAGCCAGCCCCGGCCGAGACGCCGATGCCGGCCGCGGCACCCGTCCCCGGCTCGCCCTGGTGGCGCCAGAGCTAGCTTGCGCCCACCCGCCGCGCCTGCGCATGGTGCGCCCGCATGCGCTTCCTCCACACCGCCGACTGGCATCTCGGCCGCAGCCTCGGCGGGCACTCGCTCCAGGATGACCAGGCCCATCTGCTCGCCGAGCAGTTGCCGCAGATCGTCCGCGACACCAGGCCGGATGCCGTGCTGCTCGCCGGCGATGTTTTCGACCGCGCCGTCCCGCCCGCCGAGGCGGTGCGGCTGCTGGACGAGGTGCTGAGCGCGCTCGTCCTCGGCCTCGGCGTGCCCGTCGTCATCATCCCCGGCAACCATGACGAGGCGCGGCGCGTCGGCTTCGGCGCCCGGCTGCTCGCCGCCGCGCGGCTGCACATCGTGCAGTCGCCCTGCGGCGAGGCCATCCCGCTTAGCGACCGCGAGGGCAACCGCGCCACCATCGTCGCCTGCGGCTATGCGACGCCGCTGGCCCTCGCTCGCGAGCCAAGCCTCGCGGAGGCGCGCTTCGCCGATCATGACGGCGCCTTCGCCGCCCTCGCGCCCCTGCTGCACGGGCTCTGCCCGGCCGAGGGGCCGCGCGTGCTGGTCGCCCATGCCTTCGTCGCCGGTGGTGCCGAGAGCCCGCTGAGCGAGCGTGCCCTCTCGGTCGGCGGCACCGGCGCCATCGATGCGGCGCGCTTCGCCGGCTTCGACTATGTCGCCCTCGGCCATCTGCACCGGCCGCAGAGCCTGCTCGGCGGAAGGCTGCGCTACAGCGGCTCGCCCTTCCCCTATTCGGTGGAGGAGGCGGACCACGCCAAATCGGTGACGCTGGTGGAAATCGGCGCGGAAGGCCCACCGCGCATCGAGGCCATCCCGCTCGCCCCGCGCCGGGGCCTCCGCGTGCTGACGGGGAGCTTCGCCGCGCTGCGCGAGACCGAGGGCCCGGCCCGCGAGGACTATGTCGCCCTGATCCTCACCGACCCCGCCCCCATCCCCGAGGCGCAGCGGCGCCTGGCCGAGATCTTCCCCCGCATCGTCGGCCTGCGCTACGCGACGGAGCGCGCCGGCACCGGCCAGTTCGCCACCGCCGGCGCCGCGGCCCGCATCGCCCGCCCGCTCGACCTCTTCGGCCGCTTCCATGCCGAGCTGCGCGGCGCCCCGCTGCCGGAGGAGGCGCGCCCCGCCCTTATCGCCGCCATCGAGGCTGCCGAGGCCGCCGGCCACTAGCCATGCGCCCGCTCCGCCTGACCGTCACCCATTTCGGCCCCTATGCCGCGCGACAGGAGATCGACTTCGCCGCGCTCGGCCCGCACCGGCTCTTCCTCATCGCCGGGCCGACCGGCGCGGGGAAGACCAGCCTGCTGGACGCGCTCTGCTTCGCCCTCTTCGGCGAGAGCAGCGGCGAGGAACGCCTGCCCGCCCACCTCCGCAGCCGCCACGCCCCGCCCGACACGCCGACCGAGGTGGCGCTGGAATTCGCCCAAGGGCAGCGCCGCTGGCGCATCACCCGCAGCCCGGAATGGGAGCGGCCGAAGCGGCGCGGCGAGGGCACGACCAAGGAGCGGATGAAGGTCTCGCTCCAGGCCCTCGACACCGACGCCCCGCCGATCGAGCGCGAGGCGGAGGTCGAGGCGCGCATCCGCGAATTGCTCGGCCTCAGCGCCGCGGAATTCCGCCAGACCGTGCTGCTGCCCCAAGGCCGCTTCCGCGAGCTGCTGGTGGCGAAGCCGGCCGACCGCCAAGCCATCCTGCAGACTCTCTTCCGCACCGCGCTTTACGCCCGCATCCAGCGCGAGCTCTCCGCTGCCGCCAATGCGGCGAAGGGTGCCCTGCGTGAGGCGATGGGCGCCCGCGCCAACCTGCTCCGCCGCGCCGGGGCCGGAACGCCGGAGGCGGCGCTCGCCACCCGCGCCACGCTGCTCGCCGCCGCCCGGGAGGCCGAAGCTGCCCGCGACACCGCCGCCGCGGCAGCCACCGCCGCCCGCGCCGCCGAGGCCGCCGGACAGGAGCATGCACGCCTCCTCGCCGCCGCCGCCTCTGCCGCCCGCGCCCTGGCCGAGTTGGAGCTGCGTGCGCCCGCCATCCAATCCGACCGCGCCCGGCTGGAGGCCGCCCGCCGCGCCGACCGCCTCGGCCTCGCCATCGCCGAGGCGGAGGCGGCCGCCACCGCCGCCACCGCCCAGCGCGCCGCGGCGGCCACCGCCGCCGCCCGCACCGAGGAGGCCCGCCACCGCCTCTCCCGCGCCGAAGCCGCCCTGGCTGACGCCCCCGCCCAGGAGGGCGCCGCCCGCTCCGCCCAGGCCGAGGCGGAGCGCCTTCACGCCCTCATCGCCCTCGTCGCCGAAGCCGAGCAGGCCAGCCGCGCTGCCACCCAGGCCGAGGCCGCGCTGCGGCAGGCCGAGGCCGCACGATCCGCCGCTGCCGCGGCACAGGAGGCCGCCCGCGGCGCCGTCGCCACCGCCGGCTCCGCCCGCGCCGCCGCCCAGGCCGAAGCCGACCAGCGCGAACGCCACCGCCTCGCCCGCGAAGCCGCCGCCGCCCGCCTCGCCGCCGCCCGCGCCCTGGATGCGGCCGAAGCCGCCCTCCACCGCGCACGCGCCGAGGCCACCCGCGCCACCGCCGCCGAGACCGAGGCCGCCGCCCGCGCCCTCTCCGCACGCCACGCCCGCGAGGCCGCCGCGGCCCGCATCGCCGCCGACCACGCCACCCGCTTCGCCGCCTTGCTGAGCGCCGGCGAACCCTGCCCCGTCTGCGGCAGCCCGCACCACCCCGCCCCCGCCCGGCCGCAAAGCGAGGCCCCTCTCCCCGACCTCCCCGCCCTCGAGGCGGCCGCCGCCAAGGCCGAGGCCGTACTGGACGCCGCCCGGCGCGGCGCCTCCCAGGCCGCCACCGCCCTCGCCATCGCCGCTGAGCAGCAATCCGCCGCCCTCACCCGCCTTGGCGATGCGCCGCGCGATGGGCTGGATGCCGCCCTCCGCGCCGAAGACGCTGCCCTCGCCGCCGCCGAAGCCGCCGCCGCCCGTCTCCCTACCCTCGCCCGCGCCGCCGCCGAGGCCGAGGCCGCCGCAGCCACGGCCGAAACCCGCCTCACCACCGCGCAGGAGGCCGTCACCGCCGCGGCTGGCGCGCATGCCGCGGCTGCTGCCCTGGCCGAGGAACGCCGTCGCCGCTTGCCACCCGGCAGCCCGGATGCTGCCACCCTGCACGCCCAGGCCGAGGCCGCCACCACCCGCGCGAGCCGCATCGCCGCCGCCCTGCGTGCCGCCCGTGAGGAAGCCGCTGCCGCCGCCGAAGCCGCCCGCACCCGGGCCGAGCACGCCACCGCGGCCGCCCGCACCGCCCTTGCCGCCGAGGCCGCCGCCGCCGAGGCCGCTGCCCGCCTCGCTCTCGCCTGCACGGCCGAAGGCTTCGACGATCCCGCCGCGGCCCGCGCCGCCCGCCTCCTCCCCGCCGCGCAGGAAGCACTCGCCGCCACCATCGCCGCCTTCGATCAGGCCCGCGCCGCGGCCGCCAGCCAGGCCAGCGCCACCGCCGAGGCCGCCACCGGCCTGACCCCGCCCGACCTGCCGGGCCTCGCCGCCGTCCGCGCCAATGCCGAGGCCGCCGCCACCGCCGCGCTGCAAGCCGCGATCCTCGCCGCCCGCGCCGTCGAGGAGCATGATCGCCTGCTCGCCGAGATCGCCGCCGCCGAAGCCGCGCTGGCCGAGGCCGAGGCCGCCGCGACGCTCCGTCAGGACCTCGCCGACCTCGCCGAGGGCCGCAACGGCCATGGCCTCGATTTCGAGGGTTACGTCCTGTCGGGCCTGCTCGATGAGGCGCTGGCAGCCGCCAATGCCCGGCTGGAGGGAATGCTCGACGGCCGCTACCGCCTGCGCCGGCGCGAGGAGCCGGAGCGGCAGCGCGCCAGGGCCGGCCTCGACATCGAGGTGCTGGATGGCTGGAATGCCGAGGCCCGCCCCGCCGCCACCCTCTCCGGCGGCGAGGGCTTCTGCGCCTCGCTCGCCATGGCGCTCGGCCTTGCCGACACCGTCGCCGCCCATGCCGGCGGCCACCAGCTCGACGCACTCTTCATCGACGAGGGCTTCGGCACGCTCGATGCCGAGACGCTGGATACCGCCATCCGCGTGCTGGAGGGTCTGCAGGCCGGCGACCGCCTGGTCGGCGTCATCAGCCATGTGGGCGAGCTGCGCGAGCGCATCCCCGCCCGGCTGGAGGTGACGCCCGGCCGCCGCGGCACCACGGCGGCCTTCCGGCTGGGTTAGTAGGTCGCGAAAATCCGCTCGATCTCGCCCGGCTCGCTGCTGACGGTCAGCGCCAGGGCGAGGAGGATGCGCGCCTTCTGCGGGTTGAGGTTATCGGCCGGGATGAAGCCCGCCTCCGCCAGCTTCGTCGTCGGGAAGACCCGCCCGCTGCCTGCCCGCGTCGATTGCAGCACGATGACGCCCGCCGCGCGCGCCTCCTTCAGCGCCGCCGCATCGCCCGGCGTGACAAAGCCCGGCGCGAAGCCGGCGACGACGATCCCCTTCGCCCCGGCGGCGGTGAAGGCCCGCACCGCCGCCCCATCCGCCCCCGCATAGCTGTAGGCGATGTCGACCCGCGGCAGCTCACCCAGCCCGCGGATATCGAACTCCGTCTCCGGCGCCAGCTTCCGCAGCGGCCGCCGGTACCACACCACCTTGTCGCCATCCGCTTGGCCGAGCACGCCGAAATCCGGGCTGCGGAAGGTTTGCATCCGCCCGGTCGAGGTCTTGGTCACCTCGCGCGCCGCCTGGATCTCGTCATTCAGCAGCACGACGGCACCGAGGCCCCGAGCGCCCTCATCCGCCGCGACCCGCAGGGCATTGACGAGGTTCAGCCCCGCATCGGTCGAGAGCGCCGAGGCCGGCCGCTGCGAGCCGACCACCACCACGGGCACCGGCACCTTCAGTGTCAGCGAGAGGAAATAGGCCGTTTCCTCCAGTGAGGCCGTGCCATGGCCGATGACGATGCCGGCGACCGAAGGGGCCTCCCGCACCACCTTGTCGCAGAGCAGGACGAGTTCCTTCCATTCCGCCCAGGCGATCTGCGGCGAGGGCACGTTGCGGTAGGGCACGGCGAAGACCTCGGCCACCTGCTGCACCTCGGGGAAGCGGTCGAGGATGCCGCCGGCCTGGAGCATGTTGCCCATGGCGCCGTAATTGACGGTATCCAGCGGCCCGTCGCCGAGCGAAGAGATCGTCCCGCCCGTGCCGATGAAAGCGACCTTCTTCCGGCTCATGCCGCATCCCTCTCTTCCGTGGCGAGGCCGGCGATGCATTCATCGACCGTCAGCACATCGCCGAATTGCAGGTAGAAGCCGATGAGCGAGGCGCTGTGCTCGGCATCCGTCACCGCGGCGCAGCCATCGCTCACCATGACGGTGCGGAAGTTCAGCATCATCGCGTCCCGCGCGCTGCTCTCGCAGCAGCAATTGGTCACCGTCCCGGCGATCAGCACGGTGTCGAGGCCGCGCGCGCGCAGCCGCTCCGGCAGGTCGGAGCCGCCCTGGATGAAGGCGCTGTAGCGGTACTTCCGCACCACCTCGTCGCGGCTCTGCACGTCGAGCGCCGGCCAGAGCGCATGGCCAGGCATTCCCTCGCTCATCGAGGCGGCGCGACGGGCACGGGCCTCGGGGGTCGCCATCTCCTGCATGATGGACCACTCCGTCTCGCAGCGCGCGTCGAAGGTGTTCTGGATCCAGTAAACGGCACCGCCCGCCTGCCGCAGCGCCCCGGCCAGGCGGTTGATCGCCGGCACGACATGCTCCGCCATTGGGCAGAGCGCATGGGCGAGATCGGCCCGCATGAAGCCGTTCTGCATGTCGATGACGACGAGGGCGGTGCGGCGCGCATCGAGCCGGGCGAAGGGATGCGGCGTGCCGCAGCGGGCCGCGACGCGGGCGGCGACGGCCTCCGGTATGGTGAAGGGATGCATGCAGAACCTCCGCGCGAATGGGCCTGGCCTGCGCTGCGCGTACCCTCGGGGCCGGTTCTTCGGCCGGTTGCCCAAGACTAGGCCGGGGCAGGAACCCCGGCAACCCGGCCACGTTCCGCGGCGAACGGGAAAGGGCCGCCGCATGCCGAGCAACGCCAGCGAGATCGTCGTCGACACGCTGCATGCCTGGGGGGTCGACACCATCTTCGGCCTGGCCGGTGACGGCATCAACGGCGTGGTGGAGGCGCTCCGCACCCGCCAGGACCGTATCCGCTTCGTCGCCGTCCGGCATGAGGAGAGCGCCGCCTTCATGGCCGCGGCTTACGCGAAATGGACCGGCAGGATCGGCTGCTGCTTCGCCACCACCGGCCCGGGCGGCCTGCATCTGCTGAACGGGCTCTACGACGCGAAGCTCGACCTCGCCCCGGTGGTGGCGCTCACCGGCCTGCCCTATCACGACCTGGCCGACACCTTCACCCAGCAGGACGTCCCGCTCGACCGGGTCTTCGCCGATGTCGCGGTCTACAACGCCCGCGTCATGGGCGCCGCCCACGCCGAGAAGCTCACCGACCTTGCCTGCCGTACGGCGCTCGCCCGCCGCGGCGTCGCGCATCTGGCGCTGGCGACCGACGTGCAGGAGCAGGCGGAGGACAAGCCATCCCCGCGCGGCGCCGCTCAGTCCAGCGGCCGGAACTGGCAGGACGGCCTGCGCCTGCCCGACCCGGATGCGATTGCGAAGGCGGCCGAGATCCTGAACGGCGCGCAGCGCGTCGCCATCCTCGCCGGCCGCGGCGCGCTCGGCGCGAAGGTGGAGCTGGAGCAGGCCGCGCAGCTGCTCGGCGCCCCGGTGGCGAAGGCGCTGCTCGGCAAGGCGGTGCTGCCGGACGACCACCCCTATACCACCGGCGGCATCGGCTATTACGGCACCTTCGGCACCCATGCCGCGATGGCGGAATGCGACGCGCTGCTGATCGTCGGCTCCACCTTCCCCTATGTCGAATACTACCCGAAGCCCGGCCAGGCGCGCATCGTGCAGATCGACCGCGACGCGCAGCGCATTGGCCTCCGCCAGGCCGCGGAGGTGGGTCTGGTCGGCGATGCCAAGGCGGCGCTCGAGATGCTGAACGCAGCGCTCCGCCGCAAGGAGGACCGCGGCTTCCTCGAGCGCGCCCAGGCCGAGACGCGCCGTTGGGCCGAGGCGCTGCGCGCCGCCGAGACCAGCCCTCGCCTGCCGATGAACCCCTCCGCCCCGGTCGCCGCCTTCGGCGCGCGGCTGCCGCCGGATGCGGTGGTGGTCTCCGACAGCGGCCATCATACCGGCCTCGTCGCGCGGCACATGCGGCTGGGCCCCGGGCATGATTTCGGCGTCTCCGGCCTGCTCGCCAGCATGGCCTGCGCCATCCCCTATGCGGTGGCCGCCGGCTGCGCCTTTCCGGGCCGGCCGATCTTCGGCGTCATCGGCGATGGCGGGCTGTCCATGCAGCTCGGCGAATTCGCCACCGCCGTCGCCATGAAGCTGCCGCTCAAGCTGCTGGTGCTGCGCAACGGCGCGCTCGGCCAGATCAAGTGGGAGCAGCTTCTCTTCCTCGGCAATCCGGAATTCGGCTGCGAGGTGCCGCCGATCGACTTCGCCAAGGCGGCCGAGGCGATGGGCGCCCGTGGCTTCACCGTCGAGGATCCGGCGCAGCTCGACGCCGTACTGGCTCAGGCGATGGCGGTGGAGGGCCCAGTCATCATCCAGGCCATCGTCGACCAGAACGAGCCCCTGCTGCCCGCCGTGGTCTCTGAAAGCTACGCCCAGCACCTGAAGCAGGCGCTGGATCAGGGCACCAAGGGCACCGCCGAGATCGGGCAGGCGCTGCAGCGCGAACCCTCGCGCTCCATGATGGGCGATCAGTCTGCCCCGGCCTGACTGCCGCCAAGCCGGTGCGGAACCGGCTCGTGCCGAGCCGGGGATTTATACCGACCTGACTATGGATTGACCTGTCGAGCCCACTCGAAGTCGGTCAATGATCGGATGCGGCCGGTTTCGGCGATGAGCTTGTTCCAGGCTTCGCAGCAGGCATCGACGATGGCGCGCGTGCCGCTGAACAGGCGGCCTGACAGGTAGCGGTCCCGCAGATACTGCCAGACCTTCTCGATGGCGTTCAGCTCGGGCGAGTAGGGCGGCAGGTGGACCAGGCTGATGGTCGGCGGCACGCGTAGATCGCTGGCGATGTGCCATCCGGCGTTGTCGATCAGCATCACCGCATGGGTGCCGGCTGGTAACTG
>NZ_JQKB01000126.1 GCF_000745835.1 Belnapia moabensis DSM 16746 | reverse complement strand
TGACCTGCGCGCCCGGATCGAGGCCTACCCCTGGCCAGCCGGGCGCGGTGGCATCGAGGTGGTGCGCGCCAACAGGGGCTACACGCTCTACAGCCAGCGCACCGGCGGACCTGTCGCCCGGCTGCGCCTAACCGGCCAGGGTGACAGAGTTCAGGTTCTCTGGTGGCGCCGCGAGGCTTGGGGCAACCCGGGCCCGTTCGGCCGCGAGGTCATGCCGCTCGACGACGCTCTCGCCTTTATCGCCGCCGAGGGCTTTTTCTGGATCCATGCATCATGACGAGATCGTCACAGCATGTGCAAACTCAAGCTAAGGCTCACCCCAGTCCATGCTACTCCCCCGCCATGGTAACCAAGCTTGACGCTATCCAGGCTTCTGCGTGGGGCGCCTGCTACTTGAACCAGTAGGAACGCTTCCCGGTCGGCGCCTCCGGTACCACAGGAAGCTTGGCGCCCGCTGCGTAAGCGGCGAGGAATTGCTGAAGGATCGCGCGAATCTCGAGGGCCGTCATCGTCCCAGAGGCATGTGCGAGTTCCCGCGCGAGGCCGTAATAAAGCTTGCCCTCGACGTTGCCGTTGCCGCCGTAGCCGGACAGCATGGCCGCCACCCGCTCCGCGGCGAAACGGGCGTTATCGACATTCGCCGCCGTGCCCCCGGTCTTGAAGAACTTGACCTCCTCCGCCCTCCCGTCTTCATTCAACCTGACGCCTTCCACTTCCTCGGTCACCTGCCACGTCCAACCCCCACTGTTGGGCCGCACCGTGCAGACGATATGCCTAACGCGGCCATCGGCGTCGTTCGACAACGAGCTCATGTGGTCATCGAAGTCGCAGATGAGGCCACGATCTCCGTGCTGTCTCCATGGCAGGGTGCCAATGTCGCTTTCCGCCAGAAGCTCCTTGCCTTCATTCATGGTCATCATCCCGCGCTATCTCCAGAGAAATCTCGCCCTGTCATTTCAGGCGGGCGTATCGTGCACAAACCGGGAAGCATTCGCCACTCTTGGGCACCTCGATCGACTGCGCCCCTGCAACTCGCGGTCGTGGCAAAAGCGGTCGAGCGGGAGCGCTAACGCCTACTGCGCTGGCTTCCCCTCGGAGTCAGTCGTCAGCCGCATGATTCCTCGGGATCGGCTTCCGCCAGACGTCAAACCGGGGGCTGCAAAGCTGGCCCTTGATGCCACGAGTGGTACCCGGCGATGGCCCGAGATTGTCCGCCTGCGAGGAAGGGACCGGCACCTGCGGTCACCCGGCCGTCGTCGTCTCGGTAAGTCGCTCGCAGGTGGAGGCTATGTCAGAGGCTGGTCATTTCCTGGTATGCTGGATTGGTGCAGCCATCTGTCATTTCTTGGTACGATTCGAATGCCTCGCAGCTGGTAGGAGCCTATGAGGCCGTCCCGCCGACTGGCACCCGCGAATGGCTAGCCGACCTTCTCCCTCGCCCGCCTGCCGTAGTCATCGACGTCGGCGCTGGTACCGGCCGCGACGCAGGCGCCTTCGCCGCTGCAGGCTATGAAGTCATCGCCATCGAGCCTTCGTCCTGCATGCGAGCTCAGGCAGAACGGCTGCACCAGTCACCAAGGATTCGCTGGCTCGCGGACAGCCCGCCCGCCCTAACGACGGTGTCCCGTTCGGGTATCGCGGCCGACGTCGTCTCGCTCAGCGCGGTCTGGCAGCACGTCGCCCCCGCAGACCGGCCGCGGGCGTTCCGGAAGGTTGTCGGCCTGCTACGATCCGGCGGGTTGCTGGCCATGACCCTCCGCCATGGTCCCGATGACGGGCGGGGCGCGTACCCCGTCACCTTGACCGAAGTGGAGATCCTGGCACGGGACCACGGCCTGCAGGTCGTCCGGACGGTGGCGTCCCCCGACCTGCAGGGGCGCCCCGACATCTCTTGGACGGCGGTGGTCCTATGCCTGCCGGACGACGGGACAGGCGCCCTGCCGCTCTTGCGGCACCTCATCCTCATGGACGCCAAGAGCGCGACCTACAAGCTGGGCCTGCTTCGGGCGCTGTGCCGCGCAGCCGACGGCTCTGCCGGGCTGGCGGAGGAGGACGGCGACGAGCATGTCCGGCTGCCGTTGGGCTTGGTCGCCCTGAACTGGCTCCGACTCTACCTGCCTCTTGCGAAGGCCAATCTGCCGCAGGCGCCCGGCAACCGGCGCGGTGCCGAAGGGCTCGGCTTTGCCGGTCCTGGCTGGCAGGCCCTTGAGGCCGGTGCCCTGTCGTCCCTCGACCTCCGCGTTGGTGCCACGCTCGGAAAGACGGCCGCTCGTGCTCTTCACGAGGCGCTACGGGAGGCAGTTGACCACATCTGCCGCATGCCAACGAACTACCTGGCCTTCCCAGGCGGCGGCCGAATCCTCGAGGTCGCTCGCATGCGGGCGACGCGCCCTTCAGGTGCCGTGGTGTTGGAGGGCGCCTCCCTGTCCGCCTTCGGCTCCATGAGGGTGCCGCGTCACCTGTGGACGGCGATGCAGCGCTTCGCGGTCTGGGTGGAACCGGCGCTGGTCTCCGAATGGATGTGCCTGATACAGAGGTACGCTGCCACGCAAGGCAGGGCAGTTGACCCCGGCGCTCTGGCTGCGGCGATGACTTGGTCCGACCCTATGCGCGAAGTTGCTCTGCCACGCACCCGAGCGCTGGCGCTCATGGAGAGCGGGATAGGAGTTTGCTGCGTGTGGAGCGGTAAGCGCCTAATGCCGGACACCCTGGACATCGACCATTGCCTACCGTGGTCAGCCTGGCCCTGCGGCGACCTCTGGAACCTGATGCCTGCCCACCGGCGGGTGAACCAACACAGCAAACGCGAGCGGCTACCGTCCGCCGAAGCTCTCCAGCAGGCTGGACCAGCGATCGCCGATTGGTGGGCGGCCGCCTACCTGCGGCCTGAGGACCAAGTCCTGCCGGTGAGGTTCGCATCCGAGGCGCGAGCCAGTTTGCCCGGGCTTCTGGCAGCCGAGGCGATCAACGGTCACGAGGTGCAAGTAGCAATGGCGCTTCAGCGAACCCGGCTGCGTCAGGATCAGGGGGTGCCGGAGTGGGTATGGCCGACGAGATCCTCATGACCGACCGCTGAGGCCTGGCGCCGCGCTCCCCTCCCGTGGCGACCAGTCCCGCCGGACTGTGCTTCTCGGCCGCGGCGTGGGACATCGTCTTAGTGGCCAGGATGCGCTAGCGCGGTGCTGGAACCGCAGCGCGCCCTCGCCCTTAGGCTCGGGCCGGGTTTCGTGGCACTACGCCGCCCCCTTTGTGAAAGCGGACCGGTGGTCATGGCCTTTGAGATCGAACGCAAGTTCTTGGTGGCGAGCGACGAGTGGCGGGCAGCGGCCATCGGCAGCAGCCGCCTGCGCGACGGCCTAATCGCCCGCTTCGGCAGTGGAAAGGTCCGCGTGCGGCTCAACGGGGAGCGTGGCCTGCTCACCGTGAAGGGCCCGCGCGCAGGTCTCCGGCGCGCCGAGTACGAGTACGAGATCCCCGCCCTGGAGGCCGAGGAAATGTTAGGCATCCTCGCCGACGGACCGATTGTCGAGAAAACCCGCTTCCAAGTGCCGCATGCCGGGATGATCTGGGAGGTGGACGTCCACGAGGGCCTCCTAGCGGGGCTGGTGCTCGCCGAGGTCGAACTCGACCACGAGGGCCAGGAGTTCCTCCTGCCCAAATGGCTTGGCCGCGAGGTGACGGGCGACCCGGCCTACCGCAAGGCGTCCCTAGTGAAGCAGGCTCTTGCGGCCGTATCGCCTTGCTGTCCCTGAGGCTCCGCACCTGTCCGGCATGCGGCGCAGCCTGTTGGGGCGGCAGAAAAGCCCCCACTGACAGCGCCAGTGGGGGCTCCTCAGAACTCCTTCTCGTCGCGGTTAGGCGATCGGGCTGAACTCTGTCTCAGACACCGGGAGCTCCAGCAAAGCTTCCTGGTGTTCCGGCAGTTCGGAGATCTGCAGCAGAACGTCGCCACGGTCGCCACCATTGGCGTCCAAGATGCCGTTCCAGTAGGCGAGGTCCGCCGCCTCAGGGGGCGCGTCCAGTGTGTTCTCCAGCACGCTCGACAGGAACTCGGTGTCGCCGAGGCCGCTCCAGAGGTCCGCGAGGCGATCGGCAAGTCCGTCCAGGCCTGCGTCGCCGAGTTGCGCCACCAGGTTGCGCACCGTGTTCACCGCCGGGATGCTACCGAAGGCGCTGTCGAACAGGCTGGTGACGGCCAAGCGATCAGCGCCACCGTCCTGCTGGTCGAGCGGCAGCGACATGCCCATCGCTTCGGCGATATGCTGGCCGACAGCCGAGTTCTCCTGCACGCCCGTGAACAACTCCGCCCCCGGGCCGACAGCGAAGATCGGCACATCCACCGCCGTATGACCGGTGGTCGTGAACTCGACACCACCCTTGGCGCTCAGCAGTTCCGCCAGGGCAAGAGGAATGTCCTCGCTGCCTTGCAGTTCGGCAACCTCATCGTCGCTCAGCGTCAGGCCCGTGTACTTGGCAACAGTGTCGCGGATCGAGGTGGCATTGGCGGCATCGAACTGCTCCGCCATGCCCTCGGCGGTTTCCGTGAAGTCGCGGAACACGGCGGGCGACGCATCGGCGGTGGGCTGTACCGTCATGCCGCCTGTGTCGTGGTCGGCGACCATCACCACCAACGTGTCCGGATTCGCTTTTTGGAACTCAAGCACCTTCTGCATGCTCGCCTCGAAGGAGGACAGGGCATGCATGGTTGTTGCCGCGTCGTTGCCGTGCCCGAAGGTGTCGGTGTTCTCCTCCTCAAGGAACAGCACGAAGCCGTCCTTGTCCTTGGAGAGGGTATTGAGCGCCACCTCGGTCATCTGCGCCAGGCTCGGCTCCTCGGCAGGGCGCTCGCCAATGGCGTCGAGGTAGTCCTCGTTGTTGAACAGGCCGAGAACGCGATCGCCGTTGAAAGCGGCCAATTCCTGGGCGTCCGAAACGTAGGTCATGCCCTGCTGCTCGGCGAGACCGAACAGGTCAGTGCCATCGGGCTGGGTACCGTCCTCACTCTCGGTGGTGAATTGGTTGCGGCCCGCACCCAGCACGACGTCCAACTGGTTGTCGCGGATATACTGCTGAGCGATGTCAGCCTGATTGCCACGCAGCGGGTTGCTGGCGCCGAAGGCAGCTGGGGATGCGTCGGTGACGGCAGCGGTGGAGACAATACCCGTTGCCTTACCGGCATCGGAAGCCAGATCGGTCACCGAGGTCAGTTCATTGCCGAAGAAGTCGACGCCGACGGAGCCGTTGCGGGTCTTGACCCCGGTGGCATAGGCGTTGGCGCCAGCGGCTGAGTCGGTAATCGGATTGTTGAAGGAGTCGGTCTGCACCATGCCCTTCAGCAGGGGCTCCCAGACGGGAGCATCGGGGCCTTCCTTGAAGTAGCGGTAGTTGGCCAGATACGAGGTGGAAGCCCCATCGGGCAGCATGAAGATGACGTTCTTCGCCGTATCAGGCGTCGGGTTTTCGGCAGCCATGGGTAGGATCTCTCCCGGTGCGACAGCTTTTGCTGACGCCTTGGAAGTTAACCAAAAGCCATCCTTAGTTAAGAGATTGTAGATGATGTTTTATTGAAACTCTATGGCTTCATTTCGAAGAACCGCAACGTCTTAAACCCAATACTACGTTGTGTACTCACAACAAAAAGAACCCCAGCCTTGCTGTTCGCGGCGTCTCAGGCAGATTGTGGCCCAAGCTCGCATTAGCTGATTCTGCTCTACGCTTCATGTAGACATCAGCCTAGCGCCTTTTAACTGTAGCGCCACGCACATCGCTGACGGCTGGCGATCGACTGCTGACTGGCGCCTGTGGCACAGCAGCACGATGTCGTAGGTTTCAGTTCGGCTGCGGGCTACCGAGAGCGCATCACGCAGGAGCGTAGGCTGATGAAGGGCTGTGTGCCGCCTGCGCGGTCGTACAGCACTTCGACCGTTCCCAGGTTGATGGCAGCGGTCGGCCCCCTACCGATGCGCAGAGTCTCTCCCGTATAGGGTGCGAGCATTCCCCGAATTGGATGCTCGGCCGGAGCGCTGACACCCTCGGGAAGCGAGCCCAACCACATGGTCCAGCCGAGTGTATCCCTGGTCAAATTCCGGATGTAGGCACGATACTCGTAGCTGCCCTGGCTGAGCATCACGGCATAGACATAGCGGACAAGCACCCGATCAGAGCAGGTGTCTGCAATAGGTTGCGCGCTGACTGGAATAGGCGAGGCGTACCAAAGAACCGCGAGAAACACGCCCGGCAACGATAACGACTGTCTGACACACCTCAGCGCAGGCGGCATAGCCGGTTGACCTCAAAAAACTTGGCAGGCCCGTCTACTTTGCCGGGCGAGGAATCGGCCCGGTCTGCCCGGCGCTGTCAAGTTCATCTCGATCCGGGATAGCCCGTGCCAGCAGCGCTGCAATCCTGGTGCTGAAGGGTAGGAAAACCGCTGCACCAGCGACGTTGAAAGCAACGTGGGCGTTGGCAATCTGATTTGGCACCTCGCCGCTCGTGAACCGCGCAAAGGCAGCGAGCCAATCAATCAGCAGCACACCGATAGTTACGGACACAACGTTGAACAGCAGATGGAACACTCCAGCTCGCACCGCGTGACGCGAGCGACCTACGGTGGCGACCAGAGTGTCCGAGCACGTGCCGATCTCGGCGCCGAGCATGATGGCAAGGCCGGTCGGCAATTCGATCAATCCTTGCCCGGCCATCACAATCACCACGCCCAAGGTCGCTGAAGAGGACTGGATCAGCAGCGTGAAGGCCGCTCCAGCCAACACCCCGAGCAGCGGCGTGCTCATACTCTTTATCCAGTCCAAGACGACTGGATGGTCGCGCAGCGGCTCCACAGCGTCGCTCAAGACGTGCAGGCCGAATAAAACCAGCCCGATACCGAGCAGCGCTGTTCCCCAGGCTTTGAAGTCGTCGCTACTGGAAAGGGCACGAAGCAGCAGGCCCGCCAGCATGATCACCGGTGCGTACTCGTCCACCCCTAGGGCGAAGATCTGCGAGGACACGGTGGTGCCGATGTTGCTGCCCAGGATCACAGGCAGTGCCTGTGCAAAGCCCATCAAACCGGCATCCACCAAGCCGATAAGCAGGATGATGGTTACGGAGGAGGAGTCGAGCAGCGTAGTAGCAGCAACCCCGGTCAGGAGGCCGCGCACCGGCCCATTGGTGGCGCGCCCAAGAAGCGATTTTACCCGCTCGCCAGCTGCCTCTCGCAGGCCTTCTGCAAGCTGAGAGACGCCGAACAGGAACAGCACCAGCCCGCCCAAAAAGCCCATGGCGAGTTCGACCCAGTCCACCTCCGGTCGACTGCCCCCATCCTGCGCCCAGGCGGCCCCGCCGAGGAGGCAAAGCGCTAGGCCAAGGGCGCTCCGCGGGAGCAGCATATGGCGCATAGGTGTGATTCCCGGATCGGTGGCGGCAACTTGTGCCCTATCACGAGGGTGCCGTTAGGATTCGCTGGGCTGACAGGGTTCATTGAAACGTCTTCGAAGCCACATCGCATGGTCGTGACGCAAATGCGCGACGTAGCTGAGTGTGCAGTCCCTTACGATTCCATTTCGGAACGCTGCGACGTCGGTGGAAAGCAAGGCCGCTCCGAGTAGCGGCAACGGCTTGAGGCGACAGATTTTCAACGGCGACGAAGCGATGGACAGCGTGAACGGGGTTGTGCATGTTCCTGCTTTGTTCGCGGGAGTCGCGCATGGAGGAAACGTTGAGCCCAGGACGCGCGCGCCCAGAACCTGATCGAGAGACGGCCACCTACCTGGCCGACACCGGCGCCACGCAGGCGTACCTGGAGGGCTATGTTCGCCAGCGTTTCCTTCGGGAGCTCGACGAGGAGGAGACGGTCATCCGGAGCCTGCCTTTCTACGCGACGGGCACCGGCGCGACATTCGCCGCCATCGCCGTCGCGGCCCCGCAACTCCGGCAGGCGGCGCCTAGCTTCGCAGTGCCTATCGCCGCCGCCTTTGCTCTCGACGTGGTGCTGGTTGTGGTTTCCATCGCCTGCCTGCTCGCAGCGCTCGTCCGGCGAGGCGTGCTAGACGTGGCGCCCGAGGCCGAACTGCTTCGGTCAGCGGGGCAGGTGGCACAGGACACGAGGGAGCAGTTCGCGGACGCGACGCCACAGGAATTGGAGAGCATCATCCTTGCCCGGGTGCGCGGCAGCCTTGTCGCGCAGATGATTGTCGCAACCGCGCGCAACCGGGAGGCGAACCGGCAGAGGAAGACCTGGAGGAACCGGGCCTTCGTAGCGCTCGTCGGCGCGTTGCTGCTGACAATCGGCGGGCTCGTTGCTACGTTCGTGGCCGGAGGGCTCAGGTAGATGCTCAAGGCGGTGCGCGATGTCGCTCCCGAGGAAGCGCAAAACTCCGACGCCGCGGGCGGGGGGACGCGCCCGCGATGGGGTGAGTTCCCCAAGATGGTCGAGGAGGACCGGGGTAGTCCGACCTCTGTCCCGCCAAGGCGCCCGTCTGATACGAGAGAGCTTCGTGATCTCACCGATATCGCGATCTCGCTCGGGAACCCGCGTGCGCGCTGATTCTGCCCTCAAGCCCCTATGGCAGCGGGCTAAGCCGGACCTGCTTCTGTTACCCCGAGACGTAAAGCTACCGTTGGGCTGCCAACAGAACGAATGTGCTCTAACCGACTGGTAACAGACCGGCCATTCGCCAACCAGCTTGTCAGCTTTCGCCGCACGGGCACTCGTAGGCCGCCGTTCCGCTTTCGGCCAGATCCAGCCTTGGCTGCTGAGCGCCCACTTCGGCCGCTCATTTACCGATGTCGTTTCCCTAAAAGCGGACAAGGCGTTTGAGAAGGTCAGTGGCCGACTTTGCGCCGCGTTGGAAGCGAGCATGGGCGACGCGCTCAGCGGCTGGAACTCGCTCCCACGCTCTTCGATCCTGAATTGCGGGCAACCTATGTAATGTGCTGCGCAATCCGGGCCTTGTCCACGCCACTTGCGATTCCTTGCCGTACGGGTGAGCCGCAGGAGAGCGTGACACCCAGTTAGTGTCGATAATGATGGAGACAGCGTAGGCAGGATTGGGTCCATTGGCGGGCCCTGCTGCCCATACCCCGAGCGGCGCGACCAGGCAGCCTATGTCGACGACTGCAGGGGGCGGCCGCGAGCCACTTTAACAGTTACAGAGCGGTGTGCGGCAACTCCAGTTCGGTAGGGCGCCGTCGTGGCGCCTGCCCCCCTGCCGGAAGGCAGCAAATGCGACTATGTCGCGCGCCTCATCTTTGGGACTTGAGGCATGGTCAACGCAGCCGAAGCCGTCGAGGAAGCAAGGGGCAACAAGCGCGTCGCGCTGCTGATCGCGGCACTCGCTCTAGCTCTTGCGTTCACCGAAGTTGCTGGCGATGACGCCAAGACGGAGGCGCAGCTGAAGAACGTCGAGAGCGCCAACCTGTGGTCGTTCTTCCAGGCGAAGACGGTACGCCAGACGACGCTCCGCGGCCTGTCGGACCTGCTGCCACTGATGACCCCGCGTCCCGGGCGCGAGG
>NZ_JQKB01000125.1:6737-9733 GCF_000745835.1 Belnapia moabensis DSM 16746 | reverse complement strand
TGGATGAGGTTATTGTAGTTATGCGCGACGCCGCCCACGAGTTCGCCCAAGGCCTCCAAGCGCTGCATCTCGGATAGCCGCTCCCGCGCCTCATCGGCTGCCTGCTGCGCCTCGCGCCGCTCGGTGATGTCGCGGGTAATCTTGGCGAAGCCGACCAAGGCTCCGTCCTCGTCGTGGATGGCTTCAATCACCACGCTGGCCCAGAAGTGCTTGCCGTCTTTGCGCACCCGCCAGCCCTCGGCCTCGAAACGGCCCTCTGTTCTGGCCTGCTCAAGCGCCCGCTGCGGCACCGCGGCGGCGCGGTCCGGCTCGGTGTAGAAGCGGGAGAAGTGCTGACCAATAATCTCCCGCGTCTCGTAGCCTTTGATCCGCCGTGCCCCTGAGTTCCACTCCGCAACCCTGCCCTCTGGGTCGAGCATGAAGATGGCGTAGTCGGTGACGCCATGCACGAGCAGGCGGAATCGTCGCTCGCTTTGCACAAGGGCCTGCTGCGCCGCCCGGCGCTCGGTCATGTCACGGGTGACCTTGGCGAACCCGATGACCTGTCCGTCCCGGTCGCGCACAGCGTCCAGCACAGCCAGCGCCCAGAAGCGGGTGCCGTCCTTGCGCACCCGCCAGCCCTCACTTTCGGTGCGGCCGTCCCGCCGGGCAGCTACGAGGATTGCCCCTGGCCTGCCGAGGCGGCGATCCTCGTCGGTGAAGAAGATCGAGAACGGCTGCCCAACAATTTCAGCGGGCGCATAGCCCTTGAGGCGCTGCGCTCCGGGGTTCCAAGTGCGGACTCGGCCCTCAGAATCGAGTAGGAAGATGGCATAATCCACCACCGCCTCGACGAGGAGGCGGTAGGTCTGATCGCTTGTGGTCAGGAGGTCGCTGGGCATGGGGCGCGGGTAATCGGACATCGAGACGGTAGGTGGCGCTAATCACAATCGGCGGCACCGGGCCAATATTTCCGCCTCATCGATACAGGGGAGTTGGCGCGATCTGGCCGGCATATTGGTGCCTGAGCCGCTCTCCTCCGGCTTGGTCCCCGACATCCGTCAACGGATGCGGTGCGCCCTGGGGATGGGGGGCGGGGGGGGGGGGTGATGGGAATGTAGGGGCAGAGTTTCACTTCTCCCTGCCGGGCATGCTTGGGTTACTTTCTTTTCTTTGGAACTGAGAAAAAGTAATCCCCTAATCCCCCCGAACGGGCTGTATCCCGCAGAATAGCTAGGCTTGATGCGAGGGGATGATCGACCGGAGGCTGGCCGCCATCCCCTGAATTCCCCCGTTGTCGCAGGAGCAGGAGACTTCCGCGCCACTGAGATCACCGATCAGACGGCTTGCACCGCATTGTCGATATGGACATGCCGCCAGATCGTCGCCGAAGTTTCTGGCTGATGATCCGCGGGCCAAATCTTGCCGGCAAACACCTACCGGATGATTTGCTGAAATGCTGGTTGATGAGGTCGTCCGGCTTCCCGTTGCCGGGATAGTCGAAGGTCGCGCGGGGGATCATGGACCGGTCATGTCCAACGATGTGGGAGGTGACTGCCGGCGGACTGCTGGATGAGATCGCCGAACAGGGTCGTGCTCGGCCCCAGCCTCCTTCAACGATCCGGGACCAAAGATCGTGAGGTGCCAAGAACCGTCGCTCATGCACTGCCCTCCCCTGCCCGATGCTGATATGGTCTGCCCTTCAAATCACAGACAGTGCAGTTTTTGCCCTTTACGTTTTCTTCGCTGGGGCCGGCATCGCTGGCCGGTCATGCAGAGCCGTTAACGCAGACCGCCCGGCGGTTACGGTTGGCTTGTTCTGTTTCGGCTTTTTTTGCTCACGGCCGTTCCGCTTCTGACCTTTGGCCATATGTTTTCTCCCGCACCAGCTATGGCAACAGCTTCGATCGCCAGGGGTGAGTAGGCTACGCCTTCTACAAGGAAGCGCCTATCACTTTGGCGGTGCTGGATGCAGCAGCGACAGTGGGAGCGGTTAGTGTCTTGTCCAGCCTGGGGACGCAGGCAGTGTCGGTCGTGTAGGCTGCTTTCACCTATCGTCAGGAACATCGTAACTTGGAACAGCCAGGGGCTTGCCCGCACAATTGCTTACTCGCTGCAGTGCTCTCGCAAAACCCCGGAGCATCCGACTGAGTGTGGGCGCGCCAGCGGGTCAATCCGGCTGCCGCTGAGGCGGTTGGGGTTGTTATCGGACCAAGGGCGCACCAGATAATTTCTAACTAGAATCGTTAAGCCCTCGAAGATTGAGGGCGGTGTTGGTTGTGGGTCGGTATCCGCGGGATTCACGTCCGTGCGGTATCGGGGCGCTCTGGCTCGTTGGCTCCGGCAAGGAGACCTCGGGTTGGTTAGAATGGATATACGGCTTGAAGGCCCTTTGTCGCTTGCGCGGCTGCGGGTCTTTCCGTTTAGCCTTGCCGACCTTGGGGGGGGTGCGGTGACAGCACCGGAGATACCGCTGCCGCTGTACCTCCACCGCATGCGGTTCACCTCCTAGGCCTTTCCCATGGCACTCTGGGCGGCCGGTTCGGCACGGCTCTTGAAGCCTGTCGCCGCGTCGCACGGGATGTTGCTGAAGATGGCTGGGCTGCCTCGGCCATCCACGAGCCGGGCCGCAAGACCAGCTACGTTTGCCGCTGCGCCTGCCCGATTGCGTCGTTGCGCTTCTCAGTCCTTGCCGTGGCCATCACGGCTGGGTGCGTTACCTAGTCGCAATAGAAGACCCTCCAGTGACAGCCGATGCCGCTGGTTTGGGCGTACGCGCCTGCTGGCAAGGGCTGCCAGGACGAGCAGCGCAGCGTGCTATGGCCCCCTTGGGGTGCCCGCTAGGCCAAGGGCGGCAACGACCTTATGTCCCAGTCCCACCCAGGGCGGCATCCGGCACAGCGCCCAAATGGGCATCATGCAGCGCACCGCGTGCCGCAGCGTCTCGGGCGCAACCGGCTTGACGACGTAGTGCTCGCGCGGGCTGAGCAGGCGTCCATCGAGCGCGTCGGGATGGC
>NZ_JQKB01000125.1:0-6727 GCF_000745835.1 Belnapia moabensis DSM 16746 | reverse complement strand
TGCTGAAATGCTGGTTGATGAGGTCGTCCGGCTTCCCGTTGCCGGGATCGTCGAAGGTCGCGCGGGGGATCATGGACCGGTCATGTCCAATGATGTGGGAGGTGACTGCCGGCGGACCGCTGGATGAGATCGCCGAACAGGGTCGTGCTCGGCCCAAGCCTCCTTCAACGATCCGGGACCAAAGCGACTAAATGCTTTGATGCCGGATCGGTCAGCGTCCGTTCTGCAAAGATTGTACCTAAGGTTGAGGTGGTTCGCCACCGAAGTCCCGCCGCCGATCCGCAGGTTGGGATCGCACAAGGGCAACCTTCAAGGACGATCCCGCAAGTCGGCGAACCCGCGGGTGTTCACAAATTCCCTCTGGAATCGGTTCGATCAAACCCGCCCGGAACCTTGGGTTCACTCCGCCGCGGCACTGTGCTTGAAGTCATCCGATTTCGTTGACACCACGCCGGGCAGGCGAGGACGGGCTTCTGCACCTGCACTGGATGGAGAGCGGAGGGCCGCCGGTCCAGGGCATCCCGGCGCGGCGCGGCTTCGGCACACGAGTGATCAAGGCCACCGTTCGGGGTCAGCTTGGCGGGTCGGTGGCGTTGCACTGGGAGTCCTCGCGACTCGTGGTCGAGATCGAGGTCCCGCTCGCGCGCGTTGTGGCAAACGGGGAAACGGGCGGGACCGTGGATGCCGCTGCCGCGGTAGGCGCCTAGAACCAGAGGTTCGGAAAGCCGGTGCAAAGCGCGGACGACCGGATAAAGGGGCCGTGCTGGCATCATGAGGGATGGCGCAACCTCCTACGGGATGCCCCAGGCGGTGCCACTTTGCCGAACCTGTGGGATGCCTGCTGCCGGCCATGCTGAGGGTGCATCTTCCATCTCGGGTGCGCCGCGCGCTGCGCCATGACGCCGAGGAGTCGAGAAAGTCTCGGGATAAGGTGTGAAGTCTGGGTCACCCGCTCCCGCTACCCTGTCGCACCTGCGAGGGCGGGGCTATACTGCCGCATGGAAACAACTACCCGGGGACCGCTGGCGAGCGGGAATGCCGAGACCGACCGTCTTGCGGCGCTGCGTCGATACGACATTCTCGACACACCCCCAGACGGCGCCTTTGACCGCATCACCGCGCTTGCGGCCGACCTGTTCTCAGTCCCCATCGCCATCGTTAGCCTCGTCGATCACGACCGCATCTGGTTTAAGTCGCGCTACGGACTCGATGTGGAACAGATCGGGCGCGACCCGGGCCTATGTGCCTCGGCCATCCTGCAAGTCGAGCCGTGGGTGCTGACCGACGCGCGGGTCAATGCCCCCGCGCTCGCCAACCCGCTGGTGGCGGGAGAATTCGGCCTGCGCTTCTACATCGGCGCGCCGCTGCGGACGCAGGACGGGTTCAACCTTGGCACGCTTTGCGTCATTGACCGCGAGCCACGCTCCGTCAGCGAGCGGCAGATCGCCCACCTCAAGCACCTCGCCGCGCTGGTCATGGACCAGATGGAGCTTCGCCTGTCGGCCCGGCGCGCCATCGCCGACCTGTCGCGGGCTGTTGAGGAGAAGGACGCGGCCCTGCGGCGGGCCGAACTGATGGCGAAAGAGATCGACCATCGGGTGATGAACAGCCTGCAACTGACCTCCGCCCTGCTGCGGCTACAAAGGCACGCGCTCGGGAACACGGAGGCCGCAATGCAGTTGGCCCTGGCTGCCAGCCGGGTCGCGGCAGTCGCGCGGGTGCATCAGCACCTCTACGTGGGCGATGGCGACGGTACCATCGATTGCGGTGCTTACCTCCGGCGACTATGCGACGATCTCTCCGGCACGCTGCGGCCCGACCAAGGGGTGATCTCCGTTGAGGTCGTCGATGCTGCGCTCCCGACCGCTAGGATCGTTCCCCTCGGGCTGATCGTGGCCGAACTCGTGGCTAACGCCGCTAAGCATGGGGCGGGGCGCATTAGAGTCTCGCTCGAACGTACCTCTCCGGGCGAATACGCGCTGTCGGTCTCTGACGAGGGCACGGGGCTGCCTGCGGGATATGATCCCGGCGCAACCAGCGGTCTCGGCATGCGGGTGATCTCCACCCTGATCGGGCAACTCCACGGGCGACTGAACTTCGGTGCGAACGGTGGCAGCCCGGGAGCAAAATTTACGGTTGTTTTCCCGGTCGCGGGCTGACCCGCTCAGCGCGGGCCACTGGCCAAGGCCGGAGTGGTGGTTGCACGCGTCGCGCGGCGAAGCTGCCGCAATGCTGATGGTCAGGCGTTGCCGGTCCGGCGGCCCAGTGCGACGCGGCGATGTGGGGGCAGGCGGAGGATACAGTGCAAGCCATCCGGCTCGAAGCGGATGTCGGCCTTCATGCCTGCCTGTATTGCCAACCCACGCTCAAGAAGCCGCAGCCCGAAGCCCCGCCGAGCAGGCGGACCCGCGATCGGCGGGCCACCTCGCTCCACCCACTCGACAGCCTGCCATGGCTCGGCGTCCCCATCGTCGTTCGCGGCGCGGAGAACCACCCGGACACGTCCGCTCGGCCCGGACAAGGCGCCGTGCCGGACCGCGTTGGTGGCGAGTTCATGCAGGGCCATGGCCAGGGTGAGCGCTGCACCGGGTGGCAGGAACACCTTCGCTCCCTCGAAGGTGGACAGGTCCAACCGATCGCTGTCCGCCAGCAAGGGCGCAAGAACAGCGCGCACGACCCCATCGAGCGGCGCACCGGTCCAGTCCTCACGGGTGAGCAGGTCGTGCGCACGGGCGAGGGCGAGGATGCGTCGCTGGAAGGCCACGGCGAAGGCCGAGAGGTCGGGCGACGCACCGCGTGTGCCCAAGGATGTGAGCGACTGCACCACCGCAAGCGTGTTTTTCACGCGGTGGTTCATTTCGTCCGTCAGCAAAGTCCGCCGCGCCTCCGCCCACCGCCGCTCCGTCTGGTCGCGCATGACCGCGAGCAGCCCAAGGGGTGGCGCATGCGGCCCCGCTGCTGGATCGCGCAGCGGCGTCAACATCCCGCTGGCCCAGAACCGCGCGCCGTTCCGGCGAAGGTGCCAGCGCTCGTTCTCGGCCCGGCCTTCCGCAAGGGCCGTCGCGGCCTCCCGCTCCGGCACCCCGGCAGCGCGGTCCTCGGGGGTGAAGATCGGGTCGGCTGAGCGGCCGATGATTTCCGTCTCGGTCCAACCCAGCAGCCGCTCTGCCCCCGCGTTCCATGAGGTGACGCGGCGGCTGAGGTCCGTAGTGAAGATCGCGTACTCCGTGGCGCTGTCGAGGATGAGGCGCATCCGCTCATCACGCTCGCGCAAGGCTGCACGGCTCTCGGTCAGCGCGGCGTTGGCGCTCCGCAGCGCCTCGTTGTCCGCCTCCGTGGCGGCAAGATTTGCTCGGCCTGCCGCCATCTGTCGATCATGCTGCGCCTCGACTGCGGCTGCCGCCGATTTCGCCAGCCTCCTGCCCGTTGCATTATCAGTCTGCTCACGGGCGAGTTCATCAGCGTGCATTTCCGCCGCTTGCTCGGCCGATAAACCAGCCTGCGCGAGAGCCCGGCGCAGAGTGGCGACCTCTGCCTCAAGCTCTGCAATGCGGGCCTTGAAGGCCAGTGCATCCTGCCCCGCCTCGCCCACGCTGCGACTGGCCGTTTCGTTACTGTCCTTCATAGCCCTCACGCGGAACGACGGACAAAGCGTCCGGAATCCCAACCGAAATCCCTCGGAGGCGTTCCCGCGGGGTGGCTCTTTTGATCGCGTGTATGTCGGCTAAGTGGCTGTAGATACAATCCCCAGAGCCCATCCGGGAGCCAGCACGGAGAAAATGGTGCGCCGCCCGACAACCTTCCGCCGCTAGGAGGCGGCCCTTCCAAACAGCAGGAACATTATTTTATCGAACGGACAAGTCTACTGTCGAACATTCCTGTAGCGGAACTGCGCATGGCCATTGTAAGGCATGGGCCGAGGGAGGCGATCATGGACTCGCCCAGAGATGCCCCGGCTATGGCTAGCCGCCATGTCCGAGAGGGTGTGGAGCGTATCGCTCGCCAGCATGCCATCATCGACGAGATGGACCGGAACAACCATCCCGAGGCGGCGGCGATGGCCAAGATGGTGTTGGCGACGCTGCAAGCCCCCCTCGACCTGATGCGAGAGCGGCTTCGCATGGAGTGCGAGGCCGTTGGCATAGGTAACGGACCGACAATCCGTTCCATGCCGGGGCGCCCTATAAGGACGGGGCGAGCGAAACAGGGGAGGCGTATCGGCTCGTTCAGTCCGGCTTGGCGCTTGGGTCGGGAAAGATGACTGCCACGGCGGTGCCCTGGCCGCCGCGCCCGGCCTCCATTGTGGCCCGGCCCTTTACCTGCTTGGCAAACATCTCGACCAACCGCAGCCCGAGCGAGCCCGTCCGGTGCTCGACCGACATGCCTGCACCATCGTCCTCGACGAGCAGGCGCATCTGCCCACCGGCCTCGGCGTGCAACTCGACCCGGACCCGCCCGCTGCGCCCATCCGGAAAGGCGTATTTGAGCGCGTTGGTCACTGCCTCACCCACGATAAGCCCGAGCGGCACCACAAGGTCCGGGCTCCACACGGCCTCCTCGTCAGCCTCCACCTCGACCGACACCTGTTCCGGCGATGGCGCCATAGCTTCGGCCATTTCCTCGCAGAGACGGCGGAGGTAGTCGGGGAAGTCGATCGCATTCGGGTTGCCTATTCTGTAGGTCAGCAGGCTATGGACCTCGCCCACGCGCCGGAGCCGACCCATGGCGGTTTCCAGCGTCGCACGGCAAGCCGGATCGTCGATCTGGCGCGCTTGCACGCCCAGTAGCGAGACCGCGAGTTGCAGCGCGTTCTTGGTCCGGTGGTTGACCTCGCGGATCAGGAAGTCGCGGTAGCGGATGTCCTCCTGGCCTTGGGCCAGGGCATCGCGCAGCGTGGCCTCGGTCCGTTGCCGCCGCTCCGCCTCCTCTTGCAGCCGCGCGTTGACCTCCTGAAGCCGTCTCGTCCGGGTGGCAACACGCCGCTCCAGCGTCTCCTTGGCCTCGCGCAGTTCATGCTCGCGGGCCACCCTATCGCTGATGTCGAGGAAGGAGGCGAAGTGCTGGACCACTCGGCCATCCTCGACCACAGGACTGACGAACATCGAGACCCAAACCTCGCGGCCGTCCCTTGTACGGAACGGCACGTCCTCGATGAACCGACGCTGTGCCGCCATGACCGCTTCGACCCGCGCTGCCACGTCCAGGGCCGCGTGCTCGCCCAAGAGGAAGAAGTAGTTCTGGCCCAGGACCGCCTCGCGCTCATAGCCGCATAGTTCGAGGAAGGTGGCGTTGGCGTAGATGATGGGATTGCCGAACACCGTGGGATCGGTGACCACCATCGGCATCCGCGTGGCCTCAACCGCCGCAACAAAAGGACCGCCGCGGGCCGCGATATCACGGACCCCACGCTCGGCGGCGGCTTGGCCCTCCCGGTTCCGGGGCTGGTTGCTGGCGGGCATCGGCGATCCTCCACTACTGTGCGTCCAACCTGACCCCGCCAAAGCAATACGGGATATGGACCCCTCATCGCACTCTATCGGACAGCGGAGATTGCTGGATGTGCATCCAACCAGCAACCTTGGCGCATTATTGGGCGCCTGTGATCGCGTGTGACTTCCGGTGCTGGTGATGTATCCGGCAGACAGCCTGGGCATCGCTCACCCGGCCTTTGAGCCGCTGCGAGGGATGCCCTGGAGGGGATCAGATCAAGGACCGAGCCAGCGAACTCGGACCGGTTAATTGTCGAGCGGACGCCCACCGAGGAGAGATCGGCCGCAAGCCAGGGCTCGGCAGCGCTCTGGCCGAGGTCGTGCATCCTGCGGAAGGAAGCACCAGCTTGCGTCGCGGTGGCTCCCTGCCTTGAGCCCGCGGAACTCCTCCTCGGCACCGATCGCGTGCAGCCGGGCGTCATGCCGCCGCCCCAGGGCACCCACCGCCGAGGCAGGCAGGTCGGCCCGAAACCTTGGGCCAGCGCGAACAAACGCAATTCCTGCCGAAGCTCGGCGCCGGAGGCAATCTCGTCGGCCCGTTCAGCTACGCCGGAGGCGCCGACGAGCGGGTCAGGTCGGTCTACGGGGGTGGTCCGGACCAGCATGATGTCCGCGGGTGCGCCCGCCTCGACTAGCGCGCACAATGGCGGTTGTCCGCACAGCCGCCGTCTCAGTACGCCTCGCCACCGATTTCCGCCGCTGGGAGCAACTGCGGCAGGCAAGCCGAGGCCAGCAGCACCTCCGCCGTGACCTCGGCATCGCGAAACAGCCGCGCCTCGCCGATCCACCCACGGGTCGCCGAGATGACCAGGGTAGGCGCCCCCTCGATCCCGAAAACGGACGAATCGAGCAAGCCGTCGAGCACGCCAGGGAGCGGGTTCAGCCCAAGCAGGTTAATTTGGTCGCACGACGGCCCTCTGACGGCTCGCAACAGCGCATCAACCATGGGCGCCATCACCTTCGTAAAAGGAGGACCCCGCCCCGGCCGTGTCAGGCGAGCCGGAGCCGGTGGCGACCCGGCGCCAAGAGACGCCGAGGAGGCGCTTGGCTTCGACCGGTCCTCCTGTGGCGAGGCTCTGGACCAGCATGGCGGCAGCCGCTAGCTGCCCAGACCGGGTGGTTGGATTGGGAACGACGGTGGCTTTCTGGTGTTTACCAGCCCGATCCGCGGGATCATTGCTGCTTGGCCAAAGGAGGAGCGCATCAGATGGCAACCGGCGCTGTGAAGTGGTTCAACG
>NZ_JQKB01000124.1 GCF_000745835.1 Belnapia moabensis DSM 16746 | reverse complement strand
GGCCAAGCCATTCGCCTGGACCAGGCCTGCCGACACCATCCTCGGCACGCTGGCCAGGCTTCCTGCACCTTCCGTTTGAGTCAGTGCACTAGCACGGTCGGCGGAGTGGTCCTCCGCAGGGGTGCGACGGTCCGATGCGGTGGGCACCGGTGGCCTTTCGCGCCGTTGTTACCTGCTTGAACCACATGACCAGTCGGAGGACCAACCATGTACCGCCGCACGCTCTTTAGCCTCGTCGGAGCTCTACCTCTCGGAAGCTTCGCTGCCGCGCCTGCGCGGTCGCAGCCGGTATCCAACTGGCCGAACCAGCCGCTCCGCATCGTTGTGCCTTACGCCCCTGGCGGACCAACCGACATTCCGGCTCGCCTATTGGCAGAGGAACTGGCGAAGGTTCTGCCGCAGCGGCCCGTCGTAGAAAACCGCACCGGCGCGGGTGTGGTGGTGGGCACGGACGTGGTTGCGAAGGCACGCGACGGTCACACGATCCTCTACACCACCATCTCCCACGCGGTGCTCCGGCCGCTTTTCCCGCAGCTGCCCTTCGACCCGGTAGCGGACTTCGCCCCGGTGGCGCTGGTCGGGCAGATCCCGATGGTCCTGATGGTGAACAAGGACCTGGCGGTGAACAACCTTCAGGATCTGGTCCGACTCTACCGCGATGCTCCTGGCAAGTACGACTATGGCAGCTCCGGCAACGGCGGCGCACTGCACTTGGCTTCGGAGCTCTTCCTCCGCCAATCCGGCGGGCTGAAAGTGACGCACGTCCCCTACCGTGGGTCAGCTGCCGCTATGCCGGACCTGCTGAACGGCACCGTCTCAATGATGCTGGATGTGGCCAACAACACTCTGCCCTATGTGCAGCGGGGTGAGGTGAAGGCACTGGCTGTCAGCTCTGAGCGTCGCCTGCCGCAGTTGCCGGACCTGCCGACCTTCAAAGAGCAGGGCCTGCCAGACTACGAGGCCTACACATGGCATATGGTGCTCATGCCGAAGGCCACGCCCGAGGCGGTGGTGGGGCAGCTCAATGGCGTTATCAACCGCGTGCTGGCCGAGCCCGCGGTCCAGAAACGGCTCGAGGACCTGGCCATGCAAGTGCGCACGGACAGCACGCCTGAAAGCGCGGCGCATTGGCTGCAGGTCGAGATGGGCAAATGGGAGCCGATCATCCGCGACGCTGGAATCAAGTCGGACTGATACCGCGGCCGGAGACATATGGTTGCCGCAATCGCGATGATCGTATACCGATCATCGCCGATGTTTCCTGCCGGGTCTGTCACGACCAGCACGTCAAGCGTGCCTGACTGGTACTTCATTAGAGCAGTGCATGCCATTTGTGCCGTGCCGCTCTCCAGTGGGCACCGCCTCTGCTACTGCGCTCCGGATAGCCTGGCAGGCACGAGAAAGCCGAAGGAGAAGCCCTGCATGGCGATTGATTGCCGCTCACGCATGTTGTCGTGTGATCGCTGCGACTTTGCTGCACGCCGAATGAGGCTGCAGGAGGAGGTTGCCACCTAGTGGGGGCCACTGCTCGGCGTGCGGCGTGTAGCTGCGCCACCTTGGGCTTGTTGTCCCTCACCGTCGCCTGTGCTCCGCGTGCCGACCTCGCGCTAACCACTGCCAGTGTGCCGCCGCCTGTTGTAGAGCCGCTGGGCCAGGCTGCGCCACCGCTGCGGATCGTACAGCTTGTAGGGACGGCGTCACCAATGGACGGACAGTGGGTGCGTCCGCTCGGTGAGCAGCAGCTGGGCGATGCGTCCTACTATGGTTCCGAGTTCAACGGCCGTCGGATGGCCAATGGCCGGCGCTTCGATCCCCGCTCCACCTCGGTGGCCCACAAGACGCTGCCTTTCGGTACCAAGGTCCTAGTCACCAATCTCGGCAACGGCCGCTCTGCCACGGCCACCGTTGAGGATCGTGGCCCCTTCGTGCGGGGTCGCATCATCGACCTCAGTCCGCGGCTCGCGGAACATCTCGGCATGATCGTGCAAGGTGTCGCGCCAGTCGAGGTGACCCCAGTCGAGCTGGCCGAGGCACCTGAATAAGCCGCCCGGCTGGTCTGGCCCTGTGCAGGTCGCTGAGGGCGTCATGTCGATCGTGGTCTGTGGAGTGCCTGATGTCGCAGAACCCTGCATGATGCTCGTACGGTTCGCCTGACAGCAAAAGTTTAGACGCCAAATTCCGCCCTGTGGGTGTCATGTAGGGCAACGCAATCTGTCACTGCTGCACGGACACGCTGCACACCTGCAATACCCTGTATGATGCCCGCAGGGCGCGCATGATATCGGTCTGAGCTCTTGTCGGTGCCCGGCCTCACTTCCCTGCGGCCGGAGGAGTGACCCTCAGCAGGGATGCGACGATTTGGGAGGTCGGGCGAGCCTGAATACTTCGTTTTCAAAATCTTCGATCGCCGCTGTACGCACCACTGCCCTGCGCAAGCGCGCTAAGAGAGGTGCGACCAGGGTTCCTCCGCCAGCGCTGTTGGCAGAACTGGCGCCGTGATCGTTTATGTGGCCGCCGATATCACCGGGGGTTGCCCTGCTGACGGGCAGGGGCACAGCACTTAGTCCGCCGGCCGCTTCCCATCAGGAGACGCCCAATGGCGAAGACTCGCTATGACGACACGTGGCATCGATTGCGCGAGTGGACCAAGGGTCAGGCCCCTTCCGAGCGTCTTGCAGCGCAAATTCTTGCACATGAGGGTTTCACTGACCTAGACCCTAGCCATCCGCTCGGTGGGAAGGATGGCGGAAAGGACGCCATGGCGACCAAGAATGGCGTCCAGTTCGCCATGGCAGTGTACTTCCACGGGGCCAACAAAGCATCCGGCAGATCAAAAAGAAGTTCCAAGGGGATTGCGCCGGAGCTGTCAGTAGCTCCGCCAGCGGCATCGCATTCGTTACAAATCAAGAGCTTACTTTAGCCCAACGCGAGGAACTTCGGAAAGTGGCAGAGCCGCTGGCCGTTGAACTCTTCCACCTGGAACGTCTGACAGCCGTTCTCGATACGCCCGCCATGGCTAAGGTTCGAGAACAGTTCCTCGATATAGAGGCGGAGAGTCCGCCAGCTATCAACCTCGGCGGTCTTGGGGGTGCTGCGCCTGGCGCTGGTGGTGGGGGCGGAGGAGCAATGGGCCTCAGCGCGACAGGAGGACCTGGAGGAACCGGCGGCAACCTCAACATCAATCTGGATGGCGCACCTGGAGAAGCACCAGGCGCGGGAGGTGGAGGTGCTGGTGCGACCGGAGACGACGCAGTCGGTGGCGGTGGCGGCGAGGGGGGCGAGTATTTTACTACCGGCCCAATTGATGTCGGGCCAGACACCGGCATCCACCATCTCGAGTTCAGAGTTGGTCGGGGAGGTATTGAGGGTCCGGGTGAGAACACGATTGTCAACTTTTGCACTGAAGACGGTCGCGTAGTGCGAAGCCTCACAGCAAAAGGGGGCGATCCCGGGGCGCATGCCTATGTGCCGCCGACAAGCCGGACGCCGACGGACGAAGATTTAGAAGCCGGCCTGAAAGTGACCAGCATTCTCGCGGCCAACGTCATCTACCCTAGGAACGGTCTCTGGTCGGTGCTCGATGGTGGCTGGGACTTCTACATGGCCGAAACGAACCCGTTCCGATTGCCGTTGCCTTTGCTCGTTGAAGTCGAAACTGGCTTGATCGAGCCGGAAACCATCATCGACTTGAGGCTAATCGTGCGAAGCCCCGATGGATTTCGGGTTCATGAATATGGACAAGCGATTGTGGCATGTGGCGGGATGGTCCGGCGATCTCGCTTCGCTGTGGCTCTGGAAATCTCGGGATCTGAAGCTGGCGTGTGGCATGTTGAGGTTTTGGCCGGACCTCGGGTGATCGGAGATTTTCCGATTGAGATCCGGGTGCCGGTTCCTCAGTAGGCTCATGGAAAGACTGACATTGCGATCTCATACTCGGCTTGATTTGCAAGGGCCCTAGTTAGTGCTGCGCCGTGAGCACGACAGCGCCGCCGGGCCCACGTGACACCCGCCGGGGTCAAACAGCACAGTCCGGCTGTTAGCAAGCGACTGCGTGGCGCCCCTTTACCATCTGCAGCACCTCTCCAGGGTCACGCGTCCACCACCGTCTGACAGCACCTCGACTTCGACTGGGCCTCTGTAGCCGGCGGCCTCGGCCATGGCGCGTAGGCGTGGGATGTCAATCACGCCGTCTCCTGGCATCCCACGGTCGGGAGCCAAGTCGGTCGTCGGCACCAACCAGTCGCTAGCCTGGAATGCGGCAATGCGGCCGTGCGCCCGAGCGACCTGCCGGGCAAGGTCAGGATCCCACCAGACCTGCCACACATCCAGAACCACGCCCATGCCCGTGCCCGACTCGTCGCATAGGTCGACCGCCTGAGCCAAGGTGGAGAGCACGGAGCGGTCGGCGCAGGCCACCGGGTATTGTGGCTCGAGCGCGAGAGTGACACCAGCAGCACGAGCCTCGTCCAGAACCTCGGCCAGCCCGTCACGCACCATCTCCCGCGCGCCGTCCAGGTCTTTTGAGCCCGGAGGAAGGCCGCCGGACACCACGACGAGACAAGCAGCACCTAACGCATGCGCCTCGGCAATGGCGCGCCGGTTGTCCTGAACTGCAGCGCGGCGACTGGTCGCATCAACAACGGTGAACATGCCGCCACGGCAGAGGCTGCTGACCGTCAGGCCTGCCTCACGGATACGCCGGGCCGCGCGCTGCGCTCCGCCCGCATCCGCCAGTGCATCCCGCCAAGGGGAGATGCCGGGGATGCCGCGGCGGGCGCAGCCATCAACGCACTCGGCAAGCCCCCATCGCTCCCGGACCGTGGCGGTGTTGAGTGAAAGCGGCCCTGGTCGTGGCATCATTCCGTTCCTGTGTGGCCGGCCATCTCGGGGCCACACTGCATTCAGATCCGGTGATACGGGTAGCCGCGGGTCCGGTCGAGGGTCAGTCCGAAGTGCTTGCCGAGGGCGCGAATGGCGTCCCCGTGTGCCAGATTGCTTGTAGGATCCGTCAAAGGCGTGCTCCACTTTCCATCAGTCCCCTCATGCGCTTGGCTTGGAACCGCCGAGCTGCTCTGATCGCATGTTGAGGCATCGGGAGGACCGTATGGCCGAAGCCGGGACGCACGTTTTTCGGGTGGTGCTCCAGGATCAGCCCGCAATCTACCGAGACATTGAGATCGACAGCGCCAAATCTCTTGCCAAGCTTGCTGAGGCGATCGTCCGGGCCTTCGACTTTGAGTTCGACCACGCCTTTGGCTTCTATCCCGATACGAAAGGCAGGGCGGTGCTGCGCGGGCGCCCGGCCTACGAGCTGTTCGCCGATATGGGTGAGGCGACCGGGACGCAGAGTGTCAGGAAGACGCCTATCGCCAATGCCTTTCCAGAAATCGGCCACGCCATGGTCTTCTTGTTCGACTACGGCGACGAATGGCTGTTCCGGGTCGAGCTGATGGGACGGGACGTGAAGGTGGCTAAGACTCGCTACCCGAGGGTGCTGGCGAAGGCGGGACCATCACCGGTGCAATACCCCGACCCGGATGATGAAGAGGAAGATGAGGACGACGCGTGACAAGCGCGATCGGTCCTGGGCAGCCGTGCGGTGCCGAGCCCTGGCAAATAAGATCATGCACTGGCCCTGGTCCGATGAGACGCATGGTCGGCCGCGAACCAAAACCGCAAGGGAAGCTGTGCCCATGATTAACAACAGTTATCTGATGGTGCGTGCGGTACTGACCGAAACCACCGATCGTCCGCGCTTCGACCGCTGGTATGAGACCGAGCACCTGCCCGATGCGGTGGCCGGCTTCGGAGCAATGCGGGGTTGGCGCTGCTGGAGCCGGACAGACCCGTCGGTCCATTATGCCTTTTACGAGTTCCCGGATGTCACCCGAGCGCAGGCGGTCCTGGGTTCGCCGGAGCTCCAGGGGCTAGTTGCCGAGTTCGATCGTGTCTGGGGCTCGCGTGTGACGAGAACGCGCGACATCCTTGAGGCGGCGGGCACGCCGAAGTCCGCCCCCGACTGACAACGCGGCGGGTCGACGGTGGAAGGGCCGATCCTCCGGCCCCCGGAGACTTGTGAGGTCCCCACGGCCGCCCCGGCTCACCCGCCTGAGGCCTCGGCCCGCAGGAACTCCGCCGCCCGCTCCCCGATCATCAGCGCCGCTGGCTGGATATTGGATGAGGGCACGAGGGGCATGACGCTTGCGTCTGCCACTATCAGCCCTTCCACACCCTTCACACGCAATCGGCTGTCCACCGGGGCCAGCGCATCCTCGCCCATGCGGGCGGTGCCGCAGGGGTGGTACACGGTGCCGCCGTCGCGGCGGATGTGCTCCAGGATCTGCTCGTCGGTCTGCTCCTTCGGCCCCGGGGTGAGCTCCTCCTCGATCAGCGCTGCCAGGGGGCCTTGGGCCGCCAGGCGGCGGGCATATTTCACGCCTTCCACCATCAGTCGTTGGTCGTGCGGCGCCTCGAGATAGTTGGCGCGGATCACCGGCTTGGCGTCGGGCTCAGGGCTGCGCAGGGTGACCGTGCCGCGGCTATCCGGGCGGCATTGGCAGGCGCTGAACATGAATCCGGGCCAGGGGTCCGGACCCTGGTCATAGTTGGTCACGGTGAAGTTTACGAAGAGATACTGCATGTCCGGCTCCTCGGCGCCGGGTAGCACGCGGGCAAAGAGGTTGGCCTCCGCCGCCCCGATGCTCATCGGCCCGCGCCGGTCGAAGGCGTAGCGCGCCGCCATGCGCAGCTTGCCGAAGGGGCCGCGGACCAGTTCGTTCACCGTGGCGCACGGCCTCACGCGGTAGCGCATGCGCTGTAGGAAGTGGTCTTGCAGGTTCCGCCCGACGCCGCGCGACTCCACCAGAACCGGTATGCCCATCTCCTGCAGGTGAGCGCCGTCTCCGATGCCGGAGAGCATCAGGATATGTGGTGTGCCGATGGCACCGGCGGAGAGCACCACCTGCCGTCGTGCCTCCCACCGCTCAAGCCCCATCGGACCGCGTATCAGAGCGCCGACACAGCGACGCCCCTCGAACAGCAGGCGCTGCACAGTGCGCTCCGGCATGATGCGCAGGTTCGGCCGGCGGCGGGCAGGGCGAAGGAACATGTCCCCGGAATGGCTACGGAAACCTCGGCGGACATTCATCTGCATCGGGCCGACGCCCTCGTGCCAGGCGCCATTGAAATCGCGCACCCGCTGGTGGCCCATCTCGAGGGCGGCCGCGATGAAGGCCTGGGCACCAGGCGAAGTGTGGCGCGCTTCGGCGGCATGGATCGGCCCCTCCGTGCCGCGCTCGGCCGAGGGCTCGCCGGTCCAGGTTTCCATGCGGCGGAAGAAGGGCAGCACCTCGTCATAGGACCAGCCGCGGGCGCCGGATTGGGCCCAACGGTCATAGTCACGCGGGGAGCCGCGGAGGAAGACAAGGCCGTTGACGGCGCCGGAGCCGCCCACCACCTTGCCGCGGGGCCAGTGGATGCTGCGACCGGCAAGGCCCGGCTCGGCCTCGGTATGGAAACGCCAGTCATATCGGCCAGAAGCGTAGAGCCGGGCGAAACCGGCAGGGATGCGGATCCAGGGGTCGTGCCAAGCGGCGGGGCCGGCCTCGATCAGCGCTACCTGCGTGGCCTCACGCTCCGAAAGGCGCGCGGCAATGGTGCAGCCGGCCGAGCCAGCGCCGAGCACCAGCACATCTGTGGCGTGCACGGCCGTGACAGCGGCCTCCGGCTGAAGCCTGGCACCTTCTGGCATTGTCGTTCCCTCCCATTGTGGCCAGATCGTGCCATCTGACCCCATCGGGTCAAGTCACGCCCCTCTGCGATACTCCTGAGGTGCTACCGCTCGGCCTTCTCTTCGCCAGCCATGCGCCATTCCGGCCTGAGCTCCTTGGCCATGCGCTCAAGTTTCACCTGCCCATAGAACCGCTCGATCATGTCGCTGCTTGTGCCGGTGTTCTTGGCCAGCAGGAACACGTCGACGCCCGCGATCAGCTGCTGGCTGATGTAGAAGTGTCGAAAGGAGTAGGCGGTACGCCGGGCACCGCGGTGGTCTGTCAGCAGCCCGGCGGCCTTCAGCAGCTCGGAAAGGCTCTTCTTCACCGATCCCAGCCGCTTGCCCGCAGAGGTGGCGAACACCGGGTCATCGTCATTGGGTTCGCTGCTCATCGCCTTCACCCAGAACTCCCACAGCTGGTCGATCCAAGGCAGTGCGGCTAGCATAGGCACAAAAGTACGGTGCTTGCCCTTACCGCGAACCCGCAGCCGTATGTCGCGGTGACCAATCGGCAACTCGCGGCACTCTCGATAGCCCAGAACATCGCCCCAGGTCAGATTTCCGAGCAGCTCAGTGGGTCGGCATCCGGTGTAAGCGGCGATCATGCAATAGGCATGGAGAACCGCCCGGTCCCGTCGAACATGGTCGTTGATCTTTGGGTCGGCGATACGCTGGAGGCTCACCTGCTCCAAGCGGGTGAACTCGTGTGCCTCAAAGCTGGGCCGAGCGTTGGCTGGCACACGGGTGAGGTGGATTTCCGGCACCTGAGCTGTATTGATATACCCTTGTTGGGCAGCAAACCGGCACAGCAGGCGTAAGACCACGAACTCGCTCCGCAGTGCGCTTGGCGACGGCGGCTTCCGCATCTTCGCTGTGATCGGTCGGCGTATCTGACGACCACCGCGCATGTAGGTGATGAGCGGCACGTCCTTGCCCGGGCCGGTGGTCCAGTAGTCCTTCCGCCATTCACGGTAGCGGTTGATGTCGACAACCGTAATGCCGTCGATCGCCTGGTCGCCGAAAAAAGCAAGGAAGTAGCGCTCCACAATGCGACGCCACTGGTCGACCTGAAACTGTCTCCGCTCCATGCGCTCAGCCTCACGCTGCAGCTGCGCGACGAACTCTTCAGCTATCTCGCGGAAGGTCTTGGCGCGGCTCCGCAAGCCGAGCCTGGCCCGGTGGAGGGCTTCGGCGTAGACTTGGAGGGCCATGCGCTCGGCCTCGGCACTGTCCTTGGCGCCGCGCAGGGAACGGCGGATCTGGCCCTCGCTTGGGATGCTGAAGCGCACCTGCCAGTTGCTGCTGCCGGGTCGTTGGAACAGCTGAAAGAGTGATGACGCGGAACGCTGCCTCCGACCCTTACCGCCGTCCCGCTGTGGCAGATCCGGTATTGGCTGGTCGGGTGGCGAAGTTGGTGCTGCTGATGCGCTGTCGGCCATGCGCGACCCCATTGGACGGTGCAGGAGGCGGGCACGGGCTGCGCCTTCCGCGCTGCTTCCCCCGGCCTACTGCCGCGAGATACGAAGGGCAAGCCGCCCTTTGGGCGTTGCGCAGACGCACGTTTATGCAACGCGTGCCGCTCCCCAGCTACTCTGTGCGGCCGCTGCTTGCGTAAATATTCTGCCTAACTGGATTCAACCACAACGGGTTTGTGCACATGCTGCCGGGCTATGCGCGCCTCTCGACCGACGAACAGGACATAGCCGCGCTGCTTGCGGCGTTGAAGGCCGTAGGCGTCAATCAGATTTCCATGACCAAGCGTCCGGCGGGTGATGGGACAGGCGGAGCTGCATCGGGTGCCAAATCATGTACGGCCCGCGACGTCGTGGCGGTTTGGAAGTTGGACAGGCTTTCACGTTCACTGCGCGATCTTCTGCACGTCATGGACCGGTTGGGGGCAGGCAAGACAGGCATCTGGTCCTTGATCGAAGCCGTCCATACCACCACACCGACGGGTCGGATGACGGTGCAGTTAATCGGCGCTTCCGCACAGTTCGAGCGAGATATTGAGGCGGCCCCCATTGTCTTGACTACGCGGCGTAGCGGAATTGCGGGTGCTGAAAGATGGAGCGGATCCGCTGCGGCCGCTTGGCAAGGC
>NZ_JQKB01000123.1 GCF_000745835.1 Belnapia moabensis DSM 16746 | reverse complement strand
CACGACCACGGCAGCCAGTACATGTCGGACGCCTTCCAGAAGGAGCTCCGCTTCCTGTCCATCGAGAACTCGCCCGCCTTCGTGCGCGCGCCGGAGGGCAACGGCTGCGCGGAGCGCTTCATCCGCACCCTCAAGGAGAACCTCCTCTGGGTGCGGACCTTCGACACCGTCGAAGCGCTCCGCCAGGCGCCGCTCGAGTTCCGTGACACCTACAACGCGACTTGGCTCATCGAGCAGCACGGCTTCAAGCCACCCACCGCCGTCCGGCAGGATCAGCTTTCAACCGCGGCACTCGCCGCGTAGGCTGCAGCACGGTGTCTCGGCATCCGCGGGCGGTACACACCACTGCGCTCGCTATTCTGCAAGTGGCGTAATCGAAACCGGTCATCATCTCGTGTCGTCAGGTCTGGCGCGAGCGCTGACAGAACCCGTAAGCCAACCTATCGTCCAGGATTCCGGGTGCGGTACAGCTCACTGCCAGCGGCAGATATGGACAAGAGTCGTGAGGTTGTTGGGCACTGCACGGCAGGAGGCGGGGTCGAATTCCACACCTAGGGACTGCGCCAGTTCCCGATTAAAGTTATCCGGTTCCTCCAGCAGTACGAAGCCCGGCCCGCGATGGAGTCGCACTAAGTGCTGCACCTTGGCCGCGTAGAGGTACTTTCTGGAGCCTGCCCAAACTGGATGTGCGGCGCCCACGAACCGGACTCCTGGCCCCTGCACGAATGGTGCAACGAAGGAGACCGCGCCCCACAGCATCACCACCAGCGATCCCTCGGGCAATGCGACGGGTGTGACCGCCACTGATGCGGCGCCGCGAGGCTCCTGTTCCCAGTGGAAGGGCTGGCGCGGCCATCGCGGATATGTCGTGGCCAGCGTGCAAAGGAAGAGCAAGGCGCCCACGCATACGACCGCGCCGCATCGCTGGCCCGCAGCCAGTACCGTCCCGGTCCAGGGCAAGGCGAGGAGCATGCGTGCTGTGGTCCGAACCGCAATACCGAGCAGGACCTCGATGGCGACGGCGTAACGCAGGATTGCGAAGGCGCCGAGCCAGGCGGCGTAAGCGAGGAAGATGAAGGCAAGAACTACTTGGGTGGCTCGAACCGCAGCCTGTTCGGCCGTAGAGCCAATCCTCACCTGGTCGCGGTCGCGCAGGAGGCGCCGCAAGCTGACAGCGCCTAAGGTAAGCAGCGTTCCGGCGATGCCCAGTGCGAAGCGCGGGTCGGCCATTGTCTCCTCGGTTACGACCCCGACTGACGGACGCACCCACAGCAGCGGGTAGGCCAGTGCCTGAGCGATGCTATTCGGGAGGAAACGAGGGTCGCTCTGCCGAACAGGCGGAAACCAAGACGAGTGAAAAAGGTCATTGAAATACGGCCCGAAGGGGTTGCCGAATTGCTCGTAGAGGAACCAACCCCAAGGACCAAATGACACAATGAACCCCAGCGCACCGCCGACAGCCAATATCGCCACGGCCCGCGCTGGGCTAACGTAGGTGCCGCGCGCAGCAAAAATCGCCGCCCCTGCGAGAGCCGGCGCATAGACAATGGCGGTTAATTTCAACCCGACCGCAACTCCCCCAAGCGCTCCTGAGAGGAACCAGAGACGTGCGGCCCGAGGCTTTTGGAGTACGGCACGCCCTGCTGGGATCCCACAACCCGCAGCTACGAGCAGCGCCAGCAACGCGCCCACAACCAAGCACGCCACCGGGACATCGTTGAACGTGGCGCCGGCCTGCGGCAGCGTTGCCGCGCCGGTCAGACCGAAGGCCGCCGTCAGCATGCTCTCCCCAGTGGCTCGGCGGGCGTTCCCGTGGCAGGCGAGGTTGGCGACGGCTAGCGTCAGGAAGATTAGAAGCCCGAGATAGCCTGCCTGGAGCGTCGAAACGACGCGCGGCCAAGCATTCAAGGGACTCCGCGTCAGCAGGTAAAAGGGAATATCGAGACCCGGGTGCAGGAAGCTGTGTAGGCCCGCCGGCGCGAGGTCTAAGCCCCAGCGCCCCTCCAGCAAGGCGTAGGGATTGTAGAGGTGGTAGTTCCGTATATCCCAGTTCGCATCGCGGCCGAGCGCGAGTGCGATAGCCGCCGCCACGGCCCAGCAAGCTAAGAACACGCCCCAGCCCATGCGCACGCCGCTTAGGGGCACCGGCACAATGCCTTTGGTACTGGCGCAAGGCCGCCATCATGCACTCGCGGATAGAGCGGAGCTCCTGCGGCTATCACGGACCGGCTGGGTGGTTGGGTCGGAAACGGCATTTCTTCCATCTCGGCGGACGATAATTGGGGCAAGGCAAACGCTCTCGACCGGCATCCTTATCCAGCCCTATCGCGGATACCTTCCGAAAGACATAGCGCAGCCATAGGGGTTCAACCGGTCCATTCGCACAATACAATGGTCACCAGCTTGGTACATTATCGGACAAGCTTTGATTGCCGCCGGATGGTTGATGCAGTGAAGCCAAGCGCGGTATGCGGGTTGGCGCATTTCACTATCCGGAGAGGGAGCTGTGGTCGCACGCCAACGGCCAACTCGCCCATGTGTCTACGCCAATCCAGACTAACTGCGCTTTTCAACGAGTTACTCTGGGATGCACATGGCGACCAGCAGGCTGGGCCATGCGCCCGCCCTTCATTCAAAGGCACCACGGCGCAAGCAATCCGCAACCGTTAAGCAAACTCACGGCGTCCAGCGTGATTGCAAGCTCGTGCGTTTTGCTTCGGGGGAGCCTACATGACCGATTCAGCCAATTTCACGGTGCTCGACGGCGACTCTGGTAATAGACCGCACTCCGTATCGGCGGCTGACCGGCATCCGTCGCCTGGGCCATTTGGAGATTGTGTGGAGAACTCCTGGTCTCCGCCCGTTACCGATGATCTGAGCGCACTCGCGGGGCGGCTGGCGAACGACTCCGGCATATCTGAGGAAGTCATACAGCCTGCCGCAGCCGGTCTCGAGCTATGGGGAGGCGTGGAATGCACCGTCCTTCGCGTCGGCGACATGTGGCGAGACCAGTTGCGTGAGGGCGGCCATTACGACCGCATTGAAGATCTCGACGCGGTGGCTGGTCTAGGTTTCCGCAAGCTCCGCTACCCCATCCTTTGGGAGCATGTGGCGCCGGAGCGGCCTGGCGAATGCGACTGGCGCTGGCATGACGAGCGGTTGGCCCGACTGCGCGACCTTGGCATTGCGCCCATCGCCGGCCTCGTCCACCACGGCGGAGGACCGCACTATACCAGCCTGCTCGACCCGAACTTCCCCGAATTGTTGGCCGAGCAGGCCGAGCGGACCGCGCGGCGTTACCCCTGGATAAAGTCCTGGACACCGGTAAACGAGCCGCTGACCACCGCGCGCTTCTCTGGCCTTTACGGCCACTGGTTCCCGCACGGGACCGATGAGGCAACTTTCCTCCGCATTCTGGAGAATGAATGCCGGGCCGTCGTGCTCGCCATGCGCGCCATCCGCCGCGTCATTCCTGACGCTGAGCTGGTGCAGACCGAGGATCTGGGGAAGACCTTCAGCACGCAGCGCCTGGCCTATCAAGCCGCGGATGAGAACGATCGGCGCTGGCTTAGCCTCGACTTGCTGACCGGCCGCGTGGACCGAGACCATCCCTGGTGGCCGCGGCTACTGGTCGCTGGCGTGACGGCGCAGGCACTTGATGAGTTCCGCGTGCAAGATCTCGGTCCGATGGTGCTTGGTTTCAACTACTACATTACCAGCGAGCGCTTCCTCGACCACCGGCTGGCGCTTTATCCGGAGCAGATGCATGGAGGCAATGGCCTTGATGCCTATGCAGATATCGAGGCCGCGCGGGTGCTGCTGCCAGAGCATGAGCGGACGGGGTGGGAAGCCCGGCTCCGAGAGGCGTGGAGCCGCTACGGTTCGATCCCTTTGGCGATCACTGAAGCTCATATCGGCTGGTGCCCCGAGCACGAGCAGGTCCGCTGGTTCATGGAGGCGTGGGAGGCCGCTGCAGCGCTGCGTACTGAAGGCGCCGATGTCCGGGCTGTGACGATATGGTCGGTGCTCGGCGCGGTGGACTGGAACAGCTTGCTCACGCGAAAGACCGGCCATTACGAGCCGGGCGTTTTCGACATGCGCCACCCGAGCGGGCGGCCACAGCCGCGGCTGATCGCAAAGGCGGCCAAGGCGATTGTACGGCAGGGCCGCTTCGAGCATCCACTGGTGCAGCAGCCTGGTTGGTGGCGGCGCGACGACCGCTTTCTCGTCCCGTCTAAGCAGGCCGCTGGCTGACGGGCAAGCAAGGCTCCCCAATACACGAACACGGGGCAGACCCGACCTTATCAGGACGAAACTGAATCCCGGCGGTGCGCCGATATAACCAGCATCGACTGCGCCGCTTTTCTGCCGAGAGCAGTCAGTTCCTTGACTGTCTTGGCCGAAAACCGTCTTACCCGCCCTGATCGAGGTTTCGCTTCGCCCCGCTCGGACATGACACGCTCGCCAGGAGATTCAGCCAGCCATGCCGTTCCGATCGCAGCTCTTCGACACCTTCTTCATGGGCGGCTTCGAATGCTCCACCCATCGTCGCGCCGACGGGCGGCGGTTGGACCTGATCGCTGGTACCAGGCATGACATGCTGGCGGAGCGAGATTACCACCAGGCGGCGGAGCTTGGCATCCGCACCTTCCGCGACGGCGTGCGCTGGCATCTCGTCGAGGCACGGCCGGGGCACTACAACTGGTCTTGTTGTTTGCCGCTGTTGCGTGCGGCGGAGGCGGCAGGCAGCCAAGTGATGTGGGATCTATGCCATTATGGCTGGCCGGACCACATTGATATCTGGTCCCCTGGCTTCGTCGAGGGTTTCGCCGCTTATGCCGCGGCCTTTGCTCGGCTGCATCGAGAGGAGACCGGCCGGCCGCCGATGCTGTGCCCGGTCAACGAGATCGCCTTCTTCGCCTGGGCTGGGGGCGATGTGGCGATCATGAATCCGGGCGCTAGGGACAAAGCCGATGAGCTCAAGCGGCAACTGGTGCGGGCCGCGCTTGCCGGCACGGCGGCGGTGCGGACGGCCGTGCCGGGCAGTTGGGTCTCTGCCATCGACCCGATCATCCATATCACCCCGCGACCGCATGCGGACCCTGAACTGGCTGGCATCTATAACGCCTCGCAATATGCTGGCTGGGACATGTTGACCGGGCGCTGCGAGCCGGAACTTGGCGGTAGTCCGGAAGCGGTCGACGCGATCGGGGTCAACTTTTACTGGAATAACCAGTGGCTCTTCCCAGATGCCGCACGGCCGGCGGATGCAGGGCCGGACTGGCGGCCTTCGCGTGACGCGCTGTCCGTCTACGATCCGCGCTGGCGGCCTCTGCGGGACATGCTGGCGGAGGTTTGGGCTCGCTATCAACGTCCGCTGTTCGTGGCGGAGACCAGCATTGAGGGCGCCGCCCGCCCGAGCTGGCTACGTTATGTCTGCGAGGAGGTGCGTGCGGCGATCCAGGCGGGCGTGCCGGTGGAAGGGATCTGCCTGTACCCCATTCTCAGCCATTTCGGCTGGGACGACGACCGCTATTGCCCCAATGGTTTGTTCGAGCTTGGGACCCGGGACGGGCAGCGTACCGTCAATGCCCCGCTTGCCGATGAGCTCGCGCGACAGCAGGCGCTGTTCCACGCAATGCCTGCGCCGCGGGTGATCTCCGCGCAAGCGCTGCAAATCTGAGAACGACAGGGTCTCAGTCCGGCCGGCGCACCACCGGCCCTGTCTTCCGCGTAGAGGAAGGGCCGCCACCCTCGACGTAAGGCAAGCCGGCGCCGTCGAAGAGCAGGCGTTCCATGCACATCTGACGCAGTGGGACGCCGTACCTCCCGTTTGCCTCGAACAGTTCAGTGCCGGGGATGACTTGGTCGCCGCGCACGGCGTGGTAGAAGATCCAAAGCTGTCCGACGGCGTCCGTGTGGACGAAGACCTGACCGCACCGATTCCATATCGCGTTTTCGGCCAGGAGCGGCGCCGGACCGGGCGCTAGGGTGAAGGGATTGAGCGGATGCGCGCCGCCACGGAGCGCGAAGGTTTGGTAGGGACCACTCCAGGTATCGACCTTAGAAGCGAGCATGATGGGCTCGCCGCTCAGCGGGTTCTCAATGACATGCACGCCCTCCCAGAGCCGGTCGGACCAGTCGCCGGGTGTCGGGGCGAGCACCGCTCGAGGCACCGAGCCCGGCGCGAAGCTCAGACCATCCTTCGTCAGCTCCTGGCCGAAGATCGGCGCATGGCCGGAACCCCAATACAGGAAGTTCCTGCCGAGGCGAGTAGAGCGGTAAAAGCAGGGGTCGATGACCGTGAAGCCAGGGCCGCGCTGCAGCACCGAGGGCTCTGCGAAGCGAGTCGGCCCGGCGGAGCGGGCCACGAAAATGCCGTGCCCGCCGGTCCCTGCATCATCATGGTCATCGAATTTGAGGGTCCCATAGAACCGCCAATCCGCGGTGCCGAGGTGGCGGACATCCGGTGCCCAGGATGCACGATAGCGGCCGTAATTCGGAATGGCGGCAGCAAAGGCGCCCGTTTCCGTGCCGGGCGGATGGGTTTCCCAATGCACTAAATCACGAGAGCGAGCTACCTTGAACAGGCGCCGTGGCAAGGGCTCGTGGTCGTCATCTGTGGCGTATGACCAATAGAATCCGTCACCGTCTGGCCCCGCGATGGCGGGGTCGGCCCAAACCTCCTCGATGACCGGGTTGCGGTAGGTAGTCTCGAGATAACTGGCCAAGATGTATCCCTCGTTGAGCCTCAGGTCGAGCGCAGCCACATGGCAGTTGCCTTCACTCCGCTCCGGTCGCCGCTTCGATGCGCCCACATTGCCATGGAAGCGCGGGAAGAGCCGGGTGTCTTGACTAGCCAGCGTCTCCGCTCCGCGTCCAGGCTCTTCCAACGCGTCGAGCGCCAAGTCGTCATCGCTCTTCCCATTGGAATGCTCTGGACGGTTGTGATGCAGTTGCGAAGTTTGCGGTAGATTGCGGATATCCGCGGCAGGTTCGGATCAGGCGGCGGCCTGGAACAACTCGGCGACAAAGGTTGCTTGGGTCCGCATGCCTCGCCCGCCAACCTTCCGCACCTGCCCCTTCCTGATCATCGCCATCGCCTCGTAGCCTGCCAAGGCATTGTCACGTCGTTGAGCACTGGCCGGAACGAAGAGGTCGGGCCAAGCTGGTTGGATGTCGACCGAGCCCAACACCTACCCAGGCTACCGCTTCCCGGCTGCGGTCATCCACCACGCCGTCTGGCTCTACCATTCGTTCAGCCTGAGCCTGCGTGATATCGAGCTGATCCTGGCCGAGCGGGGCGTGGTGGTCAGCCACGAAAGTATCCGCCGTTGGTGCCTCAGCTTCGGTACCGAGTTCGCGGCCAAACTGCGCAAGCGCCGGCCGAGGCCGGGTGACACCTGGCACTTGGATGAGGTCTTGATGCTGTCGGCGAAATCCGAAGTGTTTGAAATCCCTATGGTGTCGGTAACCAAGAGCGCTGCGTCGGAACGATGCGCCCGTAGGGATTGCGCCTCCATTTAGCACAGCGGGACGGGTTGTCGGAGCAGGATCGGGCTGCAAGGCTAGGTCATGAGCATGCACCCGACGCCGATCGGCGAAATCCCGAACGAGACAGTTCGGGTAGCCAAGGCTGCTTGTCCCAAAGGCACGCTGGCGACGCGACTACGCGAAGAGTTCGCTAATCTTTATGAGGATGCGGATTTCGTCGCGCTATACCCCCGCCGTGGGCAGCCCGGCTTGGCGCCATGGCGACTGGCCCTGGTGACGGTCTTGCAGTTCCTCGAGCAGCTCAGTGATCGTCAGGCGGCAGACGCCGTACGAGCTCGCATTGATTGGAAGTATGCGCTCGGGCTCGAACTGACTGACCCTGGGTTCCATTTCAGTGTGCTGACTGAGTTCCGGGGCCGCCTCGTGGCGGGTGGGGCAGAGCACCTCCTGCTGGACAGAATGCTGGAGCGGTTCAAACAGCGGGGCCTTGTTAAGGCTCGGGGCAAGCAGCGCACGGACAGCACACATGTGCTGGCCGCCGTGCACGATCTGAACCTTCTGGAGCTTGTGGTCGAGACGCTTCGCGCTGCCCTCGACGACCTCGCCGCGGTCGTGCCGGAGTGGCTGCACGTGATCGCATCACCGAGCTGGTTCGAGCGGTACGGGCGCCGCGCCGAGGAATACCGTCTGCCGAAGGGCGAGGATAAACGTGAGGCTTTCGCCTTGGCCGTCGGGGAGGATGGTTTCCGCCTCTTGGCTGCACTGGACGAACCAGACGCACCGAGCACGGCGCGCGATGTACGAATGGTCCAGATCCTACGGAACGTCTGGCGCGTGCACTATGCCCGAGATGACGGGCAGCTGCGTTGGCGCTCGCCGTCAGAGCTTCCACCCGTGGCCGAGCGCGTGCAGTCACCCTACGATCCGGAGGCGCACTTCAGCATGAAGCGGCAGCTCCAGTGGACCGGGTACAAGGTGCATGTGACGGAGACCTGCGACGACGACATGGCCCGGGTGATCACCGACGTAGCGACCTGTCCATCGATGCGGCCAGACATGACGAGCACGGCCGGCATCCATGACCGACTGGCGGCCAAGAACCTGCTGCCGTCGGAGCACTTTGTCGATTCCGGCTATGTCGATGCGGGGCTTCTGGTCAGCAGCCAGCGGGACCATGGTTTGTCGCTCGAGGGACCGGTCCGGGGTGTATCAAGCCGGCAGATGCGTGCTGGGCAAGGCTACAGCCAGTCATATTTCAAAATCGACTGGGACCGCCATCAGGTGACCTGCCCGCAAGGCAAGACATCGGTCTACTGGCGCAGCTTGCGCCACCCGGATGGTAGTCCGCGCATTCAGGTCCAGTTTATACCAAGTCCCGGTGATCCCAACCTGTCAGCGGCGGAGGGGCGCGCCCTCGACGCAACCCGCTCCGGCCTCGGAGGAGCCGCTTTACTGCATGGGTTCTCATCAGCGGGATTTGGTATTAGCCGCCTGGACTGCGGAACCTGTGTTGCACGCGCAGACTGCGCATCGGCTAAAACCAAGTCCCAGTGAGCCCAACCTATTGGCGGCGGCGGGGCGCCCCGCAGCAGCACGCTCCGTCCTTAACCGGGCCGCTTTACTGTATGGGTTCTGATTAACGGGATTTGGTATAAAACCGCACGTCGGGTTCTGCACTTCCATGACCGTGAGGAATACGAGGCGCTGCATGCGGCCCGTGCACGGGCGGAGGATCCCGCATGGCTGGAGCGCTATGATAAGCGAGCCGGCGTGGAAGGGACACTCTCGCAAGGCATCCGCGCCTTCGGCATGCGCCAGAGCCGCTACATTGGCCTGTCGAAGACAGGCTTGCAGGAAGTTTGCGCGGCAGCCGCGATCAATGTGTCACGGGTAGTACGATGGCTCGATGGCCGGCCAGCGGCCGGGACGCGCGTCACTCGTTTCGCAGCCCTGGCGGCGGTAGCCTGATTTCGCCGACAGCATCAGGTTTATCTGAAGATCAACGGCGAGCTCTTCTACCTCTGGCGCGCGGTCGACCAACACGGTGTGGTGCTCGACATCCTCGTGCAGGAGCGGCGGAATGCCACGGCTGCCAAACGCTTCTTCAGACGCCTACTGGTCGGCCTCAAGTACAAGCCGCGGCGGATCGTGACCGATGGGCTCCGCAGCTACGGTGCCGCGCAGCGCGAGGTCCTGCCCGATGTGCGGCATTGGACCAGCCGTTACCTGAACAATCATGCCGAGAACTCTCACAGGCCGACGCGACGTCGAGAACGCCAGATGCAGCGCTTCAAGTCACCCGGGCAAGCCCAGCGGTTCCTCTCCGCGCACGCGATGATCTATGGTCACTTCCGTCCGCGGCGGCACCTGATGACCGCCGATCAATACCGCCGTTCGCGCGGCAAGGCCTTCCGGATCTGGAGGCAGGAGACATGTGCTCAGATCGCGGCGTGATGTCCCGCAAGCCCCGCCCTGCAGCAAAACTCGCCTGGCTATCAAACAAGGTGACAATGCCCTTGGTCCATTCGCTGTCTCCCGGGGGTTCGATTCGGGAGGCTTGCGATGGCGGTGGTGATCACGCGGCAGGACTTGTCGGCGGATGCCCTGAGGCAGGCTGC
>NZ_JQKB01000122.1 GCF_000745835.1 Belnapia moabensis DSM 16746 | reverse complement strand
CTGGCCAAATTGGCAGGCGGAGCAGCAAGGCGCGATCGCCGAGGAACGCCGGCTCTTCTATGTCGGCGTCACCCGTGCACGGCACTCACTGCAGCTGAGCTGGGTACGACGCCGCCGCGACTGGGCCGGCAAGCCATCACGCTTCCTGGCCGAGATCCCGAAGGCGTTGGCTGGGGCCGACACGGCGTCTTGGCAAGCCAAGGGTTCCGGGCTGGCCAGCCGCACCGCAGCCGGTCGGCCAGCTCGGCCGGTGAAGCCTCCGTCCCAAGCGGAGACGGACCGGCTTGTCGCTGAGTTCACGGCCCGCAAGGCGGCGAAGGCGCCACGGTGATGCCGCGGTGACGCCGTACTTGCCGGCGCCCGCGCTCGGTCCATCCTGCAGCCGGTCCTGGTCGCCGTGGTGATAGCCTACGCCGGGGGAGACGTTCCGGTTGCCACCACCAGCGCATCGTAGGTGGCTGCCCCCTCGGCCGTGTTGTCGAAAATGCACCACACCTCGCCGTCAAGGCTGGAGAGTCGGCTCTGCAGTTGGTGGAGATAGGCCTGCGGATAGGGCGAGTAGTACATGCGCGGCGAGCCGTGCAGCCGGAAGTAGGTCAGCGCCGGCCATCCGCCCGGCTCGGCGGCACGCGGGACCGGGGCCGGATCGGCGGCGACCCGCGCCACGCGGTGCTCAACCAGTACCGCATCGACCTCGTCGGTGAACCAGCTTGGGTGACGCGGCTCGCATGCCAGGTCGCCGGCGAAGCTGTTGCGCAGATGCTGGAGGAACTCGGCTGCGAGACCTTGCTGAAAGACCAGGCTGGGCGGGAGCTGGATCAGCAGAGGCCCAAGCTTGGGTCCGAGCCGGCGGACTTCATCCAGGAAGCGCGCGAGCGGCTCCGCGGTGTTGGCGAGCCTTCGGGTGTGGGTGACTTCTTTCGGCACCTTCACGGCAAAGCGGAAATGCGGTGGAACACTGGCGGCCCACCGTTCGTAGGTGCTGGGCCGATGCGGCCGGTAGAAGGACGAGTTGATTTCGACGGCCGCGAGGCGCTGACTATAGCGCTGAAGGTGGCTGCCTCCCTGAGGAAAGCGGTCAGCCTGCGCTGCCGGGATCGACCAGCCAGCCGTTCCAACCCGCAGCGTCGTCGGCACCACAGTCATTCCCGGAGCCAACCTGTTGCTGAGTATGTCGAGGTCTCCGGGTGCGTTTGGCGTTCTGCAGCCTGCTGTTGCAGAGTGGCCTGACTGCCTGCGATGGTAAGGCCATACACGCCGCGCCCGGCGCGCTCGAACCAGCCATACACGTTGCGCAGCAGGATCCGGCCGGCATCGGGCGCGATGGCCTTGATGTCGCGCGGCCGGCGAGGCCCGTCCTGCAGTGCCGCTGCACAGGCCAGCGCCTGCTGGCGGTAGGCGGTCATGATCGGGGTACGCGAGGCGCCGCCCGGGGTGGGGTCACCGCGGCGCTGGCGGTGCTCGCGGAGCAGCAAGCTGCGGCGCTTGCGGTTCGGGCGAGGCCGATAGGCCGTTGGCTCGGCCAGCACCTCGACCATGTGGCGGACGGGATCGACAGCAAGCAGCCCGAAGCCAAGCAAACGACAAAGCTTGTGGACGCGCCGGTCCCGGTCCCGCCCGCGTTGCGTTGACCTGACCGCCAGCCAGACCTCGTCCGCTGCGGCGAAGCGGCCGACGGCCTGCAGGACCAGCTCGAGAGTGAAGCCCATCTTCAGTTCGGTGATGACGAGCCAAGGCGACTCGCCTGGTCGCACCGCCACGATGTCGCAGCCACAAACCTCGCCTTTGACCTCGTAGCCCAGGCGCTCCAGATGAGCTTTCACCGCCGGGTATAATGAGGTCTCCGGGTGGCGCTGGGACATGATGATCACCCTGCCGCTCGGGCATCGGACGGCCGCTGCCCTTGGCGTTGATCCCGGCGGTCTGAGCCCCGTACGGCACCGCCGAGCCACTCGCCGAGCTTAGACCAGCGGCGGCGGGCGCTGCCGTTCCTGACCGCGATCGCCAACGCCCGGCGCTGCCCGATCAGCACCACGAGCCGCTTGCCGCGGGTGACGCCCGTATAGAGCAGGTTCCTGGCCAGCATGGCGTAGTGCTGGGTGCTGAGCGGGATCACCACGGCCGGGTATTCCGAGCCCTGAGCCTTGTGAATGGTGGTGGCATAGGCCAGCACCAGCTCATCCAGCTCACCGAAGCCGTACACCACCTCTCGTCCCTCGAAGCTCACCACCAGCTCGGCCTCCTCGGGATCGATAGCTGACACCATGCCGAGATCGCCGTTGTAGACGTCGCGCTCGTAGTCGTTGGCAACCTGCATCACCTTGTCGCCCACCCCGTAGCTCCAGCCGAAGCGTTCCACCCGGAGTTCACCCGGCGGGTTCAGCGCCTGCTGCAGGGCGATGTTGAGCGAGCGAGCGCCCAATCCGCCGCGATTCATTGGGCAGAGCACCTGGATATCCCGTACCGGATCGAGGCCAAAGCGGGCTGGGATGCGGCTGCCGACCACCGCGAGCAGCTTGCGCACCCCCTCCTCCGGGTCAGCCGCCTCGACGAAGAAGAAGTCCGACCCTTCGGCTGTCTTCAGCTCGGGCATCTTACCCGCGTTGATGCGGTGGGCGTTGACGATGACCTGGCTCTCGGCCGCCTGGCGAAACACCTCCGTTAGCCGGACCACCGGCAGCGCGCTGGAGCCGATGATGTCGGCCAGCACCTGCCCGGGGCCAACTGAGGGCAGCTGGTCCACATCACCCACCAGCAGCAGCGCTGCCCCATCCGGCAAGGCCCGCAGCAGGGCGCGCATGAGCGGCACGTCGACCATGGAGGTCTCGTCCACCACCAGCAACTCGCAGCCGAGCGGGGTTTCCTCACCCCGCTTGAAACCGCCGGTCTTAGGATCAGCCTCCAGCAGGCGGTGAATGGTCCTGGCCTCCAGCCCAGTGCTCTCGCTCAGGCGTTTGGCTGCCCGGCCGGTGGGCGCGCAGAGGCCGACCTCCACATCCTTGGCCCGGAGCACCTGCAAGATGGAGTTCACCAGCGTGGTCTTGCCCACCCCCGGACCGCCGGTGATCACCAGAACCTTGGAGCGCACCGCCAGCCGCAGCGCCTCGCGCTGGCTGCTGGCAAGCGCCAGCCCTGTACGGGCCTCGACCCAAGGGATGGCCTTGGCGGCATCAATCTCCGGCCAAGGCGGCCGACCACGGACCAGAGTCCGCAGCCGCTCGGCGATCACCTGCTCGGCCCGGTATAGCCCCGCCAGGAAGACGCAAGGCTGGCCGGCCAGAGTGTCAGCCACCACCTCCCCCGCCTCCAGTTCCAGTTCAAGAGCGGTCTGGACCAGGGCAGGCTCTACCTCGAGCAGCGAGCTGGCCAGATCACCCAGTTCCTCCACCGGCAGGCCGCAATGCCCCTCCCCCGTTGCCTCGGCCAGGGCGAAGGAGATGCCGGCCCGCACCCGGATCATAGCGGTTGGCTCGATGCCGAGCTTCTGGGCGACGAGGTCAGCCGTGCGGAAACCGATGCCGCGGATGTCCCGCGCGAGGCGGTAGGGGTTGTCAGTGATGACCTCGACGGCATTGGGACCATAGGTCTTGAAGATCCGCACCGCCCGGGAGGTGCCAACGCCATGGGCATGCAGGAACAGCATGATCTCGCGGATGGCCTTCTGATCTGCCCATCCAGCAACGATGCGGGCAGCGCGCTTGGGGCCGATGCCGGTGACCTCACGCAGGCGGTCGGGCTCGGCCTCGATCAAGTCGAACACTGCGGTCCCGAAGGCTTGGACCAGCTTCCGGGCATAGGTTGGTCCGATGCCGCGGATCATGCCGGAGCCGAGATACTTCTCGATGCCCTCGCTCGTGGTTGGCTGTGTCGCCTTCAGGAAGTTGGCCCTGAACTGCAGGCCATGGGTTCGGTCATTGAACCAGGTCCCGGACAGTTGCACCCACTCGCCGGCGGAGATGGTAGCTGCATGCCCGACCACGGTAACCAGGTCGCGCTGGCCTCGCACCTTGACTCGCAGCACGCAGAAGCCGTTTTCGGCATTGTGGTAGGTGACCCGCTCCACGACGCCGGCCAGCGCTTCCTGTGGAGTAGCCAGGACGTTCTCAGGCATCGCGGCAGGGTATCAGAACGTCCATTGCAGGAAGATTAGGACCTCAGAGGATTAACTGCGCTGGTCCTCCGCGGGAACTCGCTCGCGCTGTCCCGGTGAGCCCGGGCTCTTCACAAGTGAGGAATGGAGATGACGCTGTAGCCGCGCAAGTGAGATGGCCCCCATTCGTCGGACAGTTTGACGGCCTGGATAAGCTCGGTCCTGGTTGTCGTCAGGCCGCCAATTTCTTTGCCTTGTTCGCCCTATAGGCCTCATCCGGGGTTTGCCCAGCAAGTGCGCTTTGTGAACGTTCGGCATTATAGTAACCGAACCACTTCAACAGCCCGGCCCGCAGCTCCGAGCCGATCTCGAAGTCATGCAGGTAGACGCACTCGTACTTCAGGCTACGCCACATCCGCTCGATGAACACGTTGTCCATCCACCGGCCACGGCGGTCCATCAAGATGCGCAGCCCAGCCTGCTGCAATAAACTGGTGAACAGCGGCGAGGTGAAGTGGCTGCCCTGGTCGGTATTGAAGATCTCTGGCCGCTCGTAGCGCGCCATAGCCTTCAGCACATCGAGGTAGAACTCTACCTCCATGGCGTTCGACACTGTCATCACTCCATGGTGGCAGACCGCCTCCGAGCACACGCTTGCATCGTGAATGGGTCCACCCCGCCGCCTTGTAGCGGCCGTTCTCGGTTGCCCGCTCCCACTCGCGGCGGCCTTTACGGGCAAAGTGCTGCATATGCCGCCCGCAGCCGGTCAGGAAATCAAGTTCATCGGGCACTCCCACCTCGGGCGCCGTCGGCTTGAGCACGCCTTCAACATTGGGGAATGCCACAGGCGGTAGGCACATTCCTGGGCGCTAGCGGGACTAATGGGGGAATCACTCCGGTAATCGCTGACGCCGGCGGTGGTGGGGGGATCACTCCGGACCGCTTTCGAGTCGCAGTGGGGTGGGGGGATTACTCCGGAGCGGCTTATCCTCAGACGTGACATCCATCCATAGGGAATCACTCACGCGAAATGGGGGGAAAGCTCCGGGAATCGGGGTTATCCACGGGGGGATTACTCCATACTTCAACTAGTTAGAATCCTACTACCTCCTACTAGTCCCCGGAGTGATCCCCCCGTTGACGCCATGGACAGCCTCTCGCCATGGTCCAACAGCCTTGAGGAAGAAAGCATGGTGCAGGACGCGGACCACGGGGCTCGAAAGCTGGTGCTTGCCCATGGGCGTGACCAAGCCCGATCCATGATGGCGCCTGAACAACGCGGCTTGATCGACATTGCTGCAGAGGTGCTCGGGGACGAAGCCGGCAAGATCGGCATTACCTATACTGGCTTCTGCCTCACAGGCTTGCCACACAAGCGGCTGTCGGACGAGCAGGTCTGGGAGAAGCGTGGCCACCGTGTCGTATTAATGATAGAACCTGGCCGCCTTCGGCGCGGTATGGGCCAAGCGAAGCTTTACGGCGTCCCTTATGGCGCACGGGCGCGTATGATTCTGCTCTACTTGCAGACACAAGCCGTGCGGACCAACTCCTGCGAGGTCGAACTCGGCCGAAGCATGCGGGAATGGCTTGGAAGGATGGGTCTTACCTGGGGCGGTGAGACCGGGCGCGCCCTGCGTGAGCAGGCGGCCAGGATCGCAGCCTGCAGCCTCAAATTTTCGTGGGAAAACCAGATGGCGAGCGGATGGGAAGCGGGGCGCTTCGTTCGCTCCGGGTTGCGCTTCCAGCGGGCTGTCGAAGACGCTGGCGGCCCGCAGGGTGATCTTTGGGAAGACCGCGTTGTCCTAGACGAGGTCTTCTACCAAGCACTGCGCCAACATCCCGTTCCTTTGCGCGAAACGGCGCTCCGGGAGCTGTCCGGGCTCAGCGTCAGCCTCGACATCTACATTTGGCTCGCCTACCGGCTACACACCTTGAAAGCGCCAACACCGGTCCGTTGGGCGGCGCTCAAGGAGCAATTCGGCCTTGGTTATGCCGAGATGCACACCTTCCGCCGCGACTTCAAGCGGTGGCTTGCCCCAGCGGTTGCCGCCTATTCGGAGGCACGTGTTGAGGTCGCAGATGATGGGGTAATCCTCTACCCCTCCCGCCCGCCGGTTGGACCAAAGCTGGTCGCCCTCGGTGGCCTCGCTCTTCCGGAGTAATCCCCCCACCCTCTATCCAACGAAAGGGGTACAGACCATGCGCACATCTGTTTTTCCAGCACTGAAGTAACGATCTCGTCGGTGTCGCCGTCGGTGACCAACTGGAGCACACTTCGTCTCGGCGCCCCTTGGTGCCGTGCTTCTTCTCTAGTGGGGCATAGGGCCCTAACAGCCGCGGCCTAATGCTGTTCACCAGCAAGTGCACTTGCTCGCCTCCACAGTGCGGCCGCGCCATGTCCAACGCCTCGACCCAACGCCTCGACCCAACGGCTCAGGGTCAACTGCTGCGAAATCGAGGCCAAGCAACTGTAAGATGAAACCGCTCAGCCTCTCAGTTAGGCGCCACACCAAGCGGAACACGGCCCAAAGCGTCGGGGGAGCTGTGATCGCTAGAGGCGAGCACCTCAGCTAGCCGGCCAGATACGTACGCTTCGATGCGCCAGCCCTCAACCGCCGCGTTGGAGAACCACACGGCCAAACTACCGCGAACGCACGGGGCCGGCATCTCACGCCGCCCTGTTCGCTGCCTTGTTACGCTGCTCGAGGGCGTGGCGCCGGTGAGCGGCACCCGCCTTGAAGGGCACAGCGTGCTTCTCTCATGAAACGACGGCTTGCCTCTACGCCAGCTCACCTCAACCCGCCCGACCGCACAACTTCTGCAGCAAGGTGCCATTACACCTCAACGCCGCCTTCCGCGATCCGGAGCTGCTCGGTGACCTCAATAAGGTCGCGGTCGAGATCGGCTAGTCGGGCGGCAGCCTCGTCCCGTTGCCGACGGAGGTCTACCTGCCGTGCACGGAGAGCATCGAGGCTGACGCGGCCATTCGGTACGCCCGTGGCCTGCGCGGCCTCATCAGCTGCGGTGGCATCAACAATCCGCCCACCAAGCCTGCGGCCATCCCGAAGGTCGCGCTTTAGCGCCTCGACTTCGACCCGTTGCACGTCGTTGCGGATTAAATTCCGCTCCGTTGCTAGCTGCAGACCGCGTTCGTCGCGTAGCGCCTTGGCGAGGTCGTACGCCGTCGAGTAAGCGGCAGGAAGCTGTGGCTCGGGGATGCGGCCCTCCCGCACCGCGCGCGCGATCTCAACAAACTTCGAGACCATGCTGTCTGAAAACGGAAACAGTCGGCTCGCGCCTCGGCGCAGAGCACGATCTTCCTCTGGGCTCAGAGTTTCACGCAAGCTTAGGAGGGTGCGGCCAATCGCTAAGAAGGCCGTCGAAGCTTTGCCCCAGTTCTCAAAGATGACTGACCGGGCGCCAAGGATTTCACGGATGCGGTCGGGGTTTTGAGCGATAGGTAAGCCCGCGAACACCTCGTGGATGATTTCTCGACCCTCATCTTGCTGTCGCTTGATCTCCTGTGCTTGACCGAAGCGGCGGTCGCCAGCAAGGAGGTCACGCGCATCACCGACTGCTTCGAGGTCTTTTAGTGCGCCCTTGGCGGCACCTGCCCGAAGGCGGCTCACAGTTTCACAGCCCGGCGCACGTGTAGCCAAAGGTCATTCATTGCATCGGCTGCTTTGCTGTTTTCGTAGTCTACGGCCGAGAGGCCCGTCTTAAACGGCGTCATGATTTCTTCCAACTGCGGGATTTCCACCGGAGCGACTGCGCCATATCGGAGCAGCGTGGTGCGGGCGGCGGCGTAAGAGCGGGTGCGGCGGTTCGCACGATTCAGCACGAACTCGGCGTTGGCACCCGCATCTGTCAACGTTCTGAACCAAGGTGCGACACTCTCAAGGTCATCACCGGAGGGCGAAGTCGGCACCAAGACTAGTGAGGCTCTGCCACACAACTCGAGCATTGGAGTCATATCGTGTTCGACGCCGGGCGCAGTGTCTACGATGGCGAGTTGGTAACTCTTCACTTGGTCAAGGATTGAGCGCCAGTTGCCGACCTCTGCACTGAAAACCTCCGTTGGGACAATCTGCGGGAGCTTCTGCCGAGCAACCTCGCGTCGCTCGCTCCACCTGAGGAAGGTACCCTGGCGATCAAGATCAGCACCAACTACATTGATATCGGCTAGCCGGGCGGCAACCATCAGGTTCCGCGCAATCGTTGACCGGCCGCAACCCCCCTTTGAACCACCAAGTACAAGTACACGGCAGGTAGCCTTTGCAGCCATCACCCATCTCCCGGAAGAAGGCCGGATGATGCGGGACCGAACTTACGCGTGCAAGCTTCGCTTTGGTATTTTCCCGCGTGAAAAAGGTCCGGATCGGACTTTGAGATGCGGTTTATAGGCGTCGTGTTGTATGGGCCAGCGGCGTAGAGAGGCCGATTCCTACCGACAATTGGAATACGCGATGCGGACGTACTCTGGCCGTCCAAGCTCCAGCATATGGTTCAGCACCTTGGCAGCGATGCCCACCTCAGTTGCTTACCGTCGGTCTGTTTGGGAGCGTAGCCACCTTGGTGCATGGGCCCGACCGATCGAGCGCCTTGGAGGACGCCGCCATGCCATCCTAAACCAACGCCGATCGCCGGCACCACATCCCAAAGCAGCGCCAGAAGGTCACCTACTAGGCTGAGTAGGACGCCGGCTTGCGCGGGTGGCAGCCTCACCGTGTGGTTCACGACCGAGGCAGTTGAAGGGTGGCGCGCCGAGGCGCGCACTGGCCGGGTGGGCAGGTGAAGTACTCGGACCTGGCGATCGCAACTGCCCTGACGCTACGTGCCGTGTTCCGCCTTGCCCTGCGGCAGACCGAGGGCTTGATCGGCTCCATCATGCAGCTGCTTGGTCTTGACCTCGCCGTGCCGGACCACTCCACCCTGAGCCGTCGAGCCACTTTGTTGCACTGAACGACCGTAGGGTGCATCGAACCCAAGCCGCGTTTCGGGTCATGTAATGCGGACGTAGATCGGGCGTCCGAGATCTAGCATTCGGTTCAGCACGCCGGCAGCGATGGTTACCTCGGTCGCCTGACGTCCATCCGTTTGCGAACGTAGTCCATCACCGATGACGCGCTTCCAGCGCGAGACGTCGGCCTCCACCAGGGCACGAGTGTTGTACCCCGATGCGCGCTGCCATCCCAAGCGGCCGCGCTTGGCGATACATTGCAGATGGGCATCGCGTTGCGTTGGTGTGGTCTCGGCCACGTCGCTTGGCACCGCATTTGCGCGCGGCGGCACGATGACCGCCGCCTTGGGATGGCGCGCTGCAATTTCGGCATAGACGTCGTCTCTGTCGTACGCGCCGTCGCCGGTGAAGGACGCCACCAATCCGTCCACTTGGTCGAGCAGTGGACCGACCTGAGAGCCGTCATCGGCATCCCTGTCGGTCAGTGCCGAGGCGACGATCAGCCCAGTGTCGGCGTCAGTGGCGAGGTGCAGCACTCGCCAAGCCCGACGCCGCTTGCTGCCATGCTTCTCCTCTAGCCACTCGCCGGGTCCACAGAGGCGGAGACCAGTGCTGTCCACCAGCAGGTGGACCGGCGCGCTCCCCGCTTTCGGCCGCGGCACTTCGAGCACCTCGGCCCGACGGCTGAGGGTGCTATGGTCCGGCACCGGCAGGTCGAGGCCGAGCAACTGCAGGACGGACGCGATCAGCCCCTCGGTCTGGCGCAGTGCCAGACGGAACACCGCCCGCAGCGTCAGGGCTGTGGCGATGGCCAACGCGGAGTAGACGGGCTGCCCGCCCCGGCCGGTACGCGGCTCAGCCGTCCATGCCTCGACCGCCTCCGGCGTAAACCACACGGTAAGGCTGCCGCGGGCGCGCAGGCCGGCGTCGTACTCGGCCCAGTTGGTCACCCGGTGCCGCTGCTTCGGGATGTGATGGCGCCGAGCGGCATTGGCTTTGAACGGCACGAGGGGTCCCCTGCAGGGTGAAGAGGCCTCGCCCCGGCCGCATCCTACCCCAGGCCACCCAGGCGGGCGACTGCTGCAACAAGGTC
>NZ_JQKB01000121.1 GCF_000745835.1 Belnapia moabensis DSM 16746 | reverse complement strand
TTTGCGGAATCCACCACTTATGGTTGTCCCCCACGCCCGGAACACCCTTCCCGACCCTCTGCGGTCCATGGGTACATCTCTTCATGCGCAAGCAGAGGCCGTTGCGGCACTGCATTTGACGGGGCTGAGGCGTCAGTTCGAGGCTATAAGAGACATTTTTGGACAGGACCCACCACACCGCTCGCGCGAGGGTCTCTGGGTAGCCCTTGAAGTGCTGCTCGCCCATTTGCGGGGTGAGCAGATCGCGCAGCGAGATCTGGTTGTACGAGCCAATGGCCTGCTTAGCGCGCCGACGCTGTCACGGGTCATTATCGCGCTGGAGCGCCAGGGTCTGGTTACCTCTGAGCTGGCGCCAGGGCATGCCCGTCTGAAGGTACTGCACCCTACCAAACGAGCCCTCGACATCCTGACCGCTCGCGCCGAGGAGGCCTTTGGCGATTTCGCCAAGATCGTAGTCTCGCTCGAGGACCGCTTGGCCAATGTAACGGAGGAGCCGATAGTGGACGGGCACCCGCCATAGGGGGCTTGGGTATTACCCTATCGCCACAAGATTGTAGGCCAAGGGGTTGCGTTGCAAAGTTTGTGGCAAGTCGCAGATGGCCGCGACAGACCCCAGATTAGGCGGCGGCCTGGAGCAACTCGGCGACAAAGGTAGCTTAGATCCGCATGTCTCGTCCGCCAACCTTGTATACCTGCCCTTTCCTGATCATCGCCATTGCCTCGTAGCCTGCCAGTGTTCGTCGTGCCGTGTGGAAGCTGCCAAAGCCAAGCCCTGATCTGACCAGGCGTTTAACGCGCCGGTGATCTTGTTCCAGAATGTTATTGAGGTACTTGCATTTCCGTAGCCGCGAGCGTCGCCACAGCTCACCACCTTCTTTCATCTCTGTGACGGCGCGGGGATAGGCTGGGTTCTTGTCCACCGTGATGGTGCGTGGATTCACGGTGTGCGGCTGTCTCAGCGCCTTGCGAAAGAAGCGCTTTGCAGCCTCGGCATCCCGCTTGGCCGAAAGCAGGAAGTCGATGGTTTGGCCACGGCTGTCGACCGCCCGATACAGGTAGGTCCAGCGGCCCTTCACCCGAACATAGGTCTCATCGACTCTCCACGACCCATTGGACTTGCGCAGATGGGGTCGGAGCCGCCGCTCCAGCTCCGGTGCATAGGCCTGGATCCACCGAAAGATGGTGGTGTGTGCGGTGTCGACACCGCGCTCCTGCAGCATGAGCTCAAGGTCGCGGTAGCTGATCGGGAACATGAGGTACCAGCGCACCGCCCAGAGGATCACCTCGGCGGTAAACTGCCGGCCTTTGAAGGTCAGGTCCGCCCGAAGTGTCGCCAGCCGCCGTCTTGCCATGTCGCAGCGTGGCTGCGATCGCCTCAATACGCAAACGATGCAACGGAACCAGCCCGTGCCAGCTCCAGCCGCTCGCTGTTGAGGCGGGATGGCGCAGTCTTCGGAGAGGGTTGAGGCATATTGACCTACTTCCCTGATCCGGCTCTGAGTTTTGGCCTCCCAAGAATGCTTGGCGTCGCTTCACACAGGGTAACGGAAGGCTTGATCTCCACGCCCACCATAAGGCTGCCGCCTTGCGGAGCTTAATCCTATTCGCCCTAAGCCTGCGATCCCTTGAGGACTCGCTAGTCCGTCGTCTTTCCCATAACCAAAGGAAGCATCCTGATGCTGCGCCGCTCCGTGCTCGCTCTGCCCACTCTGATGCCTGGGTTGGCGGCATCCCAGCCGGCTGTCCTCGGCACCACCGCCCGCCCGCTGCAGGTTGGCGTCACTCAGGGTGTCCATGCCCAAACCTTTGAGGTTGTTCAGCGGGTACTGGCGCGGGACGGCCTCATCACCCGCGCCGTTGAGTTCGGCGACTTCATCCAGCCGAACGCGGCGTTGGCGGCCGGAGACCTCGATGCCAATGCCTATCAGCATCTGCCCTTCCTCGAGGCGCAGCGGGCCCAGCGGGGCTATGATTTCGTTCCCGTCGGCAAGACCGTTTTGACGCTGATGGGCGTCTTCTCCCGCAAACATCGCAGCTTGGATGCGCTGCCGACCGGTGGCCGCATTGCTATCCCGAACGACCCGACCAACGGCGGCCGCGCGCTGCTGCTGCTGGCAGAAGGTGGCGCTTTCCGACTGCGGCCAGGCGCCGACCATCGGGCGACGGTGGCCGATATCGCCGACAATCCAAAGCGGCTGCGCATCATCGAGTTGGAAGCAGCAGCCATCGTTCGCGCGCTCGAGGATGTGGATGCCGCTGCCATCACCGGAAACTTCGCCGTTCCCGCCGGGCTGAACCCGCTGCACGACGCGCTGGTGCGGGGGACGGCGCTAAGCGTTTATACCGTCCTCGTGGTGGTCCGCCGCGCCGATGCAGAGCAGCCCTGGCCCCGCCGCCTGGCGGACGGCTACCGCGATCCGGTGGTGCGCGAATTTGTTGAGCAAACCTTCGGCGGCGCGGTCATTCCTGGCTCCTGATGGTGCCTAGACCAGATGTCCGTGTGAGGCGGGGATGGCCCGCCTCGAACTGTGCAGGAATTGCGAGGGTTGCGCCCGATGGGCCGGTGCCTTGCCTCAGCACAGGAGACGGGCCGTGGGAGACAGCGTGTTGCACCGGTCGGCGGTTCAGGCTCGATGCGCCTGCTCCGCCGACCGGTGCAACACGCTGGCGCGGCGTAGTAGGACGTGCATTGCCCCTCGACGAAGCCGTCGAACCCAGTGGCGACAAGCTCCGACTGCAGCCGGTCGTAGAAGACGTGGCGCGGAGAGCGCCGCATCTCCGACCACGCCACCAGCATCTCCGCCTGGCGATCCCGCCGCCATCACCTGCAGGCGACGGAATCAAACCAGGCCGATTTCGTCAACGGGCTGCTATCTCATGTCAGATGCGTGGGCGATCGGCATGCACGTTGCCTGCGCGGTCCTTCCGCATAAACAGCGGCGCTAACCCGGCGAGCCCCAGCAGACCCAGCCACCCCCAATCGAACCCGTCATCGCGGTCGGCCGGTCGCGCCGTCGTTGTGCCGGTCGTTCCTGGAGAGACTGTCGTGCCGGTTTGAGCCATGGCCGGCATGGCAACAAGGGCGAGTAGCAGAGTGGCCGTAGCGAGGCGCATGTCGAATTCCTCCTCCGCTTGATTGCGGACGGTGGGCGAACGATCCTGCTGTCATTCCGTTCCCGCGGCCCTCGGTACCGCAGGCGAGGATCTTGGCTACAACCGCATGCTGCGCACCAGCACCACCAAACGACGCACCCACCCGCTGTTCCCCTAGGGTCTGTGACCGGACTGTCTGGCTGATTAGTTTGGCTCCGATCCGGTTTCTGGCCGCGCCACCTTTGAAAGTCTCGGGGCTTTCAAGGAACGCGGCCATGACCAGGACAAGCCTGGACGACGCCCAATCGGTGTCGCTGATGCTGGTGATGCAGCAAATCCCCTTGCCTGGAAGCGTGATGACATGGCACTGCGCCGCTTCGTCGAAGCCGCGCTCTGGATTTGCCGAACGGGTGCACCCTGGCGTGACTTGCCCGAGGGCTTGGGTTTCTGGTCAAGCGTCTATCACCGCTGGCGCGCTGGTGCCTGCATGGATGGTGGGAGCTGATCTTCGAGGCGCTCCGCCCGAACCTGCCAGCTGACGGGTTGCTGCTGCTGGACAGTACCACCTGCAAAGCCCACCGCGCCGCGAGTGGCGCTGTCGGCAGTTCGGCGACCGCCGAAGCACTTGGCCGCAGCCGTAGCGGGTTTTGCTCCAAGCTGCATGCCTGCGCCGATGGCGCAGGCCGCATCCTACGGCTGATCACCAGCCCCGGGCACCACTCGGACCTGCGCTATGCGCCAGCACTGGCTTCGGGCATCTCGGCTTGCGATGCGGCGCTCGACCGCGGTTGTGTCTCGGCGCCGCTCCGCGCGGCCTTCGCCGCGACGGGCTGCAGCGTCCACACTCCACCCAAGCGAGGTATGGCCGATTCACCCACATGGGATCCCGTGCTGTACGCCCGGCGGCACCACATCGAAAACCTGTTCTTTCGACTCAAGGACTTTGCCCGCATCACCCGCGACGCGACAAAACCCGCCGCAGTTGAATGGGCTTCGCCCATCTCGTCGCCACCATGATCAACCTGCGCATCGCTGAGTTCGGTCACAGACCCTAGGGGCGCCGTTCGCGCCCTGTGCCGGTCGAAACCCCCATCATCGGCGAAGGGTGCCCTGCAGCCATCTCTTGTTCCAGCCCCGATGTCAGCCGCACAGGGCAGGTCGACGCCTATTTTATATAGGAGGGTCAATCCTGTGCAGCCCTACGGCTATCCGCTTCGTTGAAGCCGCACGCCGGGCGTCAGCCTTGTCGCAGACTTACCTGTCGCCGGGATGGTAGCGGAACATCAAGAACTATCATTGAGCAACGATTGCGACTGGCGGCTTGCGCCGGTCAGTGCTCATCAGGAGAAAGCCTCCATGCGGGAACACTCCCTCGAACTTCTGCGATCGCTGGTGGACGCTCCCTCACCAAGTGGTTTCGAACACCCGGTGGCGAGGCTCTACCGCGACCAGACTGCGAGATATGCCGATCGTGTCACCACCGACGTGCATGGCAATGTCACGGCTGTACTCAACCCGGACGCCCCGATGCGGGTCATGCTGGCCGGGCACATGGACGAGATTGGCTTCGTCGTTCACCACATCAGCGAGGAGGGGCTGCTCTACTTCAGCACGATTGGAGGACATGACAGTGTCATTCCGGTCGGGCAGATGGTGTGGGTGCATGGAAAGCAGCGCGTCGCCGGCGCGATCGGCCGCAAGGCGATCCACCTCCTCAACCCGGACGAGCGCCAGAAGAAGCCGGAGATCAAGGAACTGTGGATCGACATCGGCGCAAGCTCCCGTGCCGAGGCGGAAGAGATTGTGCGGATCGGCGACGTCGCCACCTTCCAGTACACTCTCCAGCGACTTGTGGGGGACCGCGCCGTGGCGCGGGGTTTTGACAACAAGGCAGGCCTTTTCATTGTGGCCGAAACGGTGCGGCTGCTGCGCGAGGAGGGAGGTCTCTCGTCCGGGGTGGGGGTCTACGCCCTTGGAACCGTGCAGGAAGAGATCGGCTCACGGGGTGCCCGAACCTCGGCCTTCGGCATCGGTCCGCAGGCCGGGCTCGCCGTCGATATGGAACATGCCATCGACTATCCTGGTGTCAGCGCCGCTCAATATGGGCAGCTCGACCTTGGGAAAGGACCGAGCATTTTGCGCGGTGCGAACACCAATCCGGTCGTCTTCGATCTGCTATGCCGAGCAGCACGGGAGGAGAACATCCCGCACCAGATCCGGATCGCACCGGGGAGCACGCCAACCGACGCGAACGCGATGCAGATCAACGGGCCAGGCATGGCAACCGGGCTGCTCGGCGTCCCACTACGATATATGCACACCCCGTGCGAAGTGCTGAGCCTCAAGGATGTGGAGAACTGTGCCCGCTTGATGGCTGCATTCTGCCGGCGCATGGCGCCTGACACCGACCTCACGCCTTGGTAGGCATTGCCACTGGTTAAGCGATGCTCACGCGGAGAGATCGCTTTTAGGACGCTCTCCCCACAGGTGTCATAGCCAACCAGCGGCACCCCGGTGATCAGGCCTGAGATGTGCCAACCCGTTGCACGCCAATGTGCGGCGTGAGGATGGGCCCAGCGAAGTCGACCAGGTCCATGGTCGAACGAACCCCGATCGCGCCGAGATGGCCTTCGAGCCAGCAATCGGCCGCGCCATGGCCGAGCTCGTGCATCTCCTGGAGGAATGCCCAGCTGGCGTCCTGGTGGCTGCCGATCTTGAGCGCGCGGAACTCCTCCTCGGCGCCGATCACGTGCAGGCGCGCGTCCCGCAACCGGGCCAGGACACCCGGCGCTGAGGGCAGGTCGGCAAGCACCCGCTGTGCCAAAGCAAGCGAGCGCAGCTCCTGTCGCAGGGCACCACCGAAGGTCATTTCCTCGGTCCTCTCAACAATGGCTGCGGAGCTCAGGGGCAGGCCAGGCCGCTCCACTGGCGTGGTGCGGACGAGCACGACGTCGGCCGGCGCCCCGGCCTCGATCAATGCCCGCAGCGGCGGGTTGCTGGCGAAGCCGCCGTCCCAGTAGGCCTCGCCCTCGATCTCCACTGCGGGGAACAACTGCGGCAAGCAGGCTGAAGCCAGCAGCACCTCCGCCGTGACCTCGGCGTTGCGGAAGAGCCGCGCCTCGCCGGTGCTGACGCGTGTCGCCGAGACCACCAGCGCGGGCGCGCCTTCCCGGCTCAGGGTCGAGGGGTCGAACAGGCCGTTGAGGACCGAGCGGAGCGGGTTGACGCCCAACGGGTTAATCTGCTGCCGTGCGAGGCTCTTAGCGGTCTGCCGCAGCGCATCCGCTACCGGCGACATGATCCCGCTGAACGGGAAGAGCCACCCGGCTCCCGCGGCGTCGGGCGACCCCGAGGCGACGGCGACGCGGCGCCAGAAGACCTCTAGCAGGCGTTTGGCCTCGCTCGCCCCCCCTGTGGCGAGCCCCTGGGCCAACATGGCCGCGTTCATCGCCCCGGCGCTGGCGCCGCTCACCACCTCGATGCGGAGCTCGGGTACCTCGAGCAGGCGGTCCAGCACGCCCCAGGCGAAGGCGCCAAGCGAGCCACCGCCCTGAAGGGCGAGCGTCACCGGCAGAGCGCGCGCCGAGGCGTGCGGACCATGTGATCCGCCAGAGGCGAAACTTTTGGGTGCTGTCATGAGTATGAAATCCGAAAATCGGTCGGGGCGGAGGAGATCAGTGCTCGCTTGGCAGCGCCGGCAGGTCGCCGGAGTGTCCCCGTAAGATTGCGATGCGGGCGGCGAGGTTGATCACGACGAGGGCAAAAACGCCCAGCAGGAAGGGAAACTCAGGCATGGAGGAATCTCCGTTGTTCCTCCCCAGACTTGTATCTAACGTGATTGCCGCAGCGCGAAGTACAACTCAAATGTTGTGTGTTCATGCAACAACCCGCTGCTGCACGTGATCCATGTTCTTGGAACCGTTGCGTGCTTCCAGAAAGGCCGCCCGCGTGAGGCTGAACTATAAGAGGCCACGCCTCCGCCCCTGCGGCATTCCGCCCGCCTCATGGTCGGCGGGTGTGGCATCGCCGCGCATGAGGCGCGCGACAGTGCGCCAGTCAGAGGACAGACAGCATTGAATCGGATCGCAGAGGCAAAGAAGCTCGTCACCAGTCCGACGGCCTTCGTCGGCGCGGCGGCCTTGGCCACACTCGCTCTGGTGAACTACGCCGCCGCGCGCCGGGCGGAGCGCAGGCATCCGCCCCGGGGCAGGTTCATCGAGGTGGACGGCGTCCGGCTGCACTACACCGACCGGGGCACCGGGCAGCCCGTGGTCTTGGTGCATGGCAATGCTGTGACCGGAGACGACTACGACACGAGCGGCGTGGCCGAGCTCCTGCTCGAGACGCACCGGGTCATCGTCTTCGATCGCCCCGGCTTCGGCCATAGCGAGCGCCCGCGCGGCCGCCTCTGGACAGCGATGGAGCAGGCCGAGTTGCTCCACAAGGCCCTGAAACGGCTCGGGGTCGAGCGGCCGGTCGTCGTCGGCCATTCCTGGGGCGCCATCGTGGCGCTCTCGATGGCAGTGCGGCACCCGGCCGACACGGCAGGTCTCGTGCTGCTCTCCGGCTACTACTTCTGGACCCTGCGTCCGGACGTCCTGCTGGTCGCGCCGGGGGCCATCCCGGTTCTCGGGGACATCCTGCGCTACACCGTCTCGCCGTGGCTGGGCCGGCTCTTCATGCCCCTGCTGAAGCGCGCCATGTTCTCGCCGGCGCCAATCTCGGCGCGGTTCCGGGCGAACTATTCAGACTCAATGGCCTTACGGCCGTCCCAGATCCGGGCGACCTCGGTGGATGGCGCTCTGATGATCCCGGGCGCGCTAAGCCTGAGCCGCCATTACGATGCGCTGTCGATGCCTGTGGTCATCATGGCGGGGGAAGGCGACAAGGTTGTCTTTGCGGGCCGAGCCAAGCAGCTTCAGGCCCGCATCCCGCGCAGCGTCCTGCGGATCGTCAAAGGCGCGGGGCACATGGTCCACCACGCCGCGCCGCGGTAGGTCGTGGAGCCGGTCCAACTGGTCGCCGGGGCCTCTACCGGAGCACCCCGCCTGGGTGCTTCGCCACACCAGGGCCTCCCTGAGGCAGCGCCCCGTGCCGCCTAGACCTGGTTGCCCTCAAGGTGCGTCGATCTTCCCCCCTCAAAACTGGGCCGGTCCGCGACTCGGAGGCGATCGGTGACCGCGCTGGTGTCTCGGTCGAGTGTCCGTTGAGCCGGCAGTCAAGGTGGAGTGAGTGCGCCTCGCAGATGCTGACACCAACGGCCCTGTCGACTGGCTGCTGGAGGGCATAAAATGTGGTCAGAGCCTCCGCGGCGCGCGTTCTCGAAGTTGAGGGCCTAGGCGCAAACGGTCAGCCAAGGCTATGCCCAGCGACACCGCTTCCGCGGAGATCGCTGGGGAGCAACCGAGGCAGACCATCAGGGACCTTCGGTTACAGCTACACCTGCCCCGCCGCCGGGAACGGCGGCGGTGCCGTGCCGGCCAGCAGGGCGGACCGTGCCGCCGCGAGGATCGCGCCCCCGCCCCTTTCGGCCCGCAGCACGAAGAGCAGCAGGGACCGGCCGGTGACCGTGAAGGGATGGCCGAATTCGAAGGGCTCCGGCTCCTCGAGTTCGGGCCGGTTGGTATCGACCAGCAGCAGCCAGCGCTGCGCCGCCGGGGGTTCCGGCAGCGAGAACTCCACCGCCTCATGATGCGCGTTCAGCACGAGCAGCATGGTCGCGTCCGAAGCCGGGCGGCGGATGCCCGTCGCCTGGGCACGCCCGTCGAGCAGCAGCCCGAAGCAGCGGGTATTCGGGTCCTCCCACTGCTCCGGCTCCATCTCGGTGCCCGCGGGATTCAGCCAGGCCACGTCCTTGACGCCCAGCTCCTCGTTATAGGCCCCGGTCAGGAAGCGGGCGCGGCGGAGCACGGGAAAGGATTGCCGCAGCGCGATGAGCTTGCGAGCGAAGGCCGCCAGCTCCTGCCCCGCCGCATCGATGCCATCCCAGTCTACCCAGTTGATCTCGTTGTCCTGGCAATAGGTGTTGTTGTTGCCGCCCTGCGTGCGGCCGAACTCGTCGCCAGCCAGGATCATGGGCGTTCCTTGGGAAAGGAGCACGGTCGCTAGCAGGTTGCGCTTCTGCCGCTCGCGCAGCGCCTGGATCTCGGGGTCGTCGGTCGGGCCCTCGACGCCGTGGTTCCAAGAATGGTTGTTCGAATGGCCGTCACGGTTGTCTTCGCCGTTGGCCATGTTGTGCTTGTCGTTGTAGGAGACGAGGTCGTTCAGCGTGAAGCCGTCATGCGCCGCGATGAAGTTGACGCTGGCCCAGGGCTTGCGGCCGCGGCGGTTGAACTTGTCGCCGGAGGCGGTGAGGCGCGCGGCGAGATCCGCTGCCATGCCTTCGTCGCCCTTCCAGAAGGCGCGCACGGTGTCGCGGAAGCGGTCGTTCCATTCCGCCCAGCCGGGCGGAAAGCCGCCGACCTGGTAGCCGCCCGGGCCGATATCCCAGGGCTCCGCGATCAGCTTGACGCGCGACAGCACGGGGTCCTGCCGGCAGGAATCGAGGAAGCCACCGCCCTCGTCAAAGCCGTGCGGCTCGCGCCCGAGAATGGTGGCGAGGTCGAAGCGGAAGCCGTCGACGCGCATCTCGGTCGCCCAGTAGCGCAGGCTGTCCGTCACCATCTGCAGCACGCGGGGGTGCGAGAGGTTCACCGTGTTCCCGGTGCCGGTGTCGTTGATGTAGTAGCGCGGCTCGTCGGGCATCAGCCGGTAGTAGCTGGCGTTGTCGATGCCCTTGAAGGACAGCGTCGGCCCACGCTCGTTGCCCTCGGCGGTGTGGTTGTAGACGACGTCGAGGATGACCTCGAGATTGGCGTCGTGCAGCCGGGCGACCATCTCCTTGAACTCGGAGAAGGCGAAGGCCGGGTTGCGGGCATAGCGCCGCGCCGGCGAGAAGAAGCTGATGGTGTTGTAGCCCCAGTAATTGGTGAGCCCCTTGTCCACCAGCGGCCCGTCATTGACGAAGGTGTGGACGGGCAGCAGCTCGACCGAGGTGACGCCGAGGCCACGCAGATAGGCAACGACCTCCGGCGCAGCGAGGCCGGCATAGGTGCCGCGCATCTCCT
>NZ_JQKB01000120.1 GCF_000745835.1 Belnapia moabensis DSM 16746 | reverse complement strand
CGTCGCGGCTCATCACCTCGGATACCTTCATCGCATTCCCCCTCAGGACGAGGCGGCCGGGTCGGCGCCGGCGCGGAGCTTCAGCGCGCTGTCGATCTGCGCAACAAGCCCAGAGAAATCCACCGGCTTCGCGTGATAGTCGTCGCAGCCCGCGCCGAGCGCCTTGTCCCGATCACCGGTCAAGGCATGGGCGGTAAGTGCGATGATCGGGATCCGTGCCGTCTCGGGATCGGCCTTCAAGGCCCGAGCGGCGGTCCAGCCATCCATGACCGGCAGGTTCATGTCGAGCAGCACCAAATCGGGCTGTTCCGAGCGTGTCTTCTCGACGCCCTGCTGCCCATCCGTCGCAACCACGACCTCGAAGCCCCGCCGCCGAAGGCGGCGCGACAGGAAATCCCAGATCTCCTCATGGTCTTCGACCAGCAGCAGCTTAGCCATTGCCTTCTCCTTTTCGGTCGCGTGGCTGAGGCTTCGGGGCAGGGGAGCCCGCCCGGCCGGCAGCGATCCGCCGCAGCTCCAACGCCAGTTCTTCCGGAACACCGTCCTCCGCCTGCACGATGCGCTGGACCTGCCCGCGCAGGCGCTCCAGCTCCGCCGAAGTCAGCTCACGATCGGCAACCGCGACCACCGGGATGGAGCACCACTCCGGGTGGCGTCGCAGCTCTCGGAGAAAGGTGAGACCACCGGGCTCGGGCGCCTGCAGGTCCAGCAGGATCACCTGTGGCGTCGTCTCCGCCAGGCGTCGGAGCCCGTCCTTCCCGCTTTCCGCTTCGACCACCGACCAGCCCTCCGGCTCCAGCATCCGGCGAAGCTCGTCGCGGGTGCCAGGATCGTGCTCCACCACCAGCGCTTGGCCGAGCGGGTCCACCGAGCGATAGGGTTCGACGAGGCGCTTCAGGCGCTGCCAGTCGACCGGCTTGGGCAGGTAATCCGCGGCACCGAGCGAGAAAGCCAGGTTCTTCTCCTGCACGAAGCTCACCATGATCACCGGCACATCGGCGAATTCGGGATCGGCCTTGAGCGCCGAGAGCACCGCCCAGCCATCCATGCGTGGCATCATCACATCGAGCAGGATGGCCGCCGGTCGCGTCGACCGCGCCGCCTGGAGCCCTGTCTCGCCATCCACGGCGGTGCGAACCCGGAAGCCCTCCCGCATCAGGAAGCGGGAGAGAAGGTCCCGGGTCGGGGCATCGTCATCAATCACCAGAACCTCCGGGCCATCGCCTTCCTCCGGCACGGCGGGATCGAAGGGTCCAGGCCCGGAGCCGGTCTCGATCCGTAGATCGGCCGGGAGCCGGATGGTGAAGGTCGTCCCCTGGCCGGCGACGCTCTCGACATCGATATCGCCACCCATGAGATGGGCGAGGGCCTTGGTCAGGGCGAGCCCGAGCCCGGTGCCGCCGAAGCGGCGGGTGGTCGAGCTGTCGGCTTGGCTGAAGCGCTGGAACAGCTTCTGCAACTGCTCCTCGGTCATCCCGATGCCGGTGTCGCGCACTCGGAATTCTAGCCTGTCCGCACCGCCTTCCCCTGGCAGCCGGCGTGCCGAGAGAAAGACCTCGCCATGATCGGTGAATTTGGCGGCGTTGCTCAGCAGGTTGAACAGGCACTGCCGGAGCTTCACCGGATCCGAATACATCTGGCCCAGGCCCTCAGGTGCGAGGTCAAGGGCGAATTGGTTCGCGTTGCGGGCCATGAGCGCCTGCACCGTATCCGCCACCTCGGACACCAGCGCGTCCGCATCGAAATCCTCGGCGTGGACATCCATCTTGCCGGCCTCGACCTTCGAGAGATCGAGCACGTCGCTTATGAGGTCGAGCAGGTGGCGGGCATTGCTGCGGATCTTGCGGATGTCGTCGAGCAGATTCTCGGCACCCTCGGCCTGGAGATCTTCGACCTCCTCCTCGAGCAATTCGGTGTAACCGATAACGGCCGAAAGCGGCGTGCGCAGCTCATGGCTCATATTGGCGATGAATTGGCTTTTCGCGCGGTTCGCCTCCTCGGCTGCTTCCTTCGCCGAGACGAGTTCCTCCTCGAAATGCCGCCGCTCCGTGATATCGACAGCCGCACCGATCATGTGTTGCGGCTGGCCATCGGGGCCGCTGGTGGTCCTGCCTTTACCGGAGATCCACCGCACCACCCTGTCATCAGCGCGGATCACCCGATACTCGATATCCACCTCACCGCCTTCGGTGAGGATGCGCGCCACCTCCGCCGCGATCCTGTCCCGGTCCTCCGGATGGACGAAGGCGGTGACCGCGCTTTCTATACTGCCCGGCCGTCCCGAGGGCAGTCCGACCAGGCGGGAGAACCCTTCATCCATCTCGAACCGATTGTCCCGGATATCCCAGCGGAAGGTGCCTGTGCGGGACGCCAGCAGAGCGGCCTGGAGCCGCTCCTGGCTCTCGCGGAGGGCGCGTTCGGTGCGGCGCATTTCCGTGACATCCATATGGAGGCCGACCCACTCGCGGATGGACCCATCCATCGCTAGGATAGGGACGGCACGCGCCAGCATGTGGCGCCATTCGCCGTCATGGCGGCGCACGCGATGCTCGGCTTCGTACACCTCGTGATGCTGCAACGCATTTCGCCAGGCCGCCGCGGTATGGGCCCGGTCCCCCGGATGGACCGCATCAAGCCAGCCGAGGCCCTGGTACTCCTGGAGTGTCTGCCCAGTGAATGCGGCCCAGCTCGGCTGTTCCCCGGTCATCTCGCCGGAGGCCGGGGTCGTCCAGACAATGGCGGAGGTCGCGCCGACCAGTGAACGGAAGCGCTCCTCGCTCCGGCGGATCTCCCGCTCCGCACGCCTGGCATCTTCGATGTCGGTCGAACTGCCGAACCAACGCAGGATGCTGCCTGCAGCATCCCGCAATGGCACGGCGCGGTTCAGGAACCAGCGATAATTGCCGTCCTGCCCCCGGATGCGGGCCTCAACCGTGTAGGTCTCGCCGGCGGAAAGGGAGGTCCGCCAAGCCTCGGCCATTCCCGCCAGGTCATCGGGATGGACAACAGCTTCCCAGCGGCTGCCGAGCGCCTCCGTGGAAGGCAGGCCACAATACTCAATCCAGCGGGCATTGACATAGTCGAGGGCGCCATTCGGCGTCGCCGTCCAGACCAGTTGCGGGATGGAATCCGCCATGAAGCGGAAATGCTCCTCCCGCTCGCGCAGGGCCCGCTCGGCGTGCCGGCGCCGGATGAATTGGCCGATCTGCTGGCCGAGGCTGGCCAGGGCGTTGCGAAGGTCATCCTCGAGACGGATCGGCTCGCGGTCTAGGAATTCGAGAACACCCAGCGTCGTCGTGCCAGCCTTGACCGGCACTCCGATCGCCGAGCGGAAGCCATCCTTGGCTGCAGCGGCGCGCCGAGGGATGGTGGCCTCCTGGGCGAGATCGGGGACCAGCTCAGGTGCCCCATTTGCCCAGACCCGCCCAGGCATGCCCTCGCCGTACCGGAACCGCAGCGTCAGCGTCTGCCGTTCGAGAGCGGGGGCCTGCACGCCTGGTGCACGCCATGTGGCGGCCGGCATCAGGCTGGTCCCCGCCTCCTCGGTGATCCAGAAGACGCCCATGTTCCAGCCGAGACCCGTTCCGATGGCCCGGAGGATCTTGGCAAGCGCCTCTTCCAGGCTGTCATCACCGGCGAGCACTCGGCCCACGGAATACTGAACCGCAAGCCGCGCCTCGACATCGGCGCGTTCCGCCTGGTCACGGAAGGTGACAACGCTGCCGACTACCTGCCCGTCGCGCCGGATCGGGGCGGATGAGTATTCGGCCACGAAGAATGTACCGTCCTTCCGCCAGAGCATCTCATTGGCAAGCCGCACGGCACGGCCGCTGGTGATGGAGTCCAGCAGGGGACATTCGGACTGGGGATAGGAGGTTCCGTCGGCGCGGGTGTGATGGATGAGGTCATGCATGTTACGGCCCAGAACCTCATCGGCAGTGCCGTAGCCGAGGATGGACAGGGCAGCCTCGTTGACGAAGCTGCACGCGCCATGGTGGTCGACGGTATAGACGCCGACCTCCATCGCCTTGAGGGCAGCCTGGGTGATTTCACCGAAGCCGCAGGGCGCTTCCGGTTGCAGGCTGTGGTTCGGGGAAGGTGTGCCGCTCGGGTCCTGGTGGTTCACAACCGGTTCGTGCATCTGTGAAAGCAACTCTGCCGCGGAGTAGGTAAGGGACGACGGCTGCCTGCTTGCCGGACCTGGATCGGAGCCATTCATCCTTCAACGCGCATGGAAATGCCGCGTTCCTGACAGAAGCAACAGGAGTACCGCCGGTTTCGACAAGGAATGGCTGGCAGAAGGCTTGCATCCGGATCGTAAGCTGGACCTCAGGGTCGTCCTGCCGGTGCAGCGCCGCGACATTCGCCGTGGCGGGGCCGGCTCGCTCCGGATATCGCGCCGACCCTGTTTCTTCCTGCGCGGTCCGGTGTCCCTATTGCCGCCAAGGGCGGCTTTGCCTCCGGCCGCCCTTGTCTGCCGATGCCATCAAGCGGTGCCCGAGGCCAGCTTGTCCTCGTCGGCCGTTGTCTCCGTCACCAAGGCCAGTCCGGCTTCCAGCAGGCCAAATATCACATGAGGCAGCCAGACCTGGTCAGCGAACCCGAACAGCCATGGCGAGGCAGCGAGCAGCAAGCCGCCAGCCACGTCGATCGCCAGGTGAACCGATACCGGAACCACGCGGATCAACCCTGCCTCGAACCGCGTGAGCAGGGCCAGGCCTATGACGGCGAAGCCGACGAGCCAGGGAACCCATTGCGCCGCGCCGCCGCCCGAGAAGCCCAACACATAGGGAGCGGCGATCAACACGAGCCCGTAAAAGTAGTCGATGACGCCATGCGCCCGGGTGGAGACAAAACGCATCGTTAACCTTTCTGGGAAACTGCGGAAATCGGCATCGGTTACCGCCCCGGCTTGCGTTGCCTGCCAGCATGCGCCCGCACACTGTTCCGGAGCTTCGATAACGTGGCTACAAGCTAGCGTTTCCTGCCACGTTCCACCGTTACGCAGCGGTGTGCGGAATGCCGCTGATGGTTCCTGCCGTCATGCTCGCCGGAAACACGGCGACAGGCCGCGCAGGGTGGATGTCCGCGAGGTGTTGAACGCCGTGCTTTACGTGCTCTCGGCCGGCTGCCAGCGGAGTGCGCTGCCGAAGGACTTGCCACCGAAGAGCACGGTGTGGGACTACTTCTCGCGCTGGGAATGGGAGGGCACTATCGAGCGCCTCCACCACGCGCTCTACGTCGCGGTGCGTGAGTAGGCAGGGCGCGAGGCCAGCCCAACACGGCTAGCATTGACAGCCAGACGGCGAAAGGCGCGCAAAAGGGGGCTCTACGCGCTTGATGCCTCCGGCTATGATGAGGGCAAGAAGATCGTCGGGTGCAAGCGCCACCTGGTGACTGACACCATCGGCATGCTGCTCACGGTCATCGTACATCCCGCCAACGTGCAGCATAGGAACGGTGCCGAGCCGCTGCTGCGCCAAGCCCGCAGGCTGTTCCCTTTCGTCGAGCGTCTCATCGGCGACGCAGGCTATCAGGAACCGAAGATGGCCGCTGCCGTTGCTCGCACCGGCACGTGGAAGGGGAAGATCGTGCGCAGCTGCGACCGCCACCGCTTCGTCGTGCTGCCAAAGTGCTGGATTGTCGAGCGCACCATCGGATGGATCAGCCGAAACGGCCGCTTGGCCAGCAACTTTGAGCGGCTTTGCCGCATCGCTGCCGCCTTCATCCGTATAGCCATGATCCGCATCATGCTCCGACGGCTCGCCGGAAAGCCTTAAGCGTAAACTCAAACTTCCGGATGGGCTCTCAGTAAGGCGGGTCTGGTTCAAGGATTTGGCGGCGGGGCGCCGGGCGAGGCGTCACCCTCACCGGCGCGTTTGCGCAAGTCAGTCTCGCGCAGCAGACGCCGCAGCGCCTCATCACCGATCTCATCATTCTCCCTTAGCCCGACAAGAGCGCGGCGCTCCACAGCGAAGGTCTCCGGATGTGCCGCCTCTTTTCCCAACTGACGTCTGGCATCGGCAGTAGCCTGGCGGGCCCGCTCCTCCTCGTGCTTCACCTGTCCGCCCCCGCCAAGTTCAGCGCCGTGAACGGCCCAGCGCAGCGTCAGCCCCTGGAGCAGCACGGAACCCAGGATCACCCCGGCCGCCATCACCAGCAGCAGTCCGCGTTCGGCAAAGGGCTGCCCGTCCGGCCAGCTTGCCGGAACGGAAAGCACCACGATGAGGCCGAGCACCGAACGCGTGGAAGCCCAGGCCATCACCCCCGCCGCGACGACCTGACCTGCGGCCCCCTCGCCGGCCAGCGCCTCCCGAAGCGGGGGCAGTCGCGTGGAGACAAGGGAGCCAATCCACTGGAGGCCTAGCACCAGAGCGAGGATGCCGACTGCCGTCGTCACCACCCGCCAGGATGGCCAGCCGCCAAGCCCAGCCAAGGCCCCCGGCAAAGCAAGGCCGGCTAGGAAGAACAGCACCGATGAGACGAGCAGGCTCGCCTCCTCCCAAAAAGCCATGGCGCTGATCCGCGCCTCGGCCGAGGAGCGCGCCTCTCCTGTCTCGTGGTCCACCCGAGCGGCGGAGACCACCAGCGCCGCCGTGATCACCACGACGGCTAAGGAAAGGCCCAGGCTGCGGGCCGTCAGGGCGCCGAGATAGGGGGTAGCAATCGAAACAGCGATCTCAATTGGCGCCGGTCCTGCCCGATCGCGCAGCCAGAGCACTGCTCGGCCGATCGCGGCGCCCGCCAGGGCACCGCCCAGTAACTGCCAGGACATGGCCATCGCCGCTTCGCCCAGTGCAGGCGTCTCGCCCGTCCGGAGCGTGCCGAGCGCCAGAGCGAGTACCGTCAGCGCTACGATGCGGGAGGCAATCTCGCGGGCCTTCAGCGTGTCGGCCAGTTTGCGCGGGACATGCGGATGGCCACCCGCCTCCTGGAACAGACGGGTGTCAAACAGCGCCGCCGCTACGCCCAGCAGCACAGCTGCGGTCCAGCTGAGACCGGGCAACAGCACCCAGCGGGTCGCCGCGGCAACGGCGAGCATGGTGGCGAGAGCAACCATCGCGCCTACCACTACGCCCGGTAGCAGGGCGTGGCGCAGCAGATGCGGCGTGGTCCGCACCGTGCCGGCGTAGATGATCGGCGGGAGGAACAGCCCGATTGCCAAGTCGGGATCCATGGTCACGGGCGCCGGTCCGGGCAGCAGACCCACAACCAAGCCGATGCCGAAGAGAGCAATGGTCGGGGGAAGTCCCGACCATCGTGCGAGTGCCAGTACCGGCCCGACGCCAGCTAGTAGCAGCGCAATGAATTCAACGGCACCCATTCCTGACCCTCTCCAGAGCTACACCGGCGCGCCGCCAACGCATGATGCCAGCCAGGTGTCGCCACAGGGGCATAGAGGGCGCGGCGCCGCTGACCGGCTGGTCGTAATACCGTTGCAACGTCTAGCCGACCCGCTTGGATGGACACACAACGAACCCCGGTACGGCGGGTGGGACAGCCGAAATTCTGACCGCAACCGTAGGATCCACTTTAGCATCCGTGCTCGCGTCAGGGATGCGTGATCGTAGGGAGTTGGGCGATGGCTGTTTTCCGCTTGTGGTCCGCAAGTCGCGAGACGGTACTCAGGCGTCACCATGGCTGACCCACTTTGGATGCTCGCGGGCCTTGCTGCGATATCTGTCGCCAGCCTTGTTGTTGCGCTGGGCTGGTACCGGCGGCGGCGACAGGCGGCGGCCCGCGCAGCGGACAGGTCCACCCTCGGCGGGGGGGGCAAGCCAGGAGTTCCACCTTCCGCCCACGATTGAAGCCGCGGAGCGCGAGATGGCGATGCTGCTCCGCCGCATGCGGGCCTATCTGCGCGACCCGTATGACTACGCCACGTCGCGGATCGTAGATGAGGCTGCGTTTGAAACGTGCCTTGACTGCGCCGGCATCCTTGGCTCCCGGATTGCCGAGCTGGGCGGTGCTGCACCTGCCGGCCCATTAGAGCATGAGCGCGCACGCGGGCTGACCTTGGAGGGTCTCATGGTTGGTCAGCGGGTGGCTGACCAAACCGGCGACGGTGTGGCAACGCGGCAAGGTATTTCAGACGTTTCACCTGACGCAGCTTCAAGCCGCCATACTCGCTCGGCCACCGATAGTAGGTTTGCTCCGTCACCCCGATCGTGCAAACCGCCTCAGACGCCGTTTTTCCCTGCGCCAGCAACACCTCGACCTGTCGCAGCTTGGCAACAATCTCCTCCGGCTTGTGGTGCTTCCTTGCCATCCCAAAACTCTCCGCGGCTCGGGCCTCACATTACGGGCGGATCGCTCCTATGAGGTCAGATCAATCCTCCAACACAGGCCAACCGTAGCCATGCTTCACTAAAAATCCGCCTGAACCCCCTCGTGGGAGCTGGTCAGGCTTGGATCCCAGTCAGGGGAAAGGTCAAACGTCGAACACACCGAACCCGCTACACATCAAAGTGAGCGACGGTATTGCACAAGGTGATTGCACGTTAGGAAGTTAAGCAATCTGCCGAGAGCCTCAACAATGTCCGATGCTTTACATCCCGCCGCGTCGAAGTCATTTTTATTACGGGATGTGGTACATTACGCAGCGCAGTACATCCCCGTCCTAGATGAGATTTTGCGAGAGCGGCACCTCCGCTACCGCATGCGTACCGCTCTTGGATATAAACCCAACCTTTCTCAGCCGAAGACTTTTAACGAGAAGCTTGGTTGGCGCATACTCCATGATCGAAATCCCTTGCTGGCGCTGACGACAGATAAGATCAACGTGCGCCGCTATGTCGCGGATCGTGTAGGAAATGATGTGCTCGTGCCGCTGCTCGGCATTTGGAGCCGCGCGGAGGAAATCGAGTGGGACAAATTACCGAACCGTTTCGTGCTTAAGGGCAGCCACGGTTGGAACATGAATCTGCTCGTGCATGACCGCACGGCGCTGGACACTTGCGCCGCCGTGTCCCAAGCCAATGGTTGGCTGCGTTGTAACCATTATCAAACCGCCGGGGAGTGGGCCTACCGTGATCTTGTGCCGCGCCTTCTGGCCGAGGAGATGCTGCTTGATGCGGATGGCGGCATCCCAGCCGATCTGAAATTCTACGTCTTCCATGGTCGGGCTAGGCTATTGCGGGTTCATACCGGGAGGCACAGCGACCATCGGGCCAACAGCTACGACGAACGGCTTGAGCCGCTGTCGCTCAGGCAGTCATGCAAGCCCGATCCCAACTATGTCCTCCCCTTGGAAGCTCATGATGCCCTGCAACTAGCGGAGCGGATTGGTGCCGACTTCGACTTCGCACGAGTTGATCTTTACTGCGTGGGCGGCCAAGTGCGGTTCGGCGAGATCACCCATTATGACGGCAACGCGTGCGCACCCTTCTGGCCCGCCAGCTTCGACCGAGTGATGGGAGACTATTGGACCCTGCCATTCGATTGACTTTCACCCTGACTGGGATTCAGCTTGGATGAGAAAGCTGGCCTCTTTGGAAGGAGGCAGGGATGCCGAGGAAGCGTCATACGACGGAACAGATCATCGGTCTGCCGCGGCAGGCTGAGGTGCAACTGGCGCAGGGCCGAACGGTGGGTAGAAATCTGCTGACGGCTTGAGGTCTCGGAGGCGACGTACTACCGCTGGCGATTTGAGTATGGTGGCCTGAAGGTAGACCAGGAGCGACGGCTCAAGTGACCTGCCCCCGATTGAGGATCCATGGGCTATAAGAAACTTGGCCCGTGTGAGGCGCTTGGCGAATGCTGAATTGACAAACGGTGACCGCGTGACGATCGACGGGCCGGCACTTATGACTTTCAAGCGCAGCCTCACCATCACAGTCCGGGACCGCCGTGCCAAGGCCTTTGCCGAGGCTGGAATTGAGGCCATTGCTGGTACGGCGCGCCTCGTCGGACCCAACATCTTGGTGGTAGAAGGGCGCCGTCTTGAGGCGCGCCATACCCTGAGCGCCACTGGCGCTAGTGCACTGACCCAGACGGAGGATTCACAGCGGGCCGCTGCGGTGGAATTCTCCGGCTATGGCCCAGACCGTCAGTGTCATCGTTGGATCGGCCGACCGCACCCGCCTGAGTGCGATCATCGGCGACCGGAACCGCCCGCTCAAGCATACGCAGCGGGCCACCATCATCCTGCTGTCGGCCGAGCGGCTGCCTGTCCTGGAGGTGGCGCGCCGGGCGGGCGTCAGCCGCCCCGCGGTGTGGCGCTGGCAACAGCGCTATGCCGAGCAGGGCGTCGACGGACTGCTGCGCGACAAGA
>NZ_JQKB01000119.1 GCF_000745835.1 Belnapia moabensis DSM 16746 | reverse complement strand
TTGCTGTCAAGGATGGCCGCGGTGGGACTGGCCTCTTTGCCCGCCTGTTCACGACAAGCGACGTAGAGCTGGTGATGCACGGCCTCCAGCGTGCCGTCCCAGTCCCAGCGCTGCAGATAGCCGTGCACCGTGCTCCGCGGCGGCAGGTCGCGTGGCAGGTGACGCCACTGGCAGCCGGTCTCCAGCACATACAGCAAGCCGTTCAGCACCTCGCGCAGGTTCACCGAACGACGGCGCCCGCCGCGCTTGCCGGGCCGGATCAGCGGCGCGATCAGCGCCCACTCCGCATCTGTCAGATCGCTCGGGTAGCGTAGCCCCTCGCGTCCGTACCGCTCTCGGTCCGCTGCCGTCCACATGGCAGAAGCTCCGCTGTCTCCATCAATGTCCTGCCGCAACGCATTCAAAATGCAGGAGTTCTTCACGGACGGGTTCTTAGCCCCAAACTGTGGTCCCTCGGCACCGCGGCGCCTACTAGGGGCGACCATCGACTTCATGATGCGCATGGGGTGGACGTGATGTTTCGCGCAACCAGCAGGGAACGGCTGAAGCGGTAGCGCGCTTCTCGACAATGGACCTGTCGCCACCACTTCAGTTACAGTACCGTAGAGCCATACGAATGGGCTGGATCATCCTCGCTGCTATAGCATTGGTGCTCATTGCTGAGTTGGCCATTGCTGTGACAAGCGGGGTAATCCGCCTGCTTCTGTAGATAGGAGCTAGCGCGGGTTGAAGCGCTTCTCCGAGCGGCAACGGATGAACGTTACTGATCATCTATATTGTTGAAACAACACTGTAGTTTTAGGATGCGGCGGCATGAAGTTGCGGGGCTCAAAATATGTGGCGCATGTTTCTTCATATCGATACGGGATTCATTCGCATTGAAGATACAACAGGACGCCTTTTCAAAAACTTAGACGATGCCAAGATTGAGGCTGCTACGCTGATTAGTGAAGTTGCCTTTGCGTGGCCACGAGACAACAGGCCTCTGACCAACTTCCATGTCGACATCTGCAATGAAAAAGGGATGCTGGTAGAAACTGTTCCTGTTCAGAACTTGTGTCAGCCGTCTGCAGCTGAGTGAGACTTAGGCGTGCCTTCTCCCGATTGTTCCGACTTAACAATATCCCGCCGGTGGTTAAGTCTTTCGACTGACGCGTGCTAGCGCGGTTTCCACTCGCATTAGCTCACGGACCCGCTCCAGCTTGTTGTTTTGGCCAGCCAATACCTCCGATCGGATAATTCCATCAGATCGGAGTGTGTCCTAGCCTCCCTTCTGGAGGCTGGCGGCTCTGCGCGCATAGCGAATGCGCTTGCGGGCCGTCTTCCGGCTGCGTTTAGGTTTGAGACGCACGGCAAGGTCTCCCTAGTTCACCAGGGGTGAACGGCGCTGCGCAGCGAAGGTTAGCGTGCCATCCACCCTCTATTTCTTTAAATGCCAGACCGGCTCCAACTCACCGAGACGGCCGCCGAGGGGCGGCTCGGTGGTCCGTCCTCTGCCTACCGCGGCGCGGTCATCGACTGCCTGAAGGGCGGACATGTCTGCCGTCTGGTGATGCCGGAGCATCTGCTCCATGATCACAGCTTCGGTGCAGCTGGAACCATCACGCCGCTGGTCGATCTCTGGCTCAATGAGGGGCGGTTGCCTCGCTATATGCGGGCGGTCCCGAAAGCGAAGCGATGAGCCCCTTCGACCGCTTGGTCCGTATCGCCGACCGCCTGGCTGTGGTGAAAGCCGGCAGCGCCGTTGCGAACAGGACCATACACCAGGCGATTGGTCGATCCGGCCCAGCGCCGCCTTACACGACCGATGAGGCGGCGGCGCGGACCCTACTGCCGCCGGGTTTTGAGTGGGTCATCGCCACCCATTCGGCTGGCCGGGTCTATGCACCGTGCCGCCGCTCCGGCCGCGACGCTGACACGCTGCCTTTTCCCCACCATGGGCAATGGGGGCGGACCCTGCCGCTATCCATGTGCGGGGCGGCGATGCGGGCTTGGGCAAAGGTGGTGAAGGGTTGAGAGGGGGCCACCCGGCCCCGGCCTGCACCGCACGTCGCGGGGGTATAGCAAGGCGCGGTCACGACCCCTTCCGGCTCCCGGAGGGTCTTATAACGGAATTGTTATACTTAGCCAGGGGTTAGGTGCCTCTGGGTTATGTGTTCGTCACCTGATGGGACTTCCTACCCGTACTCAAGGGCCTGGCAGGCGGTCGGCAGTAGAATTGTTTGACGGAACGAGTGGAGCCTGCCCGATCTATCACGTTTAGCGCCGTGCTCGCGCTGTCTAGAACGCTGTGCGGCCTCCTGGACCGCGCTTGCGCACGGCGCTCTGCCGACCGAAGGTCGCAACGGAAGGATGTCGGCTGTCGTCGAACCGAAGGATAGGTTTTGGCTCAGGCTGCCGTCGGCTTGCCGTAATCTGGGTCGAACCGGATCCGCCGCCGCGGCAGGACGCAGGCGACCCTCCTCCGCCCCACAGTTGATTGAGACATCCCGCAAGCGGACGGTATCCGCCGATGGGGTGCACGATGACGACAGAGACAGTGGACGCGGCCGGTCCTGGCCGGGGTGGTCGGAAGTCGCGGCAGCGCAAGCGAGATGCGGTGTTGCGGCTGCTCCGCGGCGAGGACCTGGAGACGGTCTCGCGGGCACTGGGGGTCACGGCCGCAACAATGAGCGGCTGGCGCGACGCCTTCCTGGCGGGTGGTGAGGCGAGCTTGGCCACGCGACCTGCTGACGGCGAGGCGCTGGAGAGCGAGCGGCTCAAGGCGCGGCTAGGTGAGATGCTGCTCGAACGGGAGCTGCTGGAGGCCAAGGTCGCAGCCCTGGAGGGCGGTCGCCCTTTGGTTCGGCGGAGGTCACGGCCATGAGCCTGACCGTCTCGCCGAGCAGCGGCAGGCCCTATGGCCTGGCCCGGGTGTGTCGGGTCTGGCAGGCAGCCCGGGCCACCGTCTACCGCCGCCGTCTGCCACCCCGGACGGAGCCGCCCAGGCGATCTGGGCCGGTCGGGCCGATGCCTGATGCGGCGCTGCTGGAGGCGATCCGGGCCGTCCTCGCGGCAAGCCCCTTCCATGGCGAGGGGCACCGCAAGGTTTGGGCAAGGCTGCGCATGCAGGGTGTTCGGACCTCCCGCCGCCGGGTGCTGCGGCTGATGCGAGAGCACGACCTGCTCGCCCCGTCCCGGGTCGGCAGGCCGCGCGGGCCACGCAACCACGACGGCACCATCCTCCCTGACATGGTGGACATCATGTGGGGCACGGACATGACCACCACTTGGACTGGCCAGGGCCAGGCGGCGGTGTTCGTCGCCGTCGATCACCACAGCGCCGGGTGCGTCGGCATCCATGCCGCCCGGCGCGGCACCCGCTTCGAGGCCCTCGAGCCCCTAAGGCAGGGCGTGCGCCAGCATTGCGGCGGCGTCGCCAAGGGCATCGCGGCGGGACTCTCGCTGCGCCACGACCACGGCAGCCAGTACATGTCCGACGCCTTCCAGGGCGAGCTGACGTTCCTCGGTATCGAGAGCTCGCCCGCCTTCGTGCGGGCACCTGAGGGGAACGGATGCGCCGAACGCTTCATCCGTACCCTGAAGGAGAACCTGCTGTGGGTCTGGACCTTCGACACCGTCGAGCAGCTCCGCCAAGCCCTGCTCGAGTTCAGGCGCACCTACAACTCGACATGGCTGATCGAGCGCCACGGCTTCGGAACACCGGACGCCGTCCGCCAGGATCAGCTTTCACCCGCGGCTCTCGCCGCATCGACTTCACTCAGGTGTCTCAACAACCGAGCGCGGTACACCGCTTCGCGGTCCAACTGCCCGCGACTCGGGTTACGCGATCTCGTCACGGGCTCCCGTCAAAGTCCTCACCGTGGTCGTTCCCGTAGCCTTCCCATCGACAGCAACGCTATCTATTTGTAGGCATTGATAGCATCCAGAATAGGAGGCCGCGGTGGCTACCCTAACAGTTCGTAACCTCGACGATAGCGTCGTTCGGGCGCTCCGGGTCAGGGCGGCCGAGCGCGGTCGATCGGCCGAGGCCGAGCACCGGGAAATCCTGCGTGAAGTTCTGACTGGCATTCGACAGCCGTCACCGCGGGCAACCGCTGCAAATCGCTTGGCTGAGTTCAGGCATCGGACTGCTGGCCGCGGGTCAGCTACCGTTACCGAACTTTTGGAGGAGAGCCGCCAGGGCAGGGTAGACGACCTTACCGATGGATCGGGCGCTTGAGGTGACGTTGGTTGTCGATGCCAGCGTCGCCTTGAAGTGGGTCCTCGATGAGCCGGACAGCCATCTCGCCCAGGCACTCGCAGAGAGCGACGAGGAACTCCTGGTGCCGGACTTCTGGCTTAACGAGGCCACGAATGTTTGCTGGCTCCAGGTACGGAAGCGGGTGTGGACGCCGGATGAGGCAAGAGAAGGCTTGGCACTGCTCCGGGACCTGGTGCCGCCAACCGACACTGCTGGCTTCGACCTTCACGACGTTGCCCTCGACATCGGCCTGGCCGTCAACCATTCGACTTACGACACCCTTTACGTGGCTTTCGCCATCGCCATGGGGGCTCGATGCGTGGTGGTCGCGGACGGGCCGTTCGCGGCCAACATGAGCCGCCACCCTGATCCCGCGCTCGCCACCATTCTTATTTCGCTTTCTGAGTGGGGGCGGGGAGGGGGAGGCTTATAATCGAGCGGCGTTGGCGCTCACCAAGCCTCCGCTGGGCGCGATGAGCGGGATCACCGCTTCGGTCAGTGCCCACGCTACCTCTGACAATGGGCGCAACGGGACAGTTTCAGGCTGTCTGGCAACGGTTCGTCGGTACCTCGCGGGCATGGCCCAGTGGTCCCTCGCTGGGCGGAAAGGGTTACGCGCCGGCGAGGTTCCCTTTGACGGCCGAAAGACCCCCGAGGAGCAGATTGAGATGCGCCAGCTGCATCGCCATCGGATTCGGGGCGTCGTCCTTCGCCAGAATCATTCGCCAGACCCCAGCAACGATCGCCGGGGCAAGCACCACCTCACCAAGCCCGGGCATGCCCGCCACCGCTGGGCGGAACTCGCCCGATGCGACGCCCGCCTGCAGGACAGCGTCCACGATGGCGACTGACCTGGCCAGCACCTCGTCCCGGTAGAAGGCTGCGAGTTCGGGAAAGCGCTCCGCTTCGATGATGATCAACTTGAACAGGGCCCGCTCGCGTGGATGACCGGCGACGCGCTCGTAGGCGATCGCCAGAAGTGCGGCGAGCAGGTCGCGCGCCGATCCGGTGCAGTCGGCAACCTGCCGCTCCGCCGTCTCGAAGGCTGGCTGGGTGCAGGCCCGGACGGTCGCGCTGAACAACGCCTGCTTCGACGGGACGTAGTGATAGATCAGCCCCTTGGCGATCCCGGCGCGCTCCGCCACCGCCGCCATCCTGGCCCCGCCATAGCCGCGCTCCGCGAACTCCTCGAGCGCCGCGTCCAGGATCTGCGGCATGCGTTCCGCGGGCGCCAGGCGGCGACGCCGCTCCGTCACCGGACCGGGCGTCGCATGCTGGCGATTCCCAGCGCTGTCCCTGGTCATCGTCGCGGCCATGTCCGGCATTTTCGCCTCCGCATCCATTGACCTGTCAGGCCTGATGCACAAATAGGGACGGCATCTATTGACCCCATGGTCAGTAAGCAAGGGTGTTCCCCACAGAGGCATCGATGTCCGACGACAGCTTCCCCGGCCCGGCCGTACTGGCGCTGGCACGGGGCCCGGCACTGCGCCGCCGGCGCGTCGGATGGCTGGCGGGTGTGGCCGTCCTGCTGGCACTGGCTGGCTGGCTTGCGTCGCACCAACTCGCCTCGCCACCCGCCCCGCCAGCGGTTGTCCCGGCACAGGAGCCGCCAGCCGCGCTCACCGTCCGGCTGGCTGCGGCGACGGAGCGGCTGTTTGCCCGGCCGATCATCGGCGACGGCTCCGTCGTGGCTTGGCAGGACATGAGCATCGGGATCGAGGTGGCGGGCCTGCGCGTCGTCGAGGTGCCGATCGAGGAAGGCGACCGGGTCGCGCAGGGCCAATTGCTGGCCCGTCTGGACGATGCGCTGCCCGCCTCCCAGGCAGCGCAGGCCGAAGCCGCCGTCACCGAGGCCGAGGCTGTGCTCACGCTGGCACAAGCGGACCTGCGGCGCTCCACCGAGCTGGCTCGTTCTGAGAGCGTGGCGCGCCAGACCTTGGAACAGCGGCAATCGATGGTCCGGCAGTTGGAGGCGAAGTTGCTTGCCAGCCGCGCCCGGCGCGACGAGGCGACGGCGCGGCTGGCGCAGACCCGCATCCTGGCCCCCGATGCCGGCATCGTCGCCCGGCGCAGCATCCTGCCCGGTGCCGTCGCCCAGCCGGGCCAGGAGGTCGCGCGCCTGATCCGCGACGGGCGGCTTGAACTGGATGCCCGCGTGCCGGAATTGGACCTCGCCGCGGTGCGGCCGGGCCAGCCGGTCCGGGTCCGGCATGGTGCGACCGAGATCGAGGCGCGGGTGCGCGCGGTTGCACCGATCATCGCCAACGACAACCGGCTCGGCATCGTTCATATCGCGCTGCCCGCCGGGTCCGGCCTGCAGCTCGGCATGTTCGCCCAGGCCGAGATTTTTCCCGCGGCAACAGCCGCGCTGACGGTGCCGCAGGAGGCCGTGGTGTACCGCGAGGGCCGGCCCGCCGTCTTCGTGCTGCCGGACAGCACGGCCCGCGTGGCGCTGCGCGCCGTCCGCACCGGGGGACGGCGCGACGGCGTGGTCGAGGTGACGGAGGGACTCGCCGCCGGCGAGCGCGTCGTGGCCGGCGGTGCGGGCTTCCTGTCCGACGGCGACCGCGTCCACGTCGCGCGCGACCGTTGAGGAAAGACGCCATGGCGATTCCCAGGGATGATCCCGGCTACCGCAACGTCTCCGCCTGGGCGATCCGCAATCCGATCCCCACCACGGTGCTGTTCCTGCTGCTGACCGTAGGCGGGTTGTTCTCGTTCCCCGGGCTACGGATCAACAACACGCCCGACATCGACCTGCCCGCGGTCATCGTCTCCATCCTACAGCCCGGCGCCGCTCCGTCCGAGATGGAGACCCAAATCACCCGGCGGGTCGAGGACGCGGTCGCCGGCCTGGGTGACGTCAAGCACATCACCTCCACGGTCCAGGACGGCGTGTCGCTGACCGTGGTCGAGTTTGCAATCGGCAAGGATGTCGACCGCGCCACCAACGACGTGCGCGACAAGGTCGCGCAGATCCGCGCTGATCTGCCGGCCACCATCCGCGACCCGATCATCAGCCGGATCGAGATCACCGGCGGTGCCATCCTGACCTATTCCGTCGCAGCACCCGCGATGACGACCGAACAGCTGTCCTGGCTAGTCACCGACAGCATCGCCAAGTCGCTGCTGTCGGTGCCGGGCGTCGGCCAGGTGAACCGGATCGGCGGTATCGAGCGAGAAATCCGCGTCGCACTGAAGCCCGATCGGCTGCTTGCCCTCGGCATCACCGCGGTGCAGGTCAACCAGCAATTGCGCGACGCCAACCTGAACCTGCCGGGCGGTCGCGGCACGCTGGGGGACAGCGAGCAGACCATCCGCACGCTCGGATCGGCCGCCTCGGTCGAGGCGTTGGCCGCGCGTCCCATCGTCCTGCCCGGCGGCCGCACCGCCCGGCTTGGCGACCTGGCCACGGTGAGCGATGCGACCGCCGAGGTCCGCACCGCGGCGCGGCTGGACGGCAAGCCGGTCGTGGCCTTCGAGGTGCTGCGGACCCGCGGGTCCTCGGAGGTAAAGGTTGCAAAAGGCGTGGCGGCGCGCGCCGCGCGGCTCGAGAACGAGCATCCGGGGGTCGAGATCCACAAGGTAACCTCGACCGTCGCCTTCGTCGAGGCCGGCTACTACGCTGCGATCGAGGCGCTGCTGGTCGGCACCGCGCTGGCGGTGCTGGTGGTCTGGCTGTTTCTCAGGGACTGGCGGGCGACGCTGGTGTCCTGCATCGCCATGCCGCTCTCGCTCATCCCGACCTTCCTGGTGCTGGACTGGCTGGGCTACGCGCTCAACAACATCGTGTTGCTGGCGCTGACCCTGGTGATCGGCGTGCTGGTGGACGACGCCATCGTCGAGATCGAGAACATCGTCCGCCACGTGCGGACCAAGCCGCAACTCGGCGCTTGGCGCGCGGCGATGGATGCCTCGGCCGAGATCGGCTTGGCGGTGATGGCGACGACCGGGGCGATCCTCGCAGTCTTCGTGCCGGTGATGTTCATGCCGGGCATCCCGGGCCAGTTCTTCCGCCAGTTCGGCCTGACGGTCGCGGCCGCGGTCACCTTCTCCCTGCTGGTGGCGCGGCTGCTGACGCCGCTGCTCGGCGCGCATCTGCTGAAGCCCGGCCGCACCGCCCGCGACGAGGAGGTCGGCCGCGGCGTGATCGGACGCCGCTACCTGGCGCTGCTCGGCTGGTGCCTGCGGCATCGCTGGGCGACGATGGCCGGCGCCACCGGCTTCTTCGCCCTGTCGCTGGCGCTGGTGCCGCTCATCCCGTCCGACTTCATCCCCGCAGCCGACCGCGGTCGTTCCGCCCTGGCGCTGGAATTGTCGCCCGGTGCGACGCTCGCTGAAACCGACGCGGCGGTGCGCCAGGCGACCGCCATCTTGCGCGCACGGCCCGAGGTCGTCTCGGTGTTCGCCTCGCTCGGCACCGCCAGCATGGTCGGCGGCCCCGGCATGGGCAGCACGACCATGCAGGGCGACCCGCGCAATGCCAACCTGCTGATCACCCTCCGCCCGCGGGCCGAACGCGCCCTGGGCCAGCAGCAATTCGAGGCCGCGGTCCGCCCGGCGCTGGAGGCCATCGCCGGCGCCCGCATCCGCTTCGGCGCCGATGGCATGAGCGGCTCCAAGGCCTCGATCACCCTGGTGGGCGACGATGCCGGGCGGCTCGCCGCCACGGCGCGGGACCTGGAGCGGCAGATGCGGGGCATCCCGGGCCTGTCCGGCGCGCGATCGGTCGCCAGCTTGGAACGGCCGGAGCTGCAGATCGTCCCACGCGATGCCCGTGCCGCGGAGCTTGGCGTCTCGCCGGCCATGATCGGCGCCACCGCGCGGATCGCCACCATCGGCGACGTCGATCAGAGCCTGGCTCGCTTCAACCTGCCGGACCGGCAGATCCCCATCCGCGTCATGCTGGACGAGGCCGCACGCGACGACCTCGATTCCCTGCGCGCCTTACGGGTCAGCGGCCGGGCCGACCTCGCGGTGCCGCTCGACGCAGTCGCCGAGATCCGCCATGGCGCCGGTCCGGCACAGATCGATAGGCTCGACCGGGTACGCAAGGCGACAGTCGAGGCCGAGTTGAATGGCATGCCGCTTGGCGAGGCGTCGGCGCTGATCGCCGCGCTGCCGGTCATGCGCGCCCTGCCGGCCGATGTGCGTGAGCGCGAGACCGGCGACAAGGAGGTGATGGCCGAGCTGTTCGGCGGCTTCCTCATCGCGCTCGGTACCGGCGTGCTACTAGTCTACCTGGTCCTGGTGCTGCTGTTCGGCGGCTTCCTGCAGCCGCTGACCATCATGTCGGCGCTGCCGTTGTCGGTCGGCGGGGCGCTGCTGGCCCTGCTGCTGGCGCAGAAGGCGCTGGGCGTATCGGCGGTGATCGGCGTGCTGATGCTGATGGGCATCGTCGCCAAGAACAGCATCCTGCTGGTTGAATATGTGATCGAGGCCCGGCGTGGCGGGATGGAGCGCGGCGAGGCGCTGTTCGAGGCAGCGCGCAAGCGGGCGCGGCCCATCGTCATGACGACGGTCGCCATGGTCGCGGGCATGGCGCATATCGCCAGCGGCATCGGCGCCGATGGCGAGTTCCGTGCGCCGATGGCGCTGGTGGTGATCGGCGGCTTGGTCACCTCGACGCTGCTGAGCCTGGTGGTCGTGCCGGTGGTCTATACGCTGCTCGACGACCTGAGCCGGCAATCCGGGCGGCGGTGGCGCCGCCTAACGCGTGGCAGAGCAGGGCGCGTTCCGGCAAGGCCGGCCTGAGGGTAACTGCCGCGCGACGCACCAGGCGGTCCGACGCTGAAGCTGCGGACCTCGTTCTGGATGAACCTGTCCGACCCGTTCATCCTGCGCGGTGTGCCCGCGCATATTCGTTCTGACAAGCGCTCGAGTCCGTGGCCAGGACGGTGCAAGGCTGGATCGTGGCCGTCGATGCCAAAACCGCCGACATTGCACCGGGCAGCCCGTGGGAGATGGCGTAATCGGTCTGGAGGCGGGCAACCTCTCCGGACTGCTCCACTCACCCGAAAGGCTTCCAGGATGAACCAGCACTATGTTGGCCTCGACGTCTCTCTGGACCAGACGAGCCTGTGCGTCCTCGACGGCGCTGGCCAGGTTGTCTGCGAGACGAAAGTAGACACCGATCCGGCCGCGATCGCAGCCTGCCTTTGTCGGGCAGGTGTTTCCGTCGCACGGCTCGGCCTGGAGGCGGGCCCGCTCTCGCAGTGGCTCTACGCCGGGCTGGTGGCCTCAGGCCTGCCTGCGATCTGCATCGAGACA
>NZ_JQKB01000118.1 GCF_000745835.1 Belnapia moabensis DSM 16746 | reverse complement strand
CTGCTTGGCCAGCATCTCAACCAGTCGCAGCCCGAGCGAGCCTGCCCGGCGCTCGGTGGGCATGCCGGCTCCGTCGTCCTCGATCAGCAGGCGCATCTGCCCACCGGTCTCGGCGTGCAACTCGACCAAGACCCGCCCGCTGCGCCCATCCGGAAAGGCGTATTTGAGCGCGTTGGTCACTGCCTCACCCACGATAAGCCCGAGCGGCACCACAAGGTCCGGGCTCCACACGGCCTCCTCGTCAGCCTCCACCTCGACCGACACCTGTTCCGGCGATGGCGCCATAGCTTCGGCCATTTCCTCGCAGAGACGACGGAGGTAGTCAGGAAAGTCGATCGCGTTCGGGCTGCCTGCTCTGTAGGTCAGCAGGCTGTGGACCTCGCCTACGCGCCGGAGCCGCCCCACGGCGGTTTCCAGCGTCGCGTGGCAATCCGGATCGTCGATCTGGCGCGCTTGCACGCGGAGCAGCGAGATTGCGAGTTGCAGCGCGTTCTTGGTTCGATGGTTGACCTCGCGGATCAGGAAGTCGCGGTAGCGGATGTCCTCCTGGCCTTGGGCCAAGGCATCGCGCAGCGTGGCCTCGGTCCGTTGCCGTCGCTCTACCTCCTCTTGCAGCCGCGCGTTAACCTCCTGAAGGCGCCTCGTCCGGGTGGCAACACGCCGCTCCAGCGTTTTCTTGGCCTCATGTAGTTCCCGCTCGCGTGCCAAGCCCGCTCTGCGCTGGGCATCCATCTACAACCACAAGCGTTCTTCCGCAGGCCAGCAAGGGAAACGGTTATGTCTGGTCTACCTATCCCGCCAACCGACCCGATGCCCCCCATGCCGCCACCCGGCCAGCCCGATCCCGATCCGCAGCCTGAAATGCCGCCCAAACCGGTGCCTGATAACCCCTATCCTGTGCATTAGGCAGAAGCGCTCAGGGCCGCGGCAGGACCATGCGTTTCAGGACGGCCACCTGACGGAAGAACTCCTGTCGCGGCTGGGCAGGACTGCCGCTCAGCGCCACGCCGGGGGACACGCCTGACATCACGCCCGCCCGCGCCTCGACCCATATCCGATCCCCGGCGCGCGGATGCTCTGAGGCTCAGCCGCCCGATGGGACATTGAGCTTGTGCCGGACAAACACGCGCCGGAACCGTGTCCGCGGACAGGGCACCAGCGGTCCCCGTTCGGGCTGCGGTAAGGCTCGCTCGTGTTCGAGGCCGCGGCCGTTGTCACTACTCGGCAAGGCGCCTTCAGCATCCGGACATGCTGCCGTCCCGCGGTCCTCGCTTTCTCCCAGGGTACTCGCTCGTTACTGAGATTGAACCGGCACCAAAGGGAATTCCTTTTTGGATCACCCGCCGGACGGCTGCTCGGTTATACGTGCCCCCAAGCCTGATCTGGCAGAGCGCCATTGCTGAAGTTCGGGGGATGCTTCCCACCACTTATTTCAGTGACTTCGAATTTCTGGTCATCCTCCCAAGCACAATGCTCGTGCTTCCGTGTCATGCGGACAATGGTAGCAACGTCAGGGTAGGCTGTGGTGCCGTCCGTTGTGATGCGGCCAGCAAAGTTGACCGCAGGCGCAAGGGTGGGAAAGTACCTCTCACGAGGAGTGCCCATCCACTCAACCGCATAGATGACCGCAAAACGCTCCTGCACAGGCTTGCTCCACGTTGATGTTTTGGACAGCAACATCCATGGCTTGGAAGTACGCCGCCGGAGCAGGTTGGTTTGCGGGCGCAACGCATTGTTGAGAAGCTAGATGTTGCAACACTAAAAAGTGCCGCCGCGTGTAGGGCGGGTTCCACGGCCACCGTCCCGATCTGGTCATGCCGCGGCACTCCCCGTGACCCATGTGGCTGTTGGAACTCGGCCCGGCTGATCGCCAGTGCCGTCAGCCGGCTGCTTCGGGCGGCCTAACGCGCCACGACTGACGAGACTGCGGCACCCTGTCGTTGGAAACGCACGGTGATGATCCCCGGAGTACCTGAGACCACGGCGTATTCCATCGTGCAGCGCTCACGATTGGCGATCTGCCAGAGGAGGGCGATCAGTTCCGGTACGTCGCCACCACCATATGCGAAGGAGAGGCAATCCGCGTCCCGTGCGGCCTGCCTAAGTCTCGACATCAGCAACATGCGGCCTCGCATCCGGGCTGAACTGGTTAGTAGCCGTTTGCTCCAGCGTAAGCCCGCCTCTTCGCCACATACATTTTAGGCAGCATCAAATCGGCGGGTAACGGTCACTCCTGTGTGCTTTCCAGTCCGCCGTACGCGATCCTCGGCACCACATTTGTAATCCGTGAACGCCGAAAAACATTTCGCGGTGAGTAGCGCGATCGAGAGATGACGATGGAGGCTGGGAGCAGTAGAGTCTGAGCCATACCGCCAAGGTGCGGCGACGAAAGCCTCGTTCAGGGGATGATGTCTCGCCTTGCGCTCGCCATCCTCCTTGCCTCCTTGGGTACCGCCGCGGCAGGCAGTGGAGCAATGCCCTGCGGGCAGCACCCGAAGCTCGCCCTGCCGATCCCAATGACAGTAGTCGGCAGTCGGGCCGTTGAAGCTGGCACGGCCTCGGTGTTCTTCGGCAGCATTGCAAGTATGGGCTTCGAATGTATGGCCCAGGATATCACCCGCTGGCACCTCCGGCACGTTCGGGTGGACTTCTCCCGTGGCGCTGAAGCTTTGCATTACGAGGGCGGCTTTCCACTGAGCTATGGCTCTGTAATATTCGATCGCGTTCACCGCGACGGGCGACTGCTAGGCGGTGCCGATTTGGTGGCCCACGTCAACACGGTCATCAGTCACCGAGCCAGCAAGCAGGACCAGTTGGCCGTGCCATCTTTGAGTGCGGATGGGGGTTTCGGAAAATAGTCAGACCGCGCCCTACTGGCGCCATCCCTCGGCACCACCCGCCCCGACGCAAGACTTGATCCGGCAGGTATTGAGTTTAGTTGCGCAGTTTAAATAGGCGAACCTCGTCAGCAAGCTGAAGGCCGCCCGCGATTGCCAGTCGGCTCAGGCTGGCCGCCGCATCGAGGGTCGTCGCTGCATCCCGGCCCATGTTCAGGCGGTAAGGTGATCGGCCTTGGTCTCAGCTAGCGGGAGATCGCCGCAGTCCTGGCAAAGCGCGGCATTGTCACCACCTCTGGCGGCCACCTGAGCCACAACAGCATCCGGCCGCTGGTGCTGAAGCCAACCGCAGCTTCAAAGCACAGTGAGGGACGCTGAGGTTGCCGCTGCGGACGTGCGGCTAGTGCCTCATCTGGGTCATCGGCACGGGTTCCCTGCTGGTCCGGTCCGCGGCTACCCCGCCCACGTTGACCTGAAGGACGTGGGTGACCTCCGCGATGCGTTGGGTTGCTGAGAACTCCTCATCGACCGTTAGGCTGGCGATAAATTCGCCACGGGCCTTCGCCTCGCTCTCAGCCTCAATGATCCGCAGCGCAGGCTCCTCCCGGTTCTGGTTGGGGTAGGCGATCACCCGCACGATACCAGTGACGACGAAAGAAGCCATGGCGGCATGCCCTCCGGTCGTGTCCTGACTTTGCAGAGCCCAGTCCTGCCATGTCCACGCCAATTATGGCGGACGCTGATTCTGCGCATGATAGGTTTGCAGATCGGCGCGGCAGAGACGACGATTTGAAGAAAAGGGATGGCCCGGCTGTCCCGAGCGGAATTCGGTGAAGCGCCTGCCAAGAGTAAGCCGTCGAACGGCCGGCCGGGTTAGTCATTGGCTGTCGCTACGATAACGGTCTCGCCCATCATGACGGTCGGTGGGTTCGGCGCGATCTGCCTCTCGCGCATGATGGATACCACCTGCTCATTCGCCTGAAGCGCGTTCTGTCGCGTGTCGAACAGGGAGACTGCTCCAGCGCGGATGGCGTTCCGCTCGTCGAAGAAGGCGTAGTAGCCGCGGAAGCCAGGGGCACCAGTGATCGTCAGGAAAACATGCTGCCGAACGAGGGGTAGCACCTCCTCCCTAGACCCCACGCCTTCGTACATGCGCACAGTGACGAACATGCCGGAGCCGCCGTTGTGCTGTATTTTCGACACCTCGTGCAGCAGCGTCTCACCCGCAGTGACCTCCGGCGGGTTGGACAGTAGGTCCCTCAAGTTGGACACTACCCACTCGCGGTGCCGATCTTCGGCCAGCATGGCGGTCGAGCGATCACCGAAGATGGTGATCGAGACGGCGTGGCCGTCCTCGCTGGGGAAGGCGCAGTAGCCTTTGAAGCCCGCCGTGCGCCTGAGCACCGGCACGAAGCCATCGCCGACCCGCGGCACCAGTCCGTCGATCAAGGCAGCTTTCTCGGCGTACTTTCGGACCGCGATGTACACGGCCGATCTCCCTGTTCTCCGCCGATCCCGCTGCGGGAAAGTCCTTGACCGGTTCCGACCGAGCAATGCTGCGCCGCCATCAATGCAATGGTCAACGTGAACCGGCGAGCCAGCCCCCGGCATCCCTGCCCCGAGCGGTCCGTAGGATGACAGCAGAAAGCCCGGTTACCGCTCGCGTTTGGGTGATCGCCGCCGAGCGCTCAATGCGGAGGGGCCGCTCCATGCACCGGCATAAAATGGCTTGCGGTCGAAGGCGCGCGTGGTGCCGGGCCGGTCCCTGTTGGCGCGCACCATCATAGAGAGGCGAGAATGGGACGCCTGACGGGCAAAGTCACTATCTTCACGGGGGCATCCTCATGGATCAGCCGCGCGTCATCCACGACCAGCACGTCCGTCAGGCGTTCCCCCCGGCGTTCGTCAACCCAGGCCCACATTATGGACCATGGCTACCTAGGCGTGTAGTTCGACCCAACCGGCAAACGGCACGAGGGTTGATGCGGACAGGCAGGTTGAGTGCCCAGGCGGCCGAGGACGACGAAGAATGCTGATGGTCGGGAACGGGTCGCGCCCGCATCGCTGCGTCTATCCTGGCGCATCCCCCTTCAAAGAGATGGAGTCCACCGCCAACTGGGACGCGGCGCCCGGCGGCATGCGACTGCGCTTGGCCCGTCGCACCCTGCTGGGGTGTTTACCTGCGTTGGTCGGCGTCGGCCACGCGTTCTCAACCCCGGCGGCGGCTGCGTCGCTGCACGTCGCTTGCCTTCCTTCGGACTTCCCCGGCAGTGCCCATGCCTTGTTCGGCTTCGGGGCCGCGGGAGTGGCTGCGGCAAAGGCTGCCGCAGCGGCGTGCCGCGACCTTCGCAGCCATGAGGACCCCGGGTGGCTGGCGGCCCTGGGCGGCATGCCATCCGGTCCTTACGCTGCGGATGCGGTTCTCACGTCCGAGTGGTCGTTCAGCGTCCTGTGCTACGATGCAGCGGACCAGAATGCCCTATCTGGGGCGGAGACCGTCGCTCGCGTACTCGCCCGTCGCGGGCACATGCCTGTCCTCCTTGGGGCTGGGCCGTTGACAGCCTCAATGGGGACGGCAGACGGCCAAAACCAAGCCGCACGACTCCTCTTACCGGTACCTGACCATAATGGCGGCCTCAACTCCGCCTTAGCCGCCACCGCAGAGACATTGCTCTCCTCGGTTATTTGCCGCGGGATTGTGGGAGTGGATGCGTCGGACATTTGGTGAGTGATTGGTGGCCCCAGCCCGGGCGTGGCCGTCCATGCGGTCGCCCACCGCGGACAGAAGGCAGCAACCTTCGGCCGTTTCATTATCTCGGCCGCTTACGAGGTGGGAGTACAACCCCGTTCGGTGCGTTGCCTACTGATCAGCACAGTATTGCCGCCGGATTGGAATCTTCGAGAGCTAGACGATCTCGTCACCACCGTTGCGCACGGCTTCGATGGTGCCGACGCTGCGATCATGTCTGCCGTGTACGACGGGTTCGCCGACACACCGTCTGTGCTGCTGGTCTGCTCGTAGCGGGGCGCCGGCCCGCCCACAAACATCTGCACTGGCATCAACTCAGCCTGATTCGTGCGAAACCCACTCTCCGGAAATCAGGGGCCTTAGGGCCTGTTGACGGTGGGAATTTTCACAGCGCGCCGTTTGTGATTCAAGCTCCGGATCGGCGGAGGACGAGGCGTGCTGGATCAAGACCGGTTCGTAGTGGGCGACACGGCTTGGGAAAAGGTGGCGTCGCTGCTGCCGGGCAAACCGACCGATCCCGGCGGCAGGGGCAAAGACAACCGGCTGTTTTTTGAAGCGGTGTTATGGCGGGTGCGGGCGGGGGCGCCCTGGCGCGATCTGCCCAATGCCTTCGGCAAGTGGAACAGCGTCTTCCAGCGCTTCCGCCGCTGGGTGAAGGGCGGTGTATTCGAGCGCGTCTTCGCCTGCTTGTCTGGCGAACCGGACTTCGAATACGCCCTGATCGACGGCACCATCGTCACCGCCCACCAGAAGGCGAGTGGCGCAAGGGGGGGACCCAAGCCCAGGCCATTGGGCGTTCGCGCGGCGGCCTGACCACCAAGATCGTCGCCTTGGCCGACGCACTCGGCAATCTGGTGCGCTTCGTGCTGTTGCCCGGCCAACGACATGACACTGTCGGCGTGCCGCCGCTGATCGAGGGTGTGGCCTTTGGCACCTTGCTCGGCGACAAAGCCTTCGACGTGGACTGGTTGAGGGCAGACCTTGATGCGCGCGGGGCCGCCGCGGTGATCCCGCCCAAGGCCAACCGTAAGGCCCAGATCAACCTCGACCGCGACATATATCGTTGGCGCCACCTCATCGAGAACACCTTCGCCAAGCTGAAGGAGTTCAGGGCCGTCGCCACTCGCTACGACAAGACAGATACCAGCTACGCCGCCTCCATCCACCTCGCCGCCGCCGTCATCGCGTCACGATGACCGTCAACGGGCCCTAGAAAGTGTCGTAGATGCGGCGCCAGCAAATTCCTCCGCAAGTTGGAAATTAATACAATACAAGCGACTAACAGTTGGTAAAGTTGCTCAGTACGTCAGCTTTTTCGCTTCTGCTTGCGCTCTCTCTATGCAAGGGTTGCTCAGGAGGTGAGACATGAACGGTCTTGTGGGCCGACGCATATTGCTGATTGAGGACGACCCGCTCGTCAGCATGGACATTGAAGATTTGCTGCTCGATGTCAACGCATCGATGGTGGGGCCTGCCCAAACCACCGCCCTTGCACTTATGTTGTTGAGTGATGAAAGACCGGATGCAGCGGTTCTCGACATGAAGCTCGAAGGCCGCTCAGCGATGCCGGTTGCCGATGCGCTTTCTTCCCTCGGTGTGCCATTCATCGTGCTGACCGCAGATGTAAAAGCCGGAGCACAGGCCGCCAATGACATCGCGCCCGTGCTGGCCAAGCCATGCGAGCCTGACAAGCTGATCGCGGCGCTCATTGGAGTTCTGGGGCGTCGTGGCGACGGCCCGGTGACCGCCTCTGTCGGATGACAGGCAAGCCCCTCCCACCTAGGCTCAAGGCATGGTTGGAGACACGGGATGCCGGGTAGCCATCGGCGCCACTTCGCACAAAGTGCATTATTACTGTCTTGGTCGCGCCATCATCCAGCCCGAACCGCGACACGCCCTTTCCCCACATTGTTGTACTAAGGAGCACCAATCGGAGGTTCCAGTGCACAAGACCGCGTTGACCCTGTTCGCCGCAGCCGCGCTAGGCTTTGGTCTCTTTGCTTCAACCGGCGGTTCCGCAGCCTCAATCGTCGTCACGGCGCACCCAGGGTGAAGCGGTGCACACTGTCCAATATTGGGGAGCGGGACCGCAGTCCTGGGACGATGGCTGGGAGCGGCGGCGGCAGTGCGGGAGTGGCGCCAGCAGCGGGACGAAGCGCGGATCGCCGAGGCGGCACGTCGCGAGGCGTGGCACATCGAACAGGAGCGCGAGCAGCGCCGGGCGTGGCGGCATGCACAGCGGGAGCAGCAGTATGGCCACGGCCCTGGCTTCTACCGCGGCTGGTGAGGGAGCAGGCGTCCGAGCAGCGCCGCTGCGCTGGGAAGGTAATAGGCTTGCTCCTCTCGACCGACAGAGTGACGACGAACTTGCACCCCCGAGGTCCGTAGCGCCCGCCGTGCGGCACTCTCTCCAATCTGCATAGGTTGCAGTGGCCTACATGATGGCCTGCCGGTCGGCGTCTGTACCTGCCATCCCCAACATCGTTGACCCGCGCGACACCCGGGGAGCATCACCCCGACCCGCGGAACCCCGGTGATCTGGCTTGCGGGCGGAACCATGGCGAGCCTCCTCAAATCGGCAGCGATCACGCCATTAGACGGTCCGGACGGGGCGCCGACGAGGCTAAACTGGTTGGGCCGCGCGTCCACCAATCGCACGGGCAGGTCATGGTGGATTCCAGCGTTGAGCGGCAAGCCGGATCGTCGATCTGGCGGGCTTGCACGCTCAGCAGCGAAACGGCGAGTTGCAGCGCGTTCTTGGTTCGATAGTTGACTTCGCGGATCAGGAAGTCGCGGTAGCGGATGTCCTCCTGGCCTTGGGCCAGGGCATCGCGCAGCGTGGCCTCGGTCCGTTGCCGTCGCTCTACCTCCTCTTGCAGCCGCGCGTTGACCTCCTGAAGGCGCCTCGTCCGGGTGGCGACCCGCCAGTCCAGCGTCTCCTTGGACTCGCGCAACTCTCGCTCCTGCACCACACGATGGCTGAAATCGAGAAAGGAGGCAAAGTGCTGGACAACCCGGCCATCCTCGACCACCGGACTGACGAACAACGATACCTACACTTGCCGCCCGTCCCTGGCGCGAAACGGCACATCCTCGATAAAGGTCTGCCGTGCGGCCATGGCTGCCTCAACCCGCGCCGTCACCTCCGGGTCGGCATGCGCGCCAACGAGGAAGAAGTAGTTCTGGCCTAGCACCTCCTCTCGCTCGTAGCCGCACAGTCCGAGAAAAGCGGCGTTGGCGTAGATGATCGGGTTTCCGGTCACTTTGGGATCAGTGACCCCCATTGGCATCCGGGTAGCCTCGACCGCTGCGACAAAGAGGCCGCCGCGGGCTTCGACATTGCGCACATCACTCTCGGCCGCGGCTTGACCTTTGCGGTTTCGGGGCTGGTCGGTGACGGACATTGGCATTTCTCCTCTACCGCGTTTCCGTCCCAATCTCAGCCGAAGCCACGCCCGGCCTTCCTTGTGCCGGGGTGCCCCGGGCGGCAGAGATTGCTGGATGTGCATCCGTCCAGCATCCCCACCGCACTCTCTGCCAGCCGTGGTCGCGTGAGGGTTCCGGTGCTGGTGCCAGCAATCTTGCTTCGGATGAGGCCGCAGGGCTGCGTTGCGACTGCCGCTCGCGGACCTATGACAGGGCCGAACTGGCTGCGCTGGTGAGGTGGGACCTCCGGCTTCGCCTCGTCAGCAGGCATCGTGAACGCTGGTGCCATGAGTGCGGGGAGCCGCTTTTTACCGGGTGGGTGTTGGCACCAGTACCCGGCCAACCCGGGCCGATAGCCTTGAACGCAGCGAAGGTTCGCCGCCGCGCGCTTCATCTGGTGAATGAAGTGCGGCAGGTGGTAGCCTGACGGCCATCCAGCAAGCATGAGCGGGAGGATGGCAATGGGACCGCGGCAGGAGCACTTCCGCATGATGGCCCTCTACAACCAGTGGGCCAACCTTCGCCTCTATGCCTCTGCGGCGCAGATCGCGCCCGAGGCGCTGTCCGAGGACCGTGGCGCCTTCTTTGGTTCCCTGCTTGGGACGCTCAACCACCTCCTTGTCACCGATCGCTTATGGATGAGCCGCCTGGACGGGGAGAGCCCGCGCGGTACGCGGCTCGACGAGGTGCTGCACCATGACTTCGACGACCTCCGCGCGGCACGGCTAGTGCAGGACAGGAAGCTCGTGGATTACGCCCATGGGCTGAGCGAGAAGCGCCTCGCCGAATCCCTTGACTACGCCACGAGCAGCGGCGCGCCGCATTCGCAGCCGCTCCACCACGTCCTCGCCCACCTATTTAATCACCAAACTCACCACCGCGGGCAAGCTCACCACCTCGTTGGGATGGCGCTGGGGCGCGACAAGGCACCCGTCCTCGACCTGCTTGCCTACCAGCGCTCCACCGTGCCCGTGCCGGGCGCAGTTAGTGAGCCAATATCGCCACCTCGATTGCTGCCCGATGATGCAGGAGCGAGTGCCGCCGAGACTCCACCGATCGGCCATGTTGTCATTGACGCCTATGCCGAAGCTGCCGACCCGGCCGGGGAGGTAAGAAGCACCAAGCGGGTTCCCGCGCCCGACAGTCTCGGTGGATAGTCAGGATGACCTGGGATGCCGGCTACAGGTTGGCTAAAAGGCTGTTTTGAAAGCCACCCCTGGCGAACATGGGCCTGAAAAGGCAGCGTAGGAGAAGCGTTCTGGGCGGCTTTCTCGGAAAGAAGCCGCCATGTGGACGCCCGATACCCGCGCGCTGGTTGGGGACTACGGGTCCGGTCAGGCCCTGAGCGACGAGCAGTATCGCCTTCTCGAACCGCTCATCCCGGCCGCCAAACCCGGAGGCCATCCGCGGACGACCGACATGCGGCGCCTGCTGGACGGGTTGTTCTACCTCGTGCGGACCGGCTGCCAGTGGCGGCATCTGCCACCCCCTCCGGTATTCCCGCCG
>NZ_JQKB01000117.1 GCF_000745835.1 Belnapia moabensis DSM 16746 | reverse complement strand
AAGGGGGAGCTGGGCTTAGGGCACTTCGAGGGACGGTCCTGGACTGGGCTGCACCGACACGAGCTGATGACCTGCATCGCCTTTGCCTATCTGCAGCACCTTCGCCTCGCCGCGCAGCGCACGACGGGGTCGGGGAAAAATGCCGGGTCAGGTTCCGGGACCGCCACCATCGCCGAGCCTGCCAGCTCTACGCCGTGCCATCATGACGCGGCTGTTTGCCGACCTGATCACGCCGATCCGATGTCCGCACTGCAGGCGCAAGCTTAGGCCGCCGCCTGACTTTAGACTGCCCAGGTAGTGCTAGCCTGCTGATCCGGCCAACCCCTGGGCCTGCAACCCCTTGACCAGGGCGTCGACTACCCGGGTCACATCCTCATCGGAGAGCAGGGGATAGCTGGGCAAAGACAGACCACGGGCGGCAATATTCTCGGCCACCGGGAAGCGCTCCTGGCTGGCATACATCGGCATGGTGCTGGCGCAGTAGAAAACCGGACGCGTGTCGATTTCCTGGTCGCTCATCGCCTGCATCAGCCGCTCCCGGTCGGTACCCGGGGGCAGAAGCAGGCTGACCAGCCAGTTTGAGCTGGTGACATCTGGATCGGACACCTGAAAGGTCACCGGCAAGTGCTTTGTAAGGCGCCGGTAAAGCTCAGCGATCGCCCGCTTGCGCGCCAGCACAGCGTCCAACTTCTCAATCTGACCAAGGCCAATTGCCGCAGCGATATTGGTCATCCGGTAGTTGAAGCCCAAAATTTCATGCCAGTAGCGCCGGGTTAGAGACTGCCCCTGACCCTTGGTCATGCGGAGACGGGCCGCGAGTGTCTCGTCATTGGCGATGACCATGCCACCCTCGCCGGTGGTCACCGTCTTATTGCCAAAAAAGCTAAAGGTTCCGATATCGCCAAAGGTGCCGACATGTTGCCCGTTGATGTGGGTGCCCAGAGCCTCGGCACAGTCCTCGACCACCTTGAGCTGGTGGTGCTGCGCGATTGCCATGATCGCCCGCATATCGCACGCCGCGCCGTACAGGTGCACCGGCAGGATGGCCTTGGTTCGCGGCGTGATCCGCCGCTCCACGTCGGCCGGATCCAGCAACCAATCGCTAGCTAAACTGTCGGCGAACACCGGCGTGGCACCTGTTTGGACGATGGTGTTGACCGAGGAGATGTAGGTAAAGGTCGGAACGATCACCTCATCACCCGGGCCGATGTCAAGGCAATGCAGCGCCAGGTGCAGGGCTACCGTGCCATTGCACACGGCGATGCCCTGTCGTGCACCGGTGGTCTCGGCCACGGCAGCCTCGAACCTGCCAATGAAGGTACCAAGTGACGAAATCCAGCTGGAATCGATACATTCCAGCACATAGCGCCGCTCATTGCCGGTAAGATCGGGTTGATACACTGGAATCCGGCCCCTGACCGGAAGCGGTGCCCGCTTTGGCGTGTTCAAGATACTATCCTCCCCTCTCGACTGAGTAGCTCATCCAGAGCAGTATGAGCTCGGGTCACTGCCGCATCTTCTAAGGCCAGCCCAAAACCAGTCAATGTTGTTGTCAGCCGCCGCTTAGCGGCTGAGCGTGGTCGGTTAGATAGCGCTTTGTGCAACAAGCTGACTAGGGCTTGGCTGTAGGTCGCCGGGGAGTAATGGCTTTCAGCAAAATCCTGCGCCTGCCGCCCCATGGCTAAGAGTAATGCCGGAGCGCGGTGAAAATTCTCCAGGTGACGCATCACGTCATAGGCTTCGCGCTCTGGCGAACAGCCCAATACCAGATGAGGCGGCACCTCCGCATAGCTACCATGCCAAGTGACCAGCGTTGGTCGCCCCGATCGCAGTGCCAGGATTAGTGATGCCGAGGCCCCCTCCAGCACCGGATTACGCAGGCAGGACATGATATCAACGTCACGCAGTTGCCAGCGCAGCTCGTCATCAGTAACCCAGCCGGTGATCTCGAGCGGCAGGATACGAGCGGTCTGCGCCAGCTGGTTCAGCCGCGCCCGCATGTCGTCGGAGGCTTCACCAATGACTCGGATGCGGCAGCAGGACCGCAAATATGGCGAGGCGCCAATGGCCAAGATCAGCTGATCAATCCGTTTGTTCGGATTGGCATGTCCAACAACACCGATGGTGATTCGGTTCCAAGGTGCCGGTGATGGTGGCAGATCCGGCACGGTGAAGGCCAGCGGGATCACGGCCGTTGGTCCTAGACAAACCCGACCCAGCCGCGCCGCATAGTGCTTAGCATGCGCGACCGCACCGATGGTTCGCTGCGCCAGCCACTCCAGCATCGGCCGCCGTCGCGCCACATCAGCAGTGTCGTGCAAGAAGGTCTGGCCAACTGGCCAGCTGTCTTCACCATAGCTTTGTCGTAAGACTGCACGCAATGCGGCCGCATCACCATCGAGGCAACCAAAGGCCAGGTTGGCGATGAACGCGTCATGGAAGACGCCAACCATGTCAACCCGCTGCATGGCCGCGGGCAGCGCGCCGTGAAACCCGGCATGGTCGCCAATATGCGCCACCACAATGTCGAAAGCTTCGCGCAACTCGAGCTCCGAACAGTCGACTAGGTTGCGGATAGCCCCCGGTGCTGGCCGTGGCGGTAGGTCAAGTGCCGGTCCGGTCTCGGTCCGCAATACGGTCAAACTATGGCCTTGCCGGCAAAGCTCAACTGCGACCTCTGCGGCAGACTGCGCGATAGCGGAGCGCATGTTCCACGGGGCCGCCCAGCCGATCCTGAGCCCGCTCACGCCAGTAGCTTTTCGATAGTTGCCTGCCAGTTCAGGGCCTCAGCATCCATCGCAGCCCGGCCCGCCCGTCCAAGCCGGGCGGCCCGGCCCGGATTGGCTGTGAGCGTGGCCAGCGCTGCACCCAACGCCTCCGGGTCAGGCATGGTGACCAGCCCAGTCTCCCCGTTGCGCACGATATCCAGCACGCCACCGGCATCTGTCACGCTCAGCACTGGCTTGGCCGCCTGAAACGCTTCCATCGTGCAGTAACCCAAGGAGTCTTCATCAAAAGGCAAATAAGCCACAGCCAGCGCTTGGTTAACAAGGTGCGCCAGTTCTGTTCGGGGAAGGAAGCGCAGATCGAGTGTGACCCGACTCTCTACGCCTTCCTCACGAACGAGCTGGCGTAGCCTAGCGGCATCAGCCGCTGTATCCGGCGGCCCAGCCACCACCAGGCGTGCGTACGGCGCATAGCGCAAGGCGCGCACTAGCAGGTGCTGTCGCTTGCCGGCATTTATACGGCCCGTGGCCAAGATATATCCCTCGCTGTCACCGCCAAGAAACAACTCTGGATCATTGAGCGGCGGCCGCAGCACACTACTACCTACTTTGTTGTAGTGCAGCAGTCGGCGCGAAGTAATGGGCGCATTGGTGTGAATCCGAACAGCCTCGCTGAAGGCCACATTATCGGCCGCTCGAATGGCTGCAATGATCTGCTGCCCTCGGATATCTGCAGGGATGTTGCTTTGTCCCGCATCCAAGAGATCGTAGGCTTGGCGGTATTGGTGCAGCAGCCACAGCACCTTGTTAGGCCAAGGGATCAGGTAGGCGGGAAATTTCAGGGCGATCACCCGATCGATATGATCTAAGCGCAGGTGCCGTGCAATGAGCATCTCATCGAGAAGACGTTCGGCTGGGTCCCATGTGAAGGGAATGCGAAAGCCCTCTGCCTCGACACCCGGAGTTGCCTGCAGGTTGCGTACCAGGTGATCGAAAAGCTCTTCTGCGCCGCCGCGGACAAAGGGCACCATGGTACTGATAACGAGAATTTTCATGCCAGCAACTTCGCAATCACCCGGTCCCAGGTGATCCCGAGCTCCGCAACGCGTTCGCTTGCCGCCTCTCCGAGGCGCTGAGCCAGCAGGCGGTTGGTGTAGAGGCAGTCAAAGGATTGCGCCACGGCCGCGGGCTGTGGGTTCGAAATGAGGCCGGTCACACCATCGGTGACGAACTCGGGCACGCCACCTGAGTCGGAGACGGTCAGGGTGCAGCGCCGCGCATGAGCAGCCTCGATAGTAGGATAGCCATAGCTGTCTTCATCGAACGGGAGATAGGCTGAGGCCAGAGCTGTTGCCAATCGCTCTGCCTTCTCCTGTTCGCTAATCCAGCGGGTCTCGAAGGTGATGCGGTCGGCGACGTTCAAGCGTCGTGCGCTGTTGTGTAGCTCGGCAACATAGGCTGGATCTGTAGAGGCGCCGCACAGCCGGAGTCGTACTGGCGTCCTGGTATGCGCCATGGCTTCTACCAAAAGGTGTTGACGTTTGTGATGCTGTACGCGGCAGACACTGACGATCTCGTCACCATAAGTTCCAGCACGAAAGATTTCTGGTCGCAAGATGGGCGGATAAAGGATTTCGCTGTCGAGCTTATTGAAGTGGCGCAGTCGATTACCAACGACACGTGAGTTGGTAAAAAGACGATGAGCTTCCCCCAGCGCTGCTGTGTCAGCCGCCATCACGGCAGCGCGCAAAGCTTGTCCTGCTGGATCATCTGCCACAGGACAATATGGAGTCTGCCATAGATCATAAAGAAACCGCAGATGATGTATAAACCACACCACCTTGCGAGGATGCTGCACCATATGCGCGGGCGGACGGATGGTGATAACCCGCTCAAAATAATCGTCCAGCTTGATCATCCGAAACGCTGCCATTTGTGGCAGGATCTGGTCCACCTCATCGGTATAGGGCAAGTAGACGACCTCGACGTTATGGCCGTGTTCAAGCAGCTTCTCCTGCAGCCAGTCGACGATAAAGCGGCCGCCACCAAAGATCAGCGGCACAGCCGTAGACACAATGCCAATCTTCATAGGGAATCCCGCCGCCGTAGCGGTCTCGCTGGTGCTCCGCCAACCATGGCGGCATCTGGCACATCCGCGACCACGGTAGAGCCTGCACCGATGATGGCGTCGGCGCCGACGCGAATACCGGGACGCAAGGCACTACCAACACCGACCAAGGCACGTGCGCCAACGCGCACTGTACCGGCCAGGGCACAGCCCGGCGCGATATGAGCCGCCAGGCCGATACTATTATCATGGTCAACGGCGGCAGCCGTGTTGATGATGGCCAGATCAGCAACCGATGTATCGGTCCCGACAACCGCGCGTGCCATCACCACGACACCGGCCCCCAGCCGTGCGCTGGGAGACAGGAAGGCTGTCGGATGCACCACATGGGGCAAGGCGAAACCCAGGCTCTGCGCCTTGCGGCCAAGCCGCTCCCGGAGCGCGTTGTTGCCAATCGCTATAATCGCCGCATCAAGGCTTTGCGCACGCAGAGCGGGCAACACCTCATCGCCACCCAGGATGGGGGCGCCAAGCACCGGCGCTGAATCATTGGCTTGGGCCACCAGTCCAACAACCTCGCCGCCCTGCGCACGTACAGCCTCTATGATGACCTTGGCGTGGCCGCCGGCACCAATGATGACGACCCGAAGGAGCATTGCCTGCCTCATGCGAATTGCAGATCCGGCACATGGCTGGGCGGCTGGCGGAGTAGGAGAAGATTTAGAGATGCAACAGCAGCAAGATCCGTCAGGGGTCGCAGCGGCGCTATGGTGCCGTCGGTCTCATTCACCTCATAAGCGGTAAAGCCGGGGGCCAGGAATTCATGGAGCCAGAGTTGCGGCGAGATGCCAGCTCGCTGCAGATGCGAGGGACCGAACTCAACCAGCACAGCAAGTTCCTGGTTGTCGCGGATCACTCGCTGCATGCCTTTCCACACTTGAGGCTCGAAACCCTCGGTATCGATCTTGACCAGCCGGATGCGCTCACCGGGCTCCACTAAGGCATCGATCGGCCTGATCTGCACCTCTTCGGTATGGTGGGCCTCCGGCAGGCTGATCAAAGAGGAGTGGCCTAACACCTGCCCGATATTGAGCTGAGCGACACCGGGAGCTTCTCCAGCGGCGAAGGCGTGCAAGATGACCCGATCGGTTAAGCCATTGAGGGCCAAGTTTTGCTGCAACAGCGCAGCGGTGCGTGATCCTGGCTCAACGGCAATGACGCGCCCGTTTGGTCCAACGCAGCGTGCAACAGGAAGAACGGTCAAGCCGATATGCGCGCCAACATCGACGACATGGTCGCCTGGCTTGACGAGAGCCGTCAGTACCTTGATCGTGCCTGGCTCCAGGCGACCCGCAGCGTCCCAGAGACAACTGAGCAAAAGCGGATCTTCGGCGGGAACGAGCAAGAAGCCATCGGGGACACGCAACAGGATCTCAGATCCGAGAGGGATGGCGTTCCGTTCCCTGGTGTAGTCTAAGCGGCTGACCAGGATTCCTAAAAGCGTTTGCATCTGAGTAAGGGCGACTTCCGGATTGTCTCGCGCGAGCAGGGCAGCCAGCTGATCCTGTGCTTGTTGGGCTATTACTGCCTGATCGGAGCGCACGGCATCGAGGCCGAGTTGCATCATATCGATGCGGAATGCCACACTTTCCAAGGGCCAAGGTAGGCTGTCCAGGCGGGTGGGTGGGCTATCTAGGCGGGCGGATAGGGTGTCCAGCCGCGACATTATGGCATCGAACCCTGATAGAAGGTTGCTCTGAATGGCCTGGATGCGCTGCAGGCTTGCCTCCGTCTGCTGCTGTTGTGACGCGCCGGCCCGGACCACGGCCTGCTCTGCCGCGTACTGCATGCGAAATTGCAAACGATTCAAGAAAGGTGCGCCAATGGGTCGCAGGACCCGAAGAGCCAAGCGCTTTATGCGACGCTTGATCGGTACCGCATCACGGTGCGTCAGGGTGTCATCAGTCTCGCCAGACTTCGTGTCCGAAGGCATTTTGTCCCCAGAAAATAGCAGCTGCCAAAGAGCCGCGCTTCAATGTGGGCTCAGGCTGCTTGCGTCCGTCCCTGCAGACTGACGTCGCTCTCCTAAACGCGGGCGTCATCTACCATCCTAGTTCGCACAATCCCAAGAGGGGAAGCCGCGTCAAAGGCGGTCTTAGGGCGGAAAGCGTCTGGAAATTGGACCAAGACGCGCTCATAATCGTCATATCGAATAACATGGCTCGGATTATTCGCGTTTTAGTGGATTGTTGGAACAGAGGCGCTGTTTCACGACCATACAGTGCCCGTCCTCCGGCCTTGCTGATGATAAGAGAGGAGGGCGGTGTGAGTGACCACCCTCATGCTGATCGCCGTCTCGTCGAGGATGCGGCTGTAGCCATTCAGTTGGCGCTGCCCATTGGTTTTCAGGACGGTGGACCCTCCTTGGAGATTGTCAGTAAGTGTCCATCCGGGAACAGATCGAATGATCTGAATCGGTTGTGATTGGCTCTTGGCGGCGATTGCTGGAAGAAGAGCGTGCATGTGGACACCCGAGAACCGGCCGAAATACGACCGCAGCAAGCTCCGCTACCCGAGTGATCTGACCGACGAGGGTTGAAGGCACCGCCTTCAACGCGATGATCAGCCCTTTGATTCCGGGTGCGAAGGGCGGCGGCAACAAGCGGACGATTGACGTGCGCGGTGCTGAATGGGGTGATGTGTTGATTTGCATTGAGAGCTGACCCGGGAGGGGCCGAAGTTTTCGCCGAGAAATGACCCGTGTCTGTTCACCTCCTCGACCGGATGGTTGGGGTAATCGGAGTGATCGACATGGAGTTGTTGAGCGTTATCCGGCGGTGGCATCACCGGGATGGCATCCCAATCCGCGAGATCGAGCGGCGGACGGGCCTGTCGCGGAACACGATCCGCAAGTACCTGCGGTCGGATGCCGTGGAGGTGAGGTTCAAGGTTCCCGAGCGCCCAAGCCACCTGGACCGGTTCGCCGACAAGCTGTCGGAGTGGCTGCGGGTGGAGGCGGGCAAGGGACGCAAGGGGCGCCGAACGGTGCGGCGGATCGACGCGGACCTGGTCGCTCTGGATTATGGTGGCTCCTACGCATGGGTTGCGGCCTTTGTCCGGCGCTGGCAGGTGGGACGGGAGATGGCGCAGCGGACCACCGGGCGCGGGGTGTTCGTGCCGCTCGCCTTCTAGCCCGGCGAGGCGTTCCAGTTCGACTGGAGCGAGGACTGGGCGACGGTGGGCGGCAAGCGGCTCAAGCTGCAGGCTGCCCATACCAAGCTGTCGCACAGCCGGGCCTTCGTCATCCGGGCCTACAAGCTGCAGACCCACGAGATGCTGTTCGACGCCCTGGCCGAGGCATTCCGCGTGCTGGGCGGGGTTCCGCGCCGCGGCATCTTCGACAATATGAAAACCGCTGTCGACCGCGTCGGCAAGGGCAAGATCCGGCAGGTCAACGTGCGGTTCCAGGCCATGGCCAGCCACTACTTGTTCGAGGCGACGTTCTGTAGTCCGGCCTCGGGTTGGGAGAAAGGTCAGGTCGAGAAAAACGTCCAGGACGCTCGGCGGCAAATCTGGCAGGACATGCCGTCGTTCGAGGACCTACCCTCCCTCAACACATGGCTGGAGGCCCGCTGCATCGAGCGCTGGAGTGAACTTCAGCACGGGGTGTAGCGGCTGGATGACTGCTCCCCGGAAGTGCTGGCTGAAAATTGGCTCTCCCGCATTTCCCGTGCTGCCGTGACGCCGTCAGGCGGCGTGCATCACGCGGGCACGAAGCAGTGCAAAGCCCGCTCGGCCGCACATGGTGCGCTTGATCATTTTGATGCGGCAGATTTGTCCCTCAGCCGGGCTCGTCGTCCATGGCAGGCGGAGTGCGGCCTCGACGGCGGTGATGTCCCGCCGCAGTTCGGCGACGAAGTTGGAGAGGTGAGTTCGCTCTGCGACGGCGAGGACATCTGCCAGAGTCTCCTCGCTCTTCTTTCGGAGGACGCCTGTAAGCCGCTTCGCGGCAGCAGCCGTGGCTGCAAGCGCAGGCACCTCCTCAAGCAGCTTGGCAGCGAAGGTCCGGTCCGGCTGCGACAGGGTCCGGGACTCGGCCATCAGCAGCCGCGCCACACGTCGGCCTGAGGGCGGCCGCCATGGCTTGCCGCCGGCGGTCCGGGGCGCCCGGGTTCCGTGCGGCTCCGCCCCGCGACGCTCCGTTGCCCAGCTGCGGACGATGGCGCCGCGGCCGGCGAAGCCCAGCTCCTTCAGTTCCCGCCACAGCCGGGCGGCGTTGTGACACCCCTCAGCCCAGCGGCGCTCCAGGTGGTCACGGTACGGGTCGAGCAAGCTACCGCGCCGGGGCTGCTGCCAGGACGGCATAGCGCCGGCGCAGAGCCACCCCCGCAGCGTCTTGCGGTCGGCGCCGAGTTGGCGGGAGATCGCGCTCAACGAGGCGCCCGCCGCGTGCAGCCGTGCTGCCTCGTCGAACCGGCCCTGCCGCCGCGCGCTTGCCGCGGCGCTCCGGCGCCCTGTAGCGCGTGGCCGGGCACTGGCAGTCGTGGGTGGAGTGCTGGGTGCCCCGGTCTGCTGCATCACCTCTCGCGCAACCCGGCGCGCCGCCGCATGGTGGCGCTCGGCCGCGGCATGCACGGCGTCACCGAGGTTGCGCAGCAGGTGCCAGCGATCCGTGACCTCGACGGCATCGGATGCACCCTGCCGAATGCCGTCGGCATAGACGCCGGCCCGGTCGCGGGCGACCACCGCCACGCCTGGGTTGGCCTTCAGCCACGCTGCCAGGCTCTCGGCGTTGCGGTCGGGGAGGAGGTCGGCCACTCGGTTGCGCTCGAGGTCGACCAGCACCGTTCCGTACCGGTGGCCGCGGCGCCAAGCCCATTCGTCGACCGCCAGCACCCGGACAGGCGGTCTGGGCTGCGGTGCGGCGCCAGTGCGGCGCGCCATCCGCAGCAGCGTGTCGGCGCTGACCGGTATGGCCAAGCGCGCCGCCAGCCGCGAGCCGACCTCGCCGCCGGCGGCGAGGCCGAGATGCCGCTGGAGATCGTCCAACCGTCCTGTCCGGCGAGCAGCGGGCAGCGCCGTGTCGGCCAGGGGCTCGGCGAAGGTCAGGCGCCGGCACTCCGGCTGCAGGCAGCGGAAGCGCCGGGCCTGGACGCGCAGCCGGACCGGCTGCCCCTGCCAAGGCAGGTCGTTGAGGATGCGGTCGTACCGGCTGTGAACCCGCCAGGACGGCTTGCCGCAGGCCGGACAGGCTGCCCAAGGCTCACGCGGGGCGACAACGATGGTGAGGAGTTCGGGGGAAGGCAGGATCTGCTGGACCAGCAGCCCTGCTGGAATGAGCGGAAGAAGGCGCTTCGACACCAATCAGACTTCAGGGAAGAGGAACGTACCCCCTCAATGTGCTCACTCTGCCCCGGAACGACGAGCCTCGGCCGAAAGGACAGCGCGGTCACGCTGGCCTTCTGCTGGAGCCATCTGCGCCGGCGCTTTCACAAGATCCACGCCCATAACGGCTCGCCGATCGCCGCCGAGGCCCTGCTGCGCATCGGCGCGCTGTACGGCATCGAGCGCGAGATCCGGCGCCAGCTGCCCGAGACGCGGCGAGCAGCGCGTCAGGCCCGTAGCGCACCCCTGGTCCAGGCGCTCCGCCCCTGGCTGGAGGCGCAGCTGGACCTGGTCAGCCAGGGTTCGGCCTTGGCCAACGCCATCCGCTATGGTCTGCGGCACTGGGATGGGCTCTGCCGCTACCTCGAGGATGGCCAGTTGGAGATG
>NZ_JQKB01000116.1 GCF_000745835.1 Belnapia moabensis DSM 16746 | reverse complement strand
CGAAAGGTCAGGCCGCGCTGACGAAGCCCGACCACCTGCCGCCGGCGCTCTTCCTGAGCCGCCGCGGGCAGCTTGCGCATGTCCACGTGCCTCATGCCCGCGAACTTGGATCCCCAGTCAATCAGATCAAGACAATGAGGGCCGCATCAATAGGCTGCAATATTCGGAGGTGAGCGCCGAGGTGGCGGCCGAGGTGTTGATGTGCACCTTGTCTTTTTGCTCGACCACCGGCTTCAGGGCGATCGCCAGGGCTGAGTTGCTGACGCCCAGCACCACGTCGACATTGTCCCGGTCAAACCACTGGCGGGCGATCGCCAGGCCGACATCAGATTTGTTCTGGTGGTCGGCAACAAGCAGGTCGACGCCGAAGTCCGGGCTATCGGCTTGAAACTCACGGATGGCCTGGCGCGCGCAGACGACGCTGGTGGGTCCTGAGATATCGCGGTAGGCGCCAGACATGTCCTGCAGAAGGCCAGCACGCAGCGTCTGACCGGGATTGCGCGGCTGTGCTGCAAGCGGAGCCGCGGATATCGCTGCACTGGCCAATCCGGCACCGATTGCGGCGCGGCGGGATAGGGTCATACGCCTTCCTCCTCATCAGCACGGCTCTTTCTCGGCCGTCTTTCCGCCAACATCGCGCCGCTTCAGTCCATCAGGCAAGTAGGCGGCTCCGAAACACCCGATAGCAGCGTTAAGCTGAACCATGGGCCTTCACACGCCGAAACCGGCCAACACTTTGGCGGCGATAATGTTTGACGACCTGACAGGGACGCTGGTCATCCATGTTCCTTATTGCAGCACCGGTCCTTCAGTCACCGGGCCTCTGGCTGGCGAGGTTGGATTGGTGTTCGCCTCGGTCAGTGCGGTGGAGATGCTGGTCCGCGAGGGCGAGGTGTTCCATCCTGGCCATTACTGCGGCAATGCGTTTAGTGCGACCGGTTGTTGAGACAGCTGACTGCGCTGTTCAGGCGGCCAAGCGTAGATGGGTAGGTAGGCGCTGAGCAAGGCTGAGTTGCTCGGCGCGGACCTGGTTCGGGGTGCGATAGCCGTGCCGAGCGACGAGCCAGGTGGCGTTGTAGTGGATGGCGAACTCCTGCAGCCCACGCCATTGTGTTGCATCGGTCGGCGGTACGGACGCGACGATCCCTGCCGGGTGTGGGGTCATGCGATCCGGATGTATTCCGGCCGGCCGAGATCCAGCATCCGGTTCAGGACGTTGGTGGCGATGGCCACTTCGGTCGCTTGGCGCCGATCCGTCTGCGAGCGCAGACCATTACTGATGACGCGCTTCCATCGTGAGACATCGGCCTCCGCCAGAGCACGCCAGTTGTACCCCGACGCTCGCTGCCAGTCTATGCGACCGCGCTCGGTAATACATCGCAGATGAACATCCCGCTGTGTCGGCGCGGTTGCAGCAGCGCTGCTTGGCACCGCGTTCGCGCGTGGTGGCACGATGACGTCGGCATCTGGATGACGCGCTGCGACCTCGGCGTCAACATCGTTCCGGTCGAAGGCGCCATCGCTGGTAAAGGACACCACGGAACCATCAACCCGGTCGAGCAAGGGGTCGACCTGCGAGCCGTCATCGGCATCCCTGCTCGTCAGTACCGAGGCGACGATCTGGCCCGTGTCAGCATTGGTGGCGAGGTGGAGCACCTTCCAGCCCCGGCGCCGCTTGCTGCCATGCTTCTCGATCAGCCACTCGCCAGGACCACACAGCCGCAGACCAGTGCTGTCCACCGGCAGGTGCACCGGCTCGCTGCCCACCTTCGGCCGCAGCACCTCCAGCGTCTCGGCCCGACGGCTCAGGGTCGAATGGTCCGGCACGGTGAGGTCGAGGCCGAGGAGCCGCAGAATGGAGCCGATCAGGCCCTCGGTCTGGCGCAGCGCAAGGCGGAATACGGCACGCAGCGTCAGGGCAGTTGCGATCGCCAGGTCCGAGTACTTCGCCTGGTCACCCCGACCCACCCGCACCTCGGCTTGCCACCCCTTGATCACCTCGGCCGTGAACGACACGCTGAGACTGCCACGGGAGCGCAGGCCGGCATCGTACTCAGCCCAGTTGGTCACCTTCTGGCGCTGCTTGGGGATGCGGTGCCGGCGGTCACCGTTGGACTTGAACGGCACGACAGGTGTCCCTCACTGCTCGAGGGCTCGCCCCTAAGCCAGCCTACTCCAGGGCACCCAACCGGGCGACTCATGCAACAAGATGACGGCCATTCGCGGTTGCGACGGCGCGAGTTGCCTGCAAAGCTTCGCGTCAAGCGGGACGACCAGGCTGGTAAGGCCAGGCGCAAGGGAGGATGCCATGAAGCGACGTGACATGCTGATGGCCGGTCTGCTGGGTGGGCTCAGCATCGGCAGCCGCCCCACACTGGCGCAGGCGCAGGCTTCGATCAGGTTCCTCACGCCGGAGACGGATCCGAGCCAGGTGAAGGTCTGGCAAGAGCTGATCGGCAGGTACGGCGAAACCAACAAGGGTACGACGATCAGGCCCGAATACGCCTCCTGGGACGATTTGATCCGCAAAATTCCGGCTGACTTGATGGCGGGAACACCGCCCGAGATCGTCGCCGGCTCGAGCCGCGGCAGCTTCATGGCAGCAGCGGCAAAGCGAAACCTACTGGTGGACCTCGCACCCCTCGTGGATCAGCTTGGCCGCGCCGATTTTCACTCACCCAGCCTGAAGGCCTGGAATTTCAACGGCATCCAAGCCGCTATTCCTTATGGCGTCCAGTGGCCGGTGCTGTGGTGCCGCACCGACATGTTTCAGGAGGCGGGCCTGCCGCTGCCGAAAACCTGGGAAGAGTATCGCACCGCGGCCGAGCGGCTGACGAATCCCGCGAAGGGCATCTACGGTGCGTGCTTCCCGGCCGGGCGTACCTGGAACACCCAAATTCAAACCACCATAGCCATTTGGGGCGCTGGCGGACTGATCTTCGACGACAAGCTGAACCCGACGCTCGACACGCCGGAGGTCCGGCGGGCGATGACCTACTATGCCGATATGTGCCGCTTCTCGCCGCCCGACATCGGCCAGTACGGATTTCGCGAGGCGTCCGCCGCCTATACTTCCGGCAAATCGGCTACGACCCTCTACTGGGGCCGCGTGCTGGCCCACCTGTACCAGCAGGCGCCGGATCTCATCCCGAAGTCGAGGACGGTGCACATTCCGCATGGCGGCACGCCGGCCACCGCCATCGGATGGGACGAATTCGTCGTATACAAATCGCGCAACAGTCGTGCGGCGATGGAATACGTAAAGTTCATGCTGGAGCCACAGCAGATGTTCATGCTGATGCAGCCGGTAATTGCCCATGTGGTGCCTACGCGGAACTCCGTGCTGCCGATGCTGCAGCAACATGATTGGATTCAGAAGAACCCGGATATCGTGAAGCCGCTGATCGACCCGATCGAGTTCGGCTTCTCTGCTACGCAGGAAACCGAAAACCGGCCCTTCAACTATAAATGGGACGCGATCGAGGCACGCAATATTCTTCCGGATATGGTTCAGCGTATCGTGCTGGGGAAGGAGCCGGTCGCGCTCGCGGTGCAGAAGGCACAAAAGGATGCGGTGGACGCCACCAAGGACCTGAAGCCGTAGGACGCACTGATGTCACAGCATGCACCGCAGGTCGTGCGCCCGCAAAAGGCAGCGGGAACTTCGCCAATGGCGGTGCGCTCCGGCGGCCCGCTCGCGTGGCTGCGCGACCAGCATCTTGGCGTCATTCTGCTGTTGCCGAGTGCGCTAACCTTCCTGGTGCTGTTGGTATTCCCACTTAGTTACGGGATCTACACCAGTTTCCTGCAGAGGCATGTACTTGACCCCGAGGGGGTCTGGGTTGGGTTGGCTAACTATGTTTGGCTGTTCGGCAATGCTGAGTTCTGGCAGTCGCTGGCGATTTCCACCCTCTGGGCAGGGGCCACGGTCGGTCTGCAGATTGTGCTTGGGACCGCGGTCGCGCTGATCCTGCACCAGCCCTTCAAGGGCCGCTCCCTGGTTCGGGGCTTGGTGCTGTTTCCCTACATGATGCCGGTCGTCTCGGTTATCCTGATCTGGATGCTGCTGTACAACGCGCTGTATGGCGTTCTGAACTATTTACTAGTGCAGACCGGACTAATCGCCGCACCGATTGCTTGGCTGTCGCAGCCCGGCAGCGCCTTTTGGAGCGTGGTCTTCGTCGGCGTCTGGAAGTATTTTCCATTCGTCGTCGTCATCGTACTGGCGCGGCTGCAGGTGATCCCGCAAGACTTGTACGAAGCGGCGCGGATCGACGGCGCCGGCGCTATCGCCCGCTTCGTCGATATTACGCTGCATCAGATTAAGGACGTGCTGCTGGTCGTGGCGCTGTTGCGGACCATCTACATGTTCAACAACTTCGAAATTGCATTCCTGCTGACCGGTGGCGGGCCGCTGCGGGCAACCATGACCCTGCCAATACTAGTGTATGAGCAGGCGTTCGGCCTTTACGAGATGGGTCGCGGATCGGCGATCGCAGTCGTCATGTTCCTGATCCTTATAGGCGTCATGTCGGTGTATTTTGCCTTTCTGCGGAAGGAGTCGGACTGATGCTGCGCATTCTCCGCACCTATGGGCTCGCGCTGCTGCTGCTGACCTTTGTCGCCTTCCCGCTCTACTGGATGACGTTGACCTCGTTGAAGCCGCAGACCGAGGTGTTCCGGACACCGCCCACTTTCCTGCCCGCCACCTGGACGCTCGAACACTATATCAGCCTGTTCCAGCTGACCGATTTCGGTCTTCTTTTTATGAACAGCTTAAAGGTTTGCCTGCTTTCGACCGTCATGGCGCTGGCAGTCGGCATCCTAGGCGCCTATGCGCTGGCGCGCTTCCGAGTTCGTGGCAAGGAAGCTTATGGGCGGCTAGTGCTGCTGGCCTACATGTTCCCAGGCGCGTTGCTGGTCATCCCACTACTGCTGCTGTTTCGCGAGCTGGGTCTGACCAACAGTCATCTCGGCTTGTCGCTGGCCTACCTGACTTTTTCGCTACCCTTCGTTATGTGGGTGATGCGGGACTTCTTCGCCTCCGTCCCAATCGACCTTGAAGAGGCGGCGCTGATTGATGGCGCGACACGTCTCGGCGCGCTCTGGGACGTGGTGCTGCCCCAAGCGGTACCAGGCATAATCGCTACGGGTATCTTTGCCTTTCTGTTTGCCTGGAACGAGTATCTCTACGCCCTTATCCTCATCTCGGATGAAAGCCTCCGCACCTTACCACCCGGCATGATGCGTTTCGTATCGAGCACAGACACGAACTGGGGTCTCATCATGGCAGCATCGACACTTGCGACCCTGCCGATGGCGCTCGCTTTCGGCCTCGTGCAACGCTACCTCGTGACCGGCATGGGCGCCGGCGGCGTGAAGGGCTGACTCATGGCAAACGTCCGGATCGACCGCCTGCACAAGGAATTCCGCAGCCATGGCGGGGTGGTGCATGCGCTGAAGGAGCTGACCCTCGATATCGCAGACGGCGAGTTCATCTCTCTCGTTGGGCCTTCCGGCTGCGGTAAATCTACCGCACTGCGCATCATCGCCGGATTGGAGACGCCGACCTCTGGACGCATTTTGTTCGGCCCGCGCGACATCACCAAGTTAGAGCCGCGCGACCGCAACATCGCAATGGTATTCCAGAGCTACGCTCTTTATCCGCATATGTCGGTGCGGCAGAACCTGGAATACGGGTTGAGAAAGCGCGGCGTTGCACGCGAGGAGCGCGATCGCAAGGTCGCCACCATCGGCGCCATGCTGCAGATCGAGAGCATGTTTGAGCGCAAGCCACGCCAGCTTTCTGGTGGCCAGCGGCAGCGGGTGGCGCTCGGCCGGGCACTGATCCGCGATCCTGAGGTCTTCCTGCTGGACGAGCCGCTGTCCAATCTCGACGCCAAGTTGCGGGTACACATGCGGGCCGAGCTAGCAGCACTGCACCAGAAGGTGCAGACCACCATGGTCTATGTCACGCACGACCAGCTTGAGGCGATGACACTTTCCGACCGGATCGTAGTCATGAACCACGGTGTCATGCAGCAAGTTGGGCGCCCGGATGAAATCTATTCACGCCCAGCTAATCGCTTCGTTGCGGAGTTCATAGGCACACCTTCAATGAACATGATCGAGGGCGAACTGCGCATCGAAAGCGGCAAGCCCATCTTCACCGGTCCAGGGATGGCGATCGCGTTGCCACAGGCGTCGCTGCACATGCCGGCAGCCAAGCAGGCGACGCTCGGGGTACGGCCGGAGGATATTGCGCTGGTCGCGCCGGACACTCCGGGCGCCATTGCGGCGCGGGTGACGGTCTCGGAGCTGACCGGGGCGGAGCGCTACCACTTCGTCACCGTGGGTGGCGGCTCGGTCATCATCCGTACACCGGCCTCGACCGTGCTCCATCCGGGGGAGAACGTCGCGCTTGGGCTCCACCCGGACCGCTTGCACCTATTTGGCGGCGCTGGCGAAGATGCCGCGGCGCTGCGCTGACCCGGAGACGACCAAGATGGCGGCCACTCTGCGGCATGGCGTGTTCATGGCTCCCTTCCATGCGTTGGAAGAGGACCCAACCATGTGTATTCACCGCGATCTGGAGCTATGTGAATGGCTCGACCGTCTCGGCTTCGACGAAGCTTGGATCGGCGAACATCATTCCGCCGGCTTCGAGACGATCAGCTCGCCGGAGGTGTTCATCGCCCATGCCGCCGCTATCACCACGCGGCTGCGTTTCGGTACCGGCGTAGTTTCGCTTCCCTACCATAATCCACTAATGGTTGCGAACCGCATTATTCAGTTAGACCACATGACGCGGGGTCGGGTGATGTTCGGCGCGGGACCTGGATTACTGGCGTCCGACGCCATGATGCTTGGTATCGAGCCGGCGACGCAGCGTGATCGGATGCTGCAGGCCCTAGAGGTCATCCTTCGGCTCTTCCGCGGCGAGATGGTGACCGAGTCAACCGAGTGGTACACTCTGGTCAATGCTCGGGCGCATCTGCTGCCCTATACAAGACCATATCCGGAGGTCTCGGTGGCAAGTGCCGTATCGCCCTCGGGCGGGCGGGCGGCCGGACGTCTCGACCTCAGCATGCTTTGCGTTGCCGCAGCCGACGGCGCTGCTTATGACGCGCTGGCTAGTAATTGGCAGATCGCCTGCGACATCGCCGCGGAGCATGGCCGCAGCATGGATCCGAGCCGGCTGCGCATCGTCGCACCGATGTACATTGCTGAGACGCGGGACCAGGCGCGTGCCGACGTGCGCTTCGGCTTCCAGAAATTTCTCGACTACTTCAACAACAACTCGCCGGGCCGCTTCCCCGTTCCGGCGGGCACCGACCCGGTGGACTGGTTTGTCGGGAGGAGGCTCGGCGTCATCGGCACGCCAGACGATGCCATCGCCATGATCGAGCGGCTGCAAGGCAAGCAGGGCGAGTTCGGTGTCTTCCTGCAGCAGACGCATGACTGGGCGGACTGGGCGGGCACCAAGCGCTCCTACGAGCTCTATGCCCGCTACGTCATGCCGCATTTCCGCGGCACCAATTCGGCGCGCGTGGCCTCCTACCAATGGGTAGGCGAGAATAACATCGAATTCAGCGGCAAGCGTCAGGCCGCGGTCGAAGCGATGTTCCGAAAGCACGAGGCTGAGAAGGTACAGTCAGCAGGTTCAGGCTGACTCCGCGGTCGATGCTAACTGTACGCAACTTGGGGCTGCGTTGCAGGGTTTTTGGCAAGTCGCAGATGGCCGCGACAGACCCCAGATCAGGCGGCGGCCTGGAGCAACTTGGCGACAAAGGTGGCTTGGATCCGCATGTCTCGTCCGCCAACCTTGTATACCTGCCCTTTCCTGGTCATTGCCATTGCTTCGTAGCCTGCCAGTGTTCGTCGTGCCGTGTAGAAGCTGCCAAAGCCAAGCCCTGATCTGACCAGGCGTTTAACGCGCCGGTGATCTTGTTCGATGGCCTAATCGCAAATGACAAATTCTGCTGGGTTCGCCGCTCGCGCTTGCGCCTGAGCTGGTCTCGGCTGACGCTGCGGGAGCGCTCCAGGCGGGCCAGCACGGTCCCAGCTTTACCCCTCCAGTCGGGAGGGACAGATGCGATGCCAGTGGACCGTGCATCGGACGACGCGGCCGGCTCCGGATGGCCAGCGTCGATGGGATCGGGCCTACCAGGAGGTGTTGGCCTGGACGAGAGAGATGGCCGTCGCGCCTGCCGGCGGGTTGCGCGGCCCCGGCGTGCGGGAGGATGGCCATGAAGGCGGCCCTCTACGCCCGGGTGTCGACCCAGCGCCAGGCCCAGGCCCAAACCGTCGAGCAGCAGATTGAGCGCCTGACCGGCCATGCGCGCCAGCAAGGCTGGGACGTCCTCGCTGATTTGGTCTTCCGCGATGATGGCTACAGCGGCGCCTCGCTGCGGCGGCCGGGTCTCGATCGCTTGCGCGACCGCGCCACGGCCCGCAGCCTCGATCTGGTCCTGATCACCGCACCGGACCGGCTGGCGCGCAACTACGTGCATCAGGTTCTGCTGCTGGAGGAACTGCAGGGACACGGCTGCGAGGTGCAGTTCCTCGACCGCCCCATGAGCCAGGACCCCCATGATCAGCTGCTGTTGCAGATCCGCGGTGCGGTGGCGGAGTATGAACGCACGCTGATCACAGAGCGCATGCGGCGTGGCCGCCAGCGCAAGTTGGAGGCGGGAGTGATGCTGCCCTGGACCAGAGCGCCTTTTGGCTACCGGGTGGATCCAGATCGCCCGCGCGATCCTGCAGGTGTCCGCATCGAGGAGGCTGAGGCAGCCATCGTGCGCGAGATGTTCGCCTGGTATGCGGATGAAGCTCATAGCTTCTGCTCGCTGGCACGCCTGCTGGAGCAGCGCGGCATCCGAACCTCAACCGGCTTGGCCCGCTGGAACTTGGCCAGCATCCGCGGCCTGCTGACCAACCCGGCTTATGCCGGCCAGGTTTATGGCAATCGCTGGCACCGCCGCGGCACCTTGGAGCGGCGCTCGGCAACAGCACCGCGCAAGCACTCCGCCATGAGCCGGGTGGATGCGCCACGGGCGGAGTGGATCCTGGCGGCCGAGATCCCACCCCTTGTCAGCCAGGAGCAGTTCGACCGTGTGCAGGCCCGGCTGGCCAGCAACCGGCGTTTTGCTCACCGCAACAACAAGGCCCATCCCTATCTGCTGCGGGGCCTGGTCAGCTGCGGCCTGTGCGGTCTGGCCTGCCTGGCTTGGGCCAACATGCACCGGTACCGCTACTACTCCTGCACCGGCAAGCTGCCGGCCCTGTTCTCGCACCGGGAGCAGAAATGTCCGTCGCGGCTGAGCCCGGCCGGGCGCCTGGACGAGTTGGTCTGGAGCGACCTGTGTGACCTGCTGAGCCATCCGGAGCAGGCCTCCCAAGCCCTGGCCCGAGCGCATGGCGGACACTGGCTGCCGCAGGAGCTCCAGGCGCGCCAGCAGGGACTACGACGGGGACAGGCAAGCTTGGGACAGCAGCTCGAACGACTGACCGAAGCTTACCTCGCTGGGGTGGTACTTCTGGACGAATACTGGCGCCGACGGGGTGACCTCGAGGAGCGTCAGCGCCAGCTAGGCGAACAAGCGAAGCAGCTCGAGGCGCAAGCGGATCGGCAGACGGAGCTCGCCGGACTTTCCAGCTCCCTCGAGGACTTCTGCTGTCGGGTTCGGCAAGGGCTGTCCGAGGCGACTTTCGAACAGAGGCGATCCTTGGGACCTTGTTGCAGCAGTCGCCCGCCTGGGTGGCCTGGGGTAGGATGCGGCCGGGGCGAGGCCTCTTCACCCTGCAGGGGACCCCTCGTGCCGTTCAAAGCCAATGCCGCTCGGCGCCATCACATCCCGAAGCAGCGGCACCGGGTGACCAACTGGGCCGAGTACGACGCCGGCCTGCGCGCCCGCGGCAGCCTTACCGTGTGGTTTACGCCGGAGGCGGTCGAGGCATGGACGGCTGAGCCGCGTACCGGCCGGGGCGGGCAGCCCGTCTACTCCGCGTTGGCCATCGCCACAGCCCTGACGCTGCGGGCGGTGTTCCGTCTGGCACTGCGCCAGACCGAGGGGCTGATCGCGTCCGTCCTGCAGTTGCTCGGCCTCGACCTGCCGGTGCCGGACCATAGCACCCTCAGCCGTCGGGCCGAGGTGCTCGAAGTGCCGCGGCCGAAAGCGGGGAGCGCGCCGGTCCACCTGCTGGTGGACAGCACTGGTCTCCGCCTCTGTGGACCCGGCGAGTGGCTAGAGGAGAAGCATGGCAGCAAGCGGCGTCGGGCTTGGCGAGTGCTGCACCTCGCCACTGACGCCGACACTGGGCTGATCGTCGCCTCGGCACTGACCGACAGGGATGCCGATGACGGCTCTCAGGTCGGTCCACTGCTCGACCAAGTGGACGGATTGGTGGCGTCCTTCACCGGCGACGGCGCGTACGACAGAGACGACGTCTATGCCGAAATTGCAGCGCGCCATCCCAAGGCGGCGGTCATCGTGCCGCCGCGCGCAAATGCGGTGCCAAGCGACGTGGCCGAGACCACACCAACGCAACGCGATGCCCATCTGCAATGTATCGCCAAGCGCGGCCGCTTGGGATGGCAGCGCGCATCGGGGTACAACACTCGTGCCCTGGTGGAGGCCGACGTCTCGCGCTGGAAGCGCGTCATCGGTGATGGACTACGTTCGCAAACGGATGGACGTCAGGCGACCGAGGTAACCATCGCTGCCGGCGTGCTGAACCGAATGCTAGATCTCGGACGCCCGATCTACGTCCGCATTACATGACCCGAAACGCGGCTTGGGTTCGATGCACCCTACGGTCGTTCAGTGCAACAAAGTGGCT
>NZ_JQKB01000115.1 GCF_000745835.1 Belnapia moabensis DSM 16746 | reverse complement strand
CCGACAGCCTCGAGGAGGCCGGCGAGGCGCTGTTCGCCTTTACCCGGCTGCCCTCGAGCCAGTGGAAGTCGGCGCGGACGACCAACGCCATCGAGCGGCTGCATGAAGAGTTCAGGCGCCGCATCAAGACGCAGACCGTGCTGCCCTCGGCCGAGACAGCGGCCATGCTGTTCTGGGCCTTGCTCGCGTCAGGTCAGATCAGCATGCGCAAGGTTGACGGTTGGCAGAGCCTCGGTCAGCCGTCCGCCAAAAGCATGATTGACCTCGCCGCCTGACGCGATACCGTCATCGCGCCGGAGACAGCGTGGCCATTTCCAACACACCCCGCGACGGCACCCGCCCCTTCCCTCCCCTTGCCGCTCCCACAGGACGGCGCCGCTGGTGATCAGACCAGCTTCGCCGCGCATCGTCCAGACGAACGCTGCCAAAGCTTTGTGCGCTGCTCGGGCTCCTCGGATACCTCCTGTCCAGGGTGGTCGACCTGGTTTACCGGGCGGGTGCCCCTATCTCCCGCTGGTGCGCCAGGATCTACGCAGCGGGCTTGGCGTGCAGCGCACACTCGTCGTGCGATGTCTCTCCCCGGCACCACCGGGGATGGGGCTACAGCGAGTGCATTGAAGGGCACAGCCCTCTGCACGATCGGCGTAGGGGCAGGAAGGGGCATGCTGGCGTCAATCGATTCAACGCGAGGACGTAGGGCCGTAGAGCCACCGTTTTTCAGTTGGGAGATCCCGAGCGTAAGCTGTTGAGGAACAAGGTCCGTGCGGGCGCTGCGCTAGGATTGTGCTACCGTTCGCGCTTCGCCATAGTTTGTCAAAACTTACTGCGTGACGGCTCGCCACTTATCGCCAGCCTGGGGGATCCGGCACGAATGTACCGGCAACTTCCTGGCTGAACTTGCACGTCCACTGGCGCACGGTTCTGTAGCTGACGGCAATGCCTCGTGCGGCCAGCCTCTCTCAATGAAAGGCAGTCTGTGCACAATTCGAAATATTGCGAAGCCGCATGGCTGAAACCTGGATCGGAAAGCCGCAGGCGGCATGGGGTGACTTGTAGACCGAGCTAACTTTGCACGGCTCCTCGACCAGACCGGGCCGCCAAGCTTCCCTCAGCTTGGCAGTGCCGCTCCGCCTACACTTCCTACTTTATTGCGCAATAATCACAACTATGACCACGTCACCCTCTCTATGTGCAGGAAGTCCGTCTGAGTACCATCGGAGAAGGCGATGTGACCTGAGACGGGCCGGTCAAAGGCAAAGGCTTGCTCCTGTTGCAGCACTGTTGCTCCCGGCGTGTCCAGGATCAACGTCCACCCAACTCCGTCAGGTACCCCGGCGCCAACAATGTCGATCTGGTCCGTCCAGGCTCCACCACCACCATTGATCGTGTCATGGCCGCCGTTAAGGGTCAGGAGGAAGTGATCGGCGCCTTCGCCGCCTGTCAGTGCCTCAGAGGCAGTGGTGCTGGTGAAGCTTTGGCCCGCTACCTCAACAGCCGTTGTGCCGCCTACATCAAGCGCAACGCTATGCACTGTAGAGGTCGCACCCGTATCGTCGATTATGGCGACACCAACAGTACGAGTACCTGCGCTGAGGCCTGCGGCATCGCTGCTTTCGAGCACAAGCGAACTCAACACAGCGCCATACACACCGGGTGAAGCATTACCGCCGAGGCGCAGCGTTCCAGTAGCTGCATCGAAACCACCCCCTATGATTTCGATGCCGGTGTCGCCAATCATCTGATGCCCGTCCCGGTCGGTGATGACGAAACCGGAGATGCCAAGGCTGTCCCCTAATAAAGCGCCTGTAAGGGTGACAGTGGCCCCAGTTAGATAGGCACTGTCTACGTCTGCCGCCGACACACCGCCCGTGCTCAAGGCGGCGGCAGAGCCTGCTGCTACAGGCTCCGAGGCGGCCAGCACCAGCGTCGGAGCATCGTCGACTGCTGTGATGGTGATACGGAATGAGGCGCTGTTGCCGGCAGTACTGGTGGAGCCGAGCTCCATGTTGGTGATCTCAGCGGTCAAGGTGACAGTGCCGCTCCAGTTGGGTTTAGGGATGAGGTCCAGCCCTGTTAGATCCTCGGCTGCGACCTGCCAGCGGCCACCATCTAATAGCGTACCTTTCGACAGACTGAAGCCATCGGGCAGCCCGCCGATGGTGATAGCGGTGATTCGTTCCGACCCATCATCGTCCACCAGCTGCGCTTGCAGGTCAAGCGGCAAGCGGTTGTCCTCCGAACCGGACAGATCGGCCACACCGAGCAGTGGCGCGTCTGCGACACCGGTCACACCAACATGGAAGCTAATCTGGCTGGTGGTGACGGACCCGTTAGAGCTTTCACGGGCGTGAGCCAGCAAGGTCAATGCCATGTCGCCACTCCAGTCAGCCGGAGGCGTCATGGTAAGCCCGGGCAGGTCCGCCTCCGTCAGCGTCCAGCTGCCGTCGCCATTGTTGGTGCCTGCCGATAGGCGCGTGCCCTTGGGCAGACCCTGCAGCACTGCAGAGAGCACCTCCGAACCGTCTAGGTCGCGCGGATGAGCTGAGAGGTTGAGCGGTATAGAGTGGTCTTCAGAACCCATTGCATTCGCCGCGGTGGCAATAGGGGGATCAGCTAGTGCGGTCACATGCACCTGCACGTCCTTGCTGGTCGTGCGGGTATGGCCGTTGCCGGCCTCTCGCACTGTCGCCGCGACCGTTACATGGAAGTCGCCACTCGCATTAGCAGGCGGCACGAACTGCACACCGCCAAGGTGAGCGGGGTCAACCGACCACCGTCCTCCTCCAAGGTCAGTGACGCCCGTGCCTGTGATACGAGCGCCTGCTGGCAGCCCGGACAGCATGACCGCCGTGATGCTCTCACTGCCGTCCGGATCTCTCAACGCGATGTTGAGGTTCAAGGGCACCGCCAAGTCCTCAGTCCCGCCAGACGGAGCCGCAGTGATGGTGACGGCGTCCGCCACAGGCGTTACCTCCACCGACAGGGCCGCCGTGGTAGTCGCGCTATCGCCCGTGGCCTCAACGGAAATAGCCCTGACCGTAAGGTTAATGCTGCCGCCAAAGCCCGCCGGCGGCGTCAGCTTTAGCCCTGCTAGTTCGTCAGGACGCAGTGCCCACACGCCAGTAACAGGATCCCGTACCCCTGCCGAGAGCAGGGCGCCGGTCGGCAGTCCGTCGATTCGGACGCCGACCGTCTCCCGACCGCCATCAGAGTTAGCTCCGGTGATGCCGATGACTAGATGGACAGAGGCATCCTCGGCTGTCACGGCATTGGTAACGGAGAGCGAGCGCGCCTGTGCGGCTGGGGCAAGGGGCGCGGGTGTTGTGGCCAGAGAGGTTGGGGTCTTGCCAGAAGCGTCCGCAAAATCGAGATACTCGACATTCTTGATCTTATCTACGGCTCCGCTTTTCGAAGCGACGCTGAACTGGTAGCCCTCTGGGTCGCTCGTGAGCGCAGTAACCACATAGTCGGCGCGCTTGCCTCGGTATACAAGACGATCGTCATCGGCACCGCCGTCGATCTTGTCAGAGCCGGCGCTACCCATGATGGTATCGTCCTCGGCGCCAGCGACGATAATATCGTTCCCCGCGCCGCCATCGATGCGGTCTTCATCGTCACCGGTAATGATTGTATCGTTTCCGGCGCCAGACAGGACTGTCAAGTCCTTATTGTACCCTGCTGCGTTCAATTTGAACGATGAGCTTTGGAGCGCTTCGATAGCGGCGTCGCCAAACGAATGTTCAAAATTGGTCCCGATTGAGACGCTTACCGTTCCCGTCCCGAGAAGTTCGAGCCGCTCAGCGCTTGTCACCAACCGGACTACGCCTCCGCCCGAGGCAGCGGGCGCGACGAACATCGAGTCGTCAACCGTTTGAAAGGTTCCTAAAAGGCGCACCGTGTCGTCGTCCGAGCCGGCGTTCACTACTGTGGACGCGAGCTCAGCGCTTGAGCCGAACACAAAAGTGTCATTGCCACCATCGCCAACAAGCTGGTCGCGAACTCCGGTGTTGCTGCCATAGCCGTAGAGGGTGTCATCGCCATCGTCGCCAATGAGTTGATCCCGGCTGACGCGACCGTACAGGGTATCGTTGTAGTCCGTCCCCTTGAGCGTGGAAGCAGATGCAGTCTGAGTCACTCCAGCTGTGCCGCATGTCGGTGCTGGAGCGGTGCTGTTGCTCGCTATCGAATCGATGTCGGAGCCAGACCCGCTGCCAGAAGCCCCGCCACTTCCCGACCCCGGCGCTGCGACGGCGACGGTGACGCTGCCGGTGCGGACGGCCTGATCTCCTTCGCGCTCCACGGCAACTCCGGTGATGCGAAGGGTAAATGTGCCGCCATAGCCAGCGGGTGGGCGGACGGCGAGGGTGGCGAGATCCGAGGCGGGCACGAGCCACAGCCCGCCACCGGCCGGCGTGCCGGCTGAGAGGACAGCGCCTTGCGGCACGTCACGCACCCAAGCCTGTAGCGTCTCCGATCCGTCCGTGTCGGCCAGGGCTGCTGTGACGTGCAGCGGGATCCAGCCATGGCTGGGGTCCACGCTGTTGTGCCCAGCACCACTGGAATCGAGCAAGGTCAGCACCGGATCATCGGCGTCCCCGGCTGGATCCACGACGAGGCTGCCACCGATCTGCCGCCGAATGCCACCTGTATCCTCGACGGTCATGTGGATGGTCAGGGTTGCCGCCAAGTCGCTGTGCGGCGGCATAGTCAGGGTGACCCCCGCCATACGCGCCACATCGATGCGGTAGAGACCCTCGGCGCCTGGTGTGACGATGCTGTTGTCGGCCAGCCGCAGCACAGCACCTGCCGGTACCCCGCTGATGGCGATGTTGCCCACCAAGTGCTCCGAGCCATCACGATCGGCTAGCCCGGGATCCAGGTTCAAGAGGATAGGTTGGTCCTCAGTGTTTGAGGCTCGCCCCCAATCGCCCGAAACTCCATCCAATCCGCCCACCCGTGGTGCGTCCACAACCGCGCCCACACGCACGGTGAAAGTGCGACTGGTGCTCACCTCGGAGCCGCCATTTTTCTCCTGTGTCACGGCGGTGAGGGTCAAGGCGATGCTGCCGGCGAAATCTGGCGGCGGCCGCAGCACGGCCCGCGCCGCCTCCTCCGCCGTCAGTGACCACGTCCCTGGACCGCGATAAGAACCCACTGACAAGCTGGCGCCATTTGGGAGGCCAGACAGCACGAAGCTCAGGATCTCCGACCCATCTGCATCTGGCTGCAGAGCCGAGAGTTGGAGGGGGATGGTCCCATCCTCCTGGCCGTGGACGTCCTGTGCCGAAGGCACCTCCACAGCGCTGTAGGTGAAGTCGTCCATGCCAAAATAGTCCGCGGCATGGAATTCCAACTTGTCGATACTGGAAAAGCGCTGGCCCGGGTGCACACTTCCGAAATCCACGTAATCAGTGCCGCCTTTGGGCACCTCAAAGGTCATGGTGCCTACCAGCGCGCCGTCATCATAGGCTTTGGCGGTCACCATCAGACCTTCGGTAAAAGCCGAGGAGAACTGCGCGCCTGAGAAGGAGAAGTCGGCCTTATCGGCACGCTCGATGACAATCGGGCTGCCAGCCGGCTCTAGATAGCCCGGCACCTCGAAGTTTCGAGCTTCGCCGAAGAACGCAAGAATGGTGCCGGAGGAGGTAGTGTAGCCCGTGTTGCCGCTCGGGGCGTGAATGCCGGTCTGCGCCCAAGTGAAGCCACCATAGGTGCCGCTGAGCCGGGCCTCCTGATTGACCAGCGTGACGCCCTGCACATCGTCGAAGGTTAAAACTGTGCTGCCGGCCGAGGTCTTGTCCGTGCCTATCACCGGCACGGTAAGGTTGGGCGGAATAACGGGCGCATCCGCTACAGCTCGTACGGTGACGGGCAGGTCGAATGGTGCGCTCTCGGTACGGCTGCCATTTGGCTCGGCGGCAACGGTTGAGACACGCAACACGAAGTCTTGGTCGGACTGCCATGGTGGGATGATGCGCAGACCGGTTAATTGGTCGGGCCGCAGAAGCACACTGCCATCGGCCTCCCGGGCGACTGCCAAGCCACCGGCCTGCACCACTGCCCCGACTGGTACATCCTCAATCCGAAGACCAAGAATATGCTCCGACCCGTCGAGGTCGCCCGCCAGCGCCGTTATGCGGAGAGGAATGGCGGTATCCTCGTCACCAATTGCTGCCGTGGTGCGCAGCAGCGGCACATCCGCAACCCCTGTGACATCAACGGCGAAGTCATGCCTGGCAACGGCCGTGCCGCCGCCGTACTCATGCGACGTGGTCACCAGGGTGAGATGCATAGTCCCGGAGAAATCGGGCGGCGGTGTAAGGGCAAGGTGCGGCAGATCAACAGGATCAACAGTCCAGCTGCCGTTGGCAGCTGGAACGCCGTGAGAAAGCTTGGCGCCAAGGGGCACGCCCAGGATCTGGAGCGCCAGTCTCTCCGACCCGTCTCGATCAGACAGCGCCGCGGTGAGAGCCAGTGGTATCGCTGTGTCCTCGTGCCCGCTGACATCTGCGGCGTGAACCACCGGTGCATCGGCGACACCTGCGACTTGAACCTCGAGAGTCGAGGCCACCGTCTGCGACGCGCCCCCGCCGTCAGCGTCGTGCAGCACGGCCTCCAAGCGCAACGTGATGGCCACGTTACTGTTGGGCGGAGGCCGGATCGCCACCTGTCCTGTCTCCAACGCAGTCCGGTCCACCAACCAACTGCCGTCGCTCCTCGCCTCGCCTTGCGAGAGCGCCGCGTCCTCTGGCACGCCGTAAAGAACCACCTCCGGATCCCAAGACTCCGACGCGTCCAGTGACACGCCAAACGTTACCTCGAGAGGGATCCAGGTGTCCTCAGAGCCTGCCGCTTGACCAGCGAGCGTGGCGCCATCCACCACGGGCGCGACGTCGACGCTGAAACGCGATTCGCTTACAGCGGTGTGGCCAGCAGCATCCTGAACCGACCCACGCAAAACGAGATTCAGCGCACCAGCAAAGTCTGGTGGTGGCGTTACGGTCAGCCCTGGTAGGTCTGTCACTGCCAACAACCAGCTGCCGTCGGCTTGGGGAGCGCCTGCCGACAGCACCGCTCCATTTGGCAAGCCGAAGAGAGCGACCGTCAAGGTCTCGACAGACTGCCCCTCGATGGAGGTAACGGAAAGGGATAGGGGGATAACCGTGTCCTCCCATCCGGCGGCGGAGATGGCCGAAATCAGCGGCGCCGTCGGTGTACCCGATCCTGGCATGGTCTCGGGCGGAGGACTCCCGGGTGTTCCTGGAGCTGGCGCAGGCCCAGCCTGAGGCGGAGTACCCCCAGGTGTTCCTGGAGCTGGCGCAGGTCCAGCCTGAGGCGGAGTACCCCCAGGTGTTCCTGGAGCTGGCGCAGGCTCAGCCTCATGCGGAGCACCCCCAGGTGTTCCTGGCGCTGGCGCAGGTCCAGCCTCAGGCGGAGTACCCCCAGGTGTTCCTGGAGCTGGCGCAGGCCCAACCTCAGGCGGAGTACCCTCAGGTGTTCCTGGGCCGGACGCTGGATCCGTTTCAGATGGAGTATTGTCGAGCGTTGAGATCGGCAGATGGCCAGTTTCGGGCTTGTGCGCCATCGCCACACCTGCCGGCTCAGCGCCAAGCCTGCTAAGCTGTTCCAGTAATACCGCATCTGGAGCACGTAAAGCTGCCGGGGCGGTCTGGCTGATGGCCAAAGCCGGAGCAGCGCTTTGCGCCGTACCAATCTGTCCTGGCAGACCCGCACCAACCGCTTCGGTCGCCATCAAGGGCCGAGATGGCAGCGAGCTAGGTGGCGCCTCGGGATGAGACAGACCCGAAGTCTCGCTCGCCTCCTGACTGCTCATCAACAAGGGCCGATGGAAGGCATGAGGCGGTGGTCGCGCCACCTCAGGCGCCGATGAAACGGCCTCAGTAGCCATCGTCACCACCTCGGGCACAAGAGCCGCCGGCTGGGCCGCCTTCGCCGCGGAGGCCGGAGGCATGTGCAAAGGTGTCGCTTCCGTCGGAAGCGCAACGCCGAACTCTAACGGCTGAAGCGCCAGACCGCTGGCAGTTGCCGTACTTCCGGTCAACATGCCACCTGCAGCACTTGGCCCCTGCGGTAGCATACGCTGTACGGCGCGGAGTGCACGCAGCGACGCGTCATCGACGAGGCTCTCCACCTCGGCTGCGTCCGCAGGCGGCGTGGATATCGGCAGGATACGGCCATCCATTGGATGATCTCCTCAGCTCTTTTTTAATGGAATTGCGCACGGCAATTGGCAAAGCCAATGATGCAGTATTGCACTGGAGAATCTCTGGCCCGCGGTGTCTCAAAAAAATCGACCTGGTCTGGGCAGCTTCGGATCAGCCATCGTGATGGCGTGTTGAATGCCGAAAGAGGCTGCGCGTGTGTACGAACATCCTTGAAGCGCTTGCAAAGGATGCGGTCAGTTGCCGATGCAGCCATTTGGCTTTGCCACCCATCTTGAGCACCATTGGATGCGATCAAGCGTCCGGTCCTCGTCCCAGCGCCGCAGGTAGTCATTCACCGTGCTGCGTGGCGGCAGGTTCTTCGGCAGGGCCGCCCACTGACCGCCGGTGGAGAGGATGCACGTCACCCCATTCAGCACCGCGCGCTCATCCACCGTCCGCTTGTTGCCGCCGCGCTTTGCCAACGAAATCAGCGGGCCGATGATCGACTATTCCTCGTCGCCAGATCACTCGGGTAGCACAGCATGCTGCCGTCGTATTTTGGCGGGTTCTCGGGCGTCCACACAAACGCCGTTCTTCCTGCACCCGTCGCCGGGAGCCAATCACAACCGATTCAGATGACTCGATCTGTTTCCGAGTGGACACTATGGGCGACGGAAGCACTTGGCAGTTCCACACGAGGACGCAAACCGCTTGTATTTCGAATGTGTGTGAGACTTTCGGCCTGCTCGGCGGACATCGGACGTCCAAGCAGATAACCCTGGCCTTGGTTGCAGCCTACATCACTAAGCGCCTCTACCTGCTCCTCCGTCTCGATGCCCTCTGCGGTGATGGTCATACCAAGAGCTCGCCCAAGTGCAATGATCGTAGATACAACCGCCATTGCTTTTGGTTCGACGTCCATGTTCTTGATAAAAGATTGATCGATCTTCAGCTTATCAAAGGGAAAACGCCAGAGGTAAGCAAGGCTCGAATACCCTGTGCCGAAATCGTCCATGGAAATACCGCATCCGAGGTCACGCACAGCGGACAGGGTAGCCATAACCGCATCGGTATCTTGCAGCAGAAGACCTTCGGTAACTTCGAGCTCCAAGCGAGAGGGTGCTAACCCTGTGGCTGTGAGAGCATCGCTCACTGTCGCAAGAAGGGCTGCGCTGTTGCGGAACTGAGCGGGCGAGAGATTGACGGCGACTCTGATGCCTTCGGGCCAGGTGGATGCTTCACGACAGGCTTGGCGTAGAACCCAGGCGCCAATGGGAATAATGAGCCCTGTCTCCTCAGCAATGGGGATAAACTGGGACGGTGGAACGAGGCCGCGCTCGGGATGGCGCCAACGAATCAGAGCTTCGAAGCCGACCAGCCTGCCCTCAGGAAGCTCCTGGAGCGGTTGGTAAGCCAACTCGAAGCCGCCCTCCGCCACTGCGCAGCGCAAATCGTGGGTGAGGCGGCGGCGCTCGGCCAAGACTTCATCCATCCCGGCCTCGAAAAACCGCGCCACACCTCGCCCGTCGGCTTTGGCCCGATAAAGTGCAGCATCGGCTGCACGCAGCAGTGCCTCTGTCCCATTCGCGTCGCTGGGTGCGACCGCCACGCCCGCGCTTGCGCCGCAAGCGGCAACGCGCTGTCCTCCTGGTAAATCGTAGGGCTCCGACAAGACCGCAACCAAGCGTTCTGCGAGGCGCGCTGCGCCATGAGGCTGGGCAATACCTACTTGCACCACCATGAATTCGTCGCCGCCGAGACGAGCGACGGTGTCTTCTTGACGCAGTTCGGCTCGCAGTCGCCTCGCAACCTCGCATAAGAGTGCGTCACCAGCGGCGTGGCCGAGTGCGTCGTTCACTTCTTTGAAGCGGTCGAGATCAAGAGCGATCACCGCCACCTGTGAACCGTCGCGCTGAGCGCGGGACAAAGCTGCCCCAAGCGCTTCGCTAAAACTACCGCGGTTGGGTAGGCCGGTCAGCAGGTCATGATGGGCCAGATGATGCACCCGCGCCTCGGCAGCGCGACGTTCGCGCGTGCGGCGCCATGCAACTAAACCGGGCAGCAGTGATGACAGAAGCACCAGGACAGCAATCGCCAACTCTGTAATGGCGAAAGCTTGGCGGTAGAGCGCCTGCTTCTGCGTTTGGTCTACATAAACTTCCGCAACACCTATGATCGCACCGTCGCGATATGCGGGTACGTAAGCTTCGGCGTAGTAGGAGGGGCGTCGCGGCGGTTCGCCCCTGGCAGCCTCGACATGAACTCCGCCGCCTAGAACATGTGCTGCAATCTCGCTGTTACCTCGATGCGCAGCAAGTGTTCCCTCAAGCCCGCCAGCCCGCTCGAGATCATCAGAAATAAAGACAAGATTTCCCGCAGTGTCAAAAAGTTTGTAGCGAAAAACCTTCCCGAGGCGACGTCCCTGCGCCATGACACTCAGCGCTGCGGGCGAAGGAGACCGGCGGGCTAGAAGAGCAGGCAATTCGTCGCCAAGCATCTCGTCCATGTTTTGGGCCCAGGCGTGCGCTGTAGCCTCTGCATCTCGTCTTAATAGCCAGGCCGCGGCGCTTTCGTTGATCGCTGCACCGCCAAGTGCGAGCAGTGTGGCTGCTGAAGCAAGAGCGAGCAGCAAACGCGAAGCAGGGGGAACACGACCGAGAACGGCCAACGGTTTTGCGTACCAGTTCCAGGCCTCATCAGTTCGCTCTTGGGTAGACCGACGAAAGGGCATGAAAGTGGGCTCCGGCCGCATCGAGAACAGACAACATTCAAGGATTGCAAGGTCTCTTTTAGTATCTTTTGCCTCTTAGTGCCGGTTCGTTTGTGCCTCAAACGTGCCGGTGTCGTCGCAGTTGATCAGAACCTAATACTCGACGTCCGAAGGTCTGCCTCTTGGGGCTTGATCCGACGCGGACGGACGTGATTCATCGGCTGGCATGGCATCTGGGGATTGTAGTGCGCCCGGATGCTGAGACAGTCGGCTGCGCTAATCAGGCGGCCAAAGGTAAAGCGGCCTGCGGGCCTTGAGCAAGGCGGCGTTGCTCGGCGCGGATTTGGTTCGGGGTGCGGTAGCCGTGCCTGGCGACGAGCCAAGTGGCGTTGTAGTGGGCGACGAAATCCTGCAGCCCGCACCGCAGCTGTTCGATGGTGTCGAAGGTATGCACCCAGAGGAAGTTCTCTTTTAGGGTACGGATAAAGCGCTCGGCGACGCCGTTGCCCTCGGGCTGGCGGACGAAAGAGGGCGAGCTCTCGATGCCGAGGAAGGCGATCTCGTCCTGGAAGTCGCCG
>NZ_JQKB01000114.1 GCF_000745835.1 Belnapia moabensis DSM 16746 | reverse complement strand
TTGGCGACCGCGGCTTTGCCTCTGACGCCTTCCGCGAGCGCATCTGGGACATGGGCGCGCGACCTGCGATCCCGCCCCGGCGCACCGATGCCGAGGTCGCCTGTCCGGACTGGATCTACGCCAACCGCCACCTGGTCGAGAACCTTTGGGCACGTCTGAAAGAGTGGCGAGCGGTCGCTACTCGCTACGAGAAGACCGCACGCTCCTTCCTCGGCGTGCTCTGCCTCGCCGCCACCGCAAACTGGATCAAAGTCATCAAGCTCTAACAGGCCTTAGCCTCTCCGAGTGTCCCGGCTTGCGAGGGCCGTGTAGTACTCCACCGGCATAAGCCGGGACGTGCGCGTGGCATGAGAGCATGATTCTGGCTTCACCTGTCGCGCCATGCGCATAATCTCCGCAACAGTGAAAATGGGACCTGCGTTCGTAGCGAGCGTCAGGATACTCAGGGGTGGAAGTCCGGATGACTGCTTTTCTGGTTCGTGCGACGCCCATGCCACGTCCTGAGGTGCGTCCGTGGTGACCCACCCCCATGGCTCTCGCCGAATGCTTCTCGGCACGGCGGCCGTCATTGCCATGCCCTTCCTGGCCAAGGCTCAGGGCAAGGGTCCGGAGGGCTGGCCGAACGGTCGCAGCGTCAGCTTGGTGATCCCCTTCACCCCAGGCGGCGGCACCGATGTGATCGGCCGCATCCTGCAGGATGGCTTAGGCGAGAGCTTTGGCGGCAGTTTCGTGATGGAGCATAAGCCGGGCGCCTCGACAACGGTTGGCGTCCGCTATGTTGCCCGAGCGCGGCCAGATGGGGCGACGCTGCTGGTCGGCAGCAACTCTGGCTTTACTCAAGCACCCTTCGCCTATCGAAACCTAGGCTACGACCCGCTGGCGGACTTTACCCATATCAGCCTGCTATACGCTTCTGCCTACCTGCTCGTGGCTCATCCGCGCTGGGGTAGCTTTGAGCAAGTGATCGAAGCGGCGAGGCGCGAGCCGGGGAGGCTCTCCTACGGCACCTGGGGGCTCGGCTCGACCGCCCATCTGCTGATGCTCGAGATGAACGAGCGGACCGGGACAGAGATGCTGCACGTGCCTTTCGGTGGCCCGGCGCCGGCGCTGACCGAGATCCTAGCTGGCCGCGTGGATATGATGTTCACGACCTTTGCCCCAGCTCGGGCCCATGTGCTGGAGGGTCGTCTGCGCGCTCTCGCTGCGCCGCACGAGGGGCGGTTGGCGGCAATGCCGCAAGTACCGACAACAGGCGAACTCGAGCTGCCGGGGCTTCTCGTCAGCGCCTGGTGGGGCTTGGCCGGTCCGGCCAATCTGTCGCCACCGCTCTCCGTGGCGTTGGAGCAAACAGTAGCCAGTGCTGTCGGCCGCCCAGCGGCGCAGCGCCTTGCTGAGGAGTTCGGCCTGTTGCCGCTGCCCTTGGGCCGGGAGGCGATGCGTGCGCGCATCCGCCGCGACTTGGCGCAGAACGAGATGTTAATGCGCAATGCAGGAATCATGCCAGAGTAGAATATTTCGCTAATTTAATATTCTAACTGGAAATTCCATATCCACCCTTATGCATCAGGTGCTGGTCCAGCGTAGCTTGGCGTAGCTTGGCGTAGCTTGGCGCAGCTTGGCCTGGCTCGCCTAGTTCCGCCGTGTCGCCGTTATCATCCGCCTTCATCATGATCGCATGCGACATCGTGTGCATCAGGCATGGTAGGGGCTTTGTCCCTGGCCCTTGTTTGGAATCTGCAAGGCTCGACCGCGCTACGGCAGCGTTTTCGGCACCGCTTCCAAACCCTTCACAAGCATTTCGCAAAACTGCTCCGCGATAGCGCTCGCAACTTGAGGTCCCTTCGGGTCGTACCACTTAGGCATCCAGTTCAGGGCACCCAGCACCAGGCGTCCGGCCATGCCGATATCGTCGATGCGGAAGGCGCCGCTCCGCACCCCCTCTTCCAGGATGCCGCGCAGCAGCGCCTCGTGCCGGTCGCGCCATCCGATCCGCTGCCGCCGCTGCCGCGCCTGGGGATCGGTCCAGAACACGGTCGAAGAGACGATGAAGGCCCAGCGGTACTCCTCAAAGAAACGCGCGCTCTCCGTCATGAAGGCGCGCAGTTTCTCGGCCGGCTCGGCCTCGGCGGGAATGGCCCCGAGCACGCGCAGGTGCAGCGATCGGGTGATGCCCATCACCAGCGGACGCAGGATCGCATCCTTGTCCGGGAAGTGATGATAGAGCGTCGCCTTGGAGATCCCGCATTCCTGCGCGATGTCCCGTACCGAGACGCCGTCGAAACCGCGGATGGCAAACAGACGGCAGGCCTCAGTCAGGATCTGCAGCATTCGCTCCGTCGGCGGCCCGGTGGGCCCATCAAGCTCGAGGATATCGGCGAGGTTCTTCATGCGTCTCCGGGTGGCGCGTCCCGCGTCAGGATGACCGCATCCAGCGCGAAGCCGCCGCCTTCCTGCACCAGGAAGGGGTTCACGTCGATGCTGACGATCTCCGGTCGCGCCGCGGCGAGCGCCGCGACCGCGCAAAGCGCCGCCTCCAGCGCGCCACGATCCAGCGCCGGCGCGCCGCGCCAGCCCGCCAGCAGCCGCGATCCGCGCACCTCGTCCACCAGCCGGGTTGCCCGCGCCAGGGAGAGCGGGGCCGAAGCGAAGGCGACATCGGCGAAGAGCTCCACCGCGACGCCGCCCAGGCCGAACATCACCATCGGCCCGAAAATGGGATCGCGCAGCGTGCCGATGATCGTCTCCACCCCGCCACGTAGCATCGGTGCGATCAGCACACCCTCAATCCGCGCCTCGGGCTGCGCCGCACTGGCGCGGCTCAGCAGCTCGGCGAAGGCGGCCTCCACCGCCGCGGCATCCGCAAGGCCCAGCATCACTCCGCCGACCTCAGTTTTGTGCGGGATGTCCTCCGACAGGATCTTGGCCACCACCGGGAAGCCGATCGCCTCGGCCGCTCGCACTGCGTCCTCCGACGTGGCGCAGACGCGCTCCGGCGGCACCGGGAGGCCGACGGCGGCCAGCACCGCCTTCGCCGCCGCCTCATGCCCGCCAGGGGCCGGCAGGGGCGGGAGTGGCGGCACGGGCGGCAGCGCCTCGGCCTCCTCGCGCAGGCGGCGCAGCCGCTCGACGCCGGCGACCGCGCGTACCGCCCGGCTCGGGTCCTCGAAGACCGGGATGCCCTCCGCCTCCAGCCGCAGCCGGACCTCCTCCACATGCGTCATCACCGCGACAATCAGACGGTCGGGGAAGTTGCGGCGTAGCGCGACCAGCGAGCGCTCCAGCGGCGGGAAGCGTGGCACGTTGCGGCCGATATGCGCTAGGTAGAACAAGACAGAGCCCAGCTCCGCCCCCCGCATCATCGCCTGGCTGATGCCCTCGAAGATATGCATCCGCCCGCCGAGCTGCGCCGTGGTGTCGATCGGGTTGCGTCCGCCGGCGACCGGCTGGATGGCGCGGATCTCCGCCAGCACCTCGGGCGACATGGCCGGCACCGCCAGCCCCGCCTCGATGCAGGCATCGGCCATGAGCACGCCAATGCCACCCGAGACGCTGAGGATGCCGACCCCGGGCGCCGGCGGCAGCGGCGCGAGGGAGCAGACGTAGGCGACGTCGAGCATCTCCTCGATCGAGGCGACGCGCAGCGCGCCGCATTCGCGGAACACCGCATCGACGATCCGGTCCTCGCCAGCGAGCGAGCCGGTATGCGTCGCCGCCGCCGCTGCGCCGACCTCGGTGCTGCCGACCTTCATTACAATCACCGGCTTGCCCGCTTGCGCCGCCTTCAGCAGGGCTTGCCGCAGCCCCTTGCCGTCACGGCAGCCCTCAAGCGAGGCGCAGATCACCTGGGTGCCGGGATCCTCGGCCAAGTAGTCGATCGCCGCCGCCACATCGATATCGGCCTCGTTGCCCGTGGCGATGGCGCGGCTGATGCCGATGCCGCGAAAGCCGGCGGCGGCGTAGATATGGGAGCCATAGGCGCCGCTCTGCGTCGCGACGCCCACCGTACCCGGCCCCGGCCGCGCGGTGGCGAGCAGGCTGGAGAAGGTGCCGAAGAACCCGTCCGGCGGGCTGATGCTGCCGAGGCAGTTCGGTCCAGTGAAGCGGATGCCGTGCCGCCGTGCCGTCTCTGCCAGCCGCGCCTGCATGGCGATGCCCTCGCCGCCCTCCTCCGCGAAACCGGAGGACAGGATCTGCACATGGCGGATGCCCTTCGCGGCGCAATCCTCCAGTGTCCGCTCCACCATCGGCGCGGGCAGCAGGATCAGCGCGCTGTCGGGCACCTCCGGCAGTTCGGCGACGCTGGTCCAGGCGGGCAGGCCCTGCACCTCGGGCGCGCTGCGGTTGATAGGATAGATGCGGCCGCCGTAGCCGAGTTCCTTCAGGTGCAGCAGCGTCCGGCCGCCGAGCTTGTCGGAATCGCCCGAGGCGCCGATGACGGCGACTGAGCGGGGACGGAACATCCGCTCCAGCGGGTGCAAGCCGGCGTCGCTCATGCCGCACCCCGCCCGGCGTTGAGCAGCCGCTGCGCGTGGAAGGTGCGGTCGCCGAATTCGAATTCTGCCATCATGATACGCCGCGCCAAGCGGATGGCCGGCAGGGCCTCGGTCATGCCTATGCCGCCGTGGCACTGGATGGCCGACTGCGCGATGAAGCGCCCGGCCTCACCGAGCCGCAGTTTGGCGAAGGCGATATCGCGCCAGGACAGACCATCTCCCGCACCGGCCGCGCGCAGCGCCTGGAGGATGAGGCCACGCAGGTTCTCGTACTCCACATACATCTCCGCCACCCGGTGCCGCAGCGCCTGGTGCGAGGCGAGCGGCACTCCGAACTGCACCCGGTTCAGCAGGTAGTCGATCGTCTGTTCCAGCAATGCCCCGGCAGCCGAGACCGCCTCCACGCAGGTGAGCAGCGCGCCGATCTCGCGCGCCTCCGCCGCCCGCCGCGTCACCACCTCGCCGCGGCCCAGGATCCAGCACGGCTCAACCGCAACGCCGGTGAAGCGCCAGTCGGCGGCGAGCCGGCCATCGATGCGGAGATAGTGCCGCGCGGCGATCCCCCGCGCGCTGGCCGGCAGCAGCAGCAGGACCGGCTCAGCCCCGTCCAGCACCAGCAGCAGATGCGTCGGGTCGGGCGGGGTCTCGATGCCGACCACGGCGCCGGTCAGGCTTCCATCCAGGGCCAGGCGCGGCACGTCCGTTGCTTCGTCCACCGCCGCCTCGGCCGGGACGAAGGCGATGCGGTGCTGCCCCTCCGCCAGCCCGGGCAAAAGCTCCGGCTGGTCGGCGAGCAAATGAGGGATGACTCCGCAGGCCGAGGCGATGGGCAGCGGCAGCCCCCCTCGCCCGGCGCCGCCGGCCAGCGCCGCGAGGTCCGAGAGCGTGCCGCCGGCGCCGCCCGCCTCCTCCGGCACGGCGACGGCGAGCCAGCCGAGGCCGGCCAGGCTGTCCCAGTGCCGCCGCAGGCAGGCGAGCTGCCCGGCGAAATCGTCGATCAGGGCGAGTTGCCGGTCGGCCTCCTGGCCGATGCGGCAGGCCTGGTCGAAGGCATCGCCCCCGACGATGGGCGTGGCAGTGAAGGGCATGGCGTCAGGATCCGAATAGCTGCTTGGCGATGACGTTCTTCTGCACTTCGCTGCTGCCGCCGTAGATCGTGCGGACGCGGCTGTACATGTAGTTCTGCACCCATTCGATTCCCGGCGCATCGGCATTGGGGCCGGCGGCATCGGTCGGGCGGAAGCGCGGCGCCAGCCTCTCCCCCACCGCATCCAGCGCCACCTCCGCCACATGCTGGAAGGTGACGCTGGTGCCGAGCTTCAGCACCGAGGGCAGCAGGCCGAGCGGCCGCCCTTCCATCACCGCCGCGATCGCCTCCTGCCCCAGCGCCTGGGCGCCGCGCAGCTCGGCCTCGGCCAGCAGCAGCCGCTCCTCCAGCATTGCCCGCTTCAGCTCGTGCCGCTCGCCGCCCAGCTCGCGGGCCAGGAGTTCCCGCGTGCGCTCCAGGTTGCGCAGCGCTGGGGCGACATTGGCGCCGCCGAGCCTCTCCCGCTCCAGCAGGAATTTGCCGTAGGTCCAGCCGCCGCCCTCCTCGCCGACGCGGTTGGCCACCGGTACGCGGACATTGTCGAGGAAGACTTCGTTCACATGGTGCCAGCCATCAATGGTGCGGATCGGCCGGATGGAGATGCCGGGCGAGTTCAGCGGGATCAGCAGCAGGCTGATGCCCTGCTGCTTCTTCGCCTCCTTCGAGGTGCGGACCAGAGTGTACATCCAGTCCGACTCATGCGCGTGGGAGGTCCAGGTCTTCTGACCCTCCACCACATACTCGTCACCCTCCCGCCGTGCCATGGTCCGCAGCGAGGCAAGGTCGGACCCCGCACCGGGCTCCGAATAGCCTTGGCACCACCAATCCTCGCCGCTCAATATGCCCGGCAGGAAGCGCTGCTTCTGTTCTTCCGACCCGTATTCGAGGATGACCGGACCGATATGTCGGAGGCCGTGGTGATACTGCGGCGGGCAGTCGCATTCCGCCATCACCTCGTCGAAGATGTGACGCTGCTTCAGATCCCAGCCCGTGCCGCCATACTGCTTCGGCCAGCCCGGAGCGCCCCACCCATGCTCGAACAGGATCCTCTGCCAGGGATACCAGACCTTGCGCGACAACTTGCGGTAGGTGGCGACCACCGCGCGGATCTCGGGCGGGCAGCGCGTCTCGGCGAAGGCCCGGACCTCGGCGCGGAAGGCCTCGTAGTCGATGGCGGCGGCCATGCTCAGCGGCCCTTGAATTCGGGCTTGCGCTTCTCGAGCTGCGCGGTGCGCGCCTCCTTCGCATCCTCGGTCTTCGACAGCTCGTAGGTGAAATTCTGCTCGAAGCGGTAGGCGTCCTTGGGCGACATCAGCTCGACGAAATTGCAGCTGTTTTTGGCATACTTGATGCCGAGCGGACTCTTCTCAGCAATACGAGCCGCCATCCGCATCGCCGCCGGCAGCAGCTCGTCCGGTGCCCAGACGGAATCGATGACGCCGAGCCGGTAGAGCTCCGCCGCCGGCAGCCGGTCGCCGGTGAACATCAGCCGCCGGGTGAATGACTTGCCGAGAAGCTGGTTCAGCATCGCGGCGCCGCCGGCCAGACCCACATCGATCTCTGGCATGCCGAAGACCGCCGTCTCGCTCGCCATCATGATGTCGCAGGCGGCCATCAGCCCGAAGCCGGCGCCGAGCGCCGCGCCGTTCACCGCCGCGATCACCGGTTTGGTGCATTCCTTGATGGAATTGCCAGTCTCGCGGGTCGCTCGATTGTGGTGCCAGTACTGCCCCGCGACCGAGGCGTCCGGCCGCTGCCGAAGATCGGCGCCGGCGGAAAAAATCTTGCCCTGCCCGGTCAGCACCAGCGCGCGAATGTCGTCGCGGTCGGTCGCCGCGTCGAAGATCTCGATGAGGCGGTCGCGCAGCTCCGCATTCACCGCATTCACAGGCGGGCGGTTCAGCGTGACGACAGCGACGTAGTCGGCCACTTCGAACTTCACGACGTCGGTAGACATTCCGGTTGTTCCTTCTCGCTTGCTTGGCTCAGCCGGCCTTGATGCCGGCGCGGCGGATGACCTCGCCCCATTTCGCGGACTCGCTCCGCAGCAGCGCGCCTAGTTCCTCCGGCGAGCTGCCCTGCGGCGGGTTGGAGCCGGCGGCGCGCATCCGCTCGTCGAGCGCGGGATCGGCGAGGACATGCACCAGCGCCTCGTTCAGACGAGCGACGACGGGCTGCGGCGTGCCTGAGCGCACGCAGACATAGTTGACGACGGTCACCTCGAAGCCGGGGATGGTCTCGGCTATGGTGGGCAGGTCCGGCAGCTCCGGCATGCGCTCCGCGCTGGTGACGGCGATGGCCCGCAGGTTGCCGGCCTGGAGCAGCGACAACATCGGCCCATAGGAGTCGATCGACATCGTGACCCGCCCTGCCGCCGTCTCCTGCAGGGCCGGGCCGGTGCCACGGAAGGGGACGTGCGACATGCGGATCCCGGCCTCGATGCAGAGCAGCTCGCCGGCGAGGTGGCTGCCGGCGCCGATGCCGGAGCTGGCATAGGTCAGCTCACCCGGATGCGCGCGTGCCAGAGCGATCACCTCCGCCACGCTGCGGGCCGGCACGTCGCGGTGCACGGCCATAACATAGGCGCCTTTGGTCAACACGCTGACCGGAGCGAAGTCCCGCTGCGCGTCGTACGGAAGCGCGGCCATCAGGTGCGGGATGGTGATCAGCGGGCCGGGTGTGCCGTAGAGCAGCGTATAGCCGTCGGCCGGGGCCTGGGCCACCGCGGCGGTGCCGATGGTGCCGCCCGCCCCGCCGCGGTTCTCGATGACGATCGGCTGGCCGAGAGCGGCGCCGAGCGGCTCGGCCACAAAACGCGCGGTGATGTCGGCGCCGCCGCCCGGCGCGAAGGGCACGATCATGCGGATCGGCCGGCTGGGCCAAGCCTGCGCCCTGGCCTTGTTCGCAGCGCCGAGGCCGAGCAACCCGCCGAGCGCCGCCCGGCGCGGGATCTCTGCCGCGGCAAGGCCATGGCACAGCCGCCCTGCTGTCATTCCTGGCGTTCCTTCCATCCCCGTGACCCGACCGATCGGTCGGTCGGGTCACGGCCGGACCCTAGCCCGCTCCGCCAGGCCCCGCAAGCACAGCATCGTGGAGGTCTTGCCCCGCCGCCGCGCCCGCCCTAGCGTCCGCGGCAACGATAACCCGACCGATCGGTCGGTAGGAGGAGGACGTCCCATGTCGCACTGCCCGCGCCGGCTGCTGCTCGGCTTGGCTATGCTGCCTTGCCTGGCCGTTGCCCCGGCCATGAGCCAGAGCCTGACCATGGGCGTCGGCTCGCCGGTCTCCTCTCTCGATCCGCACTACCACCTGCTGCGGTCCAACGGCGAAGTCGGAGCGATGCTGTTCGACACGCTGCTGACGACAGATGCCCAGGCGCGGCTGCATCCCGGCCTCGCCGAGAGCTGGCGGCCGGTCGGCACGGAAGCCTGGGAGTTCACCCTGCGGGAGGGCGTGCGCTTCCACGACGGCACGCCGCTGCAGGCCGACGACTTCGCCTTCACCTTTGAGCGCATTCCGCAGGTGCGCGGCCCCGGCGCCTCCTACACAACCCATATCCGGCCGATCAGCCGGGTCGAGATCCTCGACGAACGTCGCCTACGCTTGCACACGAGCGGGCCGGCGCCGCTGCTGCCGACCTATCTCTCGCAGGTGCTGATCCTCAGCCGCCGCCTGCATGCCGACGCGACGACGGCGGATCTCAACAGCGGCAAGGCCGCCATCGGCACCGGCCCCTTCCGCCTGGCCTCCTACACCGCGGGCGACCGCATCGCGCTGGTCCGCAACGACGCCTATTGGGGCGAGCGACCGCACTGGGCGAGCGTCACCTATCGGATGATCATCAACGATGCGGCGCGCACCGCTGCGCTGCTCGCCGGCGATGTCGACTTCATTGACCAGGTTCCGACCACCGACCTCGACCGCCTGCGCGCCGACCGCCGCTTCCGCCTCGCTGAGACGACCAGCCTCCGGGTGATGTACGTCACCCTCGACGGCACGCGGCCGCCGCCGGTGCCGGCATTGACCGCGGCCGGCGGCGGGCCGCTGGCGGCCAACCCGCTGTCCGACCTCCGCGTGCGGCAGGCGCTCGCCATGGCGATCGACCGGCGCCTGCTGGTGGAGCGGGTGATGCAGGGCGCCGCACTCGCCACCACCCAATTCATGCCACCCGGCAGCTACAGCGCCCTGCCCGACCGGCCCGTACCGGCCGCCGACCCCGAAGGGGCGCGCCGCCTGCTGGCCGAGGCAGGCTATCCGGGGGGCTTCGGCCTCACCCTGATCGGCTCCAACGACCGCTACATGAATGATGCGCGGGTGGTGCAGGCGCTTGGTCAGATGTGGACGCGCATCGGCATCCGGACGACGGTCGAGGCGCAGCCCTATGCCGTCTTCATTAATCGCGCGACGCGGCGCGAGGCGCCGGCGGCGCTGCTGAGCTGGGGAAATTCCACCGGCGAGGCCTCAGTGCTGCTGAACTCCGTCCTCCGTATCCCGGATCGCGAGGCGGGCCGGGGCGCCGCCAATCGGCTCCAGTACTCCAATCCGGCGATGGACGAGTTGGTGGCGGCGGCCGAGATGGAAATGGACGATGGCCGGCGTGAAGACCTGCTTAGGCGCGCCAGCCTTGCGGCGCTGGACGACGCAATGCTGGTGCCGCTTTACCTACAGAAGGCGCTTTGGGCGATGCGGGAAAATCTCTCCTACGAGGCACGGATGGACGAGCGCAACGACCCCGTCGCGATCCAGCCTGCGGCACGTTAGAGCCTGGTTTGGCCGTTCCGGCTTATTCCACCTCGATCCTGCCGGCGTGGGCTATGCTCTCGAAGGTCCGTTGCTCAGACTGCATGAAGGCAAGGGCTTCGGCAGGTGTCGTGTGCCGCGGCGCGGCGCCGAGGTCGCGCAGCCGCCCGATCATCGCCGGCTCGCCCAGGATCTGGTTGACCGCCTGATTAAGCCGCTGGATCACCTCGGGCGGCGTTCCCTTGGGCATCATGTAGGCATACCAGGCGACGTACTCGCGCCTGTCGAGGCCGAGCTCCATCATCGAGGGCACGGCCGGCAGCCGGTCGGAGCGCTCGGCCGCGGTGACCGCCAGGGCTCGGAAGCGGCCGCCGGCGATGTGGCCGTAGCCGGCGCCGAGGCTGTCCAGCATGATCGGGACCTGGCCGGCGATAACATCCATCTGCGCCTGGGGCGTACCGCGATAAGGTACTGCCGGCATGTCGAGCCCGTGCCGCCGCTTGAAGTCCTCGACGACAAGGTGGTTGATGCTGCCGGAGCTCGGCAGCGCGTAGCGCCAGCGGCCGGGCTCCGCCTTCACCCGCTCGACGAGCGCCGGCATCGTCTGGAACGGCGTCGCCGGGTCCACCACCCAAACCAGCGGCGAGGCGACGGCGACGGTGACCGGGGCGAGATCCTTGACCGGGTCGAGCGGCATGTTGCGGTAGATGCTGGTGTTGATCGTGATCGCGCCGATATGGCCGAAGAGGATCGTATAGCCGTCCGGCGGGCTGCGCTGGACCTCCTGCATGCCGATCGTACCGTTCGCCCCGGGTCGGTTGTCGATCACGACCGGCTGCCCGAGCAGTTCGGCGAGGCGCGGCGCTATCAGCCTGGCATAGGCGTCGTAGCCGCCGGTGGCGCTCGGCACGATGCAGCGGATGGCGCGGCCGGGCCAGAGGCGGGTTTCCGCCATGGCAGGCAGGGCGCCGAGCAGCCCGAGGGTGCTGCGGCGCAATAGGTGCATGGCTCTTCCTGCTTGTGCCGAGAATAGAAGCAGGAGCGTGAAAGACAGGAATGGACTTAATGCCTTATCCACTGGCAAACACAAAATAGGAAAGCTTTAGCGCTACGTTCCATATCGCACCTTATCCAAATTTCGCCGGAGTTTCGGCGGATTTCCTCATGCTGGATGTGGAGATTGGCCATGAAGCGGCGATTTTCGGTGGAGCAGATCATGGCAGTGCTGAAGCAGGCCGAGTTGGGCCTGTCGGTGGCGGAGCTGACGCGCAGGCTCGGTATCTCGGAACAAACCTTCTGCCGCTGGAAGAAGCAGTACGCCGGGCTGGAGACGGACCAGGTCCGTGAGTTCGCGCAGCTGACGAGGAGAATGCCCGGCTGAAGCGGCTGGTGGCGGAACTCGGTCTCGACAAAGCCGTGCTGCAGGATATCTTGTCGAAAACGTCTCCCGGCCAGCGCTCATGAAGGAGGTTGTGACTTATACCAACCGCCATGGTCACTGACTCGCATGTGATCCGCGGTTTGCGGCGGGCGTGATTCGCTGTCTCCCGGGGGTTCGATTCGGGAGGCTTGCGATGGCGGTGGTGATCACGCGGCAGGACTTGTCGGCGGATGCCCTGAGGCAGGCTGCAGCTCGCAGTCGGGACGCGAACGCAGCGCGACGCATGCTGGCTCTTGCCTTGGTACTGGAAGGGCAGTCGCGCACGGACGCGGCCGCAACCTGCGGCATGGACCGGCAGACCCTGCGCGATTGGGTGCACCGTTACAACGCCGAGGGGTTGGCAGGCCTGGTGAACCGGCGCGCACCG
>NZ_JQKB01000113.1 GCF_000745835.1 Belnapia moabensis DSM 16746 | reverse complement strand
TTGGCCGCCGAGCTGAGCCCGGCCGTCGCCAAGTTCAGCCCCTCGCCTTGCTGCTTTAGGGCGGCAAGATACTCGCCGAAATTGCCGGCCGGGAAGCCGGGCCGCGCGATGAAGGTCATGGCCGCGTCGGACACGAGGCCGAGCGGCGCGAAGTCGGTGAGGACGTCGTATGGCAGGCGGCGGTAGAGCGTCGCACTCGCGGCCATGCCGATGTTGGTCATCATCAGCACGTAACCGTCGGGCCGTGCCTGGGTGAGTCGCTGCGTGGCTACGTTCGCAGGCCCGATGCTCTCGACCACGACCGCCTGGCCGAGGTGTGCGCCCATGCTGTCGGCGACAATGCGGGTGATGGTGTCCGTCGGCCCGCCGGCGGCGCCAGCGGCGATGATGGTCACCGGGCGGGAGGGGAAGCTCTCCTGTGCCAATGCTGAGGCGGACGCTGCCAGGGACATGCCAACCGCAAGGACGGTGCGCCGCGTAAGATGGGCCACAATGTTTCCTCCGGACTGTTTGTCCAGCAGCCTACAAGTTTCCAGTTGGTTCTAACCAGTCCCGGGGCGCCTCCCATGGAGGCAGGGCGATGCGGTAGGGGTGCCCCGGTACAGATGGCCGGGTGCCCGCCGATGTCGGATCGCATAGCCATAGGTCCCCTGGCGCCTCTTTGGAATGCCCGAGCTGGGCTGGTCTGTCCGCCGTCGAGGCCGCTGAGATAGATGGGCTGGGTTGAGGTGCGGAGATCAGGCCGCGCGACCACCGGCGGTGGATGCCGCGCGGACGGCGGGCGTGCCAGAGTGCGTCCGATGAAAGTGCAGCACCCTCCTACGGCGCACCAACCATCGACATCCTTGGAGGTGACCGATCGGACGGGGCGCATCCCGACTAGGGATGCATCGGTGGCTTCTGTTGGCCGCGTGCGCCAGTTCATGAGCGCGGTCCGGAGCCGCGAGTCTGGTGGGCTGCTAGCTGGTAGGTATCCCCGAAATCTTGCCGGACCCTTCCGCGACAACCACACCTTCCTCGCTGCGGTGAGGCTCGCTCGTGGCCTCCCCCACCTGTCCCCCGTCCGGGTTGACGCGCGAGTGCTCGCTTAGGAGGACGCGCTGTACTTCGGGGGAACACTGGCGTTCGATATGGCCGCCGAGACCCATCTTCTCGGTCCTCTGCCAGAGATCAGCGCGCTGCTCGGGCGCAAGGTGGTCCGCTACCATCGCCAACGCATGGTCGAGCAGGACGATGAGGTCGCGGTCCAGGCGGGCGTCGGAGGGAGGAATGTCAACCATGGCTGATCGCAGCACGCTGGGATTCTGGCCGCAAGTGTCCTGGCCGCTGGTGCTTGATGGTGGAGGTCACGCGGGCAGCCGTAATTAGGTGGACGCCCCCCCCACGGCATCGATGTGCCAAGGTAGAAGTGTTTGTTTGCTTCCGGCGGGTTACTGGCTCACAGTCTCCTCATGGCTGACCGCTTCAACAGCTTCGATGAGTTCTGGCCCTTTTACCTGCGGGAGCACAGCCGGCCAGCGACCCGAGCGGCGCATGTTGCTGGCACCTGGACGGCTGCGATCGTGCTGCTGGTGGGCGTGTTGATAGGCCCCTGGTGGTTGATGTTGCTGGCCCCAGTGATCGGCTACGGCTGCGCGTGGATTTCACACCTGCTGATTGAGCGGAACCGGCCAGCCACCTTCAGTCACCCAACTTGGTCGCTACGGGGCGACCTGCGTCTTTCCTGGCTGGCGCTATCAGGGCGGTTAGGGCCGGAGCTGCGGAAGCATGGCCTGGCGAACCAGCGAGTACGACCATAATGGGGTAATGGCGTTTGGAAGGGACGATCCGGCATTGATGCTCCGGTTCTATTCTATGTTCTTCGGTCAGAATAGAATTTAGTAATTTGATTGCTCGATCGCTCCGTCGTGAGCCGCATAATTGCGCACCCTTGGCGAGGAGCCTGACCGAGAATTTTAGGCGCCTCGCAGCTCAGAAAACTTTGCAACAGATCCAGGCCGGCTATCCACTCCAAATGCCCCACCTGTAGTAGAAACATCAGTGAAGACCACCTACTATGTCGCCACATCAGCGGTTTCCTGCGAAATTGGAAGGAAGCCGCAACGGACGCCGCTAGGCTTAGCGCGAGCGCTCGCTTAGGGTGCAAGCATGTCGGATCTGGTGGATAACGAGCGAATCAAGTTGCTGGCGAACGCCCTGGACCGGGCCTCGACCGCCGTATTTACAGTCGGGGTCATCACGCCCTGCGTGAGCTATTACTTCAATTTGCAGGAGGTCCGTGCTGCATTGGGGCCGGGTGGGCTGGTCGCCTTTGTAGCCCTATCGTTTTCATCCGCAGCGGGCCTACATATGCTGGCAAGAAGCGTCCTTGGGGATCTTCGATGAACAGCTACGCAGTCATCGCCTACGCCGCCCCGGTAGCAGCCTTCCTGTTCGGATGGCTGGCGGTCGCGCTGCATCGGCGATCTCTCCGCGCCGGTACGACACTGAAGGTGAGCCAAGATGCCGCGACCGCAACGGGGGTAGCCCTGGACACTCAGCTGGCTGAGCTGGCGCGAGAACATGCGCGGCTGCAAACGCATATCGAGCAGATCGCCCGGGAAAGCGCCCGGGCCCGCTTTGGCAACACACGAGCGCCATCCGGCACGGCGCCCGCCCGCTAACACGGTCGGTCTTTCACCGCGACCCCGACCGGCTTTTCACTCGGCCGGCAGTGGCTCGCAATCCGCGTCGCTGCACCAGTCGCAGAAGTGGGCCCAATCGGCGGCGTCGGCGCGGAGCGTCTCCGGCGCGAGCGCCTCCCTGGCATAGGCTTGGGCAGCGGCCAGCGCCGCGGCACCGGCCACGGCGAGGTCCCTGCCCGGCTTTGGCACCACAGCCAGCGGCCCGGCCGTAGCCGCCGCCGCACTCTCCGCCTCGCTCATGGTCCCCTGCCCGCCCCCGGTCAGGCCCGGAATTGGGCGGTTACCCGCGATTGCGGCAAGCCCTGCATCACTTGCGGTAAGTGGTGCTTATCGCATGTCAGCCGACGCCGCCGCAATCGCGGGAAACCGCCTCAACCGGGCCGGAACGAACGGGGGAGCACGAGGCAAGTTGGCCGGCGGTGCGATGGCAAGCGGCCCTGGCTCGGCCGTTGGCCTAGTTGTGAGCCTGAACGAGCAACACCAGGGCGGCAGAGCATTGTTTGAAGTGCCGGGCCGCTGTTTCAATCATAAGTAGTTAATCAGGGGTGGTATACGGGCTCGCCGCATGAGCGCCGAGGTGGGCGTGAGGGCGGTGGGACATGGTTGCTGATGTGCTGGTTGGACTGTGCGGCGCCTGGGGCCTCGCCGGGTCTTTGACGTGGTCTTTTGCGCGAACACGACGGGCCATGCTCGCGGTTCAGATCGCAACCGCACCCGGGTTTCTCCTGCATTGGGCATTGCAGGGACATTGGACCGCCGCGGGCATGACCGTGCTGACCATGCTGCTTACGGTCATCTCCGCAGCGCTGGATGGACCACCGGACAGCCGAGGCATCCGCCTGGCGCGCTCCCTCTACCTAGTGGCGCTGCTCCCGGTCGTGCTGCTGGCGGCCTGCTCATGGGAAGGCTGGCACTCGCTCTTCGCGGCACTCGGGACAGCGCTCGCCTGCTTTGGCCGTTGGCAGACCGACAAGACGCGGTTCCGCGCCCTGATCCTTGCCAGCTCGGTGCCCTGGTTCGCCCACAACCTCGCCGTTGGCTCGGCGCCGGCGATGATGTCCGATCTCTTCCTGATGAGCCGAGGTGCTTGGCTTGCCCTGCGCCACCGTGCTCCAGCCGCAGGGATGGTGGCATCCGCCACCTGAGAATGACGTCGCGCTGGCAGTGCGGGCAGTGGGCAAGCAGCCAGGTGCGGCTGCCAGTGGGGGAGGCGGAATGTCTGCGGTGCGTTCCTCCTGTATGCCTGATGCAGAGGATGATCCGCGGGTAATCTATGCTGCTGATCGTACGGAGTTGGCGGCGGAGCGGACCTACGCAGCCTGGGTTCGCGCCGGGCTTGTGTCACTAGTGGCGGAGGTAGGAGCCAAGACCTTGCTTGGCAGCGAGCTGCCAGAATGGGCTATTTTGTTCAATGCTTCCCTCCTGGTGCTGTTCTCGGCTTTCTGCTTTGCGGTCGCAGTGTGGCGAGACATACGCCCGGGGCACGACACGTCGCAACGCTCCGACCTGCGCAGCTGCTGATTGTCGTGAATGGCGGCCTGCTGCTGGTGTCAGTAGGCGCCCTGCTGGGTGTCTGGTTCGGGCAGACGGGCGGGACCTGAGAGGCCGAAGTCCGTTGCAGCGAATGCTTTTGACCAGCCACGGCGTGGAAATCTGCTTGATTCAAGAATCCGGAGCCGTCTTGAACACAGCGGGATCGGCGTTGGTATAGACTGCTGAGCCGATATCGACTGGCAGCCACCATGGCGGTCAACCACGATAAGCGAGGCAGCCTTGGCAGCCTCCGCCAGTATACAGGCGTCACAGCTGCCCAGGACGCTGCAGGTCTTCTCCCCGCCGATGACTGAGCCACCCCATGGCGGCGAAGCCGCTATTAGCAAAACGCATCAACGTGATCGTTGGACGTCTGGCTTGCCGCTAGGCTTTGGTTGTCCTTCAGGGAGTCCGAACCCTTATGCTCCGCCTAGAGAGCGTCCGCACCGGATATGGTTGACGGAATAACCCGCGCCGTCCAGCAACCGCAGTGGCGGAAAGACGCCTCGACCGTTGGCGGGTTTCGGATGGGCTGGGGCGTGCTCCTTGCCTGCTGGGCCGCGGCGGCCGCAATCGCCCTTGCTCTTGGCCGTGATACCAGTTGGGATTTGAGGAACTACCACTACTACAATGTCTACGCCTTGCTGGAAGGCCGGTGGGGGATCGATCTCGCGCCCGCGCGAGCCCATAGCTTCATGCATCCCGGCCTCGACCTGCCCTTCTATCTGCTCACCAGGAGCCCGCTGAACAGCTGGCCACGCCTGGTATCGGTATTGCAGGCCAGCTATGCGGGGCTGCTGGCCTGCCTCACCATTGCCATCGCCAACCTTGCCTGTCATGGCGTCGTCGGACGCATGACTGCCGCCAGCGCGTTGGTCGCGTTGTTCGGACTGACCGGTGCAGCGACGCTGCCGGAGGCCGGCTCGACCTATAACGACGTCCAGATTGGTTGCCTGGTCCTGGGTGCTCTACTCGCCATCCTGCTCGCGGCAGAAGCGAATGACCGGCACAAGGTACCCCAGGCTGCGCGGTGGCGACTGTTGGCTGGCTTTCTGGGCGGCTGCGCGGTTGGCCTGAAGCTCACCGCCATTATCTTCCCGCCCGCCCTCGCGGTTGCCGGAGCCATTGCAGTGCGCGGTGGTATGGGATCAAGGACACGGGCGGTGGGGCTGGTGTCGCTCGGTGGCGTGCTGGGCTTCGCGATCACCTACGGACCTTGGGGCTGGTTCCTGTGGCAGCGGTTCGGCAACCCGTTCGGACCGATCGCCAACACCATATTCCGCTCGCCTCTGTTTCCGCCCACTGGGCAGCAAGACGTCAGATTCCTCCCGGATAGCTTGGCAGAAGCAGTTGCTTATCCGCTCCTCTGGGCGCACCGGTCTGAGGGTGTTGTGCTGGAGCCGCCACTTGCCGACCCACGCTTCGCCGTCGGCCTAGCCGCGCTGCTCCTCTTTCTGACACTGGCGGCGCGGCGTCGGGCCCAGCGGGACAAACACCCTCGCGCGGCCTGGGCCGGCGCCATGGCGGCTGACACCACCGCGCGGGTTGCCGCCCGTGCCATGCGGGCGGTGATCGCCTTCGTGCTCGTCAGCTACGTGGCTTGGCTCGGTGTCTTTTCCATCCTGCGCTATGCCATCCCGATTGAGGTGCTGCTCGGCATCCCGGTCTGGGCAGCGGCACGCGAACTGCTCCTGGCGGCGCCCCTAAGCCATGGATCGGTGCCGCCGGCGGGATGGTGGCGTGGCGGGGCAGCACTCTGCCTGGCCACCGCCTTCGGTGTTTCTGCCTTGGTCACCGAGTACCCTGCCCATCCGCGCGAACCTTTCCTGTGGGAAGGAGAGCCCCATGGGGCTGCGGTGGTGGCGGTCAAGCAGATAGCGCTGCCAGCGGGCTCGCTGGTCGTGATGCTTGGACCTGCCGTTGCCTTTGTCGCCCCGTTTTTGGTGGGCCCTGGGGTTTGGTTCGTGGGCGGCCCCAATCCTAATTGGGCGGGCGTGGCCACTGACCCCGCCAGCTACGCAGCGTTAGTGCTGCGGGCCGTGCGGTCGCATTCTGGGCCGGCCTTCGTCGTCCTTGAGTTCCCGGACGACTATGACCGGGAGGCTGCGGATGTGCTCGGCATCATGTTCGACCAAGCATCCTGTCGTCCAGTGGAGAACAACCTCACGAAAGTGGTTCAGATCTGCCACTGGCGTTAGAGTTTGAACGCGAAATAAGTCTGGCTCTTCAGGTCTGTTTCGACGGTTGCGTTGCAAAGTTTGCGACAAGCCGCAGATCGCCGCGACAGGCTCCAGATCAGGCTGCGATCTGGAAAAGCTCAGCGACAAAGGTGGCTTGGGTCCGCATGTCTCGTCCCCCTAACCTGTGCACCTGCCCCTTCCTGATCATCGCCATGGCCTCGTAGCCTGCCAGTGTTCGTCGTGCCGTGTGGAAGCTGCCGAAGCCAAGCCCTGGTCGGACCAGGCGTTTCACGCGCCGAGGCCTTGTCCCACAACGTTATTGAGGTGCTTGCATTGTCGTAGCCGGGTGAAGCGCCACAGCTCGTCGTCTGCTTTCATCTCCGCGTTGGCGCACGGGTAAGCTGGGTTCTTGTCCACCGTGATGGTGCGTGGGTTTACCGTATGCGGCTGCCCGAGCGCCTTGCGGAAGAACCGCTTCGCAGCCTCCGCATCCCGTTTGGCCGAGAGCAGGAAGTCGGTGGTTTGCCCACGGCTGTCGACCGCGCGATACAAATACATCCAACGGCCCTTCACCCGAACTAGGCTGGTGTGAATTTTCGGCCCATTGTTTAGACCTTTGTGCTGCCGGTGTTCGACACCGGGCATCACGTCCTGCTTCGCCGCCCCGTAGCTCGGGAGTTTGTCGGTGACCATAACGCGTGGCACCCGGCACTGCCGCTTGAGCAGCTTGCGCAGCAGACGCTTCGCCGCCCGCTTGTCCCGCCGGCTCTGCACCAATACGTCGAGCACCAACCCAGTCTGATCGACGGCACGCCAAAGCCAGTGCTTCACCCCAGCAATCTTGATGACGACTTCGTCGAGATGCCACTTGTCACCAGCTCGCGGCAGCCGCCGCCGGATCTGAGTGGCGAACTCCTGGCCAAATTTGAGCGCCCACTGCCGCACGGTTTCATGGCTGACCACGATGCCACGTGCCGCCAGCATTTCCTCGACCATGCGAAGGCTGAGCGGGAAACGAAAGTACAGCCAGACCGCATGGCTGATCACCTCGGCCGGGAAGCGGTAGCCGGCATAGGGGGACTTGGCGGCTGGCGAGCTCATTTCGGCTGCCTACCTGACCTGGACCGGCCCGCCAAGCTCGCTCAACCTGACGGTGCCCTTTGAATAGCTGCCGCCAGTGACCGAACTGGCCGAGCGACCTCTCCACCGTCCAGCAGGGCGGCTGCACACGAAGCCGGTACTACCGGCGGCGTGACGAACGATAATCAGCGCCAAGCCGGCGAGGTAGCGTGCGACGATGTGGTGAGCGGAGAACGCCCATGACCGACCTCCCTTTTCGCTCTGCCCTTGACTTGGCCGCCACAATCCAAGCGCGACGGATCAGCAGTCGCGAGCTGCTCGATCTTTACCTGACCCGGATCGAGCGGCACGACCCGCGCCTGAACGCGGTAGTGGTGCGGGACGTGGCACCCGCCCGGGCCCGGGCCGAGGCGGCGGATGCGGCGCTCGCCCGCGGCGAGGATTGGGGACCTTTGCACGGCCTGCCGATGACGGTGAAGGAGAGCTTCAACGTTGCCGGTCTGCCGACGCATTGGGGCATCCCCGCGCTCCGTGACAGCATTGCGCCGGCAAATGCACTCGCGGTCGAGCGGCTGCTCGGCGCCGGCGTGGTGATCTTCGGCAAGACTAACGTGCCGCTCGGCCTGGCCGACTGGCAGAGCTTCAATGCCATCCATGGCACCACAAACAACCCCTGGGACCTGGCGCGTTCGCCGGGCGGCTCCTCGGGCGGACCGGCGGCAGCGCTAGCTGCGGGGCTGACCGGGCTTGAGATCGGCAGCGACATCGGCGCCTCCATCCGCAACCCGGCGCATTACTGTGGCGTCTTCGGGCACAAGCCGACATGGGGGATCTGCCCCTCGCTCGGCCATGCGCTGGGCGGTAATGTGGCGGAGACGGATATTGCAGTAATCGGGCCGCTGGCGCGCAGTGCTGGCGACTTGGCTGTGGCGCTCAGCATCATTGCGGGACCTGATCCGATCGATGCCGTGGGCAGGCACCTGTCTTTGCCGCGGCCCAGGCATACGACACTGGCGGGTTACCGGGTGGCGGTGATGCTGGACGACCGTAATGCTGAGGTTGACTGCAGCGTGCAGGACGCGATCCAAGCTTTGGCCGATTGGCTGGCAGCACGGGGCGCCGTGGTGAGCCTGACGGCGCGGCCGGCGATCGATACTGACGTGGCAATGCGGGTCTATATGCACCTACTACGCTCGGCGACTTCGGCCGGCATACCGCCGGTGATCTTCGCCGCAGAGCAGGATTTGGCGCGTTGCCTTTCACTTGAGGACGACAGCCATCGCGCCCGTATGCTGCGCGCGGATACCGGCCTGCATCGCGATTGGCTGGGTGCGCATGAACAGCGAGAACGCATGCGTCATGCCTGGGCTGCCTTCTTCCATGACTGGGATGTGCTGCTGTGTCCTGCCGCGTCGTCGCCGGCGGTCCCGCACGACCAGCAGGGCGAACGCTGGGAGCGGACCATTACCGTGAACGGCCGGCAGGTGCCGACCACCGACCAGCTCTTCTGGGCGGGCTTCAGCGGCATGGCGCTGCTGCCCTCGACCGTCGCGCCAATCGGGCTTTCGCCGGGCGGGCTGCCCATTGGCGTGCAGATCATCGGCCCACAGTATGGCGATCTCGGCTGCATCGGCTTCGCCCAACTGCTGGAGCAGGACTACCGCAGCTTCGTGCCCCCGGCGGGTTGGGATTAAGCGGCGATCACTCTGGATCAGCGCGACTTATCGCATGTGTGGATACCCCCTGCGGGTCAAGGCGAGTCTGCAACGCGGACAGCAGAGCTGCCGTATGCGCTACGACCACATGGGACGTCCGCCGGTGGCGCCGTAGGTAACGCGGATCGAGCTGCACGACGGGCGCTGCGCCTGTGCCAAGCGCTTCCGCGCCGCGCCACTGGCTGACATGCCGCCGGGTACGCCGTTCGGCCACAATACTCATGCCCTGCTGGCCTATTTGCACCACAACCATCATGTCGGCTTCGAGCGGCTGGCGCGACTGGCCGGCGAGCTCTTCAGCCTCCCGATCTCCGAGGGCGCCATCGCCAACGCGCTGTCGCACCGCCTCGACTCACGTCCAGGTCAGACGCAAAGCGGATCGGTCTTGGCTGCGCATCCGGCACTACCGTCCCCGGTTCGTCGGCAGTTCATTTCAGGCTCTTGAAGCTGGTGGGCGGCGAACCACAGACAATCCGCTAGGTGCCCGGATGGGACCCGGCAGACGGCGCCGGGTGGCGGCGCCGCTCAGATCCATGTTGCTTCGGGAGGAGGATGTGGAAATGAGGACCGACCTGGACCTCAGCCCGCTGTTCCGGTCCAGCGTGGGCTTTGACCGGATGTTCGACCTGCTGCAGCACGCGATGCGAGGTGGGGCCGGGGAGAACTACCCGCCTTGCGACATTGAGCGCACCGGCCAGGACAGCTACCGGGTCACCCTCGCGGTAGCAGGCTTCCGCCCTGACGAGCTCTCGGTGACGGCGCAGCAGAACCTGCTGGTGGTCTCCGGCGAAAGGCAGAACCGAGGCCGGGGCGGCGGACAGCAGCGGGAAGTCCTGTACCGCGGCATCGCCGGCCGTGGCTTCGAGCGCCGCTTCGAACTGGCCGACCACGTGAAGGTCGTGGGTGCCAGCCTCGCCGACGGCCTCTTGTCCATTGATCTCCAGCGCGAAGTGCCGGAGGCGATGCGGCCGCGCCGTATCCAGATTGGCAGGGGCGGCCCGGCCCAGGGCCCGCGGAGGATTGAGGAGCGGCAAGCCGCCTGAGCCGGCCGGGTTTCCTGGGACACCGGCGCCGTGCGGTGCCGAGGGCATGTTGGTGGGTAGGACCAGCAATCAGATGATGGGCACTGTCGCCCATCATCCCTGCCGGTGTACCCGCGGCTGCCCCTGGCCGCCGAACGGGATCCCGGTGTTCCAGCTTGGTCCCAGCCCTGGCGGTGCCCTTCGGCAAGGAGAGCAAACCATGAGCGTTCGTCACCATCGAACCCGTGACATCGTCGCGGAGGGCCAGCTCGCCCGCCTGCTCACCGGCGAGCCGGCCAAGCCTATGGAGAGCATGCCCGGCTTGACGCTGCCGAGCTTCCCGCCGGATGCCAGAGCCGTCATCTACCGTCCCAGCCGATCGGCCATGACCTCCGGCCGGGCAAACACCTGTCACTGGGTGCTCGAGTTCGAGCCGCGCTCGCCCGAGTTCATCGAGCCGCTGATGGGCTGGATTGGCGGCACGGATCCGCTGCGCCATGTCCGGCTGAGCTTCCCGAGCTGGGAAGCCGCCGTGGCCTACGCGCAGCAGGAGGGCTTGCCCTTCACCGTGCATGAGCCGCAGGAGCCGCACTCGGTACAATGCACGGCCGGAAACCTGCGAGGTGCTCCGGCGCATGCCGCCCTGCAGGGAGATCCCCTGTTCTGCTTCGCCTGGGAGCGCCCGCACCTCGTGATGCCTGACCTCGACGCGGCGCTGCTCGACCCTGCGAGGGTCTTCGCCAGCCCGCGCGATGTCGCCACACATCCGCTGCTAACCACGGAGGAAAAGCGCGAGATCCTCGCGCGCTGGCTCTGGGATGCACGGCGGATCGAGGCCACGGCGGACGAGGCGCCGCTGGACGGTGGCGAGCCTTCGCGCCTCGACGAGGTGCTGCAGGCGACCTTGTTGCAGCAGTCGCCCGCCTGGGTGGCCTGGGGTAGGATGCGGCCGGGGCGAGGCCTCTTCACCCTGCAGGGGACCCCTCGTGCCGTTCAAAGCCAATGCCGCTCGGCGCCATCACATCCCGAAGCAGCGGCACCGGGTGACCAACTGGGCCGAGTACGACGCCGGCCTGCGCGCCCGCGGCAGCCTTACCGTGTGGTTTACGCCGGAGGCGGTCGAGGCATGGACGGCTGAGCCGCGTACCGGCCGGGGCGGGCAGCCCGTCTACTCCGCGTTGGCCATCGCCACAGCCCTGACGCTGCGGGCGGTGTTCCGTCTGGCACTGCGCCAGACCGAGGGGCTGATCGCGTCCGTCCTGCAGTTGCTCGGCCTCGACCTGCCGGTGCCGGACCATAGCACCCTCAGCCGTCGGGCCGAGGTGCTCGAAGTGCCGCGGCCGAAAGCGGGGAGCGCGCCGGTCCACCTGCTGGTGGACAGCACTGGTCTCCGCCTCTGTGGACCCGGCGAGTGGCTAGAGGAGAAGCATGGCAGCAAGCGGCGTCGGGCTTGGCGAGTGCTGCACCTCGCCACTGACGCCGACACTGGGCTGATCGTCGCCTCGGCACTGACCGACAGGGATGCCGATGACGGCTCTCAGGTCGGTCCACTGCTCGACCAAGTGGACGGATTGGTGGCGTCCTTCACCGGCGACGGCGCGTACGACAGAGACGACGTCTATGCCGAAATTGCAGCGCGCCATCCCAAGGCGGCGGTCATCGTGCCGCCGCGCGCAAATGCGGTGCCAAGCGACGTGGCCGAGACCACACCAACGCAACGCGATGCCCATCTGCAATGTATCGCCAAGCGCGGCCGCTTGGGATGGCAGCGCGCATCGGGGTACAACACTCGTGCCCTGGTGGAGGCCGACGTCTCGCGCTGGAAGCGCGTCATCGGTGATGGACTACGTTCGCAAACGGATGGACGTCAGGCGACCGAGGTAACCATCGCTGCCGGCGTGCTGAACCGAATGCTAGATCTCGGACGCCCGATCTACGTCCGCATTACATGACCCGAAACGCGGCTTGGGTTCGATGCACCCTACGGTCGTTCAGTGCAACAAAGTGGCT
>NZ_JQKB01000112.1 GCF_000745835.1 Belnapia moabensis DSM 16746 | reverse complement strand
CGCCAATGGTCCGACCTGGCCATCCTCCGCACCACGCCCGCGCTGTTCGCCCTGTTCTCACTCGTGACGCTGTGGGCCAACCAACTCGCCGCCGAGCGTGGACCGCTGGTCGAGTGTGTGCGCTGGTACCGCAAGTCGCTACCAACCTTCAGCGACGCTCTCGTGCTGGTGCGCCGCGAGCTCTGGCGCGCGCAGTTTTCTGCTACCTCGCCGCTGGCCGGGACAGCACAGAATGTCTCAGCCGATCTCATCGAGCGATTGCTGCTCATCGTCTGCCGCCCGCCATGATGGCACGCGAGCGTCACGGCACGTGCAAAGCCAAGCTAAGAGCCCGCTTCGGAAATGGGTCCGAACAGGACGATGCGGTTTTCGAGCTTTCCCGAGGACGTATCCAGGCACCGGTCGCGTGAAGTGTCAGAATGGCGTCGCCCAGCGCGAGGTCCTGCCCGGTGTGAAGCATCGGACCAGCCGCTACCTGAACAATCGTGCTGAGAATTCCCACCGCCCGACACGACGTCGAGAACGCCAAATGCAGCGCTTCAAGTAACCAGAACAAGTTCAGCGGTTCCTCTCGGCGCACGCGATGATCTATGGTCACTTCCGTCCACGGCGGCACCTGATGGCCGCCGGACAGTACCGCCGTTCGCGCGACAAGGCATTCCAGATCTGGCGGCAGGAGACGTGTGCCCAGATGGCAGCGTGAGATCACGCAAGCTCCGTCTTGCGGTCAAACGCGCCCGGTCGTCAAACAATGTGACAATGCCCGGGTCGGCGGTAACGGTGTAACTGCCCGGACGAGGCTGCGTTCGCCCCCTCACGAACCAGGATTTGCGGAATGACCCAGTTGCCCGAAGCGACGCAGGAGATCCTACGGAAGCTGGCACGTTCCGTCGCCTTGCACCGTCGGAGTGGTGGAACGCTGGACGACCTGCCTGCGGCTGACCAGGACCTGCTGCAGGCCATGGATGGACCTCGGCGAGACTTCTTCATGGTGGAGTTGGCTGAAGCCGGCGCCCAGGCGGCGAAGAGCCGTTTGCGGGACCAACTGGGCAAGTGGCATGCTCGGCACGCGAATGCTGAGCCCCAAAGACCCGTGGCTGAGCCCAATCCCGACCGCGACACATGATTGCCAAGCTAGGCGGGTGACCTCGGCGGCACCCGCTTTCTCCGAAGCGGTGAAGGAGTGCGGTCCGGCTCGCGCAAACCGATCGACCTGCAGCCTGTTCCTCATCCCGTTCGGGTTGGCTGCAAACTGCGCCTCATACCGGCCGATCATTTTGCGCAAGCTGGGCCACATGCCCGCGCCTTCATTCCTCCTCCCGTCCCGATCCTCCCGGCTGCTACGGCGTTCCGTCCAGAAGGAGCCCGGGCCGGGTGCCACAGGAGGATCAACCATGTCGGACCTGCTCAACGGCGCCATCCCTGGTGGGTCGCCTGACGAGGCGGAGATCGGACAGTTGATCCGTGCCGCCGCCGAGGCGCTGCCACCGCTTGAGGATGCCGAAACCTTTGGCGCCGCCTTCGACCGCTTCGCCGGGGCTCGTGTTATTCTTCTGGGCGAGGCAACGCACGGCACAAGCGAGTTCTACCGCGCCCGCGCTGCGATCACTCGCCGCCTCGTCGAGCGGCACGGCTTCGGCATCGTCGCGGTCGAGGCCGATTGGCCCGATGCCGCACGCATTGACCGCTTGGTGCGGCAGCGCGGCGCGGCCCAGCCAGAGGAAGGGCCGGCTTTCGCCCGCTTCCCGACCTGGATGTGGCGCAACGCAGAGGTCCGCGACTTCGTCGGCTGGCTGCGCGCGCACAACGCCGGGTTACCGCCGGAGCGGCGAACGGAGTTCCGTGGCCTCGATGTGTACAGCCTCGGTGCCTCGATTACCGCGGTGCTTGCCTATCTCGATGCGAACGATCCAGAGGCGGCCAAGGCCGCACGCCGGCGCTACGCCTGCCTCACGCCCTGGCACATGGAGCCAGCCGATTACGGTCGTGCCGTTCTGTTCGGTGACCGCGAGCCTTGTGAGGATGGCGCTGTGCAACAGCTGCGCGACTTGCTGGCCCGGCAGGCGGCGCTGATGACCGCCGAAGCGGGCGAGCAGCTTTTCGATGCGGCGCAGAATGCCCGCGTGGCGCTGGGGGCGGAGCGCTATTACCGGCTGATGTACCGCTCCGGTACCGAGAGCTGGAACCTACGCGACCGGCACATGTTCGACACGCTGCGCGCTCTGTTGCAGCGCCGCGGGCCAGATGCCAAGGCGGTGGTCTGGGCGCATAACAGCCATATCGGCAATGCTGCCGCCACCGAGATGGGCTGGTCCGGCGAGTTCAACATTGGCGAGCTCTGCCGCACCGCCTTCGGTGAGGAGGCGGCCCTGATCGGCTTCGGTACCGATCGTGGCACCGTCGCCGCGGCGCATGACTGGGGCGACGAGATGCAAATCATGAAGGTCCGCCCGGTCCGGCCGGACAGCCACGAGGCGCTGTTCCGCGCCCATGCGCCGTCACGCTCGCTCACCGACCTGCGGCCGGCGGTCGCGCCGGAGCTGCGCACCGCGCTGGCGCGGCCGCGGCAGGAGCGCGCTATCGGCGTGATCTATCGGCCGGCGACCGAGCGGCAGAGCCACTACTTTGAGGCGGTGTTGCCGGAGCAATTCGACGCCTTCGTCTGGTTTGCCGAAACCCAGGCGGTGACGCCACTACCGGGCGCTGAGGACGGCGGCGCTGAGACCGGAGAGACTTTTCCGTCCGGCCTGTAGTGCCGGTGCTACCCATGCCAGGGCTCGGCGGGCTCGCCCGGGCACGGCTGGCCGCTGCCATCGCCCGCCTCCAATCGGCCGGGCCCCGTCATGGGCCATACCGCGCCGGGTAACACTCTTTCTCCAAAATCGTCGCCTGTTCATCGGCCGTGCCATGGTCCCCGGATTTCTGACAGGAGGCTAAGCTCGCTTCGGAATGGGAAGGACTGCCCCGGATGACAGGCAAGCGAACGCGGTATTCGGCAGATTTCAAGGCGAGGTGGCGCTGGAGGCGCTTCGGGGTGAGCTGACGACGGCGCAGTTGGCGACGAAACACGGCATTCACCACACGATGGTGGGGGATTGGAAGCGGCAGGCCATGGAAGGGCTGGCGGCGGTGTTTTCCGGCAAATCAGTGGCCGAGGAGAGTGCGAAGGCGACGGAGGTGGATGTCGAGAAGCTGCACGCCAAGATCGGGCAGCTGGTGGTAGAGCGGGATTTTCTGGCCAAGGCGTCCGGGCGATGAGCGTCGAGCGGCGCCGCCAGATGATCGAGCCGGGGCACCCGCGGCTATCAGTGGTGCGGCAGTGCGAGCTGGTCTCGATCAGCCGATCGGGGTTCTACCATCGGCCTGTCGGGGAGACGCCAGTGAGCCTGGAGCTGATGCGGCTGATAGACGCGCAGTTCCTGGAGACGACCTGGTATGGCTCGCGGCAGATGACGCGGCATCTGCGGGAAACCTTGAGCGCACTGAAAATTTGTGTGTCCGCGGCAAATGAATGTTATGCCGACCAATGTAGGAGAACAAAATCCATGGCGAAGTCAGAGACATCCGCTCCGCGCGGCACCACCAAGGTCGTCAAAGCCTTCTTTGAGATTTTGGACTCGACACCCGATGCTGGCCGGTCGCAGGTCGCAAAGGCGGCGCTGGCCGCAATTCGGGAAAAGCTGACAGCCCGCAAAAACAAGGAGAAGGCCAGGTCTGCCCGCGGCAAGGCAGCACCCGCGCCCCGCAAAGCAGCTTTGTCGTCGCGCACTGCAAACGCCCGTAAGGCTCCGGCCGCCGCGGCCAAACCGGCACGCTCGACGAAGGCGCCCGAGGCCTCTGCCCCGAAGGCCACGAAGCGTCCAGCTTCACGCCGCGTCGCACCCAAAGCTGCTGTGGCAGCAGCCCCACAGCCCAGGAAGGCCGCCGCTCGCCGACCCAGCGCTCGGAGAAAGCCTGCGACGGAAGCATCCTCGCTGGACAACCAAACCGCGCCAGATAACGGCACAATGAATGGCGCGCCGTCTGAAGGCACGGCCAACGCCGAGTAAGCCAGGTCTCGGAAAGCACTCTGCTCTGAAGGCCAAGGCGGCTAGCACGTCGTCGGAGCGGAGCCAGAGGCAGGTGGACTTGCTCCGCTTTAGTGGAGAGGCATTGGGTCAGGTAACGGCCATCTTCTCGAACTGTGCGGGGCTTGTGAAGTCGAGCGCGGAATGGCGCCGGATGGGGTTGTAGAAGCCATCGATGGTGCGGCCGATGGCAGCCGTGGCGTCGGCACGCATCTCGAAAGCGGCGCGCCAGACGAGTTCGAATTTCAGCGTCTTGAAGAATGTCTCGACCATGGCGTCGTCGAAGCAGTCCCAGGGCCGGAAGTGGTCGGAGGACATCGCGCAGTCGAAGCCCGCCTGCTCGGCAGCCCGCGCCAAGGCCAGGAGTTCGGAAGGGGGGAACTGCTCATGCGAGGCATGAAAGCCAATGCGGGGCGGGAGCGCCATGATCGGGATGCCTCTGTGGAGGACCCACGGAACCTGCGGGACCCCACGCGGTTGCGCCACCGAAGCCGTCGTTCCGCCGAATGGCATGGAGCAACCCGATGACGTCTGATCGCAAGGATGAAGCCGCCGCGGCCTCGCGTGGTCGGCTCCTGGCCCGCCCAAGTGCCGCCACCGGCGAACCGCAGCCTGAAGGGCTGCACCCGATCGGTTCAGGGGGGCGGCGGGACGGTCTGCTGCGAGTGCCGCCGGCGCGGGCCGATGGCCAGCCGCTGCCGCTTATCGTCATGCTGCATGGTGCAGGCGGCGAAGCACTCGGCACGCTGGCGCTGATAGCGGCCGCGGCGCCTGACGTGCTCATTCTCTTGCCTGAAAGTCGAGGCTCTACCTGGGACATCATCCGTGGCGCCTTCGGACCCGACGTCGCCTTCCTGGATGCGGCGCTGCGCGGTGTGTTCCAGCGCCATGCGGTGGACCATCGGCGCATTGCGCTGGCGGGTTTCTCGGATGGCGCCTCCTACGCGCTGACCCTGGCGATCGGGAATGGTGACCTGTTCACCCATGCGCTGGCCTTCTCGCCAGGCTTCGCCGTTCCGCCCGCAGCAGTGGGACGGCCGGCGATCTACATCTCGCATGGCATCGCCGATGCGGTGCTGCCGATTAATGCTTGCAGCCGCCGCTTGGTGCCGCGCTTCCGGGCGGCGGGCTATGCGGTGCAGTACCATGAGTTCCCGGACGGCCACATCGTGCCGCCCGAGATCGCAGCGGAGGCGGTTGCGCTCCTGGCGGCGGGCTAACCCCCGTCGCTACGTTGCCTCCCCGAATACCTGCATTCACCTGAAGTACACGATCGATAAAAGTATCAATCTAGTCCAATGTACGTCAGCGAACATCTCATAATTATGGTATTCGTTCAGGAACAGCTTGGAACTCTGGCCCACCAAAGAAGCTTAACGCAGCCTTGATTGGGGCTCTTTTTCGTGGAGACCCGAAAGGTTGTCGCAAGTGGTCCATCTCTCCTCTCTGAAAATCTCATCTCTCGAAGCTCCCGCCGGCATAAGCTCGCGGGCCGACGCATCGCCGCGCTTGTCGCTGGCGACGCTGCGAGGCCTGCCGCGTACGGTACGCCGTCCAGGTTTCGACGTGGCCGCACTCCGCCCCGGGATCCTGCATCTTGGCTGCGGGGCCTTCCATCGTGCTCACCAAGCCGTCTTTACCCAGCGGGCCATCGAAGCCAAACCGGGCGCCATTCCGCCCGCATGGGGCATCATCTCCGCAAGCCTGCAACGGCCCACCATGCGGGATGCCTTGCAGCCGCAGGATGGCCTCTACACCGTGCTTGAGCGTGGCCCGCACGGCGCCTGCGCAACTGTGGTTGGCACCATCAGCGAGGTCGTCTTCGCGCAAGAGAACCCGGCTGCCCTCTTGGCCCGTTTCACCGATCCGGCGATCCGCCTCGTGACGCTGACGGTGACTTCCTCTGGCTACTGCCTGGATCCGGCCACCGAGCGGCTCGCCGTTCACCATCCTGATATTCAGAAGGACCTGCACGCATCTCTGCCCAGCAGCGCGCTGGGTGTTCTCGTGGCTGGGCTGGCGGAAGTCCACAAGGCGGGCCGGCGCCCTCCCGTCGTGATGTCCTGCGACAACCTGCCGGGGAACGGCCGGATCCTGCGCCAGGCGGCGATCGATTATGCGGCGCTGTTCGATGACGAGCTCGCCGGCTGGATCGCCAGTTCGGTGCAGTTCCCGTGCTCGATGGTGGACCGCATCACACCGGCGACGACCGAGGCCGATCTGGGCGATGCTGCGGCGGCGCTTGGCGTGTTCGACGCGGCGCCGGTTTGCGCCGAGCCATTCCGCCAATGGGTCATCGAGGACTTCGCCGGTCCGCGTCCCGCCTGGGAGGCAGCCGGTGCGGAGTTCGTGCCGGATGTGGCGCTCTGGGAAGCCTCCAAGTTGGGGCTGCTCAACGGCACGCATATGGCAATCGCCTATCTCGGGTCGCTGGCCGGGATGCAGACCGTCGCAGAGTTTGTGGAGGACCCAGTCTTCGCCGCCTATGCCCTGCGCTTTATGTTGGCGGAGCAGCGGCCGACGCTGCCACCGAGCAGGCACGACATCGGTGCCTATGCCCATCAGCTGCTGCGGCGCTGGCGCAATCCCGGCATCGCACATCAACTCAGCCGGGTCGGCCGCAATGGCTCGGAGAAGCTGCAAGCACGGTTGCTTGCCTCGGTGCAGGAGAACCTGGAGGCCGGGCGTTCGGCATCCTGTACGCTGCTCGCCGTTGCGGCCTGGATCTGCTGCGCATCGGGATGTGTCGGCCACGGTCATGCCGCGGAAACTCAGGATCCGCTGATTGGGCGCATGCAGGCATTGGGCGCAGCTGCGGGGGACGACGCGGGGCGCCTCACCGCCTCGGTGCTGGCGATGGAAGACGTGTTCGGGCGCGACCTGCCGCGGCTTGAAGCGTTCCGGGTCGGCCTGACGCAGGCGGTTGGCGATCTGCAGCACATGGGGCCTCACGCTACCGTCAAAGCCTTGTTGGCCAGTCCCAAGCAGGGTTGCAGGTGAGAGCACAAATGACCTCCCGGGATATGGATACAGCTCACGTGGAAGCGTTGCGCATCAAGGCCGTGCTCTTCGACATGGATGGCCTGCTGGTAGACACTGAGAGCTTGGCCATGCGGGGCCTGGAGCAGGCTGCGGTCGAGGTGGGGATTTCGGCGCCGGAGAGCTTTCGCCATGCCATGATCGGGGTTCCTGCCGATCATTGCCGTGTTCTCGTGCAGGAACGCTTCGGCTTGGAGTTTTCTGCCGAGGACTACCTAGCAGCGGCGAGCCGACACATGGATGCCATGATCGAGGCTGGTGCACTGCGGCTGAAGCCGGGCGTGCGCTGCCTGCTCTCGCATCTTGAGGCGCTGGGATACCGAAGGCGGTTGCGACATCCTCGAGCCAGGTCAAGGCGGAACGCCATCTCCGCAGCACTGGCATTTTGAATCGGTTCGACGCGGTCGTGACCCGCGACGACGTCGCCCGCGGCAAGCCGCATCCGGACCTGTTCCTGCAGGCAGCCCAAAGGCTCGGCATGCGGGCGGGACACTGCCTGGCGTTGGAGGATTCTTACAACGGTGTGCGCGCAGCCCACGCGGCGGGTGCGACCGTGATCATGGTGCCGGACCTGCTGCCGCCAACCAATGAGATGCGGGAGAGATGTGCCCTGATCGCCACCGACCTGCATGCGGTGCGGCCACTCATTCTTCCGCCGCTACCGTGGACCTCAACTGCGCCAACTTCGGCCGGCAAGGCCGAGGCTGCCTGACAGGACGTGTTCCCTTAGCCCTGGGCGTCCGAGGCCAATGCGCTCGGACCACGCTTTGGAGACCATCATGCCAATCACACCGCAAGGTCCGACAACAACCTGGGGCCAAACGCTTCCGGTCAGCGGTGCACCATTGATCGGCGCCCCTTTGGCCAACCCGGCGGCCGTGATGAACGAGGCTCTTGAGCGTGCAGAGCGTTGGGCGGAGGTAGTGGGCCTCCAAGGCGAACATCCGGCGGTGGTCAGCTCAAGCGCCCCGGCCCAATCCTGGCCGCGGCCGAGGTTGCAAAGCCGATAGGTGCCTCTATCGCATGATTGGACGAAAGAGCGGTTAGCAGCGGGAGCTTCAGGGTTTGCCTGGTGATGATGCGGCGAACTCGGTTGGCTGCAACGCGAACTCCCGCTTGAAGAACACCGCCAGTTTGTGCTTCTCGACCCACTCGGCTCGGGTCAGAAGGCGATCTCCGCCGGGCAAGAAGTACCGATAGGCCAAAAAGACGGCATCGCATGCGGCGTGCTTGCCAAGGTCATAATCCGGTGGGGCGATGCCCGGACGACGGTACGGTCCGTTGCGTTCATCGTTGGGGTTTGTCCTCGCGCCGGTGCCATTCTTCGTCCAGTTTGCCACCGCTGCCGAGTTGATCTTAAGCGCGCCGATGTGCAGCCGGTTGAGCCACTGCTCCAGAGCATGCCTGCTCCCTTCTGATGGCAGCGTGTTTGACGCCGCACGGTGCTGCATGAGCACGGGGAGCACTCTCCCGGTCCTGTCCCGCTCGAGGCGGAACTCGGCGGTGCTGACCGGCCGACCGCGGGCGTCACGGAGGCTCAAGATATGAGAGGCCCCTGCGGCGCAGAGCCCGGCATAGGTGCCCACACAATGACGCAGGGCCTTGCCCTCAAGCCGCAGTGCCACGACAGAGGTGAGCGGGACGAAGGACAGGCCGTTGATGCTCACGCTCGGTGCAATGGGCGGCCAGATCGTCACACTGCCCGCCCGCAGCCAGGCAAGCGTGTCCTGAAGCTTGGGAAGGTCGCGGTGCCAGCGACGGGAAAGCCGCCGAAGCACCGCATAGCCCCGATCGCCAACAATGGCCTGTAGGGGCGGAGCATCCGCCGGCCACTTCTCATCAAGGCGCAACCAGTTCCGACCTGCCTCGCTCGAGCGTTGTCCCGCCTGGGCTGCGGCTTCCGCCGCCACGGGCGAGAGCAAGTGGCCGGCGATGTCTCCAAGGGCATCGTCGATCCCTTCGAGTTCTTGCTCAAGCTCGTCCCCCTCATCGACGCTGCGTACCCGTAGCCAGGGAGGCTCGCCACGAAGCAGGTGTTCGAAGCGCAGCGGCGTGTGCTCGCGACCCAGGTTCCATCGCCGCGCGATCGAGGCGAAGGCAGCCCACTGGGCCTGCGCTTCCGGCCGGGGGCGCCGACCCGGCAACAGGTCGGCCGGAACCCGGCGGAGCAGGTTGCGAGCCGCCTCGCCGATCACACCCTGCGCGAAGTGCCGCTCGCGCAGATCCGCTCCACGCATAGTTTGCAGGGCGGATACGGCTGCCGGCTGCAGTCCAAGGTACTCCCCTAGCGCCGGCGCCAGCGGTGCAGCATCGTCGATGGTCCGCACCAGCCTGCGGTAGGCGTGATCGCCCCGCGGCACCCTGCCTTCGGATGTGCCACCAGCGGCGCCGAGCGGCGGATAAGCGTCCAGCGCTTGCCGCCGCCGCGCCGCCACGACCGGGTCGCCCCCAGCGGCCAGCCAGCGGACCAGTGGCTGCGTGGCAGGGCCGCGACGGCGCAGTACGTCAAGCACGGCAGGGTCGATGCGCGAGATGAACTCACTCCAAGCCTCCGCCGCTTGTGCATCGGCCCAACTCGTTGGCATCCAGGCAACACTGTCCGCGGCGAAGGCGCCAAGGCCAGCCCATTCGACGCAAGCAGCCCGGCAGCGCAGGAGCGTCTCCCCGGCCCGGGCGGAGCGGCTGCGGGCGAGGGTGGCAGTGCCTCCTGGGGTTGTCAGTGCAGAGGCAACGGTTAGCGGCGCATGGGCGCTCCTGGTCCGGAGGTCCGATGTGCGCGCGAGCATCAAAACGCGGTCGGCGCCGGCGGAGCCGTCGGCGCGGCTCAACACCTTACAGGCTGCCGGAGCGCGAAGGTCGACCCAGATTCTGGTCGCGCCCTCGTCGTGGAGGCCAGCCGCTGCGGCGACCTCGCGGAGCTGCCGCCCGGCGTCACTCGTCACCATATCGGCCGCTGCCCGGCGGACCGCATCGGCGGCACCGCGCACCTGCTCCCCAGTGGTCCGCATCAGGGTGTCGAGGCTCGCCACGTTATGGAGGTTTGCTCCACTGCCCCCGCCGAGCACGAGATCCTTGCCCGTGCGGTCGGTGGCCGCAAGCGGCCCTTGGCCCGCCGGGGCGAAGGCGTGCCGAAGGACCGACATTCCGCCGGGCTCCCTGGAGACAGTGAAAAGTGGCCGCCGGGCGGCAACCATCGCCGCATCCACGGCAGCCTTGCCGACGCGCTCCGCTCCCGGCACCCCGATCCGGGCGAAGCGTGCGACGATGGCCGCTCGCCGGTACTCCGCCCAGCGACAGACCGTCTCCTCCGCCAGCGGCGTCGAGGACCAGAGGACGGGGCGCGGGAGGTCCAGATTCATGGCTATGAACTTGGTGGTGACGGCCGCAACATTCACGGCACAGCGGGAAAGCGCAGCAATGGGAATGCAGAGGTGTCAGCAGTCCCAGCCTGAACGCGGCGCCGGATGACACGAACGGCCAAGGCACCAAAGTCGATGCGGAAACCCAAAGCCAGCTGGACCGCGCGGAGCGGTACCGCGAGCGCTTTCGGCGAACGCAGGCCATTGCGGCACAAAAGTCTCGCATTGGAGCCGCCGGTGGTAAGCCGAGCGATGACGCTGCAGCAGGTATGGTCGCCGATTTCCTCGCGCGAGGCGGGCTGGTAACCGTTTGTCCTCCAGCTGAGGCTACGCTGAATGATGCCGAGGATCGCCACAAGAAGAGTGGTTGAGAGGGATGCCGCGGTGACACCCCGAGATTTCCGTCAGCCGCAGTTCGAGCACGTCCAGAGGCCACGCTTTTCCCGCGCGGGCTCGACGAGGTAGCCGCAGCGGATGCAGTTCGCGCCACTGTCGTCATCAGCGAAGGGATCGGCGAAGCGCCGTGCCGTCACCTTCGGCGCGTGTGGCTTCGAGATGCGTGACTTACGGTCTTCGGCGATCGCTGCCTCGACCGGCGGCTCGGCAGGCTGCGCTATCGGCTCTGCGGGCGGCTGTGGTGTCGGCTCCCACATCGCCATGACATGCACGGTCGGTTCTGCGGGTTCAGCTACGGCTGGCGGGATTTCGCGTGCCGGAGAGGTGGCAGCTGATTTCGAGCGGAACCCCTCCGGCCAGGTTTCCGCATGCATATTCCACGGCGACGGGCGCTGGCGATGTTCTGTTGGCTCCGTCCTGCCTCGCTGAACGTGGACAACCTCGACCACCCTGGTCTTGCCGCCACCCAAACCGCCTCGACGAGAGGCGCTGAGTATGTGGCGCTTTTCACCGGATGAAGGTTGTGCCCCCTGCTGTTTGTGGCGGGGAAAGACGCGATCTGCTTCGGACATGAATTTCCATATTGTGGTGTGCGACGTTTTCGGCCGCCGCAAGCATTGCATATGAGTTCAGCAGCGTAAGTGCCAAGTCTCCGTTACCGAAGCTCACACGATGCAGCACCTTGGATCAGCCTTTGGCTGACCCGCAAATACACTGTGGTCCGACCTTGAAGTATAAAGGTCCGGCTCCGCGCCGAGTTCCGGCGCCATCGCGGGGAGCGGTGCCGGTGACTTGCGTTGACGGACGCCGAAACGCCAAAAGCCGCCGGCCTTGCTCAGGTCGGCGGCTTTGGTATGTGTTGTGTAGGATCCGGCCTGGTGGCCCGGCGGCGACCGACTCTCCCGCAGCTTGAGTTGCAGTACCATGGGCGCTGGGGTGTTTCACGTCCGAGTTCGGGATGGGATCGGGTGTAACATCCCCGCGATGACCATCGGGCCACCGGGCCGGATCCTGTTGGGATATCCGGAGTGTTGTGTGTTTGAGAGCGCTTGTTAGCGCGGCTTGGTGCTGCGTGCGGTGCGGCCTTGCGGCCGCTTCGCGGTGATGGTGGATTTGGAGATCTATCGGGCGATTAGGACCGCTCGGCTGCATGCATTGCTGCACTTCCACCTGCGGCCTATCGACGTGATGGTCTATCACGGCCCTCGAGGGAGACCTCGTTTGGAGGGGGGTTTCCTGCTTAGATGCCTTCAGCAGTTATCCCGTCCGTACTTAGCTACCCAGCGATGCTCCTGGCGGAACAACTGGTACACCAGAGGTACGTCCATCCCGGTCCTCTCGTACTAGGGACAGATCCTCGCAAGTCTCCTGCACCCACGGCAGATAGGGACCGAACTG
>NZ_JQKB01000111.1 GCF_000745835.1 Belnapia moabensis DSM 16746 | reverse complement strand
CGACCATGGCGGTGGCCAGCGGCGCCCGGCCAGGCGGGCGCGTCTTGTCGCGCAGCAGTCCGTCGACGCCCTGCTCGGCATAGCGCTGTTGCCAGCGCCACACCGCGGGGCGGCTGACGCCCGCCCGGCGCGCCACCTCCAGGACAGGCAGCCGCTCGGCCGACAGCAGGATGATGGTGGCCCGCTGCGTATGCTTGAGCGGGCGGTTCCGGTCGCCGATGATCGCACTCAGGCGGGTGCGGTCGGCCGATCCAACGATGACACTGACGGTCTGGGCCATAGCCGGAGAATTCCACCGCAGCGGCCCGCTGTGAATCCTCCGTCTGGGTCAGTGCACTAGGTGGATCAGGGCGAGGTCGTTCCGAAGGGGACGAGTGTCCACCGCGAAGGTGGTCCACCGGCTGTCGCGCATCTGCGCGGCGTGGATACTGCGGTGGTAGGCCAGGAACTCGGCGCGGCCCCGCAGCCAGCGGCCAGCGACGTTGACGAACTCCACGTCTGCGGTGACGAGGTCGGCCGCCGCTTCCATGTCGTGCGCATTCCAGGCTGCGGCCCAAGCGTCGGACAAGACCTTAGCCGCTCCGGCCGAGTCAGAGCAGGCAGTGGATGCCGCATGGAAGGGTGTGTTGTTCATGGACGAAGGCTACGCCCATCAGGCGGCTCTCACACAGGCACGAGGCAGCACTTGTCTAGTGCCGAAACACGAAGAATGCTGCTCCCTCGGTTCGACAACCGGAGCGGGCCCATGGACAAGCTGCACGCAATTACGCTGTTTTGCCGCGCGGCCGAGGCTAGGTCGTTCGCGGCCGCGGCCAACGATCTGAACATCGCTCCTTCCGTGCTAAGCAAGGCCATAGCCGCCCTCGAGGCCGAGCTCCACGTCACGCTCTTCAACCGGACGACTCCACGACTGGCACTCACCGAGGCCGGCACGTCCTACTACGAGGGCTGTCGCGAGGTGCTGGCCGGCTTGGAGGAAGCGGAGGCCTTGGTACGGGGCAACATAGCAACAGCACGTGGCACCCTGCGACTGGGAATCCACCCTGCATTCCGCGTCGGTCTGCTGCAACACCTGGGCAGGTTCCTGACGCTCTACCCTGAGGTCACGGTGGAGGCGGTGATCACGAACGCCCCTGTGGCACTGCTCAACGATGGCCTCGACTTGGTCCTGGCGGTTGGCAGGCTCGAAGATTCGAGCTTTGTGGGGCGGCGGCTCGGGTGGGCTGCGCTGATCACCTGCGCCTCACCCGCCTACCTGGCGGCGCGAGGGCGCCCAGAGCACCCTCAGGACCTAGCCGGGCACCGCGCAGTGATCCCAGGCCGGAGGGACGAAGGATCGATCCTTCGGCGCTGGACCTTTGAACGAGGCGCGGAGCGCGAGGAGGTGGATGTCCCTGTCGCCTTCGTCGCCCGCGACGGGATCGGGATCGTCGATGCGGCAATCGGCGGTGCGGGGGTCGTGCGGATCTTTGACCCCGCAGCGGGGCCCCTTATTGGGGCGGGCGCGCTGGAAATCGTCCTTCCGGATTGGGACTCCGGCCAAATGCCTGTCCATGCCGTCCTGCCGGGCCAGCGCAACGTGCCGGCTAAGGTGCGCGCGTTCCTGGGGTTTATGGAAGCCCTCATGGCATGCGCTGGCGACTCCCCGGGCAATCGGGCACAGACGTCTAAGCTGCCTTAGCAAAGCGTCTGAATGCCTTTGGCGAGACATCGAGTGTTTGCCTGTATGCCGCACACCATAGCCTGTTCAGCCCGACAGCGACGAAACAGATCGGGGGGCAGCGCATAACGGCTATTGTCACAGGCAACCCTTCATGACCCAACGACACCCAGATGCCAATGTCGGCTTTTTGGGACAAGCTGTCATAGGGCACGGTACCGCGCTGTGCCAGTTGGGCAGATCAGTGCTACCGCTCGTTGACCGCGGCCTGAGCGCGGGAGCGGCGCCCCGTTGTATGCCCGCGCATGTAGGCTTGGGGGCTATAGCCTACTTCGGTACGGAAGGCGTAGATAAAAGCCGAGGTCGAGCCATAGCCAAGCTCCATTGCTGCTTGGGTCACACCCAAGCCGCCGCCCAGCAGTTCGGTGGCCTTGAACAGCGGCAACCGGCGCCGCCAAGAGCGAAGACTCATGCCCAGCTCCGCCTCGAAGCGCCGCGCTAAGGTGCGGCCCGACATGGCGAGCTCAGGGCCCCAGCCCTCCAGCCCGCGTTCGTCCGTGGGATCGGCGTAAAGCGCCTCGCACAGGGTTCCCAGCGTCCCGCCGCGCGGCCAAGGCAGCGCTCCGGCCAGGGGCGGTGCCCGCCGCAGTTGGTCCAGGATCAGCACCGTCACGCGACCGGCGTAGCCGTCCCGGTCCTCCTGGCCCTCGATCTCGGCGGCCTCGACGATCAGCGCGCGGAGCAGCGACGAGACGCCGACCACGGTCGGGCTCGGGGGCAGGCTCCGGCCGGCCTCGTCGGCGATCCACAGACTGCGGAACTCGGCGCCGAGCAGTGACCCGACCCGGTGCCGCAGCCCGATCGGCAGCCACACCGCCTGCTCGGGCGAGATCACGAGCGACTGGCCCTCGACCGCCACCGTCAGCACGCCCGAGATCGCGTAAACCACCTGGTGCCAGGCATGTGCGTGTTCCGGGAAGTAGTGACGCGCCGGAATGGACTGTGCCCGCACGGTCATGGGGCGGGGCGGCATCAGCCCGGGGGGCGCGGCGATCGTCTCCCATCGCATGTCCCATGCCCTCCTTTGTCCGCTAGTCTACAAAATATGTCGTCCAGTCGAAATACAGACGCTTGCCGAGCTAATATACCGGGTAGGCCCATGACGCTGGTGGAGCGCCCGACTGGCCGGGCCGCCGCCGGTAACCACCCTTTCAGCACGAGGATCCCGCCATGGCCCGCCTCGACCGCCGCGGCCTGCCGCTCTCCACCAGTTCCGACCTCGCCGCCGAGCGCTACCGGGAGGGCGTGGACCTCCTGCTCTCCGCTTGGCCCGGCGCGGCGGAAGCGCTCGAAGCGGCCGTCGCAGCCGATCCGGACTTCGCCCTTGCCCATGCTGCGCGTGCCCGGCAGAACGCGATCCGCGCCGAGCCGGCCAAGGCCCGGGCGCGGATCGCTACGGCGTCGGACCTTGTCGCTCGCAACGGGACCGAGCGCGAGCGGAGCCACGTCGAGGTCCTGTCACTTGCCATTGGCGGCCAGTCGGCCAGCGCGCTGGAGCGCGCCATTGCGCATCTCGACACCTGGCCGCGCGACGTCCTGATCCTCTCGCTGCCGCTCGGCGCCTTCGGCCTCCTCGCCTTCTCCGGCATGCCGGACCACGATCAGGCGCGCGTCGATCTCTGCGAGCGGCACGCCCGGCACTTCGCCGAGGACGACTGGTGGTTCCTAACCTATCGCGGCTGGTCGCATACTGAGAACGGCGCGGTCGCGCATGGCCGTGCCCTCACCCAGCGCGGCTTAGAGCTGCGGCGGGAGAATGCGAACGCGGCGCATGCGCTGTCCCACGCGCTTTATGAGGCCGGAGCGGCTGAGGAAGCGGAGCGACTGATCGAGGGCTGGCTGCCCGGCTATGACCGCAGCGGCTCCCTGCACGGCCACATCGCCTGGCACTCGGCCCTGGCCGCGCTGGAGCGGGGCGACACGGAGCGCGCGCTGGCGATCTACGCCGAGCATGTCCAGCCTTCCGTTTCGAAGGGCATGCCGGTGAACGTGGTGAGCGACACGGCCTCCTTCCTCTGGCGGCTGCAGGCCTATGGGCATGAGATCCCGGCGGGGCTGTGGCAGGCCGCGGCGGCCTATGCCGCGCCGGCCTTCCCGAAGGCCGGCTTCGCTTTCGCCGATGCGTATATGGCGAATCTCGAGGCCGCCGCCGGCGACCGAGAGGCGGTGGCACGCCGCGCTGCAGCCCTGACGCAGCTGGCTGAGGCAGGCGGCCTCGGCGCGGGACCGGTGGTCCCCGCCATCTGCCGCGCCGCGCTCGCCTTCGCCGATGCCGATTATGCCGGCTGTGCGCGCATCCTGGAGCCGGTCGCGCGCGAGGTGGTGCGCATCGGCGGCAGCGGCGCTCAGCGCGAAATGCTGGAGGACATGCTCCTCATTGCCCTCATGCGGAGTGGCGAGGCCACGAAGGCCCGCGCGCTGCTCGACCGCCGCCTGCACCGCCGCCCCTCGCCGCGTGACACGCGCTGGCTTGGCCAGCTAGTCGCCTGAGACGGAACCCCATGTCACACGCCCAAGCCGCCCCGGTTGCCGGGATTGCGCCTCCAGTCGCCTTGGAGCATGAGACCGGCAACGTCGCCCGGCTGACGATCGCCCAGGCGCTGGCCGGCGCAAACTCGACGGTCGTCTATGCCACGGGCCCGATCGTCGGCCACAGCCTGGCGCCGAGCCCAGCGATGGCGACGCTGCCCATCTCGATCTTCGTCGTCGGTATGGCCGCCTGCACCTTGCCGGCCGGCGCTATCGCACGACGCCATGGCCGCCGCGCCGCCTTCCTGGCCGGGACCGGGTGCGGGGTTCTCGTCGGCCTGCTGGGTGCCCTCGCGGTGCTGCTGGGCTCCTTCTGGACCTACTGCCTCGCCACATTCTTCGGCGGCGCCTATGCGGCGGTGGTGCTGTCCTTCCGCTTCGCGGCGGCCGATTGCGTGCCGGCCGCGCGGCGCCCGCGCGCACTCTCCCTGGTCATGGCGGGCGGCGTCTTCGCCGGGGTGATCGGGCCACAGCTCGTCACCTACACCATGAACCTGTGGGCGCCCTACCTCTTCGCGGCGACCTTCCTGGCCCAGGCCGGCGTGGCCGTGCTCTGCGCGCTCGTCCTGCTCGGCATCCGGCTGCCGATGCCGACTGCGACGGAGATGGCCGGCGGCCGTCCGCTGCTGGCCATCGCGCGCCAGCCGCGCTTCATCACCGCCGTGATCTGCGGGGTGGTCTCGTACCTGCTGATGAACTTTCTCATGACCGCTGCGCCGTTGGGGCGGGGCGGCTTTTCGACCTGACGGGCGTTTATGCCGGGGCGATTATGATCGCCGCCGTCGACAACCTGCTGGGCATCGCCATCGCCGCTCGCCTGCCACGGCGCTAGAAACCGATCCTTGTGAGGGTCGGACGATCCGAAGGCGCTGTCCCCCGTCAGGGTTCAGGAGACAGGCGCGGGTGGTTCGGGACATTCGCCGAGCAACGCGCGGCCCGTCTCTCAGGATCTCGGCGAACGCTGTGATCAAGCTCGTAAGTAATGCTAAGGTTGTCCTCATCGTCTCGGCAGACGGCGCCAACATCAGAACGCATCCAGCACCGCCACGCCGACTAGCCCGAGCAGCGCGATGAGGAGGGTGCTAGCGACACCCAGGATCAGAGGTGCCCCGCCCCTCGCGCGTAGTGCCCTGAGGTCCGTGGAGAGCCCGAGCGCCGCGACCGAGGTCGCCAACATCAGCGGCACGATTGTGCGGGAGGCATCCACAACGGCGCCTGGCACCACCCCGGTGCTGCCCAGCAGTACCAAGCCAAGGAAGCCAAACGCGAACCAGGGCACCGGCGCCTTGGCCCCCCCATCCTGGCCGGCCCACAACCCGAGCGCGGCCACCGCCGGCGCCAGCAGGAACACGCGCGCGAGCTTCATCACAGTTCCCGACTGCGCCGCCTCTGGCCCGCCCGCCGCCGCTGCGCCGACAGCCTGCACCACCTCATGCACCGAGGCGCCGGCCCAGAGCCCGTAGCTATGCGCATCCAGCCCCAGCGGAGCCGCAAGCGCTGGGTAGACGAGCATGGCAGCCGTGCCACAGAGTGTAATAACGGCCAGGGCGTAGGTCACATCCTCGTCCTGACCCCGGGCGACTTGGTTGGCCGCGACGATGGCGGAGGCGCCACAGATCGCCGTGCCAGCACCGATCAGCTGTGCCAGCGGCCGGTCGACGCCGAGGCGGCTGCCGAGCCAGATCGTGATGGGCAGTGTTGCCGCCACCACCAGGATGGCCAGCCCCAGCGCGCCAGCCCCGAGGCCGAGGAGCTGCCCCAATGTCACGCTGAGGCCCAGCAGCACGATTGCGGCGCGCAGGAGCGGCCGCACTGCAAAGGCGATCCCATGCTTCAAAATCTGCGGGGCGCCCAGCACCGAGCGCACGGCCATGCCAATCGCCAGTGCCAGCACCACCGGATTGAGCGCCGCGACGTCGGTTGCGTTGCGCAGCACGGTTGAGGTTGCAGCAATGACAAACGCCGCAGCCAAGCCTGGCGCAAGCCTACGGCCACGGTCAGACATTGAGGTCGACATCGCCGCACCGGCTATCCTGGCCGCCAATGATCGTTGCATGGTGCCCACGTCCCTCTCCGACCGGACATTGTAGTGCCCCCGCCGGCGCTGGGGTGGACGGAGTGCTTCGGCCTTGGCTGCCTGACACAAGCCCGGGGTCAGCTGGCCAGATCTTTAGCTTCTGGTTCGCTGGTGCAGCTTTTCCGAACAGGGGAAGGGACGCACCATGGGCCACGTTGCTTCGGTTCCGGTCCGCCATCCTGCAGAATGAGGTGGATAGACGCTAACGACAGCAGAACTCGAAGCCCATGCGAGCCGCCTCCGTCGCGGAGTCTCAGGCGTCTCGATAGGAAGCGAGCGACCTATTAATCGTGGAACCAACAGGAGGAGACGAAGCCCCATGCCCCTCATCGGCAAACCAGAGCGATCCCTGCGCGAGCTCTACCAGGACGACCCGGAGCGGGCTGACGCGCTGATCTGAAGCCGTCGAGGCGCGCTCAAAGGTGCCGCCCTCGCCTCGATGGGCGCTGCTCTCGGTGCCGCCATCCCTTTCGCCGCGCGCTTGCCGCCGGGAGTGCTGCCCGCCGCACTCGCCCAGCCGACCTCCGCTGGAGGCGGCCCCCGCATGATCCAGCTTGAGGGCAAGGCGCCGCTGATCCTGCAGGGTGAGCGACCGCTAAACGCCGAAACGCCGGAGACGCTGCTCGACGACGATGTCACCCCGGCGGAGAAGATGTTCGTCCGCAACAACGGCCAGGTGCCCGCGGCGCCTTCCGATCCGCGGACCTGGAAGATCCGCATCGACGGAGAGGTGAGCCAACCCCTGGAGCTGACAGTGGGCGAGCTAGAAAGCGGCCGATTTCCGCTGGTGACGCGTCGGTTGCAGCTGGAATGCGGCGGCAACGGCCGGTCATTCTATTCGCCCGAAACCCGCGGTAATCAGTGGGGCAACGGAGCTGTCTCCTGCGCCGAATGGACCGGAGTTCGGCTGCGCGACCTGCTCCAGGCCGCGGGGCTGAAGGAGAGTGGGAAGTTCACTGGCCATTATGGCGCGGACCCGCACCTCTCGGGCGATCCGGAGCGGCAAGCGATCAGCCGCGGGATGCGCGTTGAGAAGGCACAGGACGAGGATACGTTGGTCGCTATCCGCATGAACGGACAACCTATCCCGCTGCTACACGGCGCGCCGGTGCGGCTCATCACGCCCGGTTGGCCGGGTTCGCTCAGCCAGAAGTGGCTGACGCGAATATGGATCCGTGATCGCCTGCATGACGGTCAGGGCATGGGCGGGACGAGCTATCGCGTCCCCGTACGGCCTATCGTGCCGGGTAGCCGCAATGACGGACGCGATTTCCGTGACCTAGAATCGATGCCGGTGCGTTCGGTCCTCACAAACCTATCGCACGGCACACGGTTACCGGCCGGGACGCGAGAGCTGGATCTGCGTGGGCAGGCTTGGGCAGGAGATAAGACGGTGCGGGCGGTGCACGCCTCAATAGATTTCGGCGCTACCTGGCGGGAGATGCGGATGGACCCGCCGGCCAACCGCTACGCCTGGCAGCGCTGGTCGGGGCGTGTGGACTTGCCCTCGGATGGCTACTTCGAGGTCTGGTACCGTGCCACCGACAGCGACGGAGTGATGCAGCCGCATGCCGCGGCGAACTGGAACCCTCAGGGCTACGGCAGCAATGCCGTCAGCCGTGCGGCGATTCTGGTCGGGTAAGGCGAGATGCCACGGTATTCTGTTCCGCCCAGGACGGCCGCCGCCGCGCTCGCGGGTGTCATTGCGCTTCTGACATTCTCGGGTGGCGTCGCCTCGACCGGCCACGTCGCTGCCGAGCCTGGATCAACCGTATCCTGCCCGGGCTCTCGGCAGCAGCCGGAGCAGACCGCCTCCATCGAGGAGATCATGGAGACGCCCGAAGTCCTGCCGGAAGGGCACGGCCGGGAGGACACTTTCTACCGCTGCACTGCCTGCCACAGCACCGCCCCGATCCGCCGCTCGCGCCTATCACGGGACCGATGGGATGAGCTGATGGATTGGATGACGGAGCGGCACGGCATGCCGGCCTTGGAGGGCGACGAGCGGCGGCTGATCGTCGACTATCTTGCCGGCGCGTTCCCGCCGCACGAGCGGCGACGGCGGGGCCCTGCCAACCCCTTCCTCACCGACTAAGCCCCTGGGAAACTGCGAGCAGCTAGCGGCCATCCACACGCATCCCATGCCATCTTGTTGCTTGAGTCGCTCAGCTGGACGGGTTGCAGTAGGCTGGCGTAAGGGCGGCCCCTGGAGCTCGGGGGACACCCGCAGTGCCGTTCAAGGCCAACGCTGACCGCCGGCGCCACATTCCCAAGCAACGCCAAAGGGTAATCAACTGGGCCGAGTACGACGCTGGCCTTCGCGCCCGAGGCAGCCTCATCATGTGGTTCACACCGGAGGCGGTTGAGGCCTGGAAGGCTGAGCCACACACCGGCAGAGGCGGGCAGCCCACCTGCTCGGCGCTGGCCATGGCCACAGCCCTGACGCTGCGGGCCGTGTTCCGCCTGGCGCTGCGCCAAACGGAGGGGCTGATCGCGTCCATCTTGCAGCTGCTCGGCCTCGACCTGCCAGTGCCGGACCATCGCACCCTCAGCCGTCGAGCAGAGGTGCTCGAAGTGCCGCAGCCGAAGGCGGGAAGTACGCCGGTGCACCTGCTGGTGGGCAGCACGGTCTCCGCCTCTGCAGGTTTGGCGAGTGGCTGGAAGAGAAGCACGGCAGCAAGCGGCGCCGGGCCTAGTGCACTGATGCAGACAGACGATTCACGTCCTTGTGGAGGCGTGGCACGCTAGGCGAATGGCCCAAGACGTATGCGTCATTGTCGGTGCTGGTGATCATGCGCGACTGGCAGCGATCGCGGCTGGCCGGAACTGAGCCGGTCATTATCCTCCCCAATCCGCCTGTGGCACTTGCGCAGGTGACCCAGGCGGGCAGTCCTTCCAAAAGAACGAGTGGGAGACCGCGCAATGGGAACGAGGCGGATCCTGGCCGGAGGCATTGCGCAGGAATCCCATAGCTTCAACCCCGTGCCGATGGGCCGCTCCTGGTTCAACGTCTGTGCCGGAGTAGAGGCAGTGGCGGCGGCGCGCGGAAGCAACTCCGTGCTGGGTGGCATCGTGGACGCGGCGGAGGCGAAGGGTGTCGAAGTCATTGTGCCAACCGTCTTCCGCGCCCAGTCCGGCGGACCGGTCGAGGAGGCCGTCTTCGAGGAGATGCGCAACCTCATGTGCGACGCGGCCCGACGTGGCGACTTCGACGCGATCGTGCTGCCGCTTCATGGCGGGATGCTGACGCCGAGCCTGGAGGACCCGGAGGGCGCGCTGATGGCGGCGCTGCGCGGCATCGTGGGCGACGACGTGCCGCTGACGGTCGGCTTCGATCTGCATGCCCATGTCACACCGGAGATCCTGGCGCGCTGCGACCTGCTGGCAGGCTATCTGACCAATCCGCACGGCGACCAGGGCAGGACGGGGCAGCGCGCCTTCCTGGCCGCGCTGAACATGTTGGAAGGGCGGCTGCGGCCCGCTCTGGCGGCGGTCCACCTGCCCATGCTGACGTTCGGCAACGATCGCACGGACGAGGAGCCGCTGCTTTCCCTTCACGCGCGCGCCCGGGCGGCGGTGGAAGCGGGGGAGGCCTACGACGTCTCCATCTTCAACGCGCAGCAGTTCCTGGACGTGCGCGGCCTCGGCCAATGGGTGCTGGCCTACGGAAATGGGGCGGCCCCAGACGGCCTGGCGCTGGAACTGGCGGGGACGCTGTGGGACCGGCGGCGGGAGTTGATCGGCACCTATCCGCCGCTGGACGAGTATCTGGACAAGGCAGCCCGCGGCACCGATCGGCCGCTGATCCTGGGCGACCAGGGAGACCGTGTCGCAGGCGGCAGCCCGGGCGACGGGACCTATGTGCTGCGCGCCCTGCTGGCGAGAGACGATCTGCCTGCTTCCGCCGTGCCGATCGCGGACGCGGACGCTGTGCGGGCCTGCCGGGCCGCCGGGGTTGGGGCGGTGGTCACGGTGACGGTGGGCGGACGATACTCCACCGTCGCGCCGCCAGTGACAGTGACAGGGGAAGTCGTGTCCGCCGGCGCTTCTGCCCAGGTGGTGTATGACGGACCGGCCGATGCGGGCTACCGGACGACGCTCGGCGCCTACGCCGTCCTGCACGTCGGCCGCGTGAACCTGGTGCTGACCGACCAGCCCTATTCCTACCTCGATCCCGGCTACTACCGCGCAATGGGGATCGATCCGGCGCGGATGGGGCTCGTGATCACGCGCTCCGGCTACCATTTCACCCTCAACTACGCAGCGGTCGGGCAGTGCGTCACGGTGGATACGCCGGGCATGACCTCCTACCGCGTCGGCGAGCTACCCTTTGTCAAGGCGCGGCCTTTCTTCCCCTTAGACGAAATCGAGGTCACGCCGCGGCTTCACGCGCGTGGCGGCGCACTGCCTTGAAGAAGAGCCCTTGCATCAGGGGCCTAGCTCTTGCTGCATTGCCGGAAACAACTTGGCCAGCGGGCAGACCCGGGGCATGACGAGGAGGTATTAATGCACCGCCGCTCACTGCTGAAGGGGATTGCCGTGACCGGCGCCTCCCTCTCCGCGCCGGCCTTTGCCCAAGGACAGGTTCGGACACTGCGCTTCATCCCCCAAATCGACCTTGCCTTCCTCGACCCGCACTGGACCACGGCGAACGTCACCCGCAATCACGGCTACATGGTCTTCGACACCCTCTACGGGCTGGACCAGAATGACGTGGCGATGCCGCAGATGGCCGAGGGCCATGTGGTAGAAGAGGACGGGAAGCGCTGGACCATCCGCCTGCGCGAGGGGCTGCTGTTCCATGACGGCACGCCGGTGCTGGCGCGGGACTGCTTGGCGAGTATCCGCCGCTGGGGCGCGAGGGATGCCTTCGGTGGCGCGCTGCTGCGGGTGACCAACGAGGTCTCCGCGCCCGACGACCGCACAATCGTCTTCCGGCTGAAAAAGCCTTTCTCCCTTCTGGCGTACGCGCTGGCGAAGGGCACCGCGATGATGCCCGCGATTATGCCGGAGCGGGTGGCGCGAACTGACCCCGGTACGCAGATCACCGAGATCATCGGCAGCGGCCCCTTCCGCTATCTCGCGGACGAGCGGCTGCAGGGCGCGCGCAATGCCTACGCGAAGTTCGATCGCTACCGGCCGCGGGAGAGCGGGCCGGCGCTCGGCAGCGCGGGCCCCAAGATCGTGCACTACGACCGCGTGGTATGGACCACCATCCCGGATGCCTCCACCGCCGCCGGTGCGCTCGTCTCTGGCGAGCAGGATTGGTGGGAACAGGTGGCGCATGACCTGAAGCCGATGATCGCGCGGAGCCGCGGCATCCAGATGCGCGTTCAGGAGGAGACGGGCACGGTCGGCATGCTGCGGCCGAACTGTACGCAGGCCCCCTTCAATAATGCCGCAATCCGCCAGGCCGTTATGGGGGCGATTGACCAGGCCTCCTACATGCAGGCGATCGTCGGCGACGACCGCTCCTCCTACCATGTGCCGACCGGCTTCTTCACCCCGGGCACGCCGATGGCGAGCGAGGTGGGGCTCGGCCCGCTGCGGAAGCCGAAAGATGATGCCGCGGTGCGGCGGGACCTGGAAGCCGCCGGCTACAAGGGCGAGAAGGTCGTCCTCCTAGTGCCAACCGACTACGTGACGATCAAGGCCCTGGGCGACGTGGCGGCGGACATGCTGCGGCGGATCGGGATGAACGTGGACTACGTGGCCACGGACTGGGGCACCATGCTTCAGCGGCGCAACAACCGCGGCCCGGTCGACAGCGGGGGGTGGAGCCTCTTTGCGACGAGCTGGACGGGCACTGACCTGCTGAACCCGGCAACGCATGTCGGCGTGCGCGGCAACGGCGCCGCAGGCTATGCGGGCTGGTACGAGAGCGCCCGGCTCGAAGGGATGTACAATGCCTGGTTCGACGCGCCGGACCTCGTGGGGCGGCAGGCCGTATGCCGCGACATCCAGACCGCCTGCATGGAGGAGGTGCCCTACTATCCGCTCGGCCAGTTCAAGCAGCAGACCGCGACACGGGGCATCCAGGGGCTGCAATCCGGCTTCACGCGGTTCTGGGGCATCCGCCCGGCCTGAGTGTCCATCCGGGAACAAATCGAGGCATCTGAATCGGTTGTGATTGGCTCCGAGCGGCGGGTGCGGGGAGAAGGGCGTCCATGTGGACGCCCGAGAGCCGGCCAAAATACGACCGCAGCAAACTGCGCTACCCGAGCGATCTGACCGACGAGGAATGGTCGATCATCGGTCCGCTGATCCCACTGGCGAAGAGCGGCGGCAACAAACGGACGGTGGACATACGAGCGGTGCTGAACGGGGTGATGTACATCCTGTCCACCGGCTGCCAGT
>NZ_JQKB01000110.1 GCF_000745835.1 Belnapia moabensis DSM 16746 | reverse complement strand
CGCCCAGTCGCGCCGGACGAAGCGCCGGGGTGGGTCCCACAACTCGACGCCCTCCTCCCTGAGAAAGGTTCGGAAGCACCTATAGTACTCCGCGGCGGACCCGACGCCGAGGAAGTCAGCGACCGGCCTGCCGACCACCTCCGCACGCCGGTAGCCCAGGAGGCCGAGCCAGCAGCCTGAGGCCTCGACGCCGCTGCCCTATGCGTTGAGGACGAGCAGTGCGATGGGGGCGCCGAGAAAGCTCCTGTGGTGCCGCTCCGCGCTGTTACGTAGCGCCTCGTCGGCACCCCTCATCTGCGCGGGCGAGGGCAACGCTAAGGCCTTGGGCATGAGTGGCCAGAGCACCGCCGCAGTGGCGACCGAAACCGTGGCTGTGGCGGCCTTGATCAGCGCATCGGCGCCGTAGGGCGGAACCCAGATGGTGATTAGGTCAAGGCAGTGCCGGGCGTCACCGAGCAGAATATAGGCGGCAAACCACCAGAGTCTTTCCGGGGCTAAAGCCGAGCCTCAAGGATCATGTTAACAGGTAGCGCTGGTGGACGTTCGCTTGCTGTGCGAGTTCGGCGCAGGTCATCGGGCTACGAGTAAGCAAAACTCGATAGGAGACCTAGGGCACTGCCCATTCGGACCAGCGGCACACTCGCTGCGCATCCGTGGTCACCCAACGTTTTGCCGATGAACTGCTGTAGCTTGGCATTGTCGAGCGGGCATGGTGTTGGCGCATGCGTTCCTCCCGACATAGCTGCCTCCGCGGTGCATTGACGGCCAGCCAGGGGAGGTTGCGCTTTGTGCAGATCACCTTGACGAGCCGTCGGCCTGTTGACGCCACTCCTCCATACCCAAACTTTAGTGTCATACTCGTCAACAAAGCACGCGGGAACTGCTTTCGAAACGGCACACGCGGCCGTTGTGGACGCTCGGACGGGCTTACCTGCCGCATCTCGCCCAGCGACCTTGCTGGCGTTCGCTGGTCACGGCCCGCATAACGAGCACGTCATTTCGTTTTACTTTCTTCCAAGCCGAACGCCCGGGCCGGATGGTTGCCGGGTAAACAAAGGGAGGAGACGAAAAATGCGGAACGTTGTCACGGCCGTCGCGGCCCTCTTGCTCGGCGGAACGGCCTCGGCGCAGCAAGCGCCAAGTATGACCCCCGCGCCTCACGGACATGGCGCAGCGCCGGGGGCGCAGCAGCGTCCCGTGTCGGACCAAGACCTGATTGCCAGCGCGATGTCAGCCGCACCGAAGTCGGTAGCCGAGGGCGCGACTATCATCGTCATGGACGCCAGCAACAACGCGCGCACGCTTCGGCAAGGCAGCAACGGCTGGACCTGCATGCCCGACAGCCCGGCCAGCCCAGGCCAGGACCCCATGTGCCTTGACCAGAACGCGATGGAGTGGGCGGGCGCCTGGATCGGCAAGAGGCCGCCGCCTGATAAGATCGGCTTCGTGTTTATGCTCGCTGGAGGCTCCGACGCGAGCAACACCGATCCATACGCCACAGGCCCCTTGCAGGGAGGCGCCTGGATCGACACCGGCCCACATGTGATGATTGTCGGTCCCGCGGTGGGCCGCATGGCGGGTTATCCGAGAGGCGTGCAGCCGGACACGACGCAGCCCTACGTCATGTGGCCGGGCACGCCCTACGAGCACCTGATGATCCCCATCCGTTGATGCGGCTGGGGCGGCGTCCAGCGGGCGCCTCGTCTGCCCTGCGCGTCCGAGCCGGTTGGCGGCTACCCCCAACCGGCAGGAGGTCGAGATCGACGGCGGGGCAGGCCGCCGCTTCATTCCATTCACCAACGTTGTGCCCGGTTCAAAAGAGGAGAGTCCGAAATGCCCGTCGTGCTCTATGGCCCTGCCTACAGCACCTACACGCGGACGGCCCGGCTCGCGCTTGAGGAGAAGGGGATTGCCTACGACCTGCGCGAGGTGGACACCCTCGCGGGCGACGGCCAGAAGGCCGAGCACTTGGCGCGCCATCCCTGGGGCAAGGTGCCAGTGCTGGAGCATGACGGATTCTTTCTCTACGAAACGGTGGCCATAACCCGATACGTTGACGAGGGTATGCCCGGCTCCGCGCTACAGCCGGCCGACGTGCGGCGCCGGGCGCGCATGGCTCAGGTCGGCGCCGTGCTCGACAACTACGGCTGGTCACCCATGGTCATCACGATTTTCGTCCAGCGGGTGGTCGTGCCCATGCGCGGCGGTACGCCGGACCAGACGGCGATTGACGCCGCACTACCTGAGGCTCAGCGCGTGCTGGCCACTATCGAGGGGCTGATGGACGGGGAGGAGTTCCTGCTCGGTGGGGCGCTCAGTCTGGCAGACCTGCATCTGGTGCCGATCCTCGACTACTTCGCCCGGACCGCGGATGGCCGAACGGCGCTGGATCGTCACCCCCGGCTCTCCGCGTGGTGGGAGCGCATCGAGCAGCGCCCCAGCGTGATGCTCACACGCCCAAGCTTTGGGTGATACCGCTGCGCCTATAAGGAGCGTCTGTGTCCCGCGGCTCCCTCCCTTGACGATCCCCGGCCATCCGGGGATCGTCCTCCGCAAGTTCTCCCAATTTAGCCCATGACCAGGGCGGCGGTCTGGCCCGAGGCCATCACCGTGAGGGTGACGTGAGGCTGCTTCTCCAGCGAAAGGGCGGTCGTCTCCTCATGGATGGCAGCAGCATGCTCGCGGGTGTCGCAAAACAGGGCGGAGACCCCAAGGCTCGGATCATCGGCGGTGCGGACATAGTACATGCCGCGGAAGCCGGGCGCCTTCTGAGCGGCTTCCAGCATCGCGTTTCTGGCCTCGTCCTGCAACTCTTTGGCAGCTAGGCCTTGCGCCTTGCGGATCAGGCAGTAGAGGGACTGCTCCTCGCCGCCCTGTGGCTCGATCATGGCGTGCGTCCCAACTGGGCCGTGAAAGCGTTCGGTCGGCAGATCGAGGCCTTCGAGGTTGCTGGATACCCAGTCGCGGACAGGCTCCCGACTATTCATCATCGCCTCGGCGTTTTGCCAAAGGGTGACGGAGACGATATCGCCCTGCTCACTACCGAGGGCGGCATAGCCGAGAAAGCCGGGCATGCCTTTCAGTAGTGGAATTAGGCCCTGCTCGGCCTTCGGCGTGGCCTCAGCAATCCTTCCGGCGGCGCCCGCGTAGCGAGCGATGGTGATGTACATATTGCTTTCTCCCTGCCCCATAACGGGACGAGGAAGCTGCGCTGCTGACACTAGGCGGGTCAACGAATCCCCTTCGCTCCCTCCCTTGACGATCCCCAACCATCCGGGGATCGTTGTCTAAGTCCTGGCCTACCAGTTCGGCTTGTGCCTACCCTCCACGCGGCGGCGCCAATTGGGAGGGGTTGAGCGTGGGAGATTTATTGCAGGATGGCTTGGTTCAGAACTGCCTGGGGTTCCTAGCGGGTGGGTGTGCTCTGCACCTTCGCTATGACTTCCATGCGCCCACTACAAATAACCGCCATCGCGTCGAATGTGGCATTCCGCACTTATGCGTTCAGCCTCAATCTATGGCCGATCATCATCCTGCACGGGCTACTGCTGCCCCTCAACTGCGTCCGGCTGGCGCAGATCGAGATAGATCGTCGGCAGTGTTAGGTGGCCATCATATGTTGCGGGCGATCCCCGCATGATCAGGATCGTCGCCCGCGAGTTCGTCAGACTTAAGCCATGGCCAGAATGGTGCTCTCCCCTGAGGCCATCACCCGGATGGTAACGTCCGGCTGCATCTGCTTCGAGATAACCATCGCCTCTTCATGGATGGCAGCGGCATGCTCGCGGGTGTCGCAGAGCAGGATGGAGGCCCCACGGGTGAGGTCGTCGGTGGAGCGGGCGTAGTAGAGGCCGCGGAAGCCGGGCGCCTTCTGGGCAGCGGCCAACATCGCCTTGCGGGCCTCGCTCTGCGGGCCTTCAGCGCTCAGATTCTCTACCCGCCGGATCAGGCAGTAGAGGGATTGGCCCGGACCACCGCTCTGCGGTTCGGCGATGGCGTGCAGCCCAACCTCACCGATGAAGCGCTCGGTTGGCTCGGCTTCTTCCGGGAGATTGTTCGCCAGCCACGAACGAACCTTGTCCCGGCCGAGCGCCATTGTCTCGGCTGTTTTCCAGATGAAGAAGGCGACAATCTCGCCTTGCTCACTGGCGAGGGCAGCATAGCCGAGAAAGCCCGGTTGCTCCTTTATGAGCGGAACGAGGCCCTGCTGGACCTTCGGTGCCGCCTCAGCAATTTTCCCGGCAGCGCCCGCATAGCGGCCGATAACGATGTACATATCATCGTTCCTCCCCGTCCCGGTATGTGACAGGGAATGCTGCGCTCCGGGCGCTGAGCCGGTCAACAATTACCCCATGGCCAGGATGACGGTATCCCCTGAGGCCATCACCTGAATCCTAACGTCCGGCTGCATCTGCTTCGAAATCTCCATCGCCGCATCATGAATGGCACCGGCATGCTCGCGGCTGTCACAGAGCAGGACGGAGGCCCCGCGGGTGGGATTATCGGTGGCACGGGCGTAGTAGAGACCGCGGAAGCCGGGCGCCTTCTGAGCGGCGGCCAGCATCGCTTTACGGGCCTCGCCCTGCGTGGCTCCAGTGGGCAGGTTCTCCACCCGCCGGATCAGGCAGTAGAGGGATTGGCCTGGACCACCGCTCTGCGGCTCGGCGAGGGCGTGCTGCATGACTTCGCCGACGAAGCGCTCAGTGGGCTCGACATCTTCCGGGATATTGCTCGCTAGCCACGAGCGAACCTTGTCCCGCCCCAGCGCCATTGCCTCGGCTGTTTTCCAGATGAAGAAGGGCACGATATCGCCTTGCTCGCTGGCGATAGTTGCAAAACCGAGAAAACCCGGTTGCTCCTTCAGGAGCGGAACGAGGCCCTGCTGGACCTTCGATGCTGGCTCGGCGATTCTCCCAGCCGCGCCCGCATAGCGGCCGATAACGATGTGCATATCATCGGTCCTCCCCGTCCCGATATGGGACGGGAGATGTTGCGCTCCCGCCGCTGAGCCGGTCAACACACACCCGCGGGCAGGCCTGCGCTCTACTCCGTTGGGAGTGGGATCAGGAGCGAGTGTCGGAACTGGCCCTCGACGGCTTGGGAGAGATGCCCCTTCCCATGCATGTCCTCGATCAGGATGATCTCGCCCGTGCCAATGATGCGGGTCTCGCCAGCGCTGGCGGTGATCTGGTTGGGTCCGTCGAGGTTAACGACGTACTGCCGCCGCGTTGCCGTGTGCCAATCGAACTTCCAAGTTCCCGGCGTGAAGCGGAAGATCACCCCGGTGCCAGGAAAGAGCTTGGACGTGGTGCCGTCCGGTCCTTCTTCCGCCCACTCGATCTCGATATCGCGGAAGTGGCTCTCACCCTGCTCGTCGGCATAAATGTTGTGTACCCGCATTACGCTTTCCTCCCTAGTATTGTGGGTTCCGCTGCGACGGCACCTGAACGCAGTGACCTACGCCCAGCCACTTTCAGAGTTTTTCTGGGGCTGAAGCCGAGCCTCAAGGATCATGTTAACAGGTAGCGCTGGTGGACCTTCGCTCGCTGTGTCAGTTCGGCGCAGGTCATCGGACCACGAGTATGCAAAACTCGATAGAGACCTTGGGCACCGCCCATTCGGACCAGCGGCACGTTTGCTGCGCTTCCAAAGTCACCCAGCATTTTGCCAATGAACTGCTGTAGCTTGGGATTGTCGATCGCGCGTGGTGTTGGCGCATGCGTTCCTTCCGACATAGCTGCCTCCGCGGTGCATTGACGGCCAGCCAGGGAAGTTTGCGCTATGTGCAGATCACCATGACAAGGCGTCGCCCTGTTGACGCTACTCCTCCGCAGCGAGACTTTAGTGTCCTGCTCGCCAACAAAGCACGCGGGAACTGCATTCGAAACGGCACACGCGGACGTTGTGGGTGGCGGATGGCTAGCGGCTTCCGTCTGACACTGCATTGTGCCCGCAGCCAGCCGTTCGAATTCCTCCGCCATTCCCATCACCGTTGACCCACACGACATCGAGGGAGCAGCATTCCTTGCCCTGCACCGGGGCAGGGAGAGGCGCAATGTACATCAGCATCGCCCGCTACGCGGGCATGGCCGGGAAGATCGGCGAGGCGGCACCGAAGGTCGAACAAAGCTTGGTCCCGATGTTGAAGGTGAACCCGGCTTCCTCGGTTACGCGGCCTTCGCCATTGAGCAGGGCGATGTCGTCGCCATTGGCATCTGGACGGATGCCGCTGCGATGACGAACGCTCGGCCGAAAATCGGCGCCTGGGTAACCGACAATCTCACCGGCTTCGACGAGTCCACCGAGCGCGTCCACGGCGTAGTCGGGACGCATGTCATCGCCGAGCCGCGGAGCGGTAGCCAGGGCCAGTCCCTCTACTGTCTGATCCGCAAGGCGGAGGGCCTGTCGGCCAAGGCGTTACAGGACGAGGCCCGCGATGCGATGGTGGCCGCCACCAAACAGGCGTCCGGCTTCCGCGGCATCTAGTACGTGCGCTTTGCCGACAATCCCAGCCAGGGAGCCTCTGTCTTGCTCTGCGACACCCGCGAGCATGCCACTGCCATCCACGAGAAGACGATGGAGATATCGAAGCAGTAGCAGCCGCACTTCGACGTCAGGGTGGCGGCATCTGGACAGACCACCGTCCTTGCGATGGCCTGACCAGAGCTAGTTGGAGCAATCGAGCCGTGCCGCAGCGGGCTGGCAGTTGCAGCATGCGGCAACCCCTTCCACTCGTGCCAATTAGCACGCCGTTGTTACCTCCGTTGTAACAGGACACTACTAACGTCGGCCAAAAGCAGACGCCGAGTTGGAGGACCACTGTGTCCCTCATTCCCCCTCGCCGTGCCGTCGCCCAGTCGCTCGCCGCGCTGCCCATCCTCATTTTGGGACGCAGTGCTGTTGCGCAGACCTCGGCGCTGCCCGTGCGCCCGACGCGGATGATCGTACCGCTTCCGCCGGGTTCCTCGCCTGACCTTGCTGCACGCCTGTTCGCTGAAGCGCTGTCGCGCCGCCGCGGACACCCAATCGCAGTGGAGAACCGGGTCGGCGCTACGGGAGCCGTTGCAGGCAGCGCGTTCATGCAAGCCCGGCCCGGCGACGCACTTTTCTTCGGAATGGGCGATTTGTTGACGGTAGCGCCGCTGACCGAAGCGAGCACCCCATTTGCGGACCCCGAAGGCTTCCTCCCGATCTCGACGGCGGCCACTGACTTTATGGTAGTCTCTGTTCCGGCATCTTTGCCCGTCCGGACTCTCTCGGAGTTCGTGGACTACGCCCGCGCTCGGCCCGGAGCGCTGAACTGGTTCGCAACGCCCGGTACGGCGCTCTACATTGCCTTCAACGCCTTTCTTCGCCGCGCTGATGTCGATGCGGTATTCGTGTCCTTCCGCAACTTGATGATGCCAGAGGTCAGCCAGGGACGTGTCCACGCGGCATTGGTCCCGCTTGCAAGCGCACTGCCGTTTGTGCAGGACGGGAGCGTCCGCCTCTTGGCCACCTCAAGCCATGCCCGCGCAGCGGTCGCGCCCGAGGTTCCCACCACCGCTGAGGCCGGGTTCCCAGACCTATGGGTAGAGGGCTTTCTTGGTGTGTTCGGGTGGCGCGGCATGCCCGATGCCATGCGGGAAGACTTTTCAGCCGAAACGCGTGCTGTACTGGCCGAACCCACGCTGGCGGGGCGGTACGCCGTGGCGGGAATGCGGGCACGGGGCTCTACCCCTGGGGAGTTCCAGGCAGAACTCGACGTGCATCGGGCGCGGTGGGCGGCGTTGGCCCGCGAGTTCGGCGCGATGCCGAAGGGCTAGGGATCGATGTTGCGGGTTGTCAGCACTGTTCGGGAAAGACGCGAACGCGGAGGCAGCGACGCGTCCATCCCGGCACGTCGCCCGAGCCCGTCCGCTGGGTAGGAATGGAATGGCCATGCAGACCCGAGGTGTCCTTGGAGCAATCGCGGCCATCACGCTGACCGCCTCTGCCGCCACGCAGGAGCCGGCGCGGCGCTCACCAGCCGACCCGGCCCTAACCGAGCGCGGGCGCTACCTCGTCGAGGTAGCCGTCTTTTGCGGCGCCTGCCACGCCACCCGTGGCCCAGACGGGGCCATTCTGCCGGGCATGGGCCTTGCCGGAGGGCGGGTCATGGCCGACCGCGGCTTCCGCGCCGTGGTTCAAGGCAGCATTGCGCTCTTTGGCATCTTGCGGTGAAGACGGAGAATGGCCCAGCCCTGGCCCTCAACATCGAAAACGGCACCTTTCCCAACTGGGCCAGGAATACCTAGATTCGCACGCTGACGCTGAATGGGAACCAGTTGACCTATGCCACGCCGGGATTGGGGGGCGTTGGCGCGACGGTCAAGCTGCGTCGGGCAACTCAGTAGTTTCGACTGGCACCATTGGAAGGACACCGATGTGAGTGGCTACCAGCTTTCCGGCGACGCCCCCAAGGCGTATACCCACTATCTCTACCCTTTGATGGCACCCTTTACCGACGAACTGATCCGCGATGCCCGTTGCGAGGAGGGCGATCGGGTACTTGACGTTGCCTGCGGGACCGGATTTGTCGCTAAGCGCATCGCCGCTGTCAGCGGCGTGCAGTGCAAGATCAGCGGCCTGGACCTCAATGAGCCGATGCTGAACGTCGCCCGGCAGGAGCCCGGCATCGAATGGTATCTTGGCAGTGTCGCTGAGATGCCCTTTCCAGATAAGAGCTTTGATGTCGTGTTGTGCCAACAAGGGCTCCAGTATTTTCCTGATCGTCAGGCAGCGATAAGGGAAATGGCCCGCGTGCTGGCCCCGGGTGGACGGCTGTCGCTCAATGTATGGGGCGCCCTAGAGCGTCAACCCGTCATCCTCGCGCTTGGCGATGCGATCAAAAAATTCCTTGGTCCAACGGCGGCCGAATGGATGACCCTCGCCTACTCGCTGAACACCGCTGAGGAGCTTCATAGCCTTGCCCGGGATGCGGGTCTAAAGCAGGCCAAGGTGCGGTTTGAAACCCGGACCATCCGTTATCCCGATGCCGCTGCGTTGGCCACCGGCTTTATGCAGGCCACCCCCGCGGCTGGGTTATTCGCCGCCCTGGCGGATGACGACAAGGCCAAGTTCGGCGCCCATGTGGCCGAGCAGGTGAAAGGCTACATCGACGACGCCGGACTGGCCGTCCCGCAGGAAAACCATTTCCTCCTCGCTGTCCGGTAACGGCAAGCACCGTATCGCGTGGTTGCCGTCCACTCCGTGGAAGGAAACGCCGTTTTGCCGTTTGCCGGGTTCAGAACGCATCACTCTGTATGGCTTCAGGAAAGGAGACGAGCCTTGGAAGAACTCTGTCGCCGTAGCGCTACCGCGCTTTTACTGGCTGTTGCCATAGCCCCCGTTTTTCCGGAACCGGCGGCGGCACAATCCGCCGATGCTGACGCCGTACGGGCGGCGAACACCGCCTATTACGGGGCATTTGCGGCGCTGGATATCGCTGGCATGGAAGCCCTATGGGTAACGTCGCCCACGGCCACGGCCATACACCCATTCAGCCGAACGCCGCTGGTTGGCTGGGAAGCGGTCCGCTCCAGCTATGTGGAGACGTTTAGCCGCTTCAAAGACGTTTCGGTGTCAGGCAACCCATCTCTTGTCACGGTCAGCGAGGGAACGGCCTGGGTGGTCAGCACTGAGACGCTGCGGGGCCATCGTCCCAACGGCGAGGCTTTCACCGCTGTCTCGATGTCTACCAACATTTTCCAGAAGCAGGGGGAGCGGTGGATGATGGTGCTCCACCATGCTGCTGCCGTACCACGGCAGTAGCGTCGCAAGATGGCCGCTCCAGCGGTAATGACGAGTAGGCGGCAGCGTACCAAAGAGGAGTTCGCCACCCTACTTGTCGTAGCGGGTTTCCGCCTAGACGCCGTTACCCGCACGGGCACGCCGCTATGCATCATCGAGGGCGCGGCGGTCTGACGCGGCGCCTAGTGGATGTTGTCAGACGGATGGTACCCGCTAAAGCTGGCCAAAATGCCCGGCCAGCGGGGCGCTAGCCGGGACTCATGCGTCTGGCATGCACCACTAGCTGGGGTCAGCGACTTTCTTGCGGGCCTGCTCGCGGGCCAGGGTGGCCTTGGCCAGGGCGATCTCCCGCCATATCACTCTGTCCTTCAAGCAATCACTTCTCGCGCCCGACTGAGCATCGCTGGCGGGACAGCGAGGTTCAGAGCTTTGGCAGCCCCGGTGTTGATCGCGAGGGCGTAGTTCTTGGAGAACTGTGCCGGAAGTTCTTCCGGTTTGGCGCCACGCAAGATTTTATCAGTATAGCCGGCACCCAGGCGCCAATGGTCGCCGAGGTCTTGGCCATAACTGACCAGCCCTCCGCTCCTGACCATCTCGGCGATTCCGTAGATGCTGGCCACCTTGTGCTCGGCCATTGCGGCGACAACGGCATCGCGGTTCGAGAAGGTGAAGGTGTGAGGGATCACGATCAGCCCCATTTGGGGGTCCTTGGCGGCACCGGCCACGACGCTGCCAATGTCGGCCACTGTGTCCACCCGGACCTCGCTCGTCTCTATGCTGCACGACGCGGCGATCCGCCATCCGTCCACTGCTCCCCGGGCGGCCGTGGCGGGATTGTAAAAAATGGCCATGCGCGCGACCTGCGGTGCGATCTCCTTGAGGATCGCCACCCAATCGACTGCGATGTCCGTACTGAATCCTGCGGTTCCAGTCGCGTTCCCGCCAGGGCGTTCCATGCTGGCGACCAAGCCTGCCGTCACCGGGCCAGTGGTGCCGACAAAAACGATCGGTATCGTGCTGGTCGCCTGTTTGAGTGCAGTTGCCGCTGCGGTCGATGCAGTGATGAGAACGTCAAGGTCCATCGCCGCAAGCTCCTGGGCAAACCCGCGGAACTGCTCGGCGCTCCCGTTCGCCCGTCGGACCTGGAACTCGATATCGTCCGCACCCCAACCGGCGTCCCGCAGCCCCTTCCGCAGAACAACCAGAAATTGATCATTGCGCGGCACCGGCAGCAGCACACCGATACGGGGCTTTCGACCCGCGCTGAGTCCCCCAATGGGTTGAGCGCTCGCGGCAAACCCCGTCAGTCCAAGCGGAGAGCCGACAGCATTGGCGTTCAAGCCTCTCCGTAACAGCATGACGAGCACCCTCCGGTGGCAGTGACGATACACAGACCGGGACAAAGTTTAGGCCGGCTAGTTCGAAAAATCGCAGGAATTCGGCTGATTTACACTGAGCCGTCTAGGATGGCAGGAATTAGCACTAGCGGTTTAGAAAGCCGTAGTACCGCAACTGGATTGCACATGCGGCAACCGCCCAGGTGGCCGCCATGGCAGTTGGCATCTGTTGTCCTGTTGTTGCCGCGCTGTGACGTAAGGGAGACGATGATGGTGGATACGCCCGGGCGGCGCATGAAGCTTGGGGTTCTCGTGCCCTCAACCAATACCTCCGTACAGCCTGAGTACGATGCCATGCGCCCGCCCGGCGTCACCAACCACGTCCGAGGGTTCCGCATCCCCAATGCCCCGACCCGAACCGACGCGGAGGTCAGCCAGCAGTTGGAGAACATGCGCGCCACCATGGTTGACGGCATGGACGAGGTGCTGACCTTTGGAGCCCGACCACATCATTCTCGCCACCGCGGCTGAGTCCGTGGCGGTGTCGTCGGTGCCCGTCTTCTTCGGGCAAGCTGATGGTCAGGAGCAACGGGCAGGAAGGCGTGACGCTCGGGGCGACGTATTTCTGGCAGCACTTCACCGTTGCAGTGGATCACGCGCATCAGGCTCGTGACGCCCAATATGCCTGTCGGCGACGGACAGGCGCGGCGGTTCTTTGGAGACAGCGGCTTCGCAGTGGTATGCGTGAAAAGGCTCAGGTGCCGCGGACCGGTGCTGATCGCACACGCCCCCGGGCCGGAGCTACGGGACGCCATCATCGAGGTGGGTGGGCCAGAGGTGGATGCGGTTGTCATCGTCGGTACCGACCTTCCAGTGGTGCGGGTCGCGGCGAGTGCGGAATTCTGGCTGAGCAAGCCAGTGATCGCTCTTAACACCGCCACTTACTGGTCCGCGCTGCGCCAGTGCGGCATCGACGACAAGATGCAGGGCTTCGGACGCCTCCTGGCCGATTTCTGAGATGGCCGGTCCGAGAATGGCACCGCGGCGCCGAGTGGCATGACCGCTGACATCGGAGCGCCCCGGCGGCGATAGCCGTGGTGACGGACTACGGCGGACGCCTGCCCTACAAGACAACATTCACGTCGGCACGACGTGCCGCACCCAGACGTTCGGCTCGATGTAGACGGCGTGGTTCTGTTCGAGGGAGACATGCACGGGCACGAGAGCGCCCGGCACGATGGTAGGGCCGGAGGCCACAAACTCCAGGCGAGTCCACCGCCGCCACTCGGAGATCGTTCCTGGGACCACCATGCTGGTCGGCGCAACCTTTACGATATGGCCTCCCGCTCGGACGTGGACCCGTAGCCAGGGGTCGGCGGGCAGCCCATCGGCGCCTGTACGGGCCGCGTACTCCTGCATGGGCACGCATGGCTCCAAGTGCTTCATTGTGGGGCGCACGGGCGCGAAGATGTGGCTGAGGCCGAGTTCGGCGGCCCGCTGCCGCATGGCGTCGAGAACCATACGCGAGGCGCCCCTACCCCGGTGCGAGGGCAGCAGGGTGATCTCCAACGCGCTGAGCGCATTCGGCGCCCGACCAAGGGCGCGGTCAGCATGCGCCCATCTGACCACACCATCCCAGCCCGCATCCGGCAGGTTCTCGCGGCCACGAATTCCGAAGGCGAAGGGCACGGCAAAGGCCCGTCCCACCGCCACTTCGGGCCGGGCGGGATCAACCACGGCGAAGGCGGTGTCGAGGCAGGCGTCGAGGTGCGGCCGAGCGAAGAACAAGTCGGCAGCGGGGTCCTCTTGCATGAAGGCGGGCCAGAGCGCCATGAACACCTCCGAGAACACCTGCGCTCGCAGGTCGGGGCGGCCACGCAGCGGCACGAGTTCGAGCATCCAGTCCTCCTGCGGGGATGGTCGCGGTTCCCCTCGGGACCATACTAGGCAGCGCGAAGGCGCATTCGGTAACCATATCT
>NZ_JQKB01000109.1 GCF_000745835.1 Belnapia moabensis DSM 16746 | reverse complement strand
GATCCGCGACGCTCGCCGGAAGGTCTTCCTCATCCTGGACCGGCTGCGGGTGCACCGCGCCCGCCTAGTTCAGGACTGGCTTGCCGGGCACAGCTCCAGGATCGAGGTGCATTACCTGCCGCCCTACAGCCCCGACCTGAACCCAGACGAGGGAGTGAACGCCGACCTCAAGCAGGCGGTCCCGCGCAAGGCGCCGGCGCGCAGCAAGCAGCAGCTGAAACGTGCGGCGATCAGCCATATGCGTAGCCTTGCCAAGCGGCCGCAGCGGATCCGCTCCATCTTTCAGCACCCGCAATTCCGCTACGCCGCGTAGTCAAGACAATGGGGGCCGCCTCAATAGGGACGGACGGCGCGGGTGACCTCGGCCTGTTGCAGCAGCGCGGCGCCGGCCGGGCTGCTGAGCAGGGCGTTCATCCGCTCCACCTCGGGCTGCTGGCCGGCGCACCAGCGGTCATGCTCCTGCCGGGCGGAGCCGAAATCGGGCGCGGCCATGTTGCGGAGATACTCGTCGCGGGCCGCCGTGCCGCCGGCGCGTTCGCGCTGCTCGATCGCCGCGGCCTCGATGCGGGCGGCGCGGTCGAGGGTGGTGACTGAGAGCATCAGGTTGCAAGCTTGGCCGGCACGGATCAGCCGGCCGATGGCCTGGGAGCGGGTGGCCGGGTCGGGCGAATCGAGGCTGGGGGCGGCCGCCTCCGGCGGTGCGGCGCAGCCGAGGAGGAGCAGGAGCGGAATCAGGCCGACACGCATGGCCTGCGATATCGCGCCGCCCGCGGCGCTGTAAACGCCTAACCTTCGGCGGCGAGGAAGGCTTCGACCTCGGTCCGGCGGGGAATCGGTGCCACGGCGCCATAGCCGGTGGTGGAAAGGGCGGCGGCGGCATTGGCGTAGCGGGCGGCGGTCAGCGGATCGTCGCCTGTCACGAAGCGGGCCATGAAGGCGCCGGCGAAGGTGTCCCCGGCGCCGGTCGCATCCACGGCGGCGACCTTGCGGCCGGGGACCAGCACGCGCCCCTCCGGCCTGGCCACCAGCACGCCTTCGGCACCGCGTTTCAGCAGGACGAGCGGGCAGCCGAGGCGGAGGTAGAAATCGGCGATGGCGTCGGGCACGTCGAGGCCAGTCAGCGCCCGGGCATCGTCGAGCGAGGGCAGGGCGATGTCGGCCTGGGCGATCGCTGCGTGGATGACGGCGGCGGCGCGGGCCGCGGGCCAGAGGCGAAGCCGGAGATTGGTGTCGTAGGAGACGCGGACCCCGGCCGCCTTCGCCACGGCGATGGCGTGGAAGGCGGCGTCGCAGGCGTTGGTGGAGATCGCCTGGCTGATGCCGGAGATGTGCAGCAGCTTCGCGGCGCGGATCGCTGCCTCGGGCACGTCCTCCGGGCGGTAGCGGCTGGCGGCGCTGCCGCTGCGGTAGAAGGTGAAGTCGTGGCCGCGCTCGTCATGGGTGACGATGTACATCCCGGTCTGCGCCTCGGGGTGGCGCAGCACCGTCTCGGTCGAGACGCCCTCGCGCTGCCAGAGTGCCATGAAGCCGTCGCCTGGCCTGTCGCGGCCGATGGCGGTGATGTAGCCCACGCTCGCCCCGCTGCGGGCGGCGGCGATGGCGGCGTTGCTGGTGTCGCCGCCCTGGCCCTCGAGGTAGAGGATGCGGCCGTCGGGGCCGGTCGGCTGCTGGTTCAGCTCCAGCATCGGCTCGCCCATGCAGAGGATGTCGGGCATCAGGCTTGCTCGATCCCCATGACCTCATGGGCGGCACGGAGGATGGCCCCCCTGTCGCCGGCGGCGATGCGCGCCTCGTCCACCAGCTTGCCGCCGATGCCGACGAAGGCGGCGCCGGCGGCAAGGTAGGCCGGGGCGTTGGCGGCATCGACGCCGCCGGTCGGGCAGAACTCGACGCCGGGGAAGACGGCGCGGACGGCTTTCACATGCGCGGGGCCGCCGGCGGAGCTGGCGGGGAAGAGCTTCACCACATCGGCGCCGGCGGTGACGGCGGCGCGGATTTCGGTGGGTGTCATGGCGCCCGGCATGGCAGCGGCGCCGGCGGCGCGTGCGAGGGCGATGACGGCCGGGTCGACCCAGGGTGTCACCAGGAATTTCGCGCCGGCGGCGAGGCAGGCCTCGGCCGCGCGCTCATCGGGCACGGTGCCGGCACCGATGAGGAGGCCAGGCTCGCCGGCCAGCTCCTTGATGAGCGCCACGGCATCCGGCGTGGTGAGGGTGATCTCCAGCACCGTCATCCCCGCCTCGCGCAGCCAGGCGCAGGCGGTGACGGCATGGGCGGCGGTCGAGGTGCGGACCACAGGTACCACGCGGGCCCGGCGCAGTACCGGCAACAGGGGATGGCTCATGGCTATGGCGCTCCGCTTCCGCGAGCGCCGTCAGCCGCGGCGCCCGCCCCCATGGGGAGCGCGTTTCGGGACATGCTGCAAGGGGGAAGGGGTCAGGCCCGGCAGGCGGCAAGCATGGCGTCCGCCGTGGTTTCGAGCTGGCGTGCCTCGGCATGGGCCTTCAGCACGGCCTCCTGCGTTTCGGCGAGGCCGCGGGAATAGGCCTGCAGGGAGCCGCCGAGTCCCTCGACCGCGCCGGAGAGAGCGCCCAGCTCGCGCCGCAGCCCGGCGACGGCGACGCGCTGCTCGTCGAGGGCGGCGTCGAGGGCCCGCAGCGCCCGGCGCAGGCGGTCCTCCGGCTTCTCGGGGAAGGGGAGGATGTCGGCGGTCGGGGTCATGGCGAGCACCTCTCGAATGTCTAAGAAAAGGTAAATTGTCTCACCTAAAAGGTAAAGATCTTTAAACGCTATTAAGGGCTGCCGACGCACCGGCCAGTAGGCAGAGCGCCGCGCCAAGGCTGAGCACCCAGCGCAGGCGGAGATAGCCGAGCGGGACGAGGCCGCGGCGGGCGGCGAAGGTCTCCACCGCCGCCGTCGCCAGGATCGCCGAGGCCAGGAGGCTAAGCCCCGGCACCGGCGGCAGCAGCAGCGCTGCCCAGGCGATCAGCGCCGGCACCACGCCGAGGCCGAGGCGCGGGGCGGCGTAGCGTGCCTCCTCCGGTGGGGCGCGGAGGGCGAGGCCCCAATGCACGGCGCCGAGGAAGCTCAGGATCACCATGCCGTAAGCAGCGAGGGCAAAGAGAGCGAAGCCACGCGTCTCCGGCGGCAGCAGCCAGGAGAGCAGTGCCGTGGCGAGGAAGGGCAGCAGGCCGGCGGCGCCGAGCCAGATGGCGGGAGTGGGCATGGGCGTCATTCTGCGCAGATCGGGCCGCAGCGGGCGAGGGCAAGGCCGGGCCTACCGCCCCGGCGTCGCCCGACCTAGAAAGCCCCCATGGCGACATTCATCGAAGTGGCGATCCTCTTCCTGCTGGTGGTCCTGAACGGGGTCTTCGCCATGAGCGAATTGGCGATCGTCTCCGCCCGGCGTGGCCGGCTCGTCGCGATGCAGCGGCGCGGGAGCGCAGGGGCGGAGGCGGCGCTGGCGCTGGCCGAGGATCCGCAGCGCTTCCTGCCGACGGTGCAGATCGGCATCAGCCTGGTCGGCATCCTGGCCGGCGTCTTCGGCGGTGCGCGGCTGGCGGGGCCGCTCGGCGAGGCGCTGGCGGCGATCCCGGGCGTCGAGCCCTTCGCCACCGAGGTCGCCTTCACCCTCGTCGTCCTGCTGATCGCCTATGCCAACCTGATCCTCGGCGAGCTGGTGCCGAAGCAGCTGGCGCTGCGCGACCCGGAGCGGGTGGCCGCCGCGGTCGCCCGGCCGATGACGGTGCTCTCGCGGGTGACGGGGCCGGTCGTCTGGGTGCTGAGCCTCTCCTCGAGCCTCGTCCTTCGCCTCTTTGGCCCGGCGCCGGTTTCCGATCAGGCGGTGACGGAGGAAGAGGTCAAGGCCGTGGTCGCCGAGGGGGCGGAGGCCGGCGTGCTCGAGCATGAGGAGCGGCACATGATCGAGCGGGTGCTGCGACTCGCCGACAAGCCGGTCCGCGCGCTGATGACGCCGCGCAACGACGTCGCCTGGCTCGATCGCAACGCCTCGCCGGGGGACATCGCCGTGGCGCTCAAGGCGCAGGACGTGACGCGCTTCGTCGTCGCCGACCGGCGGATCGACAATGTTGTCGGCGTGGTGGTGGCGAAGGACCTGCTCGACCAGGCGCTGGAGGGGGCGCCGCTCTCGCTCGCCCGCGTGCTGCGCCAGCCGCTGGTGCTGCCGGACAACCTCAACGCCCTCGATGCGCTCGACCGGATGCGGCACGACACCATCGGCATCGCGGTGGTGCTCGACGAATATGGCAGCTTCGAAGGGGTGGTGACGGCCTTCGACCTGCTGGAGGCGATCATTGGCGAACTCGGCCCGGCGGAGACGCCGCAGGCGGCGGGAGACCCGGTGACGCGGAGCGATGGCAGCCTGTTGCTGGAAGGCAGCATGCCGAGCGACGAGCTGCGGGCGCGGCTCGACCTGCCGGAACTGCCCTATCAGGGCAGCTACCACACGGTCGCCGGGCTGATGCTGGCGCTGCTGCGGCGGGTGCCGAAGGAGGGCGACCGGATCGTCTGGGCCGGCTGGCGCTTCGAGATCGTCGACATGGACGGGCGGCGGGTGGACAAGGTGCTGGCGACGCGGGAGGAGGTGGCGGGGGCGGCCTGAGGCCCGCTACTTGCCGGCCTTCCGCGCGATGGGTGCGACGAACTGCGCCTCGGTGTCCCAGGGAGACAAATGTTTCAAAATCCAAGACATTGAAATTGCTGACAAAAATACGTGAGTCACATTCTCGTCATACGTCTCCCATACGTGCCAAAAATTGGCCTTTGAATTGCGGTGCCTCGATGCGGTATGACCCGGTCCCCTCTTACTGGGAGGGTTCATCCCCATGGCCGTGATTCCCAAGCGCTACGACCCCGCAACCTTGCGCTGGTGGGGTGGGCGCCTGACAGTAGACGATCCCGATACCGGCCGGCGGGTGCCGGTAGATTCCATCCAGCCAACCGCCCCTGTCGCTCCACTACCGGCTGCCGCGCAGGCAATCCTAGACGAGAACCCCGACTTGACCCGGGAGCAGGCTGCCGCGTTTCTCCGCATTACGCCCGCCACCCTCTCGGACTGGGCCTCAAAGAAGCGCGGCCCGCCGTATACCGATTTCGGACAGATGGTAAGATATCCCCTGGCAGCATTGGCCGAGTGGAGGGCGCTGCAGATGAAAAACGTCGTGTCCACCACGGAGCCCGAGCCAGTCAAGCGCGGGCGAGGGCGGCCTAGGCGAGAGCCGGTCTGACCGCCATGGGAGGTGCGAGGGGAGAGGGGTTTACGGCCGACTGACTTTCCTTATACGAAGCAACCCCTCAATGGTGACAACAATGGCGCCACCCTCCAACTCCCCTCCGCCACGACCCTCACCGAGGTGATCGACGACGGCAGCATCCCGCGCCGGCACAAGCGGTTCGTGGCGGCAGTCGATGTCGAGGAGGCCAGGACCCGCCCTTGGTGGACCATCGAGGCCACTGAGCGGGAGTTGATGGTATCCGGTGTGCCAGTCATGTGGCGCCGAGCTTCCGCCAGCGTAGTTGACCACCGCATCTTCAACGCGGCGTTTTAGCGCACCCGGATGAAGGACGACTTCTCCGCCATCACGATAAGTCACGCTGTTATTCACGTCGAGCGCAATACTGGAATGGGGTGAACTCAACCGCGCTGCACCGCCGACACCGACAGTGATCCGGTATGCCGCCACAAAAGGTGAACGCCACCGCCGTTGCGCATCTGGACACCTATAATGCTGGCACGCGGTTCGCGAAGGCGGATGCTTCGCTCGACCTCTGCCGGTCCGCATAGTCGGACGAGAGCGCGACCTATACAGCATCGCGTAATGGGAGACGGGTCGCGCAAGGGGCTATGATCTACCTGCCCCGCTCAGTCCTCATCTGCATGCCACAACAGCGCAGCAAGCGCGCCGTCGTGGCGCTCGAATGCGATCCGGCAGCCAAGGACGATCACGAAGCCGCCCTCGCGGTTCCCAGTGTACCACGCTACGGCCAGTTCGCCCGCATCCACCTGACCCAGAGCGGTATCCCGAAGCGCCCGTGACGGCCCGCCAAAGCGCGCTTGAAGTCGCCATGTCCCGGGATCGCCTCCCGGTCCTGGCCGCGCTTGCGGGCCTAATCGGCCTGTCCTGGGCCTACCTCGCCATGATGGTAGGTGGCATGCTCGCCAGGAGGCGCCCGAAGTTTCGCACCGTGTCGCCGATGCCGCACTCGCGCAATGCATGCCAGCAGGTGGCGGTGTTGCAAGCGATGACCGGCTTCCCAGAACTCGGTCATGGCCACCACCCGCGCCAACGGCAGGTCACCCCGGCAGTGCGGCGCTCTCAAAGGGCCTCTGCATCGTGTTGTGGAAAGCCGCGACGCGCCATGCCCCGTCGTCCTTCACAAACACCCGGATGCTCAGTTCCCTGTGCGCAGGCAGCTTCTTCCCGTTTAAGGCCACGAGCCCGCCAAGCTCGTTCAGGACATGGACGAGCGCCACGTCCGGCCGGACGAACCTGACCTTCACGTCGAGCGTCGTCAGAACGGCGCCACCGGCCCTCGTGGCAAAGATGGCCGCCAGCTTCTCCTCGATTTCCATCGACCCTGCGGCCGCCTCCCCGCGGACGGACACGAAGTCGGCGTCCGGCGCGTACATGCGCGTGGCTGCCCTGGCGTCGTGTCTGTTGAAACCGTCAGTCATCTCCGCGACAATTCTCCGAATTGCCTCCTCGTCCTGAGTCATCTCGTCCCCCATGGCGCGGCCATAGCCGAGCGGCCTTTGGTGTCAGGCCCAGCCATCGAACACTTAATCGACGGGCATCAAGTTCGAACGGCGACATCTGCGGCGGCGCGAGATTCCCGGCCGTGGGGCGGTCAGGCCATCGCCAGCACGGAGGTTTCTCCCGAAGCCGCCACCCGCACGGTGGCGCCCGGAAGGTGCTTGTGCATGACCGCAAGGGCGGCCTCGTGCGCCGCCTGTGCGTGCTCGCGGTTGTCGAAGAACAGGACAGTCGCCCCGCGTGTCTGGTCGTCGGCGGAGCGCGAGGCGTAGGCCCCGCGGAACCCCGGAATCTTCTGGGTGGCAGCGACCACCTCCTTGGCGACCGGCACCATGCTGTCGGGGCCGGGGATGTTCTCGGCCTTCCGCACCATGCAGTAGAGCAAATGGTCTTGGCTGCCGCTCTGCGGCGCCACGATGGCGTGCGGTCCGATCGTGCCGTCGAAGCGCTCGGAGGGCTCGTCGAAGCCCGTGAGATTGCTGATCACCCAGGCGCGGATTTTCTCCCGGCTATTCGTCAACGCCTCTGCGCTCTCCCAAACGTGGGGAGCGACGACATCGCCCTGCTCGCTGGCGAATGCCGCGTAACTTAGGAAGCCCTGCTGACCTTTCAGCATCGGGACGAACCCCTGCTGGACCTTCGGTGCCGCCTCGCCGATCTTCCCGGCCATGCCCGCGTAGCGGGCGATGCTGATGTACATTGCGCCTCTCCCTGCCCCGGTGCAGGGCAAGGAATGCTGCTCCCCCAATGTCGTGTGGGTCAACGGTGATGGGAATGGCGGAGGAATTTGAACGGATGGCTGCGGGCACAATGCAGTGTCAGATGGAAGCCGCTAGCACGCCACCACCCACAACGTCCGCGTGTGCTGTTTCGGGTTTAGTTCCCGCGTGCTGCGGCGGCTTAGAGAGTCTAGGCTAACTGCCAGCCGGAGCGCTGACCTTCACCCATCTCAGCGCTCGCGCGGGAGGGCAGAGCCATGTTTGACCTCGACCGGTTCGCGGATGACTGCCGCACCGCGCTTGTTCAGGACCATGGTGAACACCGCGCTGTCCGCGAGGTGGTGGCGCGCGCTGTATCAGACCCCGGCAGCGTTCTGGCCGGTCTTGGCGAACCCCGCCGTGCAGGCGTCCAAAAGCTCTACCATGCCCCCGACTTGACGATCCTCAACATCGTTTGGGGACCGAAGATGACCCTGATGCCGCACGACCACCGCATTTGGGCGGTGATCGGCATCTACACCGGCTGCGAGGACAACATCTTCTGGCGCCGGGTGGAGGGCGGCAAGGTCGAGGCGGCAGGCGCAAAGGCGTTACGCACCGGAGACTGCACTGTTCTGGGCCGGGACATCATCCACTCTGTGACCAATCCCATTCCCCGCCTGACTGGGGCCATTCATGTCTATGGCGGAGACTTCTTCAGCATCGAACGCAGTGAATGGGACCCCGAGACACTGCGGGAGGAGCGCTACGATGTGGCCAAGAACATGCGCCTTTTCGAGGAAGCCAACGCGGCTCTGACCGGAGGGCACTGAGCCAAGGCGCCTAGCGCACCCGGTGAGGGCGGATGTCAGGATCGCCTGTGGTAGGCGATAGCGCTGCGTCCCAACCACACGGTGTTGTAGGTGCGGCAGTGCGTCTAAGCCTGCGTAGGGAGGCGAGCAGCAATGGCGACTGGTGACTGTGGGCAGGCTCGGCTCGGGGCGGAAACTTCCGTCGTGGGCACATGGGAGTTGGTGTCGATGTCGTGGGGCTACCCAGATGGCCGTCTAATCCATCGTGGGGCAGACCGGCTGGACGGATCACCTACGACACCGAAGGTAACATGATGGCCGTGCTCATGCATGAACGTCGCAATGAGGCAGCGGGACAAGGTAGGTCACCGGAAACGCGCTCCCAGTACTCAGCCTATTTCGGGACCTACTGTGTGGATTGGGAGAGCGGGAATCATTAGCCACCAAGTCACCGGCTCTCTCAACGGCGACAATGCATCGGGCGAACTCCGGCGTTCCTTTTGCTTCCAGGGCGCCGACGTGATCCTTGGCTTTACAACGGAGCGAGATGGCGTGCCTATCACGAAGCTCCTCGTGTGGAAGCGATTACCCGCGGGCCTACGGATTAGGTCACGGGCCGCCGGGGTGAATCTGACGCCATGGATAACCCATGACACAGGACGCAGAATCATGACCGCGCGAGACCCGTCCGCTGAACTCATGCGCCTCGCCAACGGCTACCAAGCCACGCAGGCCATCTATGTCGCCGCAACGCTAGGCACTGCCGACCTCCTCGGGAACGGGCCACGCAGCAGCGATGATCTGGCTGGCACGGTGGGCGTCCACCCCGGTTCGCTCTACCGCCTGCTTCGTGCGCTCGCGGCCGTGGGTGTGTTCCACGAGGAGGACGACCGCCGCTTCTCCCTCACACCCATGGGGCAATCCCTACGGTCGAACGCGGACCGCTCCACCGGACCTTGGGCGGAGTTCGTCGGGCGCCCGTATCAGTGGTCGGCTTGGGGCGACCTTCTGTACGGCGTGAGGACGGGTGATACTCCCTTCCGCCACGTCCACGGCACAGACCCTTGGGAGTACCGCTCACGTCATCCCGAGGAGGGCGCCATCTTCGACCGCGCCATGACCGGCATGTCACGGCGGATGGCCCAAGCCACCGTCGCGGCCTACGACTTCTCGTGCTTCGGCTGCATCGTTGATGTCGGTAGCGGCCACGGGGCCTTGCTGGCCACTATCCTCGCCGCGCACCCTTCGGTACGCGGCATCCTCTTTGACCAGCCAGGAGTCGTCTTGGGGCCGGGGGCGGTGCTGCGGGAGGCCGGCGTCGCCGATCGCTGTGAGGTGGCCGGCGGCAACTTCTTCGAACATGTGCCTGGAGGCGGTGACGCCTACCTGCTTAAAACTGTTCTGCACGACTGGGATGATGCTGAGGCGGAAGCCATCCTGATGACATGCCGCCGCGCGATCGGACCGGAGGGGCGGCTGCTCGTGCTGGAGCGGCTGATCCCGCCGCCGAACGAGGACCCCGAGGTTAAGTTCTTCGACTTGTTCATGATGACCGTGACCGGCGGGAGGGAGCGTACAGAGGCGGAGTTCGCGGCTCTGCTCGCCAGGGCAGGCTTCTTCCTAAATGCAGTGGTCCGCACAGGAACGCCGATCTGCGTCATTGAGGGCATACCAGTCTGACACACATCCGAAAGCACCCGCATTGTGGCCGCCGCGGCACGGCAGGCATAGTCGATAGGGCCACCATCGCGGCGGAACTTCTTCTCCTGGGCTGAGGCTGACCTGAGCGGATCGTCGCAATATTCAGAACGGCGGCGGCACCGACGCAACATCACGGCGTTCATGCCCCGCTATGATCCGCACCACCTTGGCGAACGCCACGATCTCCCACACGCGACGCTGGCCGACCTGGGCGCGCTATGCCGCGGCTGCCGCCATCGTCGCGGCTGCCTTCCTGCTCCGTCGGGCCGCCGATCCGATCCTGCCACAGGGCTACCCCTACCTGTTGGCCTTCGTGGCCGTCTTGCTCTCTGCCGCCCTGTTCGACCACGCCACAGGCCTCCTCGCTACCGGGCTCTCCGCGGCGCTCGCCGCCTACTTCTACCTGCCGCCGGTCGGCAGCCTCGCCGTGCAGAACCAGGGAGATATCGTCGGGTTGGGACTGTTTGGCGCTGTCGGGGCGGTGATCTCGCTGATCGTTGAGACGCTGCACCGGGCTCTCGCTGACCGCCAGCGGGCGCTCGATGACCTCGCCCGGTCGAACGTCGAACTCAGGCGCTCGGAGGAGCGGCGTGGGCTGCTGCTGCGCGAGTTCCGCCATAGAACCCGCAACGACCTGCACTCGCTGGTCGGGCTCCTGCGCCTACGCGCCCGAGCCGCTCCCTCCGATGCCGCGCGGGAGGGACTGCGCGAGGCGGCCGAGCATGCCATGGCGCTCGCGCGCGTCCACACCCACCTTGCTGGGACCGACGGTGCGGGCGGCGCCGACGAGGAGGCGGCCGTTGTCAACACGCGTCGCTTTATCGAGGGTCTGTGCGCTGACATCATAGCGGCGCAGATGGGCGACGGCTTGCGCCCGGTGGCGCTGGTGACCGAAGCCGAGGCGCACACGCTCGACACCGAGCGGGCCGTACAGCTTGGCCTTGTGGTGAACGAGGCGGTGACTAACGCTCTCAAATATGCCTTTCCCGAGGACCGGGCCGGGACTGTGCGGGTATGCTTCGCGCGCGAGGCGGAAGAGTTCGTCTTGACCGTGGCCGACGACGGTATTGGTCTGCCCGCCGAGGGTGAGTTGCTGGGGGCGCCGCCTGGAACGCCCCCGCACGGCTCGGGCCTGGGCACACGGCTCCTGCGCGCATTGGCGGCGCAGCTTCGCGGCACCTTCTCACGCCACCCCGGCGAGTGCGGCCGGGGAACGGTCGCCGGGCTGCGCTTTCGGGCCGCACCGCCCGGGTCACCTCACTGAACCAGCATTGCCGGCACGCTGGGCCGCCGAACCCGTCATCGGCCCGGTGGTCTAGAGGGGACTACCGTCGCGTATCGGCGTGAACGTTGCCCTGCCGGTCTTTGCGCATGAATAAGGGCGCCAGACCTGCCAGACCCAAGAGGCCGATCCAGCCCCAATCGAAATCATCGTCGCGGTCGTCCGCGCGGGTAGCGGTGCTGGCCGGCGGGGTGGCTGTTGTGGTCTGGGCAAGTGCCGTACCGGCTGTAAGGGCAGCGAGCAGTGCCGCCGCGAGGATGCGAGTATGCATGGGTGCTTCTCCCGGTGTTCCGCCTGTCGCGGACGAAGGAGAAAACGCCATTCAAAGTGGATCGTTCCGAGGGATGGCGGAAACCTGAGGCGGCAAAGCTGGCTGGCTACATTGATCTCAATGAGCCCATACCTGCACCGACGGAACAACGGTACGCGGCCATAGCTACAGCCGGCTTTCTCGGCCGCCGCCGAGCGAGCGATACGGTAACCTTAGAAGACGCTACGGCCGCAGCGACAGCTTCGGTGCGAACCGCTTATGCAGGCGTCGGATTTTCCGATGCTGCGCATACCAAGCGGGGAACCGCCACAGGACAAGCAGGATCGCTGCCAAACCTACAGCTACCGTCAAAGCTGCTTCCAAGTTAGGCACCGTCTGATCTCCGGGCTTGGCCACTGGCACCCCAGCCGTTGGGGTAACACATCTCGGTTCCTCCTTCTCGTCTGAGCTAAAGCTACCTGCTAGTCACGGGACCGAAACATTTCGCAGAGTTTAAGAAGGCAGTGTGCCCGTTACTCAATCACGGTGCGGACATTCACCGTGACGGGATCGCATCCAACTCCTTGGGTCTGCGATAATCTGGTCGGGAGTGGCAATGATGACCGCGCTGGACCGGATACTTGTTGGATTTGCCGTAGTTCTGCTGGCTGTCGCCTTGGCTTTGGTGTTGGACGGCACTATGGCACCGATGTCCCTGTAAGGCTCGTACGGCAACCCGGCCCATCCTGTTCCAGAACAGCCCTCCAGCCACGCTCCTGGCAACTCGGCAAAGTGGCAGGGTGGATGCGGCAGCCGGAAGGGCCAATCGGACGAGGGACCATGTTGGCCAGGGCTGGCTGGACCCCTCCCGCCTATGAGGCGTTCCGCTATTGCCTAGCGGCCCTGTCCGAGCCACTGGTGCAGATTCATCGCAGCGCGAAGCCCGTCCGCCGACGCCCGGGGTTTGGCTGATCTATGAGGAAAGTCAGGCAAAACCCTGCCAAGGCTCCACGCGCCTTTATCACTGTGCCAAAGATGCCTGGGCAGTTGGCCAAGCGCTGCTCGTCCAGTTTGGAGGACGCTGGCAGAACCGTGACAAGTTTTCTGTGAAGTAGGGCCTGTCGTTTGCGAAGTGGTGGGGCTGATCCATCCGAGATGATGATGCCATCCTTGCTTCGGCTGGCGAGCCTCGGCGCAGATAGTTTTTTGGCAATCCGTCCTCGACCGATCTGGGCCAAATCAACCCCGCGGGAACGCAGTTTCCGTGCGGCCGTTCGCGTAGCGTCGTACCGAACTTTCGGTAGACGGACTCTTTTCTTGGATATGGCAGGATACATCATCAAGCCGCACGATGGTGATCGACCGATCGAAGAACCGTGCAGGTGTGAGGTTTGCAGCTTCGAAGCCGTCCGGGCGGAGGCTCTGGCTGCCGCACGCAGTCTTCTCACAACGAAGGTTTGGGCAGGCAAGATGCTAGACGGCCAGCGGTTGGAACTTTGGGACGATGCAGGGCGGATGCTGGCGACGATTTGGCTTTCTGAGGAGTGACCAGTAGGCCAGCGCCGAAAGGTGATCCGGGGATCGACGACTGGAAGCGCTGATAGCGAAATGCCGCAAGACCATGGAAGCTGCGACTGCGGG
>NZ_KN050762.1:8181-13342 GCF_000745835.1 Belnapia moabensis DSM 16746 | reverse complement strand
GTGACGGCGGATCAGCGTCTGCACCTCAGCTTCCTGGGCCGTATCCAGCAGGCGCTGTTCGTCGGGTTTGCGGCCGCGCGGCTTGCCGACCAGCCCTTTCGCGCCCTCAGCTGCAAAGCGCTGGCAGATGTTGATCACCCCGGTCCGGCTCAGCCCGACCTGCTCGGCAATCTCCCGAAAGGTCAGGCCGCGCTGACGAAGCCCGACCACCTGCCGCCGGCGCTCTTCCTGAGCCGCCGCGGGCAGCTTGCGCATGTCCACGTGCCTCATGCCCGCGAACTTGGATCCCCAGTCAATCAGATCAAGACAATGAGGGCCGCATCAATAACAGAGCAAGTGCGAGTTGGTTCTCGGTCGGGTCGATCACGGCGGCCTCCTTTGGTATGACCCCCCGTACCAAGGTCTCTCAACTCAAAATTCCGGAATTAAGTCGAGCCTGTCAGCGGGCGCGCAGCCTGAAGCATGGGCGCATGTCGATGTCCTGCGTCAATCTGACGACGATAGGCTGGGCCTGGTTCCGGTATAGCGTTGGCGGTATCGCAGCATCCTCGGCGAAGAGGCTTTGCCCGCCCTGCCGTCCGGCTTGCTGGAACTGGTTGAACTGGATGCCGCCGCGGCTGATGCCCGAACTGGCGGCAAGAACAGCGGCCTGCATGCCGCTTTCCAGGAATGCCATGCCAATATAGGCCCCGAACCGCTGGAAAAAGTGGGAGTTGATCTCGCCGTCTAGCCCGGCTTGGCCAACTGCATCAGCAGCTGGTGCGCGGATGCGGATGAGACAGCCTTGTGGCGTCTCGACCCGCGTCATCACCGCGAACAGCCGACGTTGCCCACGCCGCAGCCCCGCGCCGACCCGCCCGCTGATCCACGTCCTGGCATCTAGCAGCGGGACAGCGCCACTGGTCGAGTAGACCGCCTCCGGCACCTTGCAGCGGAACGCGCCTTCAACGTCTGAGGTGATCGGCGCATCGGGGATGCAGGCGATCGGCGTCCCCTCCGTCAGAAACAGGTTCCGATCCGGCAGGCGGGTGGCCACCGCCGTCGGCTGGTCCTCCGTGCGCAGCCGCGCCGTCAGGGCATCGGTCTCGCCAGGTCGCACCAGGAGGGCCGCCAGAGCCCGCCACTGCTTCCGTACCGGCTCCTGCAATTGAGGTCGAACTAGGGCCTGTTGACGGTCATCGTGAAGCGATGACGGCGGCGGCGAGATGGATGGAGGCGGCGTAGCTGGTATCTGTCTTGTCGTAGCGAGTGGCGACGGCTCTGAACTCCTTCAGCTTGGCGAAAGTGTTCTCGATGAGGTGGCGCCAACGGTACATGTCGCGGTCGAGGGTGATCTGGGCCTTGCGGTTGGCCTTGGTCGGGATCACTGCGGGGCCCCGCGTGCATCAAGATCTGCCCTCAACCAGTCCACGTCGAAGGCTTTGTCGCCGAGCAGGGCGCCGAAGGCGACACCCTCGATCAGTGGCGCTACGCCAACAGTGTCGTGTCGCTGGCCGGGCAACAGCACGAAGCGCACCAGATTGCCGAGTGCGTCGGCCAGGGCGACGATCTTGGTGGTCAGGCCGCCGCGCGAACGCCCAATGGCCTGAGCTTGGGTCCCCCCCTTGCGCCACTCGCCTTCTGGTGGGCGGTGACGATGGTGCCGTCGATCAGGGCATATTCGAAGTCCGGCTCGCCAGACAAGCAGGCGAAGACGCGCTCGAATACACCGCCCTTCACCCAGCGGCGGAAGCGCTGGAAGACGCTGTTCCACTTGCCGAAGGCGCTGGGCAGATCGCGCCAGGGCGCCCCCGCCCGCACCCGCCACAGCACCGCTTCAAGGAACAGCCGGTTGTCTTTGCCCCTGCCGCCTGGATCGGTCGGTTTGCCCGGCAGCAGCGGCGCCACCTTCTCCCAAGCCGTGTCGCCCACCACGAACCGGTCTTGATCCAGCACGCTCCGTCCTCCGCCAACCCGGAGCTTGAATCACGAACGGCGCGCCGTGAGAATTCCCACCGTCAACAGGCCCTAATCAAGGCTTCCTTGAAAGATGAGGCATTGCAGTATGAATTCAACCTTTGATGGATAATGGCCCCGCAGAGGTATTTGGATCGCTTGATGTCGGGGCCGCATCCGGCGGAGCTGGCGCTAGGTGTTGCAGCGATAATTCTCGACACACCTGGCAAAGCCCGGAACCATGCCGTTGCGGCCATGAGGGAGTGCGGCGATGGGTAGTCGACTGATCGAGTTTCCGGTTGCTGGTGGTGGCAAACTGCTGGTCGAGGTCGATGATCCGCAAGTCGGCACCCGCCCCGTCGCCCGCAGCGCGGCTGAGAAGGTGCAGGAGAGTTTTGAAAGCGCGGTAGCGCAGGTCAGGCCTGGCGTCGAGGCGCTGATGGGGGAGCTGCGCAATCTTTCGGCCAAGCCCGAGCAGGTCAGCCTGGAGTTTGGCATCAAGTTCACCGCCGGTGCCGATGCATTGATCGCCAAGACCTCGCTCGAGGGCAATGTGAAGGTCACCCTGACCTGGAAGTCAGGCGGCTGACGCGCCGCCACCGGGTGGGATAGGGTAGTGCGATGACTGCACCCCTGCAGCAGGCCATTGCCCGGGTAAGGGCCACGGCTGCCGGCCCCGTCGTCGGCACCGCCTTCCTGATTTCGCCGCGGTACGTCATGACCTGCGCCCATGTCGTCAACGAGGCACTAGGCCTGGCTTGGGATGCAGCGGCACGCCCGTCGGAGCCGATCTGGATCGAGTTCCCCTTTGCCCAGGCCGACAGCAGTCCCGGGCTCTCCGCCCAAGTGGTGGGATGGCGCCCGGCAGGGCAAGGACCCGCTACTGACATCGCAGTACTTGAGCTCGAGCGCGATACGCGGATCCGGCCCTACCGCACGGCCATGACCCAGCCTAACCGCGGTCAGCCATTCTGGGTCAAAGGCTTTCCGGCTGGCTTCGACGGCGGGATGGATGCGGCCGGGGAGATTGGCACGACGCTCGAGCATGGCCGCTTGCTTGCAGTTGGTAACACGCTGCCGGGCTTCTTTATTGAGGGCGGCTTCAGCGGCGCGGCGCTACTCGATGAGACCAGCAGCTCGGTGCTTGGCATGGCTGCCGAGGCAGCGCAGGACGAAAGCAAGCGCATCGCCATCATCATCCCGGCGGCGCAGCTCGAGCTCGCCTGGCCACCGCTGGCACGGCCGTACAAAGGTCTTGGTGCTTTCCAGGAGGCAGATGCGCGGTTCTTTCATGGCCGCGAGCGGGCCATCGAGGAACTGGCGGCCAAGCTGGAGAAGCTGCCGCTAGTGGCCGTGGTGGGTCGCTCGGGTAGTGGCAAGTCGTCCCTGATCCGGGCAGGCTTAGTGCCATGGCTGCGCCTCCAGGACCCCTGGTGCGTGGTGACCTTCCGCCCTGGTGCGCCGTCGCCGGATCCCTTCCGCAACCTAACCGCCGCCCTTATCGAGGCCACCCAGGGCCGCGGCAGTAGTATCATTGAGCTTCTTCGGCAGGAGGAAGCGGTCGACAGGCTGGCGGCATCGCTGCGCAGCGCCCCGGGCAGCATCGTCGAACATCTGCAGCGGCTGACCGCGGCAAGGAGCCAGCATGAGCCGGTAAGGCTGCTGCTGCTGGCAGACCAATTCGAGGAGCTGTTCACTCTTGTCGTTGATCCGGCTGAGCATGAACCAGAGCAAAGCCTCAGGATCCGCTTTGTGCAGTGCCTGCAGGCTGCCACTGATACCAGCCGTACCCGTGACCCTGCCGCACGCTGCGTGCTGACTATCCGGGCCGATTACATGGGGCGGGCGCTTGGGATACGGGCCCTGGCGGATGCGCTAAAGGATGCCGACGTGAAGCTCGGGCCGATGACGGCCAGTGAACTGCGGCGTGCCATCGAAGAGCCGGCACGCTCGCTCGAGGTCAGCTTCGAGGCAGGCTTGGTCGACGAGTTAATGCAGGCCGTTAGCACCTCGAGTGATGCCCTGCCGCTGCTCGAGTTCACCCTAGCGGAGCTCTGGTCGCAACAGCGCGACCGGCTCCTCCGGCGACAGACAACATTCAGCCCGCAGGCCCAAGAAGTACTGGTCTCAGCGCTGATGCGCCATGCTGAAGCGGTATTCGAGGACCTTAGCCGCAACTTCGGCGAGGCAGCGTTCCGCAAAGTGCTTATCTCGTTGGTTTGGCTAGGAGACCCTAGCCGGGAGGGCGAAGACACACGGCGGGTACGACGGCGCGGTGAGTTCGAGGCGCGCGAGTGGGATTTGGTGGAGCAACTCGCCAGCCAGGATCGGCAGGCACGGTTAATCACCACGGGATCCAGCAATGTCAGCGGCGAGCCGACGGCCGAGATCGTGCACGAGGCGCTGATCCGGCACTGGACGCGGCTGCGTAGCTGGCTGGATGAGGACCGCGCTTTCCGGCTGTGGCTGCAGAAGACCGAAGCCAAAGCCGCGGAGTGGCAGCGCAGCCGCGATGCATCAGATCTGCTACAGGGCCGGAGGCTGGCGGAGGCAGAACGGTGGCGTGAGGAGCGTGCCGCGGACAACCTCCGCCCAGTGGCCGACTATCTCGCTGCCTCCATTCAGCACCGCGACGAAAAACGCCAGCAGCAGGAGCGGGAACAGCAGGCGCAGATCACCGCACTTGAGGCGCAACGCAAAGCAGCGCAAGACGCAGCGCGCGAAGCCGAGCAACAAAGAGCAGCCGCGCAAGCTGCCGAAGCCGAAGCAAGACGGCAGCGCACAGATGCCGAAAAAGCCGCACGTGATGCGGACGACCAGCGTGTAGAAGCCGAAAAAGCGGCCCGCGAAGCCGTTAAACAACGCCAAGCGGCAAAGCGCCGCCTCCTCTATGCCATTGGTGCGAGCGGTATCGCCCTCGTCGCGGCATTAGGGGCCGGCACTGCGGCCTACGTTGCGTATGAACGGTTTAAGGACGCACAGCTCGCACAAGCGCAAGTTCTGGCAACTTTGGCCGATGGCACAACTGAGCGTGGTGACGCTATGACAGGGATGCTGCTGGCGCTGCACTCCCAAACGCACGTTGGTGAACTTGCCGGTGGAAGCGCATCCCGAGCAACAGTCGGTGCTCTTTACCGGGCATGGCTGATGAACCGGGAGGTCGCCGTATTGCCGGAACGAACGGCCGCCTTCAGCCCGGACGGTCGCCGGCTGGTCACCGCGTCTT
>NZ_KN050762.1:0-6195 GCF_000745835.1 Belnapia moabensis DSM 16746 | reverse complement strand
CACGCTGCCTTCAGCCCGGACGGTCGCCGGCTGGTCACCGCGTCTTCGGACAACACGGCGCGGCTGTGGACTGTCTTCCCAAAGGATCAGGCCCTCACTGTAGCTAGCTGTGCCAGCCTGACACGCGGGTTAACGGTTTCGCAGCGGGAGTTTTTTGGCCTCTCTCAAGCTACGGTATCCAACGATGATCGCCAGCAAGCACCAACAGTCCGAGATCAAATAGGGAACTTTCTGCCGTCTGACCCAGAGGTGGCCAGACTCTGCGAGCGAGCGATGCGAGAGGCGAACGCAGCTCAGTAGCTCAGCGTGCAAAGTGGGCCGGCGCACCAGGTTGCCGAGCCTTTACGGGAGCGCCGACCATCGCCATTGACGCCCACCGCGAATGGTGACCACGACCGAGACAATCCGGCCCGCCTCACGCACCTTCACTTCCTCAGCTGCGACAGCCGCGCGAAGGCGTTCGGCTGCCAGTTCCTCCGCCCGCCGCTCCGCTGTTGCTCGTGCCTCGGCTGCCGCCATCTCGGTCGAGCCAGCCGGGCCGCCAGGGCCACCGCTTCTGCCTCGGCTCGCTCTGCCCATCCCTGGTTGGTCAAAAGAGCGACCCTCGGCGGATGTAGCCCCGTGCATTGGCAGAGAACGGTGGCTGGTCTGGGCCATGATCTGCGCCTCGGGTACGCCGGCGCGGGCGGCTGGGGTGGCGAAGCCAGTGGTGTGGCGGCAAGCGGTCTGCCCGTACCGTCGAACGTGCCATCCGGCCCGTTTGCCTCAGCAGGAAGAACGCGCTGTTCGCCTCCAGCGATGACGGCGGCGCCCGCTGGTGCGCGGCAGCATCGCTGGTCGAAACGTGCAAGCTCAATGGCGTCGATCCGCAGCGCTACTTCACCGATCTGCTCACCCGCCTGGTCAACGGCTGGCCCAATGACCGTATCGACGAACTGATGCCCTGGCGCTGGGCCGACCCGCAGGAGCGGCCAGCCTCAACCGAAGGCTCCAAGGGCCTGTAGACGACGCTTACGGAGGGTTGGACGTCGCGCCGCAAGTTCGCTGCGGTGATCGAGACGGCAGCCATGAACGAGGCCGATCTTGCCGCCTACTGCCGTCAGCGGGGTCTCTACCCCGAACAAATCGGGGCCTGGCGGGCCGCCTGCGAGCAGGCCAACGACTGGGAGCGCGCCAGCAGCCATCGGCTGGGCCAGGCAACCAAGGAGGAGAGGAAGCGCGTCAAGGCCCTCGAGCAGGACCTGGCGCGCAAGGAGAAGGCGCTGGCTGAGGCGGCGGCACTGCTGGTGCTCCGAAAAAACGCCGCGGCGATCTGGGGGGACGGCGAGGACGCATGATCAGCACCCCAGATCGCCAGAATGCCATGGCGCTGATCGATCAGGCCACCGCGGCCGGCGCGCGTCGCGCCCAGGCCTGCGCCGAACTCGGGATCGACGAGCGGACCTGTCGGCGCTGGCGGGCCAGGGATGGCGCGCCCGAAGACCGCCGTCCGACGGCGCCGCGGCCAGCACCGAGCAACCGACTGTCCGAGGCGGAACGCCGGCGGTGCTGGACACCTGCAACAGCCCGGCCTTCAAGAGCCTGCCGCCGAGCCAGATTGTGCCCCGGCTCGCCGATGCGGGCCGCTATCTCGCCTCGGAAGCAAGCTTCTACCGCATCCTGCGGGCTGCGGATCAGCAGCACCACCGTGGCCGGGCCCGGCCGCCGGCGCGTCGCCCACTGCCGACCAGCCACCGCGCCCGCGGTCCCTGCCAGGTCTGGAGCTGGGACATCACCTGGATGCCCGGCTCGATCCGGGGCGGGTTCTTCTACCTGTACCTCATCCTCGACATCTACAGCCGCAAGATTGTCGGCTGGGAAATCCATGAGCGCGAAAGCGCCGAACATGCTGCCGAGCTCGTGCGCCGTGCAGTCTGCGCCGAGGGCTGCCTCACCCACCCACTCGTCCTGCACGCCGACAATGGCAGCCCGATGAAAGGCGCCACCATGAAGGCCACCCTCGAGCGGCTCGGCGTCACCGCCTCCTACAGCCGGCCGCGGGTCGCGGACGACAACCCCTTCTCGGAAGCCCTGTTCCGGACCTGCAAGTACAGGCCGGACTGGCCGGGGTCGGGGTTCGCCAGCAAAGAGGACGCGCAACGTTGGGTCGCCCGGTTCGTCAGCTGGTACAATCACGAACACCAGCGCAGCGCGATCCGGTTCGTCACACCCAACGCCCGACACACCGGCCAGGACCGCGAACTCCTCACTCGTCGCATCCAGCTTTATACCGAAGCCCGTGCCGCCAACCCCACGCGCTGGTCACGTCAGATCCGCAACTGGTCGCCGGTTGGCGACGTCTGCCTCAACCCCGAGCGCGACACCAGCAACCACGAAATCAGAGACGCCGCCTGATCGGCACCGGACAACTTCTTTGACAATCACCGAAATCGCCATGGCCACCGCGGTGCTCAATCGCATGATCCGGCCGCGAGGCCGGTTTTCATCCCCTATCGCATAACATCTCGGACCAGGTGGGATCAGTACTGTCTGCTCATCCACGCATCAACGCCACAAAGAGGAACAGACCAGCTTTTTTTCACCTATAAGGTGTGCGTACATGATGGAAGTCTCAAGCGTCAGGATGCCGACTGTGCTGGCAAACTCGAACAGGAATTCCATCAGTAGAAACAGCACCAGTCCTGGAGAGCTGTTTCACAGGAAAGCGGACCTCGCGTCTCCTCTCCTTCTAGTGGCAGTGATCGCCCTGAGCACATCCTCAACGGTGGCCCAGGCACAGCCGGCTATCGCACAGACGACCTTCTGTGATGTTCTCACTGCGCATCCCGACGACCCTAATCGTGTCGCTTCGCCGGTGATGTGGAACCAGCGCGATCCCATGCGCGCCGTGCCCGCTTGTGAGGCGGCCATACAGCAAGACCCAAACAACCCTCGCCTACGCTTCCAGTTAGGACTTGCCCAAGATTCCGCTCGGAACTTCACCGAAAGTTTCAGCCATTACACTCAAGCGGCGAACCGTGGCTACGTCGCGGCCGCATTCGCGCTGGGTTGGGCTTATGGGAACGGCGAAGGTACGACGAAGGATGATGCGCAAGCCATTCGCTGGTATCGCTGGGCAGCTGAGCGGGGCCACCAAGCCGCGCAGAATACTCTCGGCTTCATGTATGAGAACGCGCGCGGTATGCCGCGAGATTATGCGGAAGCGGCTATCTGGTACAGCCGTGCGGCTGCGCAAGGTCGATCTGTTTCAATTTACAACCTTGGCCGGTTGGTTGCCGCAGGACGGGGCGTTCCGCAGGACGCCACGCGTGCCGTCGAGTTGCTGCGCAACGCCGTCCGCTTGGATCGGCCCGATGCCGCGCTTTTCTTGGCATTGATGGCCGAACGCGGTGAGGCGCCTTCGGTCAGCCGCCGAGAAATGACCGACCTGTTGGCCTATGCCGAAGCCGCGGGGGATCAGCCTGACCGTGCTCGCCGTTCGCTCGACCAGCTCAGTGCCCGTGGTGGCGCGTTGGATGTACAGCAAGCCCGGCAAGCCGCAGTTGCACGAGTGAACGCTAAGCGCGAGCAGGACGAAACGGCGACAGCGCAGCGCGAACGGCAGATCGCTCTATTTGAGCAGCAGATGCAGGCTACGGTCAGCCAGAAGGCACCGGGTCCTTCAACGAGTGCCCAGCAAAGCGCGACTATTCAGCTGGAAGAGGAGCGGATCCGTCGGCAACGAAAAGAGGCTGAGCAGGAGCTGGAGCGCTTGACGGCCCTGCGTCAGGAGCTTGAGGCACAGCTTCGGGCCACTCGGGAGACGCAGGCTGCAGCGGCGGCCAACGCCCCTCCAGTCTCATCCTCACCACCTCCCAATCCGGGGACTCAGGCCTCGGCCCTTGCGGCAGCACGGGGAGCTCCGACTCCTTTCTCAGATGAATTTGTAACGGTGAATGGCGCCGTCGGTTGCCGCAGCAGCGAACCGCTGGTCGCTCGAGCTAGCATTTTCAAAGATCAGCATGAGGGCAAGGAATTTGCTTGGACAGGACGCGTCCGCGCCGCCTTTCCCAGCATGATCGAGCTCGACATGGGCTCCAACCGGGCTGACGTGGCAGTGGCCCTTATTGCCGGACAGGAGGCTCTGAGCCCCCAGCCCGGGCAGATGGTCAAGGTCCGTTTTGCTCTAACCCAAATGGGCACATGCACAGCGCCCTTCCGCGGACAACGCGGCGTGATCCTCTCAATCGACGGAAACAATCTCCGATGAACCTCCCTTCGATGATCCGGCGCGGAGCTTTCGTTCTCACCCTAAGTTTGACTGCTCTTCCTTTAAGTCCGTTCGTGTCGGCCAGGGCGCAGTCCCTGGAGGAGATGGCGGTTATGGCGATGAACATCGGCCAGGAGGATCTCCTAAAAAAGGCGCTTGAGCGCGGCGCCAATGCTAACGGGCGCGTCGCAGACCATACTCTGCTGGGCTATGCCGTATTGACAGGACGAGCTGGCGCAGTTTCGACGTTGGTGCGTCGCGGAGCCGACATCAACCTGCCGACCGGTCCGGCAAACCAGCAACGTCCGCCGCTCGCCCTCGCGCTGCAAACGAACCGGCAAGACTACGACATGTTCGACATGACGTTGGCGCTGCTGCGGTTGGGTGCGGATCCAAAAACTCTTCAAGCTTTGCCCGCTCGATCGGCCATTCAATTTGCTCACCTCACGCTATACCAAGCTGTCCTCGCGGCTGGTGGTTCGCCGTCCGATCCAGGTCCTGGGGGAAAAATGGTTTTCCACTTTGTCGTCGAGGCCACATCTGAAGCTCTACGGCGAGCGCTAACTGGGTGCGAAAGGGGCCAGCTCGACCGTCTCCAAGCTCTTGAGAAGATGTTAGCTGTCTCGATAACCGAAGGCGCGGACCTTACAAAGCCGATTAATGGGCGTCCTTTGCTTTCCTACGCTCTGTCGAACGGCATGTTCGATTTTGCCGACGCCATCCTGGGCGCCGGCGTTTCGGCAACCCAGGCTGGATCGGATAACCAGCGTCCCATTCAGATCGCTTACAACTATGCCTTGCCGAACGGCGAACGCTGCTCCGGTTCAGCTGAAGAACTAGCTTGGCGTCCTGCATTCAGGAGCGAAGTGGTCATAGCGCAAGAAAAGATGACTGGCCGTCTGCTCCGGTCGATGTTGCAGTCACCGTGACTTGGCATTCCCTGGATCAGATGATGATCCATGTGGCGCGTCAACCAAGTTTCCCGGCGCATTGCCTCACCTGAATTGTTCCCGGTCCTGGCGTAGCCCATTCTATTCGCCGGGCAGCAAAGGCAGGGGCGTCTGCGGGCTGATCTGAGCGGCGGGCATACGCCTGCATCCGCCTGCGGCGGTGTGTTTGTGCTCGGACGGGCGGCGTTGGAGGTTGCTGGGCGAGAGGCGTCGTGGGGCACTGGCCCCGTTGCTCATGGCCCGGCTGGGTGGAAGCTGCGGGCAAGGCCGCGGAACAGCACCGCCTGCGGGCAGGCGGCGGCGAAGGTTGTGTTGCAAAGTTTGGGGCGGATTGCGAATAGCCCTGACAGGCTCCAGATCAGGCGGCGACCTGGAACAGCTCGGCGATAAAGGTGGCTTGGGTCCGCATGTCTCGTCCGCCAACCTTCAGTACCTGCCCCTTCCTGATCATCGCCATCGCCTCGTAGCCTGCCAGTGTTCGTCGTGCCGTGTGGAAATCGCCGAAGCCCAGACCCGGTCTGACCAGGCGTTTCAAGCGCCGGTGGTCTTGTTCCACAATGTTATTGAGAAACTTGCATTGTCGTAGCCGGGCGAAGCGCCACAGCTCGTTGTCTGCCTTCATCTCCGCCGTGGCGCACGGGTAAGCTGGGTTCTTGTCCACGGTGATGGTGCGCGGGTTCACCGTATGCGACTGCCCGAGTGCCTTGCGGAAGAAGCGCTTTGCAGCCTCGGCATCGCGCTTGGCCGAGAGCAGAAAGTCGATGGTCTGCCCACGGCTGTCCACGGCCCGATACAGGTACATCCAGCGGCCCTTCACCCGAACATAGGTCTCATCGGTTCTCCAGGAGCCGTTGCTCAGACGCAGGTGCGGCCGAATGCGCTTCTCGATTTCCGGTGCATAGGTCTGCACCCAGCGGAACACCGTGGTATGCGCCACCTCGACGCCGCGGTCGGCCAGCATGAGCTCGAGATCACGGTAGCTGACCGGGAACATGA
>NZ_JQKB01000106.1 GCF_000745835.1 Belnapia moabensis DSM 16746 | reverse complement strand
ACTCGGACGTGAAACACCCCAGCGCCCATGGTACTGCAGCTCAAGCTGCGGGAGAGTCGGTCGCCGCCGGGCCACCCAACAGGATCAGTGAACCGAAACCCCTCCAGCATTATCCGATGCTGGGGGGGTTTTCGTATCTACATGACCCTTGCTTCTCACGACTTCGTGAGTATACGATGCGGCTGCCGCTTGAAGCGAAAGCAAGCGGTTTCCCCTTGCAAGGATTGCCGATCGTGCTCGGTTTGCGCCCATTCGGGTTGCTCACGCTTCACTATGCCCTCTACCAACTTGCCGTCGCCATGGCTGGTGGCTTTGTCGGCGCCTTTTTGCTGCAGCAGGGTTTCAGCCTGCCAGCCGCCCTCACCGCTTATGCGGGAATGCTGGTCACCCGCTTCGCGCTTCGCCTGTTCGCGCTCGAGATCGTGCGTCGGATCGGCTTTCGCCGTGCGATGATGCTCGGTGCCGCCCTGGGTGCCATGCAATTCATCCCTCTCATGCGGGCCGCCGAGCCGGTTTGGTTCATCGCCTGGATCGGCCTCGTCTCCCTAGCGGAGTGCCTCTACTGGCCGGTTCACCACGCGTCGCAGGCGGTGATCGGCGGCGAGTCGCGCGGCCGCGAGATGGGGATCAAGACCGCGGTCGGCGCTCTGGTCGGCGTATTGGGGCCGCTGGCCGGCGGGACCTTGTTGGCGCGCTGCGGCCCGACCGTAGATTTCGCCATTGCCGCAGCGCTGACTCTGGCTTCCATCTTGCCGCTTTGTTGGTTGGGCAGGATTCCGGCTGGCCCGGTTCCCGGTTTGTCCGACTCGCTGTTGGCAGTCGATCGCGGCGCCACCGCGACCTTCGCGGCCGACGGGTGGATGTCGGCTGGCCTTGGCATCGCCTGGCCGATGGTCCTCTTCCTGGCCCTCGGGTCGCATTACGAGGCTTTCGGCGCCGCCAATGCCGCAGCTGGCCTAGTTGGCGCGGTAACCGGCCTGGTCTGCGGCCGCGCCATCGACCGGGGCGAACGCGACCGGTACCTTGTCCTCGTCTGCCTGGCGTTGGCCTTCGGCTTCGCGCTGCGTGTGGGGGCCGGCTGGTCGCCATTGGCCGCCGCCTTGGCCAATGCGACCGGTGCTGCCGTGGCGGGCCTATACCTGCCGGTGCTGATGAGCACGATCTACGACCGGGCGAAGCGTTCGGGCGAGGCCTATCGCTTCCATATTGCCGCCGAAGCCGGCTGGGATGTCGGCGCGGCCTCCGCCTGCCTCGCCGGCGCCCTGCTAGCCTGGGCGACGGGCCTGCCTTCGCTCGCCGTGTTGCCCGCGGCGCTCGGCATCCTTGGCATCTATGCCGGGGTACGAAGCCCCCGTGCAGCGGCACCGCTCGCGCCTTCAGCCAGGGCCGCCTGACTAGGTCCGGCGGTCCGCGGCGTCCCTCATCCGGCTTCGGCTGGCAAGGCAACCGGCCTTGCTGCGGCCCGTTCGGCCATGGCATCCCCATTGAAAGAGGCGTGCCATGCTGACCGCTCTCCTCATCCTGTTGGCCGTGGCGATCCTGGTGATCGTGCTGCAACGCCTCGAATTCCGCAGCGTCTTCCCCCGTCGCCGCGGCCCGCGCGGCTGATCAGGCGTGCCGGGCAGCGGTAGCGGCCTCACCCAGGCCGACAGGGAGGATGTGGAGAGGCTTTCCGCTTTCCTGTCATTCACGGACCGCCGAAGGGTCGTTGTGTCACAAGCTGCCAGACGGTTTCGAGGCCCGCGAGGTCGTCGCCGATCTCGGCTACAGCTCCGGCTTCCTGATGGCGATCCTCGGCCGGATGCAACTCTTCCCAGCAGACCATCGTCACCGTGCTGCCGGTGATGGTGGCCGCTTCCTGAACGAAGGCTCGGCGCCACGGCGCACCTCTGGGTCATGGTCTTCGCCGGCAAGGAGTGGCTGGCGCTGCTGGCGTAGGACGTGTCGGCCGGCTTCCCCATCGCCTTGGTCGCCTAGATTCGTGCCTCCGTCAGTCAGAGCGATATTGGGGTCATCCAGGCGGTGACCTATGCCATCGCGCTCGGCGGAATCATTCGGCCGGCGCTGATCGGCGACATCCTCGGCAGCGCCGGCCTCTTCGCCCCGCTTCCCCATGCGCAGGCGCAGCAAGAGGTTTGACGGAAAGAGGCCGCCTATGGCTGCCCCGACCCGCCTGCCGCGCCGTAGACCTGGCCGGTCGCATAGCTCGCATCGGAAGCGGCGAGCTGAACATAGATGGAGGCCAGCTCCGCCGGCTGCCCCGGCCGGCCCATCGGCGTGGTGCTGCCGAACTTCTCCAGCTTCTCCATCGTCGCCCCGCCGCTCACCTGCAACGGAGTCCAGATCGGCCCAGGCGCCACACCATTGACGCGGATGCCCTTCGGCCCGAGCTGCTTCGCCAGCGACTTCACGAAGCTCGTCGTCGCCGCCTTGGTCTGCGCGTAATCGTAGAGCTCGGCCGAGGGATCGTAGGCCTGCTCGGACGTGGTGCCGATAATCGCCGCCCCCGGCGGGAGATGCGGCAGCGCCGCCTTGATGAGCCAGAACGGCGCGTAGATGTTCGTCTTCATCGTCGCGTCGAAATCCTCGGTGGTGACGTCGAGGATCGAGGCCCGCGTCTGCTGCCGCGCCGCGTTGCTGACGAGGATGTCGAGCCCACCGAGCCCGCGCACCGCATCGGCGACCAGCCGGTTGCAGAAGCCCTCGTCGCGCAGGTCGCCCGGCAGGGCGATGCCGAGCCGTCCCTCCGCCTTGATCAGCGCGATCACCTCACCCGCATCCGCCTCCTCGCTGGGGAGGTAGTTGATGGCGACATCGGCACCTTCCCGCGCATAGGCGATGGCCGCCGCGCGTCCCATGCCAGAGTCGCCGCCTGTGATTAGGGCCTTGCGCCCGGCCAGCCGGCCGGAGCCGCGATAGCTTGTTTCGCCATGATCCGGCCGCGGCTCCATGTGGCTGGCGAGGCCTGGCCAGGGCTGCGACTGCTTCTGGAAGGGCGGCTTCGGGTAGCGCGTCGTCGGGTCGGTCATCGGCTGCGCGGTGTCCCGCGGCTGCGCTTGCGCCGAGGTGGAGGCCGCTGCCACGGCGAGGCCGAGCCCGGCGCTGCCGACGGCCTTGCGCCGCGACATGGAAGTGTCGTCGTTCATGCTGATCTCGCTTTGTCGGGCTTCGTCGGGCCGAACGTGTCAGGCGCCGCCCCAGTTCATCGTCAGCCCGCCATCCATCACCCAGGTCTGCCCGGTGACGTAGTCGGCCGCGTCAGAGGCGAGGAAGACGGCAAGCCCCGCGATCTCCTCCGGCCGGCCGGGGCGGCGCCAGGGGATCGCCTTCATGCTTTCCTCGCGCGCCTTGGGGTCGTCCATCCGCTTCTGCGTCATAGGCGTCTCGATCAGGCCGGGCGCGATGGCGTTGACGTTGATCCGGTCGCCGGCGACCTCCACCGAGAGGCTGCGGACCAGCGAGTTGAGCCCTGCCTTCGCCCTACCATAAGGCGCGCTGCCCGGCGTCGGCAAATGCCCGGCAACAGATCCGGTGAAGACGATCCGCCCGGCCCCGCCATCGGCACGGCGCTGGCGGATGAAGGCGCGGGCGCAGAAGAGCGGGCCCATCAGGTCGGTCCGCAGCACCTGCTCCATCTTGGCATCGTCCATGTCCGCGACGGGCATGCCGCTCATCCCCGTCCCCGCATTGGCGAAGAGGATATGCGGTGCACCCAGCGCCCGCGCCGCGCCGTCGAACAGCGCTTGGACGGAGGCCGGGTCGCCCACATCCGCCTGCGCCACATGCGCGCGCCGTCCGGCAGCCTCGACGCGCCGCCGCGTCTCGCCGGCGCCATCGGCATCGCTGTGATAGGCGATGGCGACATCCGCCCCGGCCCGCGCGAAGGCCTCGGCCGCGGCCTGGCCGATTCCACTATCGGCGCCGGTGATGACGGCGATCCTGCCCTGCAACATCATGGCTCGGTTCCTCTCCTCGCTTCGAGGAGAGGCAACTCACGGCGCCCGCCTGGGCGCCATGACATGACGGAGAGGGCAGCGCTAACGCAAACGGCCGAGCACTCGGTCGATGAAGGCCTCGGCGCTGCCGAGATAGCCTGAGGGATCTGTCAGCCGGGCGATCTCCGCCGCCGGCAGCCGCCCCTTGACCTCCGCCTCCGCCATCAGCGCCTCGGCCAGCGGGATGCGTTGGGCCAGCGCCACGTCACAGGCATGGTTGACGGCATGATGCGCCGCCTCGCGCCCGAGCACCGGCGCCAGCCCCATCATCACCGCCTCGGCGACGATCAGCCCGCCAGTGCTCTCGAGGTTGCGCCGCATGCGCGCGGCATCGACCGTCAGCCCCTCAGCCAGCACCCGCGCCTGGGCGAGCGCGCCATGCGCCAGCAGGAAGGCTTGGCCGATCGCCAGCGGCTCCGCCTGCCAGGGGCCAGTGCCGCGCTCCTGGTCCTGCGCCATCGCCGCCTGCATCTGCGGCACCAGGGCATGGACGCCACGCGACTGGGCGATGATGTACTCGCAGGAGATCGGGTTGCGCTTCTGCGGCATGGTGGACGACCCGCCGCGCCCCTCCTGATGTGGCTCGGCGACCTCCGCCACCTCGGTCTGCATCAGCAGGATGACGTCGGTGGCCATCTTGGACAGCGCCCCGCAGAGCAGGCCGAGGAAGGAGACCGCCTCGGCGATGCCGTCCCGCGCCACATGCCAGGGGATATCCGGCAGGGCGAGGCCGAGCTCCTGCGCCAGCTCCTCCTGCACGGCGAGCCCTTGCGCACCGAGCGAGGCCAGCGTCCCCGCCGCGCCGCCGAATTGCAGCCGCTCCAGCCGCGGGCGGAGCTGGTCCAGCCGCTCCACCATGGTGATGAGCGGCGAGAGCCAGACCGCGACCTTGTAGCCGAAGGTGACGGGCAGCGCGTGCTGGAGATGCGTCCGCCCCGCCATGACCGTGCCGCGATGCCGAGCCGCCAGTGCCGCCAGCCCCGCATTCACCGCCAGCAGCTCGGCGCGGATAAGGTCGAGCCCGGCGCGCATCTGCAACACCACGCCGGTGTCCATGATGTCCTGGGTGGTCGCGCCCCAATGCGTCCAGCGACCCGCCTCCGGCCCCGCCAGCCGGCTGAGCTGCCGCACCAGCCCGACCACGGGATAGCCCGTGTTCCGCGTCGCCGCCGCCAGCGCCGCGAGGTCGAGCCGCTCCGCCCGGGCCGCCGCGGTGATCGCCGCCGCAGCCTCCGCCGGCACGATGCCGAGCCGCGCCTGGGCGCGCGCCAGCGCCGCCTCCACGTCCAGCATGTGTTGCAGCAGCGCCATCTCGCCCATGCAGGCGCGCATGGCCTCCGTCCCGTAAAGGGCGCCGAAGACGGGGCTGTCGGCAGGATTCACGGGCATCGCATCAGACCTCAAAGAACACCGTCTCGCCCTCGCCCTGCAAGCGCAGGTCGAGCCGCCACACCCCATCTCCGGCCTGCTGCGCGAGGACGGTGCCGCGCCGCCCGGCCGAGATGGCGTTGAGGATCGCATCCTGCTCGTTCAGCTTCTCGCCGGCGAAGTAGAGCCGGGTGACGAGTTGCTTCAGCAGCCCGCGGGCGAAGAGCGAGATAACGACATGCGGCGCCTGGAAGGCGTTCCCCTCCGCCCGCACCGGCCCCGGCTTCAGCGTGACGAAGCGGAAGCGCCCGTCCTTGTCCGTGCCGCAGCGGCCATAGCCATGGAAGTCGCCATCGTAGCTGCCCGCCGGATCGGCCTGCCAGATCTCCACCATGACATCGGCGCAGGGCGCGCCGTCGCCATCGGTGACCGTGCCCTCGATGGTGATGCGCTCGCCCTCGATTGCCGCATTCGGCCCGCTGGAACGCAACAGGTCGGCCCATTCCGGGAAGTCGATCAGGTGCCAGTAGGGACCAGCTGTTTGAGAGGCCGTGGCAGGCAGGCTCATGCCGGGTTCTCCATCGGCGTCGCATCCCGCCCGCGCAGCACGATGTCGAAGCGGTAGCCGAGCGCATAGTCCTGTTCTGTTATGTCGAGGTCGAAGGCGGCCACCAGCCGCTGCCGCGCCGCCGGGTCGGGGACGCAATTGAAGATCGGGTCGAGCGCCAGCAGCGGATCGCCCGGGAAGTACATCTGGGTGATCAGCCGCTGCGCGAAGCCGGCGCCGAACAGGCTGTAATGGATGTGCACCGGCCGCCAGGCATTGTGGTGGTTGCGCCAGGGATAGGCGCCGGGGCGGATCGTCGTGTAGCGGTACCAGCCCTCGGCATCGGTGAAGACACGGCCCTCGCCCTTGAAGTTGGGGTCGAGCGGCGCGTCGTGCTGGTCGCGCTCGTGGTTGTAGCGGCCCGCGGCATTGGCCTGCCATACCTCGACCATGGCGCCGGGCACCGGCCGGCCATCCTCGTCCAGCACCCGCCCGGCGACGGCGATGCGCTCGCCCTGCGCCTCCCAACCCGGCCCCTTGGCCAGGTTGTGGGTCGTCTCGTAGAGCGCCGGCCGCATGCGTGGCGCACTGGTCTCGGTCAGCGTCTGCGGGATGCGCAGCAGGGGCTGCTTCGGATGACGTTTGTGCGTGCTGCCGTATTCGGGCGCGTCGTAGGGCGGCTGGGTGCCCTGGGCGGGCTGCCGGTAGCTCATCCCTCCATCTCCTTCAGGATGTCCTTGGCGAGGCGGAGGGCCGTGTTGGCCGTCGGCACGCCGGCATAGGCGGCAACCTGGAGCAGCACCTCGCCGATCTCCTCCGCCGTCACGCCGGTGTTGCGCGTCGCCCGCACATGCAGGCGGAATTCGTCATGGTGGCCGAGCGCGGCCAGCACGCCGAGGCAGAGCAGGCTGCGGTCGCGGTGGGAGAGGCCCGGCCGCGTCCAGACCCGGCCCCATACGCCTTCCAGGATGAAGTCGCGGAAGGGCAGGTCGAGCGGCGTCAGCGCCGCCTCGGAGCGATCCACATGCGCATCGCCCAGCACCCGCCGCCGCACCGCCATCCCGGCCTCGGCGGCATTGTCGGGCAGGGCCGTGGCGAGCTTCATATGGGCGAGGACGGCGCGCGTCATCGCCTCCTCCCGCTCGAGATTGGGAATGTGCCCCGCCTCGGCGATGACGACGAGCTTGCTCTCCGGAATCGCCGCATGGATCGCCTGCGCCGCCGCGACGGGCGTCGACTCGTCCCGGTCGCCGACGATGACCGTCGTCGGGCAACGCACCCGCCACTCGGCGGGCGGGGCGAGGTCGCGCAGCGCTGCGGCGCAGCCAAGCCAGCCGGCGGGGTCGGTCGCCAGCAGCATCCGGCGGAGCCCCTTCGAGGTGGCGAGCGAGCGGTCCACCACCCAGCGCCCGAGCGTCGCATCGGCGACGGCCGCCATGCCGCCGGCGGCGACGGCATCCATCCGCCCCTGCCAATTGGCCGGCCCGCCGAAATCGAGCGCGGTGTCGCAGGCCATGACCGAGAGCACCCGCTCCGGTGCCTGCACCGCCATGCGTAGCGCGACATGCCCGCCGATGGAGACGCCGCCGACATGCGCCGCGCCGATGCCGAGCGCCTGCAGCAGCGCCAGCGCGTCCTTCACCAGCCGGTCCATCGTATAGGAGCCGGGCGTCGCCTCGGTCAGCCCATGGCCGCGCATGTCCATGCGGATGACGCGATGGCGGCGGGCCAGCGCCTCCGCCTGCGGGTCCCACATGTGCAGGTTGGTGCCGAGGCTGTGCAGCAGCAGCACCGGTGCGCCTGAGGCCGGGCCCGAAACCTCGGCATGGACGGCGATGTCGTCGAGCTGGATGAACATCCGTGTCCCTCTCCCTGGCGGAGGCTCGCCCGCCCGCCCGGACCGGTCAATGGCCCCGGCCGAGGCCATCACATGCCGGTGATTTTGGTGAAGTGCTGAAATAGATTATCAACCAAACGGTAGTATATTGACGATATGGAGCTTCCCGCGACGCCATCCCCACCGATCGACAAAGCCCGCGAGGCCGCATCGGCCTGCGCCGGTTGCCGCGAAGGAAGCGGCCTCGATTTCGAACTCGCCATGGCCTTCCAGCCAATCCTCGATGCCGACCGCGGCGGACAGGTCCTGGCGCAGGAGGCGCTGGTCCGCGGGCCGCAGGGCCAGGGCGCCGGCTGGGTGATGGATCAGGTTTCGCCCGGAGGCCTCTACGCCTTCGACCAGGCCTGCCGCGTTGCCGCCATCGAAGAAGCGAGTCGCCTTCGCCTGGCCGAGACCGGCGCCCAACTCGCCATCAACTTCCTACCGAACGCCGTCTACAACCCTGTCGCCTGCATCCAGGCGACGCTGCGCGCTGCCGAGCGCACCGGCTTCCCACTCAACAGGCTGATCTTCGAGGTCAGCGAGCGGGAGCGGGTGCAGGATCCGTCCCACTTGCTCCGCATCTTCCAGGCCTATCGCCAGATGGGCTTTACCCTGGCGATCGACGACTTCGGCGCCGGCCATGCCGGGCTGGAATTGCTGGCCGACCTGCCGGTCGATCTGGTGAAGCTGGATATGGGCCTTATCCGCGGCTGCGACACGCATCGCCGCCGCCAGGTCATCCTTGCCAGCATCATCGCCGCCTGCCGGGAGCTGGAGGTGCAGGTCATCGCCGAAGGCATCGAGACCGCCGAGGAATGGACGACGCTCCGCGAGATGGGCATCAGCCTGTTCCAGGGCTATCTCTTCGCCCGTCCCGGCTTCCGCAACCTGCCTGTCCCGGCGGCGCTCTCCACCCTCACGCCCTTGGCATGAGTAGTCCCGAAGCGCCATTGATGCGTCCGCCGCCCGTGCGGCCTTAACCGATCGCCGCCCGCAAGGCCGCTGCCCGCTGGCCCACCGCCGCCGCGGAGTCGCCCGGCTTGTAGAGCGAGGAGCCGATGCCGAAGCCGGTCGCCCCGGCCACGCGCCAGGCCGGGATGGTCTCCACCCCCATGCCACCCACGGGCAGCACCGCCGTGCCCTTCGGCAGCACGGCGAGCATCGCCTTCAGCACGGCGGGCGAGGCCGCCTCGGCCGGGAAAAGCTTCACCGCATCCGCCCCCGCCGCCAGCAGCGCGAAGGCCTCGGTCGGCGTGAAGAAGCCCGGCGCCGCCAGCATGCCGAGGCGCTTGGCCTGCCGTACCAGCGACACGTCGGCATGGGGCGTCACCAGCAGCCGTCCGCCAGCCTCGGCCACCTCGGCCAGTTGAGCCTCCGTCATCACCGTCCCCGCGCCGACCAGCGCCCGGTCGCCGCAATGGGCGGCCATGCGGCGGATGCTCTCGATCGGCTCCGGCGAGTTCAATGGCACTTCGAGGATGGTGATGCCGGCGCCGACCAGCGCCTCGGCGACGGGCACCGCCTCATCCGGCGTGATGCCGCGCAGGATGGCGACGAGCGGGCAGCGGGCCAGCCATTCTTTCAAACTCATTGCAGCGTCTCCGCGATCAGCACCAGGCCGCGCAAGGCGAGGTGCGGGTCATGCAACCGGTGCTCCAGGCCGAAGGCGCCGAAAGCCAGCGCATAGGCCCGGGTGAGGGTTGCCGAGCCGGCCAGGTGGATTGGCCCGTCCGGCCGGCCATCCGCCAGGGCCGCCGCCACCTCATGCCCGATCAGCAGGCCGGAGAGATAGCTGCCGGTCGCCTCCGCCGTCAGCTCCCCCATCAGCCCAAGCCCTCGCGTGCCGAAGAGATGGTGCAGCAGCCCGCCCGGCTCCCGCGCCCGGGCCACGCCACGGAGGAAGGCTGCCTCGTCGGTGGGCGCGTCCTTCGCCAGCCGGCCGAGGATGCTGTGCTCCAGCAGCACCGCCCGTACCTCGCCGGTCATCTGCGTGGCGAAATGCGCGATGCGCCCGCCGGAGAGCCGCGCCCATTTGGCATGCGTCCCCGGCAGGCAGGCCAGGGCCTCGGCCGTGCCGAGCTCCGCCAGCAGGCCGATGAGCTTGGTCTCCTCGCCCCGCATCACATCCGGCACCCCGCCCGCATCGCGCGTGGTAAGGCCGGGCACGAGCAGGCAGCGCGCGCCGTCGAAGGGAAGGGAGGTCAGGGCGGCAGCGATCTCGGCCGGCCCGGCCGGGCAGGGGAGGTAGGGCGCCTCCACCCAGCCCTGCCGGCTGCCGACCATGCCGCAAAGCAGGACGAGGCGCTCGCCCTCGGCGAGCCAAGGCCCGATGGCGGCCGAGAGCGCCGCCGGGAAGCCGCCTTCTGGGACGGAGAGGATGCCCCCCTCGCTCTCCCGCCGGTCGAGGATGGTGCCGCCGGGGGCGAGGCGGTAGGCGCGGAAGGCGGTGGTGCCCCAGTCGATGCCGATCATGCGGGAGTCCTGCGCTGCTCCGCGGCCGGATGCAACGCAGGATGCGTCCCGTGAATGGTCAGCGGAGCACGATCTCCACCCGCCGGTTCTGCGGCTCGCGCACGCCGTCGGCAGTCGGCACCAGCGGCCGGCTCTCGCCATAGGCGGTGATGCCGATCTCGTTGCGGCTGATGCCCTGCCGCACCAGCTCCGCCGCCACCGCCTGCGCGCGGCGCTCGGAGAGGCGCTGGTTGTATTGCGGCGTGCCGGAGCGGTCGGCATGGCCCGCGACCTCGATTTTCGTCGAGGAGACGCGCCGCGCTGCGCCAGCCGCCTCGCTGATGATCTGCCGCGCCCGGTCGGTCAGGTCGGCGCGGTCCCAGTCGAAGAAGACGAGATAGGTGCGGGCGATCTCGGGCTGCGCCGGCGCGACCGGCGCCTCGACCACCGGCGGCGGCGGCGCGGGCTGGTTGAAGGCATAACGCAGGCCGAAGAGCAGGCTATGGTTCTCGCCCTCCGGCCGGTACTTGCTGGGCACGCCCGGGGCGCCCGGCCCCGCCGTCCGCGCCACCTGCAGGTCGGGCTGCATGGCGTCGAAGTAGCGGTACTCGACCGTCAGCGCGAGGCCCGGCGCAACACCAATCGCGCCGCCGAGGATCGCCTGCCAGGCGAATGAGCCGCCCGTGTCGTCGATCAGGTACCGGCTACCGCCCGTGGCGAAGCTCGCCCGGCTGTACTCGGTCCAGGCATAGCCGGCGCCGGCGCCGAAATACGGTATGAAGCGGTTCGGCGCGATGCCGAAGCTGGAGAGGTCGAAGTCGAACATCAGGTTCGCCATGGCACCGTAGCGGTTGACATAGCCGCTGCGGCCGGCCGCGACGTCATTGAAGGACAGCCGCTTGATCTCCTGGTTGCGGTAGTTGCCCTCGACCTCCGCCCGCACCCCGTTGCCGAAGCCCCAGCCGATGGAAGCGACCGCCGCCACGCCGATATCGTTGTCATGGACGTGGATGCCGCGATTGCGGTTGTCGAGCCAGTTGTTGAGCCCCGCACCGGCCCCGACATAGAGCCCGGAGACCGGCTGGGCCCGGCCGGCGACAGGCATGGCGACCGCGGCTATCAGGGCGGTGGCGAGCAGGGACTGGCGCAAGGTCATCGGCAACTCCGCAGGCATGGGCAATCCTGCCGGACCAGCAGGAGAGCCGTTTCCGCTTGTCGCTTAATCCCGATCGCGCCGCACATCAAATAGCCGGGTGCAAATTTCCCGCCGGGCGCGATGCGCCATTCATCAGGGCGGCGAGCTGCCGGATATCCTCCGCAGCCACGGCGACGGGATGCCGCGTCAGCAGCGGCACCTGATGCCGGATCGCCTCCGGCACCCGTCGGTCCCGCCGGATGATGCCAGCGAGCGGCACCCCGGCGCCGAGGAAGCGCGCGCAGGCCGTCTCCAGGCTGCGCCACACCCGCTCCCCCGCCGCCGCATCCTCGGCCAGGTTGACTACCACGCGCTGATCGCCCCCCGGCCGGTCCCGCCGATGCAGCTTCAGCACCGCATAGGCATCGGTGAGGCTGGTCGGCTCCCCCGTCGCCACCACCAGCAGCGTATCGGCGAGCGCGGCAAGGCCCCGCACCGCCGGCTCGATCCCCGCACCGCAATCGAGCAGCACGACATCCCACTGCGCCGCCGCCTCGCGCAGCATCGCCCTGAACCGCCCAAGCGCCGCCTCCCCGAGGCCTGTCAGGCTGGTGCAACCGGACTGCCCCGGCAGCAGGTCGAACCCCGCCCCATGCCGCCGCACCGCCGCGGCGAGGCCCAGCCTCCCCGCCAGCACCTCTCCCAGATCCGGCCCTGGCGGGAGGCCGAGCTGCACGTCGATATTGGTAAGGCCGAGATCCGCATCGACCAGCAGCACCCGCCGGCCCGCCTCCGCCAGCGCCTGCGCCAGGCTGATGGCGAGCCAGGTCTTGCCGACACCGCCCTTGCCCGAGGCGATGGCGATGATCCGGCCCGATTTCGCGTCACTCATGCCGCACTGTCCATACGAAGGGGCCCGGCCAGGCGCTGCGCCAGCCAGGCGGGATCAACCGAGCTCAACCCATCGGCGACGCCAGGCCCGATGCCGGCCTCGCCGAGCGCCAGCCCCGCCGCTGCCGCCGCCAATACCCCACCGAGCCGCCGGGCCCCGTCCAGCCGCGTCGGCAGCAGATGCCGTGCGCCCAGCGCCATGAAGGCGGCCGCCGTCTCCGCCGCCTCCGCCGGGTCGAGCCCGGCCGGCATCACCACCACCATCTCCGCCCCGATGGCGAGCGCCATCGCCCGCAGCCAGGCCGCCTGCACCGCATCGAAGGGGTCGCACCCCGCGCTGTCGACTAGCACCGGCTGTCCGGCGGCTCGCCGCGCCAGCGCACGCGCCAGCATCTCCGGCTCCGTCGCTACGGCGAGGGACAGCCCGAGCACCCGCGTGAAGGCTGCAAGCTGCTCCGTCGCCCCTGCCCTCAGCCCATCCGTGCTGGCCACCAGTGGCGCCGCCCCGCCGAGCACCGCGCGCGTCGCCAGCTTGGCGCAGCTCAGCGTCTTTCCCGCCCCCGGCGGCCCGACCAGCATCAGCGGCCGCGTCCGCCCATCCGGCAGCGGCGCGAAGCGCAGCGCCGCCGCCAGCCCCTCGGCCAATGGCCCCGCCGCCAGCCGCGCCGCCAGCGCCGCCGGCAGGTTGTGCCGCGCGAGCGAGGGCGAGGGCAGGGGCGGCGCGACCGGCGCCACCACCACCGGCTCCGCCGCGCGGTCGAGCGCCGCCGTCACCTCCACCCCGCCCTTGACCCGGCGGCTGTCGAGGATGACGGCGTCCGGCCCCAGTTCGGCCCGTACCGCCGCCATCGCCTCCGTCATCCCCGCCGCTTGGAAGAGCCTAAGGCGCATGGGCTAGACCGTCGCCACGGTGCGGATGCGGCAGCGCGGATGGATTTCGGTCTGATGGTGTGGACGCCCCCCGACGGCATCAATGTGCCAAGGTGAAGGTGTCAAGCTATCACCAGGGGAGGCGTCCATGGGGCAGGCTAACACAATCGGGCTGGATATAGCGAAGCGGGTATTTCAAGCACACGGGGCGGATGCGACCGGGCGGGTGGTGTTCCGCAAGCGCCTGATGCGGGCCAAGGTGCTCGAGTTCTTCGCGGCGCAGCCATCCTGTCTGGTCGCCCTGGAAGCTTGTGGCGGGGCGCATTATTGGGCGCGCGCGCTTGGCAAGCTGGGCCACACGGTGCGGCTGATCCCACCGGCTTACGTGAAA
>NZ_JQKB01000105.1:6388-14425 GCF_000745835.1 Belnapia moabensis DSM 16746 | reverse complement strand
GCGACGAGGTACGGGCCATTCTGCGCCGCCTCAACAGCTCAGCTTTACGAATTCAGCCTTATTCACTCATATAGCTTCATGGCCATCCTGCGACGCACGCTCCCGGCGCTTCTCGCCTCGCTCACAGCCTCCTCCCGGCCGGCGCTTGCGCAACCGCAGTCTGCACCTTTCATCACCATCGCCTCCACCACTTCGACCGAGCAGTCCGGCGTGTTCGGCCATATCCTGCCGGCCTTCACCCGGTTCACCGACATCGCCGTGTAGGTTGTGGCGTGTGGCACCGGTCAAGCCCTGGATATTGGCCGTCGAGGCGAAGCAGATGTGGTGATCACACACGATCGGCCGGCGGAGGAGCGATTTGTAGCAGAAGGCTTTGCTGCCCCATGCGGCCGCCGCCCGGTGATGTACAACGACTTTGTTCTAGCCGGTCCAGTAACTGATCCCGCCAATATCCGCGGCCTGCATGACCCGGCGGAGGCGCTCCGCCGCATTGTCGCAGCGCGGGCGCCTTTCATCTCCCGCGGTGACCGTTCTGGGACCTACACCAGAGAGTTGCGGCTTTGGCAGCTGGCAGGGCTGGATCCCGGCGGCGACCGCGGATCCTGGTACCGGACGGTAGGCCAAAGCATGTTGCCGGCCCTCAACACCGCCGCAGCCCAGCAGGCTTACATCCTGACCGATCGCGGCACTTGGACCATCTTCCATAAGGAGTGCGGTCTGGATGTCTTGGTCGAGGGCGACCGGCACCTATACAACCAGTACGGCGTGATGGTGGTAAACCCAGTCCGCTTTCCGCAGGTAAAGATGAAAGCTGGGCAGGCCTTTATGGATTGGGTCACCGGCCCTGTAGGACAGGCTGCTATTGCCTCACACAGGTTCCAGGGAGAACAGCTTTTCGTTCCTAATGCGAGCTCCTTTGATGCTTGATCCGGAGCTCACCAAAGACGTGGAGCCTCAACCTTCCTCCGCCCTCACCACTCGGATGCAGTCCAAGCAGGTTTCGAAGAACAACAAGGTTTGGGTAAGCGGCAGATAGCGACGGCTGCTGCGGCGACCGACATCCGCAATATGATCCTGCCACCAGACGCCCAGATACTGCCGGCGAAACCGAAGATCTCGCCCGAGGAGCGCCGGCGGCGAGATGCTGATCGGCTGGTCATGATCCGGCTGAAGATGGCGATCGGCCGCGAGTTGGATGAGCGGGGCATCACCAAGCCCGCCGAGATTGGCGCCGCCCTTGGAATGCCGCCAGCTGAGGCGACTGGCTTGCTGAACCGCAAGCAATGGCGCGAGGGCGTTGTCGAACAGCTCGAGGCTGCGGCGGCCCGGTTGGGGTTGCGGGTATCGGAACCAGCAAGTGACGGTTGGCCGAGCTGAACAGCGCCGCTGCTGGTGCGGAACGCTCGCGAACCCGTCCGCCCAGGACGGCGTTGGCGGGCTGTTCATCGAGAAGCTTCCCACTCAAAGCCGCACCCCCAGGCGGCTCAAGGCCGCTCCCCCGGGCGGCCTTTCCTTTGCGCGCGGCATCAAAGGCCGCTCCCGCTCGAACTGGTCCAGTTTGACGCACGTTTCCCACAAAATGGGTGAGAAACATGCGGGCTTTCATCCTGGGCTATTTCAGCATGTCGATGCTGGTCATCGGCTTGTGGGTGCGGCCGCCAGTTGACTGCGACAACCCCGATTAACATGCGGTAAGCGGGAGATCGCAGGTCACTCTCGGAACGGGACGCCGCGGAGCATGGCCTGAGCCCGGTTATGGGCGCGCTCCGTGATCGTCTCAATCATCTCTTGCGCAAACCGCGGCTTGTCCTGGCAGAGTGATTGCTCCGCGGCGGCGACGACGATGATCGCCAGGGTCGTCTCGCAGGTTACGGCTAACTCCCCAATCGAGAGCTTGGCCACAAAGCTTTGCTTCATCATGGTAGTAGCGGCCTCGGCGGCGATCCGGTTCGACGCAACGTGTGGTGCTTCAGCCATGGGTCCATCCCTCCCATAGCCGAGGTTACCGGGCGCCTTCGGGCCGGCATAGGAGAAGCCGCCTTCCATTGTGGCAAGTTCTGCATCACGTGCGGAACGGGGCTTATCGCAAGGGATCGACGGTGCAATGCGCTTGGGGCGTAGCCGCGATGTCCGGCCATTCCCGTAATCGGATCCAGAAGCACCCTTGCCTGCCCTCACCCTATGGCGTGGTTTGGCCGGAAGCGGAATGGCGGCTTACGAGCGGCGAGCGCTGGAAAGCCGACATCAGTCAGCCTGCGGCCGACCGGCGCTTCACGATCCCTCCCGAATCGATTCAAGTTTTCCGAATGCGCTTGAAGATTCACAGGGTCCCTCGGCGACTGGAGGCTGTCTGCCGCGGGATGCTGACGTCCGGCTCGGGAACCGCTTCGGTGGGCCGGTCCGACTCTACCACCCAAATCCGAGTCCTCGGCGTTGCCAATATGGCCGTCCACCTGGGTGCCTGTTGCCCCAGTTCGTTCTGCTGTAGGTAGCCTGCCAGCGGGTATGCTAGCAGGAGGATGCGCATTGTCTGTTTTGCGGCGGCATAACGTGACCGTAAGCGGCTTCGGTGCAAAGGCGATGGTCTTCGCTCACGGCTTCGGTTGTGACCAGAACATGTGGCGCTTCGTCGCGCCAGCATTCGCTGACCGCTACCGGATCGTTCTGTTCGACCATGTGGGCGCAGGCGGGTCCGATCTGTCCGCCTATGATCCGGAAAAATATTCCTCGTTGGATGGATACGCCGAGGACGTGATCGAAATCTGCCGGGAACTGAAGATACAAGGCGGCGTCTTCGTGGGGCACTCCGTGAGTGCCATGATTGGGGTACTGGCCGCTAAGAAAGCTTCCGATCTCTTCGACAGGCTCGTCTTGATCGGCCCGTCACCCAGATACATTGACGACGGAGACTACGTCGGCGGCTTCAGCGAGGGGCAGATCCACGAACTTCTGGATTTCCTGGACAGCAACCATATGGGTTGGTCCCAGGCCATGGCGCCGGTCATCATGGGCAATCCAAACCGCCCCGAGCTGGGCGAGGAGCTGACGAACAGCTTCTGCCGCACGGATCCGGAGATCGCAAAGCGCTTCGCCCGGGCCACCTTCCTCTCCGACAATCGTGCTGATCTGGCCGAGGTGCAGGCCCGCTCGTTGATCCTTCAGTGCTCGGAAGACGTGATCGCCCCACCCTGCGTCGGAGAATACGTTCACCGTGCCATTCCCGGCAGCGAGTTCGTGCTCCTCGACGCCACCGGGCACTGCCCGAACCTGAGCGCCCCCGAGGAGACCATCGCTGCCATGGAAGCCTTTGTCCAAGCCTAGCACCTTGAGCGAAGACATCTCCAGTTCCAAGCCGCAGGACGTTGAGGACCTCGAGGACCTCTTCGAGAACGCCCCCTGTGGCTACCTCTCTGCTGAGCCTGCAGGTCGGATTATCAAGGCCAATCAGACCTTCATTGCATGGACGGGATATGGGCGCGACCAGCTCGTTGGGCGTCGCTTCCAGGATCTTCTGAACATTGCGGGGAAGATCTACTACGAGACCCACTTCGCGCCACTGCTGCGGATGCAGGGCTTCTTCAACGAGGTTGCCCTCGATCTCGTCTGTGCCAACGGCTCACGTCTTCCCGTGCTAGTCAATGCGGTCGAGCGTCGCGACGGTGCCGGGGGGGTGCGGTTCATCCGCGTGACGGTCTTCAACGCCTCTGACCGCAGGCGGTACGAGCAGGAGCTCCTGGATGCGCGCAGGGCCGCCGAAAAGGCTAGCGCTGATCTACGCGAGCTTAACCTTACGCTGGAGGCGCGGATCGAGAAGGCCGTCCAGGAGCGGATGAAGGCCGAGGAGGCGCTGCGCCAGGCCCAGAAGATGGAGGCCGTGGGCCAACTCACGGGCGGCATCGCGCATGACTTCAACAACTTACTGGCCGGGATCATTGGTAGTCTCGAACTGTTGCGGAAACGGGTGGCGCAGGGGAGGATCGGCGAGCTGGAGCGCTACATCATCGCGGCCCAGGGCGCGTCGAAGCGGGCTGCGACGCTGACGCACCGGCTCCTCGCCTTCTCGCGTCGGCAGGCGCTTAATCCCAGGCCCACGGACATCAATCGCCTGGTCGCAGGCATGGAGGATCTGATCCGCCGTACCATGGGACCGGCCGTGGTGGTGGAGGTGGTGGCGGCAGGCGGGCTCTGGACCACTCTGGTCGACGCAAACCAGTTTGAGAACGCGCTGCTGAACTTGTGCATCAACGCCCGGGACGCCATGCCCAATGGCGGAAAGCTGACGATCGAAACCGGCAACCGCTGGCTCGACGAGCGGGCCGCGCGGGACCGTGACCTGCCTCCCGGCCAGTACGCTTCGCTCTGCGTCAGCGATACCGGCACCGGCATGCCGCCCGAGGTGATCGAACGCGCCTTCGACCCTTTCTTCACCACCAAGCCCATTGGCCAGGGCACAGGTCTGGGCCTCTCCATGATCTACGGGTTTGTTCGTCAGTCCGGCGGCCAGGTTCGCATCTATTCCGAACTGGGCCAGGGCACGACCATGTGTCTGTACCTGTCCCGGCACCTCGGCGAGGCCGAAGCTGCGGAAGCCACGGAGGTCGCCAAGCGGATCGAGGCGCCACGTGCCGAGCAGGGCGAGACCGTGCTGGTGGTCGATGACGAGCCAACCGTGCGGATGCTGGTCACCGAGGTGCTGGAGGAACTCGGCTACACAGCCATTGAGGCCACAGACGGTCCGGCCGGGCTGAGGGTATTGCAGTCCAACGCACGAATCGACCTCCTGGTTACCGATGTCGGCCTGCCCGGCGGCATGAACGGCCGTCAACTCGCCGAGGCAGGACGAGCGGTGCGGCTTGGGCTGAAGGTGCTGTTCATCACGGGCTACGCGGAGAATGCCGTGGTCAGCCACGGCCATCTGGAGCCGGGTATGCACATGCTGACCAAGCCATTCGCCATGGACACGCTAGCCAGCCGGATCAAGACCCTCATCAAAGGCGGCTGACACGATCTGGAGCTCCGGCTTCCATCCATTGCAGAAGTCGGCCGACCAAGATCCCTGCATCAACGATGTCTGCTTATGAGTATCGGCGAGATACCCGTTACGGTCTGAGATGGGCGCAGAGCCGACGAGTTCGGACGGTGGCCCGCAATGTCTGCTCACCCACCAACATCAGGGATCGGGCCAGCGAATACCGGGAGCACCTTTGGGCCCAGCAGGTGGTAGCCACGAGCCGTACGGGAGCCAGCTGCCGTTGACTGGCGTTCACTTGTCCCACTGGGGCGCCCCGCAGGTTAGCTGCTGGTCTTGTGTGAGCGGCGATGCGGATCTCGATCCCGCCTGGATGCGCCGCGTTACCGAGGTGAACCTGACCGGCACCATGCTCTGCGCACAGGCCGCCCTGCGCTGCTTTGCAGCAACGAAAGGGGAGGGGCGTTGCATCGTTAACATATCCTCCGTCGCGGCACAGACCGGCAGCCCGGGCGGATACGTGCACTACGCGGCCAGCAAGGCGGCGGTGGAAGCCTTTACGCTGGGACTCGCGCGCGAGATAGCGGCGCAGGGCATCCGCGTGATCGCCGTCGCGCCGGGCACGGTGAACACGAGCATCCACGCTCTAGCCGGAGATCCCGGCCGCCCCACCCGTATTGCGCCCCGTCCCGATGGGACGGGTGGGCGAGCCGGAGGAGATTGCCGAGGCTGTGGCTTGGCTCATCTCTGGCGCCGCCTCCTACACCACTGGCACGGTACTGCGCGTGACGGGCGGGCTCTGACGCGAGCAGACGCCTCGATCTTCTCCCGCAGCCGATAGACATGCGTCTCCAGCGTGTGGGTGGTGATGCCGCTGCTGTAGCCCCAGACCTCGTTCCACAGGACCTGGCGCGGCACCGCTAATCTCAGCGCTGAGCGGGCGCTATTCGGGGCTGCTGGTGGTGCCGATGACAATCGTGCCAGGCACGATGGATGAGGAAGCGCTGGAGCGCGTCACATGTGCGGCGCGGGATTTGACTTGCCTGACCTCGCGCCGCGGAAAATCAGCCGGCATCTCACCGGCGCCATCGGCCTAGACTACTCGGGCCTGCCGCAGCGAGGTTGGCCTATGCTTGTGGAGCGCTGCATCAATGTCGGCGACCCGCTGCTGGGTCAGCTCTAGATAGCGTGTGGGCGGCACTAGGCTGGGGCGCCCGAAAAGGTTGGCGAGCAGTCGCCGGCGGCGCTCGATAGCCTTGGCCCGCAACATCCGAAGATTGTCGTCGCCGTTCATGTTGCTTCCTCCTACCCACAAAGACTTGTGGCTTGGTACGAGGTGCGACCACAGCGCCATTGCTTCAAGACCCGGGCTCCAGCTACGGCAGCCACACCCCGGCCACCGCTTCCTGTCAGTGCATTATGCATGGCGGTTGGACGTAAGCGCATCAGCCCTCCACCATTCGGTCGAGGAAGTCAGCGCCGAGGATGACGGCCACCACCGCAGCTTGCGGCGTGGCGGCAGGAGGAGGCGTCACGGCCAGCTACAGTCGTTACGTAAGCCGGAAGGGGTGACCAAGCGGTGGGAGCCGCCTGTTGCCTGCCGAGGCTGGATGACCCCCTCGCGCCACACTTGCGCAAAGCCACCCTGGACAATGCCGCTGCTGGCGCGGAACGCTCGCAAGCCCGCCCGGCCGGGGCGGCGTTGAGCGAGGGATACCCAAGCGATGCAACAACAGCTCAAGACCGTCTTGCTCCCAGACAGGCGGCCTTCCTCTGCTTGCAGGGCGATTGCGGTAAGATCGGTCAACCTGCGGCAAGCAGGGTGTGACGTTCTCTCATGTGGCCGGCGACTGCACCTTTAAAGCTCTTGGATATGCTGTGTGATTGGCCCAATCTCAGCGCATGGCTGACCGCTTCCGTAGCTTCGAAGAGTTCTGGCCCTTTTATCTCCGAGAGCATGCCAGAGCAGCGACCCGTGCAGTCCATATCGCGGGCACTTGGATAGCCGCGTTTGTGCTGGTGGTCGGTGTGCTCGTGGGGCCTTGGTGGCTGGTATTGCTCGCTCCGGTGGTCGGCTATGGTTGCGCCTGGATCTCGCACCTGTTCATCGAGCGGAACCGACCGGCCACCTTCAGCTACCCAGCTTGGTCGCTGCGCGGCGACCTGCGCCTTGCTTGGCTTGCGGTATTGGGGCAGTTAGGGTCGGAGTTGCGGCGGCACGGTTTAGCTACCCAACGAGCGCGGTCCCAGCACTGAACGTTGGGAGGCCGTGCGGCGGGCACGCTTAAGGAGCGCTGCGCCCGACAGATGACAAGCTTCGGCCGAATCCAACATTTCAGGCAATATGAGTGCGCACTAGTCACTCGACTGGGCTCGATGTTAGGGCGGCCCAGGGGGAGGCATGGTTCGGTTTCCATAGCCGCCCGGGCGCAAAACACTCGTCATTGCTCGCCGGAATACAGAACGAACCAGCGGTATGACATCACGTCGAGACGTGTCCCCGAAGGCCCCAAGGTGAGATCACGTCCGACAGCTCGGCCAGAATGACTACTTGCCCAGCGCTGGGCCTGGCTTAACCTGAGCGGCTCGCCAGGCGCTGGAGTTGGCGAATGTTTCGCCCCTTCTACCCCAAATGTGACCGGAAGTTACAACGGCCAGCTGGGTCATGCGTATCTGTGTCCGGAGGTGGCCTATGACCGATCCTGACGACCGCGAGGGTGGATTTTACTGGATCAGAATTGGCGATCAGGAGCCCGAGGTTGCTCAATGGCAGACCGAGTGGAACCAGTGGCTGGTGACAGGGCGCGAACTGCCCTTGTCGGATCTCCTATCCGAAGAGGTTGTGGTGCTGAGTGAGATGCTGCAGCCACCGGCAACCCCCATCAGCCTTTCGGCAGCATAGCTATAGCCGCCTTGTCAGCCGATTGCGGCGCCGGCATCACATGCGATAAGACCCGCTCAATGCGGCTCTTTGAGCGCGTCCTCGAACCCAACTGTCGCCAAGGTTTGACCCGTGTGATCGGCAATCTCGATCTCGGGTGTAGGGATCAATAGTCGGCCGCCCCGCA
>NZ_JQKB01000105.1:3557-6378 GCF_000745835.1 Belnapia moabensis DSM 16746 | reverse complement strand
CAACTGCCCGCAAACATCAGCCTGCTGCCGCTGCCTCGCTATGCGCCCGACCTGAACCCGGTCGAGAACCTGTGGGAGTTCCTGCGGGCCAACTTTCTCAGTCATCGCGTGTGGGAGAGCTACGACGCTATCGTGGACGCCTGCTGCTCAGCCTGGAACGCGCTGATGCGCAGACCAGAGCAGGTCACCTCCATCACCACCCGTGCCTGGGCTCAGGTCAAGCTCTAGGGCGGCTGGTATTATGTGGCGCGGAGCCACGGCTCAGCGAGCGCCGCGCCCCAACTCGCCAATCCGGGCACTCCAGGCGCGAGCTCTGACAGATCCTGTTGAACTGCTTGCCGCAGATCCAGCAGCGGAACCGACGATAACCTTGGGGGTGCGCTCCAGCCGCTCGGTCACCTCAGCCGAGCCGCAGGCCACACAGTCCGGCCCTTTTATGCCACCAGCCTGAGTCTACCGGCTCCAGCCTAGGCGGCCAAACGGGCAGCGTGGCGCGAGGCCTGACAGAACCTCCAGCGGCTGCTTTCCCCCTATACCTTGCGTTAGGGCGGAGGAGGGACGCACCACGGGGCGCAGTTCCTATCGCCCCCAAGCCTTGCGCAGCGCCTCGGCGGGGGAAGGCTTGTTGGCCAAGCAAGCCTGGCCCATGGCCAGCGCTGCCTCCCGGGTTGTGGCGATGGCCAAGTGGCCGCTGCGATGGACGAACACCGCTCCCGGAATGCCGCACGCCTTCTCGAGGGCAGCATCCTGCAGGCCGCGCCAAGCCTCGGGCATGTCGAGGCGGTTCCTGAGACTGCCCTTCTCGGCCGGCATTGCTTGCAGCTTCCAGCGGCCGTCCGGCTCCGGGCTCATCACGTAAAGGATGGGCATGCCCAGTTCAAAGGCCGCTCGCTGCCATGGCATACCGCGCGGCAGTTCCAACACATCGGGATGGAGCCCGCTACTCCCTGATCGGCAATCCTCCCAAGCCTGCGCCACGGCCTGGTAAGCAAAGGCGGCGCCGCGTTCCTTCCCGACGTGCTGCTCCAATGCCACGGCGACCATTTGGCTGGCCCGCAGGAACCCGGCAAGTTGCCGCGCCTCGAACGCGGTGGGGTCGGATTGGCTCGGCTCATCCCAGGCGCTGTTGTAGGCATCTACCATCGCGGTGAGGTCGGTTGGAGCAGCGCGCTCGACCCCATTGTCCACAAGATCGACATGGCGCACGAACTTGTAACGGACATTTTCGGCTATGCGGGCCACCACTTCGTCTGCGACCTCCTGGAAACCCGACTTCGCCAGGATATTGCGCACGTAGAGCTGCCCCAGGCTCAGGCCATTGCCCAGGTTGTTGGTGCGCCACACCAAACCTGCCGAGCTCAACGGGTCGCCATTCGGCGCTTTGGGTGCGCCAGGCTGGTGGTGGTCAAAGCGCCAGCGGGTCTCGTCGGCGGTGCCGCCGACGTCCCAGACGATGTCGGCAGCCTCCAGGGCAGCGCGTTCGCGGGTGCGGAACAGCACGTGCGTTCCGTCATCAGCACCGAGCCCCAGGGCGCCGGTCAGGACGACATAGGCGAGGCAGTCATCGGCGTGGAAAGTGCCGCCGTGAGTGGCCAGTCGCAGGGGTCGATCGGTGGGGAGCATGAGCCTTATCTACACACATAGGCCCAATGGCAACCGCATCAGCGTGGCAACTCCGCGTAGGACCTGCCGAACCTCTTGCCATGGCGCCTGCCACTGCGACCACCGTTACCTACCCTGGCTCAACTACCGGGACCCGAGGCAAATGCATCGCCATTGATAAGTGGTACTTATCACAGGTTACGATCTGCTTCCCTTGTAGCGTTCGGGCCTGAGTTCCGAGACTTGGGCGGACAAAGGCTTAATCAGCTAGCCACCTGCTCCGCCTGCAGAATGGACGTAGTGAAGATATGGGCAGCGTTCACGCGCCAGCGCGGATCCTCCCGCAACCTCGCCATGAAGCTGCGATGCCCGGCTTGGCTACGACCAACCAAGCAGCCCGCACCGATGCCGCCCACCCGCTCACGCGGCGCGTCGTGGCCGCCATGCTGGTCGATGAGGAAGATGCCCCGCTCCGGCGGGTCACCCTCGCGCCGGAAGTTCCTGTCACCATCCCGCGTCACCAGCAGCGGCAGGGCCTGAATGAGCGCCTCCTGCTCCAGCTCCGTGCCGATGGCCGTGCGGCCTATGACCCAGGCGCGATGCTGGCCCGCCGCAAGGCGCGGCGCGCCTTCGGGCTCGGCAGGCGTTTCCACCGCTGCGCGGCCCGAGGCGGTCGTCGCGTGCCAAGCGCCCACGATTTCCGGGCGCCCTCCGGATGCGATGCGCAGCAGCACCCGCAGATCGTCAAAGGCGTCAGGCCGGCGCAGCACTTCACACCCCTGCTCGTCCACGCCTTCAACATAGACGATGTTGACGCAGTCGGGATGGCGACATAGCCAATGGCTATGCCGGATAGAGGCTGCAACTATCCGCCCCGCCAGGCTGTCATCAGGCTGCAATGGCAGCACGGGATCCTGTTGTAGCAGAGCAGCAGCGACGGGTGGCGCCAGTGCGCTGTTGAAAGGCAGGCGGACTGCGCGACAGAAGGCGCCGAGCGCCCATTGCGAGGCGGGGTCGAGGAGGCCGTCTGCCGGCGGGTCTAGCAGCCCGTGATGCGCAAGCCGTGCCTGCATCTCCGCCACCAAGCCGGGCCGGCGCGCCAAGCGCGCAACCTCTAGTGTCTGCGACGCTTGTGCGAAGGCGCCCAACTGCTCCATCCCGCACTCCTTATCTCCGCCCCCGCAGCGTCGTTAACGCGCCGACGTCCCGGGCAAACAAG
>NZ_JQKB01000105.1:0-3547 GCF_000745835.1 Belnapia moabensis DSM 16746 | reverse complement strand
ATGGGCAGCGTTCACGCGCCAGCGCGGATCCTCCCGCAACCTCGCCATGAAGCTGCGATGCCCGGCTTGGCTACGACCAACCAAGCAGCCCGCACCGATGCCGCCCACCCGCTCACGCGGCGCGTCGTGGCCGCCATGCTGGTCGATGAGGAAGATGCCCCGCTCCGGCGGGTCACCCTCGCGCCGGAAGTTCCTGTCACCATCCCGCGTCACCAGCAGCGGCAGGGCCTGAATGAGCGCCTCCTGCTCCAGCTCCGTGCCGATGGCCGTGCGGCCTATGACCCAGGCGCGATGCTGGCCCGCCGCAAGGCGCGGCGCGCCTTCGGGCTCGGCAGGCGTTTCCACCGCTGCGCGGCCCGAGGCGGTCGTCGCGTGCCAAGCGCCCACGATTTCCGGGCGCCCTCCGGATGCGATGCGCAGCAGCACCCGCAGATCGTCAAAGGCGTCAGGCCGGCGCAGCACTTCACACCCCTGCTCGTCCACGCCTTCAACATAGACGATGTTGACGCAGTCGGGATGGCGACATAGCCAATGGCTATGCCGGATAGAGGCTGCAACTATCCGCCCCGCCAGGCTGTCATCAGGCTGCAATGGCAGCACGGGATCCTGTTGTAGCAGAGCAGCAGCGACGGGTGGCGCCAGCGCGCTGTTGAAAGGCAGGCGGACTGCGCGACAGAAGGCGCCGAGCGCCCATTGCGAGGCGGGGTCGAGGAGGCCGTCTGCCGGCGGGTCTAGCAGCCCGTGATGCGCAAGCCGTGCCTGCATCTCCGCCACCAAGCCGGGCCGGCGCGCCAAGCGCGCAACCTCTAGTGTCTGCGACGCTTGTGCGAAGGCGCCCAACTGCTCCATCCCGCACTCCTTATCTCCGCCCCCGCAGCGTCGTTAACGCGCCGACGTCCCGGGCAAACAAGCGGGACGCTTCCGCGTCGCAGCAATGAACCGGACGGCTACAGGTGATACGCCTGCTGGCAGTCGGGCCAGGAGTCTGTCCCGGCGACATCTACCAGGCTTGCTTCGCGCTACCCGCCACTTTCCGTGTCGTCTGGCGGTGCATCACCCTCAGCCCTAGCCGCGTCGATGGCGGTCTCAGGAAGGGGCTCTCGATGGCGATCCAGGTAATCGCCGAGGCGGATATTCAGACAATCTTCGTTCAGCATACAGGATCAACGCCTGCTTCCTGCGAAGGTGCGATTCCTTTCCGCCGGCGGGATTGGTGCGGAGAACGGCTTGGCGAAGCGCCTCACGCTGACGGTGAGCCACGGGCTGCAGCGCGTCGTCAAAGTTGCGCACCGAATGCCAGAGCGCCGTTCCGTCTAGCGGTGTCCATAGACGCAGGCTTGTCGGTGGTAACTACTTCACCAAGTAGGATTGAGACCCGAACCCTGGGAGAACTTCCTTGCCGCGAGTCCGTCTGAAGCCGCTCTCGCGGCAAACCATTGTCGTGACAGGTGCGACTTCGGGCATCGGTCTGGCCACCGTGCGCATGGCCACCGAGCGCGGTGCCGCGGTGGTGTTGGTCGCCCGTAACGAGGACGCGCTGCAGCGGTTGGCGGAGGAGATCCGCGGCCGCGGCGGCCGGGCCGAGTATCAGGTGGCCGACGTCGCCGACCCGGCACAGGTGGACGCGGTCGCGGCCAAGGCCGTCGAGGCCTTCGGCAGTTTCGACTCCTGGGTCAACGACGCCGGCGCCTTCATCTACGGCCGGATGGAGGATGTCTCCCTCGCCGACCAGCGGCGCCTGTTCGACGTGACCTACTGGGGTGTGGTCCACGGCACCCTCGCCGCTGCGCGCCATCTCCGGCACCAGGGCGGAGCAATCATCAACGTCGGCAGCGTGCTGGGCGACCGTGCCATAGCGCTGCAGGGCCCCTATTGTGCGGCAAAGGGTGCGGTGAAGAACGCTACCGACGCGTTCCGGATGGAGTTCGAGGGTGAAGGGCTGCCGATTTCGGTTACGCTGATTAAGCCTGGGCCGATAGATACACCCTTCATGGAGCATGCCCGCAACGCCATGGGCACCCGGGGCACGCGGAATCCGCCCCCGGCCTACCACCCTCGGGTCGCCGCGCGCGCCATCCTGCACGCCTGCGAGACGCCGGTGCGCGATCTCTATGTCGGGACCGCGGGCTGGCTGACCAGCCTGGGCGGCGCGCTCGCACCCCGGCTGACCGACTATGCCATGGAGGTGCTCGCCAAGCCGACGCAGACTAGCGAGGACCCCGGGCGGGCGGAGCGGCGCGACAACCTGTACGAGCCGAAGGAGGATCTCTCCGAACGCAGCAGCCTCGCCGGACCGGCCCCACGTGGCAGAAGCCTGCTGCTGGACGCGCAGATGAATCCCGGCAAGGCGGCGGCGCTGGGTGCGGTCCTGGCTGGCGCAGGGACCAACACCTCTCGCCTTCGGTACCACCGCCGCAGGTAACAGCTGCCAGGAGGGCGCCGTCAACCAGGTCGAATCCGAAATATAATTCAACAACTATGTTCCTGGCGAGTGCCCGGTAGACGCAATTCTGACTCGACGGATCGGGCGATCCATCAGCCGAAGTTGCGCCGGGGCTGGGTCCCGGGCTTCATCTTGACGGTGCCGGGCGGAGATCAGCAGGGTTGCTGCGGCAACCTGAAGTCCCTGCCCGCATCGTCCTCAGCTTGCCAAGTCGCTCGGTTCGAGGGCAACAAGTTGACTGTACCGCTCAGAGTATGAAGTCGGCCGCCGTAAGGTCGTAGCGGCCGAGCAGCACGATTTCGGTGTCCACCACGCCGTCGGCCCGGGCCACAATGGTTTGGCTGCGGTCCCAAGGCGAGGGCGACCCGCCATTCGGTCCTTCGGCGATCACGACGGGCGTGTCGGCCACGTCCAGTTGCACGACGGTAGTGTTGCCCCGGACCTCGAAGCGCACTTGCCCTGGCATGGCGGACGCATCGCCGTCTTCTGGGTAGTCCATTAAGGCGCCCTGACCGCGGAACACGAAGGCCGCGTCCATGAGCACGTCGCCAAACAGGGAGTAGTGGTTCAGCGGGGTGAGGTTGAGGACGTCCTCACCCTGCCGGAAGTCTAGGACGACATCGGTGCCGGGATCGGCCGCCCCATCCCCGCGTGAGCCGATGACAAAGGCGTCGGAGCCCGCGCCGCCTATGAGCAAGTCGGTGCCCGGCCCTCCCCAAAGAGAGTCGTCGCCCTGTCCGCCGGCCAACACGTCATTGCCATCGCCGCCCTGCAGTGTGTCAGCCCCGGCCCGGCCCACCACCAGGTCGTCGCCGGCCAGCCCGATGAGCGCGTTGGCGCCGCCGTCGCCGCGCAGGCGGTCAGCGTGGGCGCTTCCGAGGACGTTCTCGATCCCCGCGAGGACGTCCGTGCCCGCTCCGCCCCAGGCCCGACCGGCCGCCAGGTTGACCGCGACCGCGCCGCCCACGTCCTCATAGGACGCTGTGTCGTTGCCATCGCCGCCGTTGAGCGTGTCGCCCCCGGCGCCGCCGTCGAGCACGTCGTCGTCAGCGCCGCCGTGGAGCGCGTCTTGCCCGGCGCCGCCGTACAACCGATCCCACCCGG
>NZ_JQKB01000104.1 GCF_000745835.1 Belnapia moabensis DSM 16746 | reverse complement strand
GGCGCACGAACTGCCCATGGCGCCGGGTCTACTCGGCTGCTTGCCGGACGTGCCGGGTTGGATCATTGGCGACCGCGGCTTTGCCTCTGACGCCTTCCGCGAGCGCATCTGGGACATGGGCGCGCGACCTGCGATCCCGCCCCGGCGCACCGATGCCGAGGTCGCCTGTCCGGACTGGATCTACGCCAACCGCCACCTGGTCGAGAACCTTTGGGCACGTCTGAAAGAGTGGCGAGCGGTCGCTACTCGCTACGAGAAGACCGCACGCTCCTTCCTCGGCGTGCTCTGCCTCGCCGCCACCGCAAACTGGATCAAAGTCATCAAGCTCTAACAGGCCTTAACCCTGTAGGTCCGCCTCACTGCCATCGCTGACAATCTTCGGCGCTCACTCACACGGCTCACCAACCCAGCAGCATGAGCTGAGCAATCTTCCCGAGCAGTCCGGCCAGCATCGCTGTCGATCCGCCGAACTCAGCGGTCGCGCTCAGCCATGCAGCGCCTCAAGCGCTATCCGCGCATGGGTTTCATGAGATGCCTGCTCAGTCGCTCGCGCCTGTCCCGACAAGGTGTTTACACATCGCCCCCCGAGGCATAGGGTCTCGATATGCCGAGCAAGTCCGTTCTCACATCCGTTTCCCGCCCGCCTCCAGACTTCACAGACCGTGCTTACTGGGCCGGGACTATCAAGATGGCGCTCAGCCGGTTCTTTGTCCTGCAGGTCCTGCACGACAGCTCAGCTCATGGCTACGACATCTCTCGGGCGGTGGAGCGGACTACAAACGGGTGCTGCTCCCCTTCCGAGGGTGCTCTTTATCCGACTCTCCGCGAGTTCGAGCAGGGTGGCTACGTGACCTCGACCACCGAGATCGTCTCCGGCCGCGAGCGCCGCGTCTACACCCTGACCGAGAAGGGCCGCGAGGCTTTCCGGGTCGGCCTCGGGGCCTGGATGGATGCCACCGCCGCACTGACCGAGACCGACCGTGCCGCGAAGGCCCGCGAAACGACCGGGAAGGACTGCAAGTGCTGAGCTTTCATTTGCCTTGATGCCTCTCCCCCAGAGGTATGACAAAGGAGAACCAAGATGAGCTCATGTTGCTCCGCCAACCGGCGCTCCGAACCCTCAGGGACCGCATGGCAGCACCCTGCATCGCTCCCGGTCGCCATTATCGGCGGCGGTCCCGTCGGCCTCGCCACCGCGACGCAACTGCTCGAGCGTGGGATGGAGCCGGTCGTGCTCGAGGCCGGTTCCTCGGTCGGTACAGCGGCAATGGACTGGGGCCACGTCCACATGTTTTCGCCGTGGCGGTACAACATCGACCGGACAGCCCGTACACTGCTGGAGCGGCACGGCTGGCCGGCGCCGGACCCGGAGGCCTTCCCGACCGGCGGCGACCTCGTGGAGCGCTACCTGGCACCGCTCGCCACTCTGCCCGAGATCGCCCGCTGCCTGCGGCTGAACACGCGTGTTACCGGCGTCGCCAGGCTGCGCGCGGGCAAGGTGCGGAATGCTGGGCGCGACCAGCAGCCCTTCGAGCTGCGGTTCGAGGATGGGCAAGGAAAGCAGGGGCGAGTCCTCGCCCGCGCAGTCATTGTCGCCACCGGCACTTGGGGCAATCCGAGCCCCGCCGGTTCCTCCGGCCTGCCCGCCATCGGCGAGCACCAGGCGGCCGACCGGATCCGCTACGGCATGCCCGACGTCCTCGGCGCCGACCGCGCCCGCTATGCGGGCAAGCGTATCATTGTCGTCGGTTCCGGCCACTCCGCTATCGGCACCCTCATCGATCTCGCGTCCCTCGCCGCGCAGGCGCAGGGCACCACCATCCTCTGGGCCACGCGGAGCACCGACCTGACACGTGCTTATGGCGGCGGCGCGGCCGACCAGCTGCCGGAGCGCGGTGCGCTTGGCCAACGGCTGCGACGCCTCGTCGAGACCGGCGTCGTCGAGCTGCTCGCGCCTTTCTCCATCGACGAGATCCGGCGCGGGAACGGCGATGCCTTGACGGTGCTGAGTGCCGAAGGCCGCATGGCGGAGGTCGAGGAGATGGTCGTGGCGACCGGCCTGCGGCCTGACCTCGGCATTCTCAGCGAGGTTCGGACAGACCTCGACCCGGCGTTGGAATGCCCGCGCGCGCTGGCGCCGCTCATCGACCCGAACCTCCACTCCTGCGGCACGGTCCGGCCGCACGGCGCCGAGGAACTGGCGCAGCAGGACGCGGGCCTCTTCCTGGCTGGGATGGCCAGCTACGGCCGGGCGCCGACCTTCCTGCTGGCGACGGGCTACGAGCAGGTGCGCTCCATCGCCGCCTTCCTCGCGGGCGACGTCGAGGCGGCGCGCCGGGTCGAGCTCGACCTGCCGCAGACCGGCGTCTGCAGCTCCAGCCGCGTGCTTCCGAAGGCGGCGGATGCCGGTGCATCCTGCGGCATGCCGGACACGCCGCAGAGCGGCTGCTGCGCGCCCAAGCCCGAGCTGGCCGAGAACGTGCCCTGCTGTGGCAACTCGGCTCGCAAGGAGCTTGCCCAGGCCGAACCGGCTGAATGAGCCTGGGCGCGGCGGCCGGGGGCACCGCCCCGGTGGACCCGACTTCCAGCCGTCCGAGGCTGGTGGTCGTGTCGGCGATCGGCGTGGCGCAGATTCTCGCCTGGGGCAGCAGCTACTACCTGCCTGCCGTCCTGGCTGGGCCGATCGCGGCCGACACCGGCTGGCCGCTCACCTGGGTGGTTGGAGCCCTATCCATCGGCCTGCTGGTTTCGGGCCTGGTCTCGCCTCGGATCGGTCACCTCATCGACCGGCATGGCGGCCGCCCCGTCCTGGCCACCAGCGCCGTCCTGCTGGCGGTCGGCCTGCTTGGGCTCGGGTTCGCGCCGACTTTGCCGCTCTTCATCGCGGCCTGGGTCGTCATCGGGTTCGGGATGGGTGCCGGTCTCTACGACCCTGCTTTTTCCGCACTCGGTCGGCTCTACGGTGAGGGTGCGCGGCCGGTCATCGCCCAGGTCACCCTGTTCGGGGGCTTCGCCAGCACGGTCTGTTGGCCACTGACGGCGTTCCTTGCCGAGCAGCTGGGATGGCGCGGCGCCTGCCTGACCTACGCCGTCATCCACCTCGCGGTCGTGCTGCCCCTCTATCTGGTGGGTTTGCCGCGCGAGGTTCGGCGCGGTCCAGCACCTTCAGCCGTCTCGGGCGTGCCTCCGCCCGGCCAGCTGCGGCCGGACCAGCGAACCGCCTTCGTCCTGCTCGCGGCCGGCTTCACGCTCGCCTACGCCACCATGACGGTCATCGCAGTCCATCTGCTGACCTTGCTTCAGGCTCAAGGGCTGGCGCTCGCGGCGGCGGTGGGCATGGGAGCGCTGATCGGGCCGAGCCAAGTGGGCGGGCGTGTGCTCGAGATGGCCTTCGGCAAGAAGGCCCACCCCATCTGGAGCCTGGTCGCCTCTTCCGTTCTGGTTGCGGTTGGCCTTGGTCTGCTGGTCGGGATGCCGGGCATCGCAGCGGCCAGCATCGTCCTGTACGGCATGGGCAGCGGCATCCGCTCCATCGCCCGGGGCACCGTGCCGCTCGCGCTTTTCGGCCGCGAGGGCTACGCCATCCTCATGGGCCGCCTGGCGCTGCCGACCCTTCTGGCCACCGCAGCGGCTCCCATGATTGGAGTATCGCTGCTCAATGGCGTCGGGCCGGACGGGACGCTGGCCGTCCTGTGGGGTGCCTCCTTGTTGAACCTGGCGCTGGTGCTGCCGCTCGTGCCCATGGCGCTCAAACGCCGGGAGACGCGATAGGCCACAGTTGGCAAACCTGACCCAGTGCCGGTTTCAGCTGCTGCAATCCGAAGGCCGCTCGCCCTGCTCCTCGGCGCGCAACTCGACGAAGACCTCGCGCGCCACCAGCAGCGCCTCCCGGGCAGAAGGCGCGCCGATATAGCCGGCAGTGTGGAGAAGCGCCTCGCCTAGCTCCTCCTCCGTCCAGCCCTGGCGGCGGGCCATGCGAAGGTGAATGCGGAGTTCCGGCCAAGCGGCCGTCGCTGTATCGGTGATGACGGTGATCAGTGCCCTGGTCTTCACGTCGAGGCCGGGCCGGGTCCAAAGCAGACCGAACACCGCTTCCCGTGTCCAGTCGGCGAAGCCCTCCATCAGCTTGTCGGTGTAGACGGTGGTCGCCATGCGGTCAGCCATGGCCTCGCCCATCAACTCGCGGCGCATGGCTGTGCCCTTCCTGTACATCTCGGTCTTGTCCATGGCGGGTTCCTCCCTTGCGGGCGCCAACCTAGGGCGGATTGCGAAGGACCGGGAAGGCGCCGTCACCGCGCCGCCGATTTCACGTTGTCGACGGCGCAATCCTTGAGGAGAAGTCACCGGCCAGCATGTCCCAATGGACCCTGCACCACCGATGACCGGGCCGGTTTCAGGGCTGGTGGCGGAGAAACCTCGAGGTCGAGCGAGGGCTCAGGGGTAGAATACGCCCCCGGTCGCGCGCTGTGGCGCGTCAGCCCGGGTTGGCAGCGGGATGAACTCGGCCTCATCGCCCGGCACGGTGTCGAAGCGGCCCTTCGCCCACTCCTCCTTCGCCGCCGCGATGCGCTCGGGGCGGGATGAAACGAAGTTCCACCAGATGTAGCGCGGTCCCTCCATCGGCGCGCCGCCGAACACCATGAAGCGCGCATCCGCTGCCGCCGTCACGGTGATTGCATCGCCGGGACGGAGCACCAGGAGCTGCCCAGGCTCGAAGCTGTCGCCGGCGATCTCGACCCGGCCGCTGAGCGTATAGATCGCCCGCTCATCATAGCCGGCATCGATCGGCATGCGTGCGCCGGCTTGCAACTGCACATCGGCATAGAGGGTCTCGGAGGCTGTCTCGAGCGGCGAGGCCGTGCCGAAGGCGCGCCCGGCGATCAGCCGCGCCTGCACGCCTCCGGCCTCGATCACCGGCAGGGCGTCGGCAGCGTGATGCAGGAAGGCAGGATCGCTTTCCTCCTGCGCGACGGGCAGGGCCATCCAGGTCTGGATGCCGAACAGGCGCTGCCCGCTCCGCTTGCGTGCCTCCGCCGTGCGCTCGGAATGCACGATGCCACGCCCGGCCCGCATCCAGTTCACCGCGCCAGGCTGGATCGCCATTTCGGTGCCGAGGCTGTCGCGGTGCAGGATCTCGCCCTCGAACAGGTAGGTCAGCGTCGAGAGGTTGATGTGCGGATGCGGCCGCACGTCGATGCCCTGGTCGGTCAGGAACTCGGCCGGGCCCATCTGGTCAAAGAAGATGAAGGGGCCGACCATCTGCCGCTTGGTGGAGGGCAGGGCCCGGCGCACCGTCATCTCGCCCAGATCGACCGCGCGCGGCACGATGGTGATCTCGACGGCCTCCGTGCTCCTGCGGTCGCCGAGGGTTGGGTCCGGGCAGGGATTCCAGCTCATCGATCGTCTCCGTATTGCGTGGTGATCCGCTCGCGTCACGGCCAGGGTGGGCGGTGCGCGCCCGGCGGGGTGCGGCCAGATCCGGGTCGCGCCCGAAGGGCCGCGGGCGGCCGGCCTGCGCCCGCCTTCGGCCCCCTCATGCATCACCAGGGCCGGCGCCGCAATCCGGTTCCGCGGCCGTGCCCGCGCCGGGCCGCCTCCGTCAGCCGCCGATCCTGACGCCGGCCCAGTCCTCGACGACCCGGGCGATGTGCGTGAAGTCGCTCTCGGGGCCGAAGGTCGCGCTGGTCACTGCCAGCATCTGCCGCACCGCGCTGCCGATCACCATCGGCACGCCCATCGCCTCCGCCTCGTCGAGGCAGAGCCGCACATCCTTGTGCGACAATCCCGTAGTGAAGCCGAAATCGAAGCTCCGGGGGATGACCGCACGGGGGAATTTGTCCTGGGTCGCGCTGTTCCGGCCGCTGCTGGCATTGATCACCTCGCACATCAGGGCCGGATCGAGCCCCGCCTTCACTCCCATCGCAATGGCCTCGGAGGAGACAGCGAGCGCCGCGGCGGCGAGGAGGTTGTTGCAGAGCTTCAGCACCTGCGCCTGCCCCGCCCCCTCGCCGCAGAAGAAGGGCTTGCCGAGCACCCCCAGCAGCGGCTCCAGCGCCGCATATTCGGCGCGTGGGCCGGAGACCATGATGGCGAGCCGGCCGGCCGCCGCGCCGGTGATGCCGCCGCTGACCGGGCAGTCGAAGGTGGTGCGGCCCGCCTCGGCGAAGCCGGCCGCGACCTCGCCCGCCACGCGCGGCCCGGTGGTGGAGAGGTCGACGAAGCAGCGCGCCCGCTGGCCCTGCAGCACGCCGTCGGGCCCGAGCGCCACGGCGCGCACCACGCCGGGCGTGGGCAGGCTGGCGAAGACCAGGTCCGCCCGGTCCGCCACCTCGCGCGGGCTGGCCGTGGGGGTGGCGCCCCGCGCGACGGCCGCGTCCAGCGCTGCCGGCACGGGGTCGTAGGCCACCACGGGGTGGCCGGCCTCCAGCAGCCGGGCTGCCATGCGGCTGCCCATCTGTCCAAGGCCGATGAAGCCGATCACTTGATCCGTCATGTCACGTACTCGCCCGGTGGATGATTTCGAAACGCAGGTCCACGGCCAGCGGGCCGGTCGCGCGGCCCTCAATGCGGTCGAGCAGGACCTCGGCGCTGCGGCGGCCGATCTCGTGGCGCGGCAGGCGCAGCGTGGTCACCGGCGGCACGAGGTGGCCGAGCAGGTCGATATTGTCGAAGGCGGCGATGGCGACGCGGCCCGGCACCGGCCAGCCGCGCCGGTTGCATTCCAGCGCCGCGCCGATCGCCAGCACGTCGCCGGCGAAGAAGATGGCATCCGGATCGCCGCCGCCCGCCAGCAGCCGGTCCAGCGCTTCGACGCCTGCGGCGAGGCCCGGCGGCACCTCCAGCACCAGGCGCGCATCGTAAGGCAGGCCGGCCTCCTCCAGCGCGGCGGCATAGCCGCGGCGGCGGTCCCGGCTGCGCTCGTTGGCGGCGAGCGGCAGGGTGACGAAGCCGATGCGGCGATAGCCGAGCCGCAGCAGGTGCCGCGTCATCGCCATGGCGGCATCGTGGTTCGAATAGCTCACCACCATGTCGAGCGGCTGGCGGGTGAGGGTGCCGTTCTCCACCACGGGGATGCCGGCGCGGCGGATCATCGCCACCGCTTCCGGCGAATGGGTGGTGTCGTGCAGGATCAGCCCGGCGACGCGCTGGCCGAGGAAGGCGCGGATCGCCGCCTCCTCCGCCGCCTCGCCATAGCCGGAGGAGGCGATCATCAGCTCGTGCCCATGCCGCCGCAGCACGTCCGAAATGCCCTGGATGGTGCTGGCGAAGAGCGAGTTGTCGATGCTCGGCACGACGAGGCCGATGACGTTGGAGCGCGAGGAGGACAGGCTTCCGGCCAGCCGGTTCGGCACGTAGCCGACACGTCGAACCGCCTCCTCGACGCGCGCCCGCACCTCGGGCGAGACGCGCTCCGGGTCCTTCAGCGCGCGGGAGACGGTCATGGCCGAGACCTGGGCGACGCGCGCCACGTCCCGCATCCGCGCCGCCGCGCCGGGGGGATCGCCGTCCATGCCTATTCCGCGGTGATGCGTGCGTCGCGCACCACGGCGCCGATCTTGTCGACCTCCTCCGCCATGAAGCGGCGGAACTCCTCGACCGTGCCGCCGGCCACCTCGGCGCCGCCTTCCAGCAGCCGTGCGCGCTCGGCGGGCTGAGTGACGATGTCCATGAGGGCGGCGTTCAGCCGCTCCGCCACGGCGGGCGGCATGCCGGCCGGGCCGAGCACCCCGTACCACTCGTCGATGGCGAAGCCGGGCAGCGTCTCGGCAATGGTCGGCACCTCGGGCAGGTAGGCGGCGCGCGCTGCGGAGGTGACGGCGATGGCGCGCAGCGATCCCTCGCGGACGAAGGGCAGGGTGGAGCTGGCATTGCCGAAGATCAGCTGGATATGCCCGGCCACCACGTCGGCCAGCGCCGGGCCGCCGCCGCGATAGGGCGCGTGCAGCATGTCGACGCCGGCGGCGAGCTTGAACATCTCGCCCGAGATGTGCACCGCCGAGCCGATGCCGGGCGAGCCGAAGGTCAGCTTTCCGGGCTGCGCCTTGGCCAGGGCGATCAGCTCCGCCACCGTGCGGACCGGCAGGGACGGGTTGACGACGAGGATGTTGGCGACGCGCGCCAGCAGCAGGATGGGCGTCAGGTCGCGCAGCGGGTCATAGGCGGTGCGGGAGAGCAGCGCGGCCGAGATGACCGTACTGGTCACCATGCCGAAGCTGTGGCCGTCACTCGGCGCCCGCGCCAGCTCCGCCGCGCCGATGGCGCCCGAGGCGCCGCCGCGGTTCTCGACGACGATTGGTTGGCCGAGCCGGGCCGAGAGCTGCGGCGCGAGCTGCCGTGCCAGGATGTCGGTGGTGCCACCCGGCGGCCAGGTGACGATCAGCCGCAGCGGGCGGGAGGGAAAGGCCTGCGCCCCGGTCTGCGCCACGGCCGGCGCCGGCAGCAGCGTCGCCGCGCCCATGCCCGCCAATAGGGTTCGCCGTTCCATGCCCGTCCTCCTTCGCTGCCGGATCAGCAGGCCGACCAGCCGCCGTCGATCGGCAGCACCGCCCCGGTGATGTCGCGCCCCGCCTCGCCGCAGAGGAAGGCCGCCATCGCGCCCACCGCCTCCGCCTGCACGAAGCGGCCGGTCGGCTGCTTGCCGGCCAGGAACTGCGCCTCCGCCGCCGCCCGGTCGAGCCCGCGCTCCGCCATGGCGGCCCGCAGCCGCCCCTCGATGTTGGGCGTCAGCGTGGTGCCGGGGCAGAGGGCGTTGCAGGTGATGCCGCTCCCGGCCGTCTCTAGCGCCACGGCGCGGGTCAGCCCGATCAGCGCGGTCTTGGTGGTGACGTAGCCGACGCGGCCCGCGGCACCGACCAGGCCGTAGATCGAGGACATGTTGACCACCCGGCCCCAATCGCGCCGCCGCATTCCCGGTAGGACCAGGCGCAGCAGGTGGAAGGCCGCCGAAAGGTTGACAGCGATGTCCATGTCCCAGGCCTCGGGCGGCGTCTCCTCGACCGGGCCGAAATGCCGGGTCGCGGCGTTGTTCACCAGGATGTCCGGCGCCCCGGCCTCGGCGGCCAGGCCGGCGATGGCCGCCGGGTCTGCAAGGTCCGCCCGGTGGTAGCGGGCCTCGACGCCGCGGGCCGCCACTGCGGCGAGGGCAGGGGCCGCCTCCGCCTCCGTGGCGAGGCCGTGCAGCAGGATGGCGCAGCCCTCGGTGGCCAGGGCCTCCGCCACGGCGAGGCCGATGCCGCCGGTCGAGCCGGTGACCAGCGCGCTGCGGCCGCGGAGGCTGCCCGCATTCATCCCTTCCGAATTTGGTGTGATCGCTACCATCATGGCAGCCTAGGCGGGAAGGGATGAGCAAGGCAACCGTACCGAGGAGCCTTTACATTCCGAGCGAATAAAGGTTAGCGGTATCATCTCCCGGCAGCCAGAAGCCGCAACACGTCCAGGAAGCACGCCATGCCGGCCCTCGAACGCAGCGCCCTGCCTGCCCCGATCGCGGAGGCGGTGTCCGCTGCCATCCACCAAGGGCTGCGTCGGGAGCAGGATGCCCGCTGGTCCCGCGCCGCGCGCGAGAGCCTGATCCTGCGCGCACCATGAGTGGCCAGGCTTACACCGGCGAGATACTCGGCGGCTTCCTCGCCGCCTCCCGCTGGGAGGACATCCCGCCCGCGCTGCGGCAGGAGGCGGTGCGCGGCCTGCTCAACCATCTTGGCTGCGCCATAGGCGTCGCGCGCGATCAGGCGGTGACGACGGCGCTGAAGGTCATGGCCGAGTTCAGCGGCGCGCCGGTGGCGACGGTCATCGGCCAGGGGCGGAAGCTCGATCCGGTGAGCGCCGCCTTCGTCAACTGCATCGCCGGCAACCTGCTCGACTACGACGACACGCATCTGCGCACCGTCATCCACCCCGCCGCGCCGGTCGCGCCGCCGCTGCTGGCTTTGGCCGAGCAGCGCGGCCATTCGGGGGCCGAGGTGCTGCACGCCTTCCTGCTCGGGATGGAGGTGGAATGCCGCATCGGCAATGCCGTCTCGCCCGGGCATTACGATCGGGGCTGGCACATCACCTCCACCTGCGGCGTCTTCGGGGCGGCGGCAGGCTGCGCCAGGCTGCTGGGGCTGACGGCCGCGCAGGCCGCGCATGCCCTCGGTATCGCTGCCAGCCAGTCGGCCGGCCTGGTGGAGAACCTGCCGAGCGCGGCGAAGAATGTTGGCATGGGCAACGCGGCCCGGCACGGGCTGCTGGCCGCGCTGCTGGCCGAGGCGGGCTACGAGGCGGCGCCGGCCGCCATCGAGGGGCCGCTCGGCTGGGCCCGCGCCATGGGCGATGTGCCGCAGGTCGAGGAGATCACCGCTGGCCTCGGCGAGCGCTGGGAGGTCGCCCGCACCACCTACAAGCCCTATCCGGCCGGCATCGTCTTCCATGCCGTGATCGATGCCTGCCTCCAGCTCCGCGCCGAGCTCGACCTGCCGCCCGAGGCCATCGCCGCGGTGACGGTCGCCGGCGACGCGCTGCTGCTCGCGCGCGGCGACCGCGCGGTGCGGAACGAGCGCGACGCGCGCGTCAGCATCCACCATGCCGCCGCGCTGGGCCTGCTCCGCGGCCGCGCGGGCGTCCAGGACTTCGAGATGCTGGCTGTGCTCGACCCGGCGCTGGCGGCCTTCCGCGCCAAGGTCGCGGCGGAGCTCGACGCCTCGCTGCCGCGCGGCGCCGCCCGGGTGACGCTGCGCCTGGCGGATGGGCGGGAGCGGACGGCGACGGTATTGCATGCGCGCGGCAGCGAGGCGCGGCCGATGAGCGATGCCGAGCTGGCGGCGAAATTCCGCAGCAACGCCGCGCTCGGCGGCGCCGCGGACCGCGCCGATGCCGCGCTGGATGCGCTCTGGGCGCTGGAGACGGCGCCGAGGATCGGGGACCTCATGGCCCTGCTGGGCTGACACCACGAAAGACCGGGAGGACCACTACGATGCCCACCATCACCCGCCGCGGCCTGCTCGGCGTGGCCGCATCCCTGCCGCTCGCCGCCCCCGCGCTGGCCGCCTTCCCCGAGCAGCCGGTGCGCGTCATCGTCCCCTGGAACCCCGGCGGCCTGGCGGACATCCTGATCCGCGCCCTGGCGCCGGCCATGGGGCAGGCGCTCGGCCAGCCAGTGGTCATCGAGAACCGCGCCGGCGCCAACGGCGCGGTCGGCACCCAGGCCGTGGCCCGCGCGCCGGCGGATGGCCACACGCTGATCCTCGGCAATGCCGAGACGCATGCCATCAACCCGCTGATCTACCCGAAGCTCGCCTACAACCCGGTCACCGAATTCACCCCGGTGACGGGATTCGCCAGCGGGCCCTTTGCGCTCATCACCCGGCCGGGCCTCGGCGCGGCGACGCTTGAGGCCTTCCTCGACATGGTGCGCCGCCAGCCGGGCCGGGTGAGCTTCGCCTCCTGGGGCATCGGCAGCACCTCGCATCTGGCGATGGAGGGGCTGGCGAAGCAGGCGAAGCTCGAGATGCTGCACGTGCCCTTCACCGGCGCGGCGCCAGCCGCCACGGCGCTGATCGGCGGGCAGGTGGACTGCATGTTCCTCAATGCCGGGCCGGCCGACGCCGCGGCGCGCGATGGGCGCCCAAGGATCCTCGCCGTCGGCGCCCCGGAGCGCATCGCGCAGCTGCCCGAGACGCCGACGCTGAAGGAACGCGGCCTGCCGGTGGAGGCGGCGAACTGGTTCGGCCTGCTCGGCCCAGCCGGGCTGCCGGCGCCGGTCGCCGCCCGCATCGCCGGGACCGTGGCCGAGGGGCTGCAATCCGCCCAGGTGCGGGAGATCTTCCGCGCCCAGGTGGCCCTGCCGCTGACGCAGACCCCGGAGGAGATGGCGAAGTTCCTCGCCGCCGACCGGGAGCGTTGGGGCGCCGTCCTGCGCGACCTCGCCATCCGGCTGGAATAGGCTGGCCGCCCCTCGGCCCGTTCCGGTGGATGCCACGCCGGGGCGCGGGGCCTATCATGGCCTACTGCCGGTGCTGCGCGGCTGGAAGGCGGCGGAACGACCGGGGCCAAGCCAAGGAGGGATGTCCCGATGCCCGAAACCACGCCGCCCCGCCGCCAGCTGCTGTCGGGGACCGCTGCCCTGACGACCTTCGGCATGCTCGCCGGCCCCGGGCTCGCCACCGGCCGCGCCGCAACGGGCGAACCCATTGCCGAGGCGACGCATGGCCGGCTGCGCGGCAGCGCCGAACGGGGCGTCCTGTCCTTCAAGGGCGTTCCCTATGCCGCCAGCCCGGTCGGCGCCGCCCGCTTCCAGCCGCCCGGCCCGCTGGCGCCCTGGGCCGGGGAGCGCCCGGCGGACACCCATGGCGCCTCGGCGCCGCAATTGCGGGGCGCGGCCCTGCCGGTGTTCCGCCACCTGGACTCGGCGGCGCCGCAAAGCGAGGACTGCCTCTCGCTCTGCGTTTACACGCCGGGCCTGCGGGACGGGCGGCGCCGGCCGGTGCTGGTCTGGCTGCATGGCGGCGCCTGGAGCACCGGCTCGGGCACCTCGCCGGCCTATGACGGCAGCGCGCTCGCGCGCGAGCAGGACGTGGTGGTGGTCGCGGTGAACCACCGGCTGAACCTCTTCGGCTTCCTCCAGGCCGAGGGGCTGCCGGCCGGCTCCGGCAACAACGGCGTGCTCGACATGGTGGCCGCGCTGCGCTGGGTGCGCGACAATGCCGAAGCCTTCGGCGGCGACCCGGGTTGCGTCACCATCTTCGGCCAATCGGGCGGCGCGGCGAAGGTGAGCGCGCTGCTCGCCGCGCCGGCGGCGCGGGGCCTGTTTCACCGGGCCATCATGCAGAGCGGCTCGGGCGCGCTCCGCCTCGCCACGCCGGAGGATGCTGCCCGCGCCAGCCATGCGCTGCTTGCCGAATTCGAGCTGCGCCCCACCGAGGCGGCCCGGCTGCGCGATATCCCGGCCGAGCGTCTCCTCGCCGCCATGGCCAAGATCGTCGCGGCCAATGGCGGGGCGAACAACTTCCGTCCGGTGCTGGATGGCGTGGTGTTCCAGACCCACCCCTTCGACACCGCCGCGCCGGCGACGGCGGCGGAGGTGCCGCTGCTGATCGGCTCCGCCGAGACGGAGGTGACCTTCTACCTGGCGCCGGACCGGGCGAATTTCGCCTTGGACGAAGGGCGCGTGCGCGCCCGCGTGCAGCGCTTCCTGCGGATCGACGCGGCGCGGACCGACGCCATCCTCGCCGCCTACCGCGCGGCGCTGCCCGCCGCCACGCCGAGCGACCTGCTGGTGGCGATCTGCTCCGACCAGAACTACCGCATGGGCATGATCCAGGCCGCGGAGTTGAAGGCGGCCTCGGGCGGCGCGCCGGCCTGATGGTGTGGACGCCCCCCGACGGCATCAATGTGCCAAGGTGAAGGTGTCAAGCTATCACCAGGGGAGGCGTCCATGGGGCAGGCTAACACAATCGGGCTGGATATAGCGAAGCGGGTATTTCAAGCACACGGGGCGGATGCGACCGGGCGGGTGGTGTTCCGCAAGCGCCTGATGCGGGCCAAGGTGCTCGAGTTCTTCGCGGCGCAGCCATCCTGTCTGGTCGCCCTGGAAGCTTGTGGCGGGGCGCATTATTGGGCGCGCGCGCTTGGCAAGCTGGGCCACACGGTGCGGCTGATCCCACCGGCTTACGTGAAACC
>NZ_JQKB01000103.1 GCF_000745835.1 Belnapia moabensis DSM 16746 | reverse complement strand
CTGGTGGTTCGGCCCGCAGCCGCGCCAAGAGCTGGTCGAGACCTGGACCATCACGCGGGATGGCGAAGGCGTGGCCCGATGGGCGGAGATGCACATCGAGGCGGTCCTTGGAAACGTCGATGCCGACAAAGCTGTGCGCCGCAGTAGGAAGCTGGTCCATGACCCGTCCTTGCAAATGCGGGCTCGCAGCCGTTCGGCAGCGGCCCAGGCGACCGTTCGGGTTCCCGGATGGGACGACGGACGGCGCCCAGCTCAGAGACGGGCTCATTCACCCCAGGCGGTCTCGGGCTGCCGTCCGCCGTCAGCCTCGCCGGCTCACCACCGGGAGGCAACTGTGAGATACAAGGCGGGCTGGGGCGTAGAGGTGACATATTTCTAGATGGAACGCCCCTTCTCCAGGCCAGCCTGCCACACACGTCACTTGCTTGCTCAAGACCGGTTTGGTCGAGTTTGCTGGAAAGCCACCCACGACACCCAGTCCCCAATGTGCGCTAAACGCCTCGAATAGCGTGCCTCACCGCCCGCGCCACTATCGGCAGGTCCGATACTGACGACCGCAACCAGCAGTCGCTCTGGGCGTATTCCAAGTAGCCTACTGTCTACCAATCTGGGCCCCATCGGAGCCACCATGCACGCTTGGCAGCCAATCACGACCGCCCCGCGCGACGGGCACACGATCTTGGTCTACCTGCCCGCCAAAGCAGGCCTACCCACCCGACAAGACGTAGTGGCGATCTTCTGGGCAGCCGGGAGTGGCTGGGCAACGGCCTACAGCGGGGCGCACCTGGACGCCGAACCAACTTATTGGATGCCTTTGCCGCAGGCCCCAACCTCAACAGGCTCGGACAGGGATAGAGATGGCGCTGTGCAAGACCAAAGGGCACAACCTGGCACGGATGTGCCCGTCCAAGCAGGGCCGATCCATTAACGACCGAACCCTGCCCTTGAGAACCGCAGCAGCCGCCGCTTCGGGCGGCTAGCAGCAGTAGCGCTCTAAAAAGCGGATGTCCGCTCCAGTTCCAGAAGCGGATACGGGAGCGAGCCATTCGGTTTAGGCTCAGTGGCACTTTCTGACCGCGAGGAGCCCGACCGCTTTCCGGCACGGCATTCGGGCAAGTGGCTATCGAGTAGCAGGCCACGCCCGCTGATTCTTGACCTTTCTTGGCAGTGCAAGCGGAACCACTGAGGCTGATATGCTGGGCACTTCGTCCGGCAGTGGGCACGATCGAACACCTAGGGTTTGGCCTAGCGCGGGCGGTCCAGCACCACATGCGGATAGCCCGGCTGCACCGCGCCACGGCAGCGCATAACACGTTCGCTTTCAGCGCTCCTGAAGCCATTCATTCAGGGTGGGCCTGCGCCCGAGCGAAGTTAAGATCATCCAGTGATGGGAGGCCGGAATGACGGTCGGATCGCCCAATCTGGCAATCGCACTGCAGGCCAAGCTCAATGCCGGACGCTCCGCGATGGCCATGGCTGCGCACAACCTGCTGGCAGTGAAGCTCGCGGCGGAGGTGGGCTTGGATGCGGTCTGGGAGAGCGGCTTTGAGCCGTCGGACTCCTATGTGGTGCTAGACGCTACCCATGCGGTGGCCGGGTAGGTCAACCTATGCGCAGTGATGGGCTCAGCGCCACCGCGCTGCGCAGGCCCGAAGCCGTGACCGCACGGATCGCGTACCGCCATTCGCCAGCAGGAGGCGCGGTATCCACCCAGCATGCCGCCCGTAGCGGCAACGGCGCGATGCACTTACTTTTTTCGTCCCGACCAAGCCGCCGCAACTCGTAGCCGTAGAAGCCCGGCGCTTCGCTCGCGGTCCAACGCAGCAAGGCATCACCACGTTCGGCGCGCAGGTCCAACCAGCGCGACGCCTCAGGTGGTCGCGGGTCAAAGGGTGTCACCCAGACTAGCGCGATGGCGTAGGGTGGAAGCTGTAGCGGCAACCGTAGCCGTCCGCCCGCGACGTGCAGCCCGCTGCGGAGCGGCGCCTGTACGCCAAGTTCCGCTGCGGAACGCAGGCGCCGCGTCGCAGCGCCGGGCGCCACCTTGGCCGACATGTGCCGCCCGGCAGCGGCGAAGGCGTTCCCGTGCGCGCCGTCAATGCGGAACTCCACCACATTCACTTGTGGCCAGGGAACGTCCCGCACCAAGTAGTCCAGCATGATGGGCGCCGCCGCGGGATCATCCGGGTAATGTGCGAGCAGCGCGGCAATGCGGTTCTCACCGACGGTGAGCAGGTGGTACAGGCCCTCGCGCGGAATCGGTGCAGCGACGCTGCTATGCCGATCACCGAGCAGCCGCAGCAGCTCGTAGAAGCCGAAAACCGGTAGCTTGATCAGGTCGTCATCTGCCGCCGAGGTTCGCGTCATCAGCGCCCGCCGGCCGTCGAAAGGCGCTCGCACTAAATGCTGATTGGCATTGTCGGCAGCAGCCATGAAGCGCAGGCCGCGCTCGGCGTAGCGCACGTTCAACGCCGCATGCATCGTGGCCGAGGCGGCGAGCCAAGCCGGGAATTGCGCGTCCATCCGCGCCGCATAAGGATTGGCGAAGCCAACCAGCATGTCGGCCTCGTCATTAATGATGGTCAGGCCCCTGCGACAACGCTCGGGGATCAGTCGCAGCGCCGCCTCCGCCGTTGCTTCGGCGGCCTCGACCAAGCGGGAAAGCCGGGGCGCTCCTTCCTCCGTAGTCCAGGCACCCTTGCGGTGCAGTGAGAGGAAATCGCAGGGTAGGTTGGGCGTATCGCGCAAGAAACCGAGGAAGCGCTCCATCAGCGCCGGCCCCTCGCCGGGTAGGTAGGCGAGCACTGGCCCACCCAGGCGGATGGCGTGGCCGGCTTCGCGCACTGCCGCCGCGGTCTCGCGGTAAAGGTCGAGATAGCGGTCAAAACTCCCGCCCCAGAAGGGCGGCATGTTCGGCTCATTCCAGACTTCGAACCACCATCCACTAATCGCCGCAGCTCCGAAGTGGGCGACGATGGCATCGAGAAAGCCCCGCACTAGCCGGCGCCACACGGCAAGGTCGGCCGGCGGCATGACGGGCGAGGCGGCGACGGCTGCAGGGAAGAAGGTTAGCGGCAGAAAAGGAGTCAGCCCACGCGACACCAGCGCCTCCAACGCCGTGAGCGTGGCCGAGAAGTCCATCGGCGCCTCCGGGGTAGGCCAGGTGGTGCCGGTGCTGGTGGGGAAAACGTCCTCACGCACGCCACTGTTCAGCGCTCCGAAGACCCGCACCGCGCCGAAGGCGCCGGGCGACGCGGCCATGGCATCGAGCATGCGGGTGAAGCGAGGGGCGAGCAGCCAGTCGATGTCGAAGACGCCGACCATGTTGAAGTCGGCCCGTCGGAACTCCCCCTGCGGTTCCCCGCCGCCCGGCCGGGCTAAGCCGGACAGGAACAGAGGCCTCGGCGCGGCGGGGGCGGCACCGAGATTTGGCAGGCTGGCGATGGCGCGCAGCACCGCGCGTCGCCGCGACGCGTCGTAGCGTCTCTCAGTCATGCCGCGCATCCCACCCGTTCAGGACGCAAGGCTAAGCCCCCCGGCAGGCGGCGGAAACAACCAATCGCGAGTCGACCCATAGCGACCACGCAGACTGCGAGACATCCGCAGCTTTTTCAGCGCCGGCCGCTGCCGCTGCTTGCGCCACCATGGGGCGCATCGCTGCCAGTCGCTTGCCCCCGCCGCACGCGCCGGAGCAGCCCGTCACAGCGCGGGTCGTCGCCGGTGCCAAATCGGATGGTGGGCAGCGCTGCGAACGCTCCGGCAATTCCGCCGCCCGCGCCCTCCGCCCTGTCGGGTGCTGCGCTTGGCGCCTTGAGCGTGCCGCTGATCAGCAGAGGCACCGGCAGCACGCCCACGGTCAGGCGCTTCGACCGCGTCCAGAGGCGCATCTCAACGCGCTCGCGTCGCAGGTCCACGACGCCCTGCCCCTCGATTACGGCGTCTTCGGTCTCGAGCAGCAGGGTGCGGGTGGATACTACGCCGCGCCGCAACGGCAGGTCGGCCACGAAGCACTCAACCGGCGTACGTGCCTCGCCCCCGAGGGAGCCGAGAAGTGCGCTGCCGAGGCGCAAGCCGGCAAGGTTAACCAGGAGCCTGCTGAGGTCGCCGCCTGCCATGGAAAGGACCAGCGCGCCGTCACCATGTCCCAGAATGTCTGCGACCGACCGGCCAGTGCCCTCGATCCGCGCCGTGCCACTTAACGCTCCCTCGCCCTGGTAAGTCCCTGTCGCTTGCATCAGGCGGGCGAGGTCCAGCCGCTCGAACTGGACCTCGGCTTTCGCCTGAACGGTGTTGTTCTCCCCAGGGGTCAGCAAGACATCGGCTGCGATCCGACCGGCGCCCACCCTGAAGCTCAGGGGCCGGAGCGCCACGACGCCGTCCACGAGGTCCATGCGGAGGGCGAGGTTGTCGAGCGGCATGGAGCGGCCCTGGATCTGCTCGGCTTGATAGGTAATGTGTGCGTCTACGCCCCTGAGCTTCGGCAGGTTGAGCGACCGGTCCGGCAGCAAGCGCGGGCTTGCAGTCGTCTCCCGGTGGGTCTGCGCCGCGCGCTCCTGTTGCTGCGGGGTCTGACCGGGCGTGCCGGGCGGGCCTGGCCCGCCGCCGAGCAGGCCGGCGATGTCGCGGAGGTCCACGCTCCGCGAGCGCAGCTCGGCCGTCAATTGAGGCCGCTCGGAGCCTCGGGTGACAGTGAGCGTGCCTTCAACGTCGCTCCGTCCAATCCGTCCAGCGATGTCAGTGAAGTGGAAGCGTCCGTCCGTGTAGTCCAGCTTGCCGCCAAGCTCGTAGGGCGGCGTGGCCGGGAGCGGGACACCGGTTAGCGGAGCAAGAAGCGCCATGTCCGGCCCAGCGAGCAGGAGGCCTAGGGTGGCGGTGCGCGGATCTGGGGGGTCCTGCAGCGTGCCCTTTAGGACGCTGCGTGTCGGCCCGTTCACTATGTTTAGCTGAATCGGCCAGGCACCAGGCGCGCCGCCGAGGCTCGGGAGGCTGCCTGCAAGCAGGGTGGCGGCTATGGGCTGGTTGGCGTAGGTGCCGCGTGCTTCCGCCATGATGGTGTGGTCGTCCGATCCTGTGGCATCCTTAGTGGAAACTGTGACCTCGAACTCGGCGCCAAGCCCTGCGAGCGAGACCCAGGCGCGCCCGCCGGAAACGCGCATGGCGCCGATCTTCGGGAAGGCTGTGTCGGCGCTGCGATCGGCACCGGGGTCAAAGGCGAAATTGCTCCGGCCATCCGCGGTCGAGACAACCCGGGACACCGGCCGGTCCAGCTCGACCGAGGGGATGACGAACTCACGCCGGCGCAGGTACGTACCGACCTCCACTTGCAGCGTGAGATGGGGGATCCGCAGGAAGGGCTCCTCGCCAAGCGGGAAGTCTGGGGGATTGCCAATCAACACGTTCTCCGCGGTGAGCAGCACGGGGCTGCCCGGGCGCAGCCACAGCCGCCCGATCTCCACCGGGCGCCCGAGGGCCACCGAAGCTTGGCGCTCGGCGAGCGGCTTGAGCCAAAGCGGGGAGGACAGCGCGGCGGCCACAAGGAGCCCGGCCAGCCCGAGGCCGATCCAAGGCAACCGCCGCAAGATGCGCAGTCGAGCCATGCCCTTCGACCTGCCAGGCCAGTCGCGGAGGACCGCCGGAACGCCTTTCAGAGATAGAGCGCGGCGGGCGTGCGGGAGTTCAGCCACTCCCAGCAGCCCGGTCCCGACAAACGGAACTCGCACCGGAAAGGTCGGCGCACCGTCGATTGCCGGCACCCTCGAGCGCTGAGGCTGTGACTGGCAGATGTTGGACAGGGCCGAGTGGCCTATCAGGGCTCTGCGAAGGGCAAAAGCTTGAGGGCGGAGAAGCTAATTCGGTTCGTAGCTTCGACCGGCAGGCAGTCGCCATCCTGAATAGGGCGTCAGTATCCCGTCCGAACGCCGGGCGATCTCAATGTGATAAAGCTTGAGGGTTAAATCGCCCTACCCTCAAGGTCCGGAGAGTCTCCGGCATTTCGGAGAGAGAGTCCGGCTCCGTTCCGCCGCTGCACCATCAAGGTTGCCGCGAATACCCAGGCCAAACCTGCGCCTCAGCGCGGTGATCTGCTTGGGAGAGACGGGTTGTGTGGATGCCGACTGGAGCAGCGGTGGAAACTGGGGAATGAAAGTCTCTGGAGGGTCGCCCGCCTCGAATGTACCCGAGGGTAAGAGCCAATCCCAGTTACTCCCGCAGAGCCAGTACTATCCTTTCGTATTCTCCGACGCGGCAGCTCAGGCTGCGGAAGCCTACCGCAGCAGGTAGTCCGCGAACTCTTCACGCAGGGTGAGCTTGTTCAGCTTGCCGGTTGCGGTGTGCGGCAGCTCATCGACTACCACTACGGCATCCGGCAGCCACCAACGGGCGACCGGCCCGTCGTAGAGCGCTAGTACGCTCTCCGCCACGACGCTGCGCCCGGGCTTCGGCACAACCAGGAGCAGCGGCCGCTCCATCCATTTCGGGTGCCGCGCGGCGATGATCGCCGCCTCCGCCACATCCGGGTGCGAAACGGCGATGTTCTCGAGCGCGATGGAGGAAATCCACTCGCCGCCCGACTTGATCACGTCCTTTGAGCGGTCCACCATCTCGGCGTAGCCCTCCGCATCGATGGTGGCGACATCGCCGGTGCGGAACCAGCCCTCCGCATCGGCCGCGCCCTCCGAGCCGCGGTTGAGGTACTCCTGGCATACCCAATGACCCCGCGCCTCCAGATCGCCAAAGGCCACGCCATCCCAGGGCAGTTCTCGGCCCTCAGCGTCCACGATCCGGATATCGGTGCCGCAGACGGCGCGGCCTTGCTTGAGCCGGAGGCGCATGGCCTCCTCCGGCGGAAGATCAGCGGTCGTGGGCTTGGGCGCGTTGAGGGTGACGAGCGGGCTCGTCTCCGTCATGCCCCAGGCGTGCAACACCTCGACGCCCTGGGCGCCCAGGCCCTCGATCATCACCCGCGGCACGGCCGATCCGCCGCTGCCCACCCGCCGCAGCGTGGCGAGGCGCCCGCCCGCGGCTTGCAGGTGCTGCAGCACGCCGAGCCAGATGGTTGGCACGCCGCCGGAGAAGGTGACCCGCTCCTCGTTCAGGAGCTGCACCAGGCTGGCTCCGTCCAGGTGCCGCCCGGGCAGCACCAGCGCGGCGCCGGCCATCGGCGCGCAGTAGGGCATCGCCCAGCCGCAGGCGTGGAACATGGAGGCCGCGGGCAGCACCCGGTCGGTGGCGCGGAAGCTGAAGAAGTCCGCCATGTTGGCGGCGTAGGCGTGCAGCATGGAGGAGCGGTGGCTGTAGAGCACGCCTTTCGGCCGCCCCGTGGTGCCGGAGGTGTAGCAAAGGGCGCTCGCGGTGTTCTCGTCGAAGCGCGGCCAGGCATCGTCCTCACCGACTGCCTCCATTAGGTCTTCGTAGCAGTGCAACGCCACGTCAGCGGGTAGCGCGATCTCCGGCATCTCCGCCGCTTCGCACATCAGCACCACCGCACGCAGACCCGGCACCCGCGGCGCCAGTGCCTCTGCCAACCCGGTGAAGCTCAGGTCGGCGAAGAGCACCTCGTCCGCGGCGTCGTTCATAATGTAGAGGATGTCCTCGGGCGCGAGGCGCGGATTGACCGTGTGGCAGACTGCGCCCATGCCCGAGATGGCGTAGTAAAGTTCCAGGTGCCGGTAGCCGTTCCACGCCATAGTGGCTACCCGGTCACCCATCCCCACTCCGAGTTGCTGCAGCACGCGGACCAGCCGACGCGAGCGCCGCTCCACCGCAGCGTAGTCCGTGCGGTGCAGGCTGCCATCGGGCAGCTTCGAGACCACCTCCGCCCTGCCATGGTGGCGGGCGGCATGGCTAATGATAGTGGAGAGCAGCAGTGGGTGCTGCTGCATCAGGCCGAACATGGAGGCCCCCCTGGTCCGTTCTCATTGGCCTCGGGTTGGTCCCGATGGCAATGGCAGTGCGGCCCGCTCTCGTCCGGACCGAAGAATAGCATGGGCCACCATGGCCGAAACGAGCTATGGGAATGTAGTGTGGCCTGCTCGTCCATCGAGACTGGTTCACGGCTCCGGGCCGAGGACCCCTCACTGGCCGGAGGTCTCATCCGGCCCCGCCGTGCTTAGAACCGGCCATGCGCTCGGCCAAGGCGCGATCGGCCGCCCCGAGCCGCTCGGCGGTCCTGGTGAGAAAGCGGTCGAAGCTGCGTCGGCCGCGCTGGCTCGGCTCGAGAAGCGCGACATCGGCTAACATCTCGATGGTTTCCTCGCAGCCGCACCCAGCGAACTGGCACGACCGGCATGCCGCTGTGGCGCCAGACGGGGGTATCCGAGCAGATCTCCACGACGCGGTCGCCCTCGCCATACCAGCCGGGCACGGTCAGGCGCTGCCAGCGGGTGGTCTTGTCGGCCAGCACCTCGGCTAGGGTTGGCAGGCGCTCGCCTTTGGTCCGCGGCTGCCCGATGGTGCCGGGTGGGCGTGGCGGAGACGGCCGGTAAAGGGCGGCATCAAGCCGCAGGCGGGAGACGCAGGTGACCTCCTGCACGTAGCAGCGCAGCCAGGAACTCGAGAGCGGAGAAGCCGCTGTCGGTCACCAGGACCAGGCGCCAGCCCGGTATTCAGCGACGGGCCTGCAGGACTCGCTGACGCCCCCATTCGGTCAGCTTCTTGTGCCGCCACCCACGCTCGAGGCAGTTGCGTGCGGAGGGGGCAAGGGTCATCAGGAACGGCAGCGCCCAAACCCGCCCGGCCCAGGAGATCGGCACCAGCAGCATGAGGCTGAGCCAGCGCAGGCCACTCGCCTTGTGTGAAGTGCCCGTGGCTGGAGCGGATCGGATTCCGATAGATCCCCTTGGCGCTGATGCGCTTGCCGCGCCTCTGCTCGATCGTCTCGTCGAAACCGAGAAGCACGGGCCCCGTCGGCAGAAAGGCGTCTATTAGAAGCCCAAGCAGCACACGGGCAGCCGCTCGCCCACTCCAGGCGGCGCGATTGAGCAGGCGGTGATAGTTAACGAACCGCCATTCCGGGTGGAGCTCGGTGATCGGGAGTATGCTGCTCACCGCGCGCCGGCCCGACGCCAGGATGGCTCCCACCAGCAGCACCTCGTCACCCCGCTTACCCCAGCGCCGCGCGATACGATCCGCAAGAGCCTTCTCAGCGGAGGCCTGAACGATCCGGCAACCGGCACCGGGCCTGCGATCCTAATTGCGGCCCGATCATTGGCGACGGCTACCAAGGCTTGAAATCGGTATCGGCCCTAATACGCCGGCAAAACGCGGCCATCAGGCGTGCGCAGTTCTCCACGTCCGTGAGGCTCACGACCTCGCAAGGTGTGTGCATGTATCGCAGGGGAATGCTCAGTAGCCCGGTTGCCATGCCTTCGCCGTTAAGCTGCATAGCGTTCGCATCGGTCGGCGTGCTCCCTGGCGTGACCTGGATCTGGTATGGAATGTCTCCCTCCTGCGCGGCGCGGCAAAGCAGGTCGAAGACCACTGGATTGGTGTTCGCACCACGGGAGATAGCTGGCCCTTTGCCCATGTCGAGCTTTCCGTATTGGGAGGCGCTGACACCAGGATAGTCGATGGAGTGGCCCATATCGACGGCGAGCCCGGTCTGGGCGCCGACGGTGAAGGCCGAGGTGCGCGCTCCGCGAGAACCGATCTCCTCTTGCACAGTTCCGACCGCATAGACTCCCACGCCGGACGGGAGACCGCCTTCCTCGCTGAGGAGCCGAATGGTTTCGGCTACAATGAAAAGACCTGCCTTGTTGTCGAGGGCTCGCGCGACCGCACGGTCGCCCAGGAGCCGCTGAAAGGTGTACTGGTAAGTGGCGACATCGCCGAGCTGGACAACAGCTTCCGCCTCGGCGCGGGATCTAGCACCAATGTCGATCCACAGCTCCTTGATCTCCGGCTTTTTCTTGAGCTCGTCGGGGCTGAGCAGGTGGATAGCCTTGCGTCCGATCGCGCCGGCCACGCGCTGTCGTCCATAGACCCAGACCATCTGCCCGACTGGAATGACGCTGTCATGTCCGCCAATCGTACTGAAGTAGAGTAGCCCTTCATCGCTGATGTGGTGGATGACGAAACCGATTTCATCCGTATGCCCAGCGAGCATGATCCGCATCGGCGCTTCGGGATTGAGGACGGCCAGCACGTTGCCATGCACATCGGTGGTGACGCGGTCGGCGTAGCGCGCCATGTGGTTCCGGTAGAGCGTCGCGACTGGTCGTTCAAAGCCGCTAGGCGAGGGAGCATTCACCAATGCTTCCAAGAAGTCGAAGGACTGCGCTGGCATAGGTAAGGACTTTCTCCTGGTCCGCGTCCACGGGCACACGTCGGTTCGGGAACAATTAAGACCGAGGCTGGCACGAGGCTTTTCACGCCAACGACGCAGGCGGGTTCAGGGCTGCAGTCTGTTTAAGCGGAACGATTTGCCGTATCGCCTGCGGAGCGCCACGAAAACGTCAAGCGCTAGCAATGGAGCCGGTGGCCGGGCGCCTGACGGCGATGATGAAGGCGAGGCGCCCATGTCGGCGAAGCCCGGCGGCACGAGCCGTCCATGCGTATGAGAAGGCAGACCAGGAACCACGGCGCCACATTCTACTTATGTAACGCGAAGGTAGGTCGGCATGTTGAACGGGTATTCGCCAGGTAAGTATTATTGCGAGATGACGAGTAGCGACGCTGCGGCGCCGGTGCGGGAGCGTTTGAATGGGCTCCCGATCGAGGAAGTGCGGCGGCGCGCAGCTGAGGCTGAGGCCGAACTGCACGATCTCGGGATCACCTTCACCGTGTACTCGGACAAGAATGCGATCGACCGGGTCCTGCCCTTCGACGCTATCCCGAGGGTTGTTTCGGCCAAGGATTGGCAGGTCATCCAAGCCGGAATATGTCAGCGTGTCGCGGCCATGAACCAGTTCCTCCACGATATCTACCATGAGCAACGCATCCTGGGGGACGGCGTGGTGCCGGCGGAGCTCGTGCTAAGCAATGCTCATTACCGGCCGGCCATGCAGGGAATAAATCTCCCGCACAAAAGCTATATCCATGTCTCCGGCACGGATCTCGTACGCGACGGAAGCGGCGTCTTTCGCGTGCTGGAGGACAATGCCCGCACACCCTCCGGCGTCAGCTACGTCGTCGAGAACCGCCATACGATGCAGCGAGCCTTCCCCGAGCTCCTCGAGGGCATCAGCCTGTACCCCGTCGATGAATATGGGCAGAAGCTGCTCGCCGCCCTGCATGAGGTGGCGCCGCTCGCCGTTTCAGATCCGCAGGTCGTGCTGCTCTCGCCCGGCACCTTCAACTCGGCCTATTTCGAGCATGTGTTCCTAGCCCGTGAGATGGGCGTGCCCCTGGTCGAGGGGGGTGATCTCATGGTCGGTGACGACGATCAGGTCTCGATGTGGACGACGGGCGGTCCCAGGCGCGTCGATGTCATCTATCGTCGGATCGACGATGACTTCCTCGATCCCGAAGCCTTCCGTCCGGACAGTCTCCTGGGTGTCCCCGGCCTGATGCGCGCCTATCGCGCGGGCAAGGTCAGCCTGGCCAATGCGGTCGGCACCGGGGTTGCGGATGACAAGGCCATCTACGCCTACATGCCGCGGATTGTTCGCTACTATCTTGACGAGGATCCAATCCTACCCAACGTCGACACTCATATTTGCCGGGAGCCGGAAGCCCTTCGCTACACCCTTGACCATCTTGAGGAGCTGGTCGTTAAGCCTGTGGGTGAGTCGGGCGGCTATGGCATCACTGTCGGTCCCCGCAGCTCGCGCCAGGAGCTGGAGGCCTGCCGCGCGGCTCTTCTGGCTAATCCAGAGAAATACATCAGCCAGCCCTGCCTCGATCTCTCGGTGTGCCCCACCCTGGCGGGAAACCATGTTGCGGCACGACATGTGGATCTTCGTCCCTTCGCGGTTACCGGCGCGAAGACTTGGCTCCTGCCCGGCGGACTCACCCGCGTCGCGCTTCGTGAGGGGTCGCTGATCGTCAATTCGTCGCAAGGCGGCGGATCGAAGGATACCTGGGTCCTTGGCTAATATCCCTCTCCTCGCGCGCTACGCCGAAGCGGTATTCTGGCTCGCTCGCTATGTCGAACGTGCCGAGAACCTTGCCCGAATTCTCGACGTGAACTCAACCTTTTCTCGCGATCTGCGCGGGGCGCGGGACTGGCTGCCAGTGCTGCAGATAAACTCCGATCAGGCGCGTTTCGAGGCGCAGTATCCTGCCCCCACCGCGGAGGCCGTGCTGACCTTCTACGTGACGGATCGGGACAACCCCACGTCGATCATTAGCGCGATCGCGGCCGCACGCGAGAATGCACGCACCCTGCGCCCCGTTATCTCGACCGAGATGTGGGCACAGATGAACATCTTCTACAAATGGCTCTCTGCCCTTGATGGCACGGCCCTCGCGCCTAGCTCGCTGGCCCGCCTCTTCGCTCGCATCAAGGAAGGCTGCCAGACCCATATCGGCATCACCGATGGCACCCTGCATCGCGATCAAGGTAGCTACTTCTATCGCCTCGGGCGCCATATCGAGCGGGCAGACCAAACGACGCGCCTGCTCGACATCAAATACCACTTGCTCCTGCCCGGCCCGGCCGTGCCTGGATCGAAGATCGATCTGGTTCAGTGGGACGCCCTGCTTCGCTCAGCCGCGGGGCATTATGCCTACATGCGCGTCATGTCCGGCGCCGTGACGCCATCGGGCGTTGCTGGTTTCCTACTACTGCAGCCCCACTTCCCGCGCTCCGTCAGCTTCTGTGTCAGCAAGGCGGCTCGCCTCCTGGAAGTTATTCGCTCCAGGCACGAGCTGCCCGGCGGTGCTGTCGCAGCTCATGAGCTGGGGTGCCTAAGAGCAGGGCTGGGCAGCATCACCATCGAACAGGTCATTTCGGAAGGGCTGCACGAGTACCTTGACCAGATTCAGCGTAATCTGATTGCAGTCACCAGCAATATCTCGTCGGACTTCTTCCGCTGGGGAATAATGATGGGCGGGCCGCAGAGCCAGCTGCTGCCCGCGCCGCTCTCGCTGACGACGGGGGCGGGATTTCCGGTGTCCAGCCAATCTCAAAGTCAGTCGCAGGGCGATCCGACAGACGTGGCCTGAGCTGCAAGGGCGGCCGTAAGATATGGGACGCCCTCGGAGTAACCGCACCCGACGCGAGGCGCCAGTCTATCTAGGATAGGCGCCCAAACAGAGTATCGGTACTGCCTACCTTGTCGCGGGATGTCGAAGCGGGTCTGTGGGTACTGCCCATGGGTCGAGGATGATGCGACGCCGGCCGACGTGCTGACGCAGCAGGCTCTAGGGAGCGCATCAACACTCCGGGCAACACAACTAAGGAATGCTTGCCATGACCGTCATTGTCTCCGTCAAGATCAATGACGGCGTCATCATGGCAGCCGACAGTGCTGGCACCATGGCTAGAGGGTGTTAGGCACCTGTGGCCAGTAGAGCGACTTGCTTGAGCATGAGGCAGACGAAGGCGACGAGGTGGAAGTCGGCGAGAGTGCTGGCGTAGCGCTCGTAGTCTTTGACGAGGCGCCGGAAGCGCGTAGTCCAGGCGAAGGATCGCTCGATGACCCAGCGGCGCGGTAGCAGGACGAAGCCCTTCTTGGCTTCGGGCAGCTTGACGGCCTCGAGTTCGATGCCGTGTTGGCGGGCGGCATTGGCGGCCCGCTCACCGGTGTAGCCCGCATCGACATAGGCGAGGTCGACGCTTCCGCCGGTTTCTGACTGCACCGCCTGTGCGAGCTGCTCGACTTGGCCACGATCCT
>NZ_JQKB01000102.1 GCF_000745835.1 Belnapia moabensis DSM 16746 | reverse complement strand
TAGCGGCCGCGCCCCAGCGCCGCCTCGAGCTCCTGCTCCACCAACTCCTCGATCAAGCCGCGGATCCGGCCCCGCAGGCCTGCCTCGATCGGGTCGAACCAGGCTTCTCCGGTAAACAGCGCCTGCTCGGCAGGCCCCTTGCTGCTATCCTTGTCCATGGCGTGGTCTCCGCCGGCGCGCCAACGCCGGTTATGGCTCGTTGAACAAGCCGGAGACTACGTCACCCTCATTTCCTACCACACCCGCGACGGCACCCGACGAGACGCTCGGGTGCGGCAAAGCGACGGACATCGCCGATAGCCGCGGCCAGACCGACGGCGACCACCATGTCGATCCCGGGCACTGTCATCAGCCGTTTCACAACCTCGTCCTCAAGTGCACGCCGAGCGATGTCGCGTTCGACGCCGCTCAACTCCTGGCCAAGCCGATCGAGCTCGCGGACATGCCGCTCGACGGCAGCCCGCTCGTCTTCGGGCAACCACTGCCCCGCCAGCCAGCCGCGCCCGGCCTTGCCGAAGAGATCGCCGTGCGGGCAGGGCGGGACGAGGTGGGCGTGCAGGATGGACTGCACGATGTTCTTCAGCCGCGTCCGCTGCCGGACCAGCTGGGTGCGCCGCGTCACCTGGCGCCGCATCGCCTCGGTCCGCGCATCAGGGACCCAGACCTCGGGCAGGAAGCCGCTGGCGTAGAGCTGGGCCAGTACGGCCGCGTCGATCTTATCGGTCTTGACCTTGGCGTCCGCGATCAAGCGGACCTGCTTCGGATTGGCGATGATGACACGGCCAACGTGGGGCGAGAGCACCTCGACCACGGCCGCGGCGTTGCCTGTTGCCTCGACTACGACATGGTCGTCATGGGTCAGCGTTGAGCGGGCGAACGCCTCCAGCCGGTCGCGTCGCATGTCGACCCGGCCGAGCCGGGTCAGCACCCCGTCCAACAGCGCCACAACCTCGGCAAAGACGCGGTGGATGTCCATTCCGATGACGCGCATGGCGCCACCTCCTCCTGGCTTGTGGTGAGAAGGCGGGAGCTGGCGGGCGACACGACAACTACGGATCCGCGCTCGCAGCGCATCCGGGCAGGTCGCAGGGGCGGCCAGATAACGAGCTCGAGCTCTCAGCTCATGTCTATTCGGACGGCCTGCCCGCACTTGCGTGCTCCCGGTGCCCCGTGTCCCGGATGGTCTCACCATAGCCCAGTCCCACACGGAACCGACAGGACATCGCGGCACCACCGCCTACATGCCAGATAACGGCATGGTCGAACGCTTCAACGGACGGATCGGCAGCGAAGTGCTCGGCATCACCGTTTGGTCCCATCAACAACTCGAGCAGCTGCTCCGCGGCTTCAAAGCCGCTTACAACACTCGCCGTCAGCGGGTTCTCGAGGGCAAGACGCCCAACCAGATTGTCGCAGAACGCCTCGAAGAGCGACGTGAGCTCGCCAATCCCAAGCCACAGGGCCGAGCCGGACCAGACGATATCGCCAAAGCACGCCTCGTCGTCGAGGCTGCCAAGGAGGTCTCGCAACCTGACACTTAGGGCGCGGCACGCAATTACTTACTCGGTGGATGGCTGGGTAAATGCGGTAAATTCGTCATCGTATCTCACGACCCTGAAGCGGAGGTGATCATGGCTGCCTCTGTTCCGTATCAGCGCGGCTGCGCTGCCTGTCGCTCGCGCCAGCCCCATCTCGATCAGCTGCTGCATGGGCAGATCAACCTGCTGATCAGCCGCCTGGATGAGCAGCAGCGTCGTTGGTTTGCCGCCGTTGAGGCCACCCGCCAAGGGCACGGCGGCGTGCAGCGGCTTGCCGAGATCACGGGGCTGGACCGTCACACCATTGCGCGTGGCCAGCGCGAACTGTCCTCCGACCTGGCGGACCGCACAACGGAGCGCATTCGACGCCGAGGTGCTGGGCGTCCGGCACGCGAAAGGCAGGATGCTGGGCTCACCACAGCACTGGCAGATCTGCTTGAGCTCGAGACAGCCGGTGATCCCATGGGCAAGCGCGCCAAAGGCAAGCGCCGCTCGCTGCGGCAACCCAGCGAAGCGCTGAGCGCCGCTGGCCACCCAGCAAGCGGACCAACAGTGGCCCGGCTGCTGCGTGAGCTCGGCTACTCGCCGAAGGCCAATAGCAGACGCGGTGAGACGCGCAGCGTGCCTGAACGCAATGCGCAGTTTGAGCACATTGCTGAAGAGCGCCGACGGTTCGAGGCTGCGGGTGCGCCGGTTATCAGCGTTGATTCCAAAAAAAACTAGGCTGGCAAAGTTTACTGCTGCGCGGCGTTGATTGAGGGATCCTTTGACGAGCTCTGGAAGCCTGGCATGGCCAGGCTATTAGCGCGGGCGGAACCCGCGCGGGAGCGGGTGCTGGTTCCCATCCGGCAGAACTGCCCGGGTTGCGGCGGCCACATGCGATTGCGCTACGAGAACCGCCGGCCCCTGGTGACGCTGTCTGGGTCGGTGCGGCTGCGGCTGAAGATCCGCCGCTGCGAGCATGAGGGCTGTGCACGCCATCGCCTGGCGTACCGGCCCGAGGCGGAGGGCGCGATGGCACTCCCCCAGCATGAGTTCGGCCTGGACGTGGTGGCGCTAAAGCCTGTTAGAGCTTGATAACTTTGATCCAGTCCGCGGTGGCTGTGAGGCAGAGGACGCCAAGGAAGGAGCGCGCGGTTTTCTCGTAGCGGGTGGCAACGGCGCGCCACTCTTTTAGGCGGGCCCAAAGGTTCTCGACCAAGCGACGGTTGGCGTAGATCCAGTCCGGGCAGGCCACCGGCGCGTCGGTGCGCCGGGGCGGGATCGCAGGCCGCGCGCCCATGGCCCAGATGCGCTCGCGGAAGGCGTCGGAGGCAAAACCGCGGTCGCCGACGACCCAGCCAGGCACGTCCGGCAGACAGCCGAGCAGACCCGGCGCCATGGCAATTCATGCGACTGACCGGGCGCAAGCGCGAAGGCCACAGCTCGACCACGGCCGTCGGCGATCACGCAGGCCTTGGTGCCATAGCCACCGCGAGACCGGCCAAGTGCCTCGCGCACATCTCGCTCCTGGCTGTTGCATCCCCCTTTTTTGCCCCCGCCGCTTTCTGGTGGGCGCGGATGTTGGTGCCATCGATGAAGGTCATGCCAAGCGCGATCCCGCGCTGCTGCACCAACTCGAGCAGACGCTCCCAGACGCCCTGCTTGGCCCAGCGGATGAACAACTGCGCCGCCAGCCACCATGGGCCAAGCTCTGCCGGGATGCTGCGCCACTTGGCGCCGTTCTGGTGCCGCCAGAAGATCGCCGAGATGGTCCGGCGCAGCTCCTTGGGCGGCGTTTTGCCGTGTGGGCGGACCTCCTCGATCAGCGGCTCCCAGAGCGCCCACGCTGCGTCGGTGAAAACCTCGCACCCGTTCCCGTCCGTCATGCCCCAAATATGGGAGCAGCATTCAAGCTCTAACAGGCCTTAGTGGGAGCGCTGCGTCACCGGGATCACCGCAGCGTGCCGGAGATCCACGCCGCCCTGCGGGCGCGCGGGGTGGAGATCGCTGAGCGGAGCGTGACCAATCTGCTGGACCGCTATGACGAGTTGCTGGCCACCTCGCTGAGCGATACCCGGCGGCTGCGTCGGGTTCTGGCCGAGCAAGGGCGGGCCATCCTGGCGCTGGACGGCATGCAGCCAGACGTCGGTCATGAGGTGCTGTGGGTGGTGCGCGAGTGCCTCTCGGGCGAGGTGCTGCTGGCGCGCAGCCTGTTGTCGGGCACGGCCGAGGACCTGGCGTTCTTGCTCGCCGAGGTGGCGAAAGCGATCGGGGTGCCGGTGGAGGGTGTGATCAGCGACAGGCAGCCCTCGATCCGGCGGGCGGTGGAACGGGCTCTGCCGGGCGTGCCGCACCAGCTCTGCCAGTTTCACTTCCTGCGGGAAGCGGCGAACCCGGTTTACGAGGCGGACCGGCATGCCAAGAAGGAACTCAAGAAGGGGGTGCGTGGGGTACGCCGGATCGAGCGCACGGTGGAGGGACGCCAGGATGGCAAGGCCGAGCTGGTGCTGGGCTACTGCGCGGCCGTGCGCAGCGCCATCACGGATGACGGGCGTACCCCGCTCGCCGCCCCTGGGTTGAAGCTCAAGGGCCGGCTGGGGGCGGTGGCGGACAGCCTGGACCGGGTCATGGAAAAGGGGGCTCACCCGCGCCGCTCGCGCGGCTCCGCCACCTGATCGGCCGCGGCTTGGACAGCACGGCGCCATTCTGGCCGGCGGTGGAATGCGCCTATGTCTGGGTGCATGCTGCAGCAAGGTTGCTGAACAACGACCTCGAACAACTGTTCGGATCCCAGCGCTACCACGAGCGGCGCGCCACGGGACGCAAGTCGGCCTCGCCCGCCGTCGTGCTGCGCGGCGAGGTTCGCCTGATCGCCGCGATCGCAACGCGGCAACACCCACCCGCCGCACGCGACCTCGGCCGCGTCCGCCGGGAGAACTGGAGCGCACTCCGCCACCGTCTTGAACAACGCCACCATGCACGGACGCTGCGGACCCAGTTCCGGCGCAACCCACAGGCCTACTTGGCCGATCTCGAACAACTCGCCTGCCAGCTAACTTTGCCAACCTAGAAAAACAGAGCTGATTGGTAACTTCAAGAACCCTGGGCGCAGCTGGTGCAAACAGGGCGATCCGGTGTTGGTGCACGACTGGCCGCAGGATGCGGTCGGCCAGGCCATTCCCTACGGCTTCTATGAGATAACAAGGACCCATGGCTACGTCGTGATCGGTGACTGCTTCGACACACCGCGCTTCGCGGTCGAGGCGATCAGCAACTGGTGGTGGCAGGATGGTCAGCGTGCCTTTCCCAATGCGGATCGCCTGCTCGTGCTGGCCGACGCTGGTGGCTCGAACAGCTGCCGCTCTCGAGTCTGGAGGGCGCAGATCCAGGAGCAGCTGTGTGATGCTTTCGGGCTCGAGGTGACCGTTTGTCATTATCCAACCGGCTGCCGCGGCGGCAATGAGCAGGGTGAGGCCGTCTCCAACGTAGACATGCAGGCCTGCTACTCACCAGGCATACCACCTGCCCACAATGGAACTACACACTGTCACCACGGCCTAAAACCGAAGTCATGGCGAAGTAAATTCCTGACGTGCCCTAAGCATTACCTGGGCACTTTTGATGCTGTCCTGCGTCGTCTTTGAACTGGTTGGAGGGGTTTGGGTTCCGGGAGGCGGGCATTGGCGTGGTGTGCAGGACCTGGACAGCTAGCTGGAGCCGTTCTTGACGGCGGATCGTGTCAGCACTCCTAATGAGCTGTCCGCCCTTGCTACCCGGTTTCCTAAAAGGAGTCGCTGTGCCCGACGACGCCAGTCCCCTTCCGCTCGACTCAAACCCGGAAGCGGCCTCCATGCCGAAGAATGTTGTGCCGCGGCTGCGCGTCCTACACGTCTATCTGCGCTTTCACCCAGACTATACGGGCGACGGGATCTACTACACCCGGCTGATTCCGCACCTCGTTGCACGCGGCATTGATAGCGAGGTGCTGGCCTACTCGACAGTTCCAACGGAGGGTGGCGAAACCGGCCAACACCAGGGCATTCCCGTCCACTACCTAGCGAAGCGCGACGGACGCAGCACCCTGACCGGTCTGATCCGCTGGCTGGCTGCCAACCTCCACCGCTTCAACCTGGTCCACCTGCACTCCCATGTAGACCGACGCTTCCTTGCTTATGCCTTTATCCGCCTGTGCGGCCGGCCAGTGCTGTTCTCCTGCACGCTTGACGACAGCCCAACCCAGGTGCTAGAGAACTATAAGATTTACAACCGCAGCCTCGTCGCGCAGCTCATGCGCACGGTGAGTGGCTTCGTCGTGATCAGCCCCCAACTTCTGCGTCGCTCGCTTGAGACGATGCCTATGGAGCGGCTGCACTTCATCCCCCAGGGCGTCGCGCTGGACGTCCGTCCCGGCACTGAAGCCGAGCGGCAGGCCGCGCGCGCTGCTCTTGGACTCGGCGCGCGGGATCTCCTGCTGCTGAATGTCGGCTCCGTCTCACGCCGGAAAAATATCCGTTTTCTCGTTGACGCTCTGGCGCGCATCCCTGATTCGGCTGTCAAGCTGCTACTCGTCGGTCCTACCCTAGAGGATGACTACCTTGCCGAACTCGAGGCACGCATCGCCGAGCTCGGCCTCAACGGGCGCATCGTTATTGCCGGCTTTCAGTCGGATCCTGCGCCCTGGTATACAGCGGCCGACGCGCTCGTCTTCGCCTCCACCTCCGAGGGTTTCCCCAACGTTTATCTAGAAGCGATGGCACGCGGATTGCCGATCGTGAGCCTATTCCTGCCGGGTTTGACGGACTTCATAATTGACCATGGGCGCACCGGCTTCTTGGCTCGCGATGAGGCACAGTTCGTCGAGGCGATCGGGCAACTGCGCGCTAATCCCGATCTCGGCGCGAGTATGGGAAGTGCCAACCGCCAGTTTGCCGAACGCAATCTTGAGATCGGGGCGGTGGCGACGAGCTACGCCACGCTCTATCGCTGGCACCGAGCTGGCCGGAGAGGCGGCCGCGTCCACCAATCGGACTGCCCTGATCTCCAATTGCGCTTCGTGGACAGGTTGAGGACGGAGGGACCGGCGGCCATAGGCCTCGTCGAGTTTAACACCCCGACCGACTGGCGGCCGATGCTGCAGGTCGTCATCGATACCGAGGCCGATTTCGATTGGAATAAGGGGGTCGCTACGGATATCGGAGCGGTGGCGTCGATTATCGGCCTGCGCGACAGCTTCGAGGTCTTTCGCCGCCACGGGGTGCGGCCGACGCTGGTGATCGACTATCCTGTTGCCAACCAATCGCTCGGGAGGGAGGTCGTGCGTGAATTGGCAGCCGAAGGTTGCGAGATTGGCGTGCACATGCATCCTTGGACGACTCCGCCGCTCGTCGAGATCAAGGACGACTGGCATTCCTTCTCGGGCAATCTTGGCCCCTGGCTGGAGCGTGCGAAGCTCGAGGCGCTGAAGCAACGGGTGGAGGACCTGACTGGCCATCCTTCACGCATCTTTAAGGCAGGGCGCTACGGGCTCGGCCCAAACACGGCGGATGCGCTCGAGGCGCTCGGCTTCGAGGTCGATCTCAGCATCAGTCCCCACTACAACTACGCCCATCTCGGCGGGCCGGACTTCTCGCGCTTCACTTCGCGACCAGGCTGGTTTGGCCGATCGCACCGGCTGCTCTCGCTGCCGACCACCGGGGCGCCGCTCGGCTGGCTGGGTGCCCGCGCCGCGGTGCCGGTACACAGCCGCTGGGGCCGACGGCTGCATCTCGGCGGCATCGCCTCGTGGCTCGGCGCCTTCCGCCCCATCCGTCTCTCGCCGGAGGGCCACACGCTAGCCGAACTGCAGGCAGTGACGTGCAAACTGCACCGGGAGGGGCTGCGAGTCTTCACCCTCAGCCTGCACAGCCCAACGCTGCAGGTCGGCCACACTCCCTATACGCCGACACAGGAGAGCATGCGCGCGCTGTTGGGCACGATCGACGACTATCTTGCCTTCTTTCGCGGCGAGCTCGGCGGCAGCTTCACCACCTCGAGCGCCCTGCACACCCGGCTGAGCACCCTGTCGAGATCGGCATCAGATCAGGTCGTGCCTTCGTCCGCGCGGAACATGTTTTAGCTGTACAGGTGCGCCCGATCTTCCTCCTTGACGCTCTCGTCGGCAGCGATGTCGCGACGGATGCGGCGGATTGCGAGCCAGTCGAAGGGCGTGTCGAGCCCGTTCCAGCTGAAGCGCATGCGCGCACCACAACGCCGGTAGAGATCTACGACATGCGCGGGCATCATCCCGGTGCCGTCCGATTTCAACAAACCATAAAGCATCAGCGCCTGCTGCCGGCGGACCGCGTAACGCATCTTGCGGTTCCGGTAGACTCGCCAGTTCGAGGGCCGCCAGGGCGAGAGCGAGGGATAGGCGAAGCCCGCCTCGTGGGCGGCGGTGATACGCAGGTCGTCCTCACGCCCGCGCATGTCGAGGTTGAACTTTACCAGGGCGGCTACCAAACCGTCCTCGCCAAAGATGCCGAAGGGTAAGCGGATGCCTCGCCGGCGGACCTCGGCAACAAAGCTGCCACGCAGCGCGTAAAGATTGCCGGCCATCTCGCGATTGTTGACGAGCTTTGCACGGAAGGCCTCACGCGAGCGGCCGCTCATCGGCAGGCCCGCGCAGCCATTGGCATGCGGCTCCGCCTCAAACTGGCGAAGGAAGGCGGCTACAGAGCCCGGGCTAACCAGCATGTCGCCGTCGGTGAAGACGTGAATAGCGGCATCGATCGGCGCCACATCATGCACGTAATGATTCCAGGCATTCGCCTTGTCACCGCGCGCGATAACCACCGGCATCACCGTCGCATGCCGCGGTCGCCAAGCACGCACCACGCGCTCGGTTCCGTCGGTGCAGCCGTTAATTAGCACATGGATACGCAGCTCCACCCCAGTGCCACAGGCGTCCAGGCGGTCTAAGGCGGCGACGACCCTCTCCTCCTCATTGTAGGCGAAGACGGCGACTGAAACGAGGGGGCGGGTCATGCAAAACCTTCAATTGTGATGACTGGTTCTTCCTGTGCCGAGGCTACATCAGCCGCTCGCCCGTGCGGAGTCACCTACTCGGCCGTGCAGGCGGCGCCGCAGCGCCCCGCCTAGCTGACGAAGCAAGGCAAGCAGCCCCGCCGGATGCAACGGGTCAGCCAGCACCAGCCCGATCCGCTGCCGCCGCATGCTTAGCCATTGCGCCTTATATGCATCGTCGCCGCGGCCGAAGTCGAGCTCCCACACGCCCTCTCCCTCGATCAGGCCGCGGATCATCAACGCGCTCAGCACCGTTCCTGGCGACGCCGCGCGGCTGTCTTCGGCATGGGCGAGCTTCAGCACCGTCGCGCGCCGGCCGCCCCGGTCAAGGATCCAGTATTGCGCGGCCATTGGACGGTCCGTCGCGGCATCGCGCAGCACGCCGAGCCGCAGCAGCCCGAGCCTGGCGGTCACACGCATCAGCGTCGCATCGAAATCCGGGAAGGGCTCATGCGGCTTCCAGCTGCGGGCACGAACCTCTTCGTAGGCGGCGATCCCGGCCTCAAGTGCCGTGCCCGGCGTGCGGACCATCTCGAGCACCGTGCCCCGCGAGGCGCGAGCAAGCTTGCGGGCGATAGTGTTACGCAGCGTCGGCGGCCGTGCCGCTAGGTAGCCCTCCCACCCGGCACCGGCTGGAAGCACTTCGTGCCAGTTGCCGGCGCTTAGGTAGTGCAGCGGCAGCAGCCCGCCCCGTCGCATCCCCGCAAGCATCGGCGAGAGGTCCGGCGCCTCGGGGTCGAGCAGGTTGAGAAGGACGGGCGGCCCGCCGCGCAGCAGCCGCCCGAATGCCTGGCCGGCCTCCCGCAAGCCCGCGTAGCCCAATCCCGGCGCCACGAGGGGCCGCCAATCAAGCGTGTAGTCGCCGCTAAGCGCGCGCAGCCGCCCGCCCTCGCGCAGCAGCGGCAGCAGTGCCGCGTCCCCGACCATGGCCAACACGGGCTCGGCGCCAGTCGGCAGGGCGTGGCCGATCAGCGTGTCGTACCAGGCGCGCGAGGCGAAGAACTCGCCCCCCTCCGCCGGCGCCAAGACGGCATCACACCAAGTCGGCAGGCCGCCACGCGGCACCGGAACCAGCCGGGCCCGGGCGGTCATGCGGGCTGGGGCCGGGCGGTGCCGCGCAGGGCGAGCAAGATCAGCGCCACTACCGCCGCTGGTAGGGTATCCGTCACATCCGCCGAGCGGCCCGGCGGCCAAGTCTGACCGAAGCTCACCGCGGCGGCGAGCCCCATCACCGCCGACGCTGTGACCATCCAGCGCCAGCCGAGCCGCAGCAATAGCCAGAGCAGCACCCCATGCCGGAAGGTCTTGAGCAGCATGGCCTGTAGCCCAATACCCCAATGGCCAGGAATGACGTTGCGAAAGTGTACCCAGCCGAAGGGACGCGGCTCCGCCAGCAGCTGGTAGGGCGCGAGGCCCTCGGCGAGGATCACACCCAGCAGCGCCGCCGCCAGCAGGCTATCCCGCCCGGGCCGGCGGCGCCGCACCAGCCAAGCGGGTAGCGCGGCGACGACGGCCAGCAGCTCGGTCGGGCTCAGCCACCGATCAACCAACGGCACCGCAGCGACCAGTGTCGTCAGCATCATCGTGGCCACCAGAGGCAGGCCGGGCTGCAGGCTTTGCCAAGCCGCCTTGACCAGCCGCCCCGCGGCCAGCCAAAGCAAGAAGAGCCGCAGCGCGCACCACGGATCCCCCCCCAACCGCCGAGCAGCGGCCGAAGGCTAGCGCCCCACTCGGGAAGATCGATCGAGGGCACGAATGGGTAGAGCCAGGTGGCGAGCCAGCAGCCGAGCAGCGCCAGCATCATGGTCAGCAGGGCGGAGAGGCGCCGCGCCGCCGTAGCGGCAATTGCCGGGCCGAGCAGCGCATAGAGCACGAGGTTGGCCGCCACGTCACTGCGCCCTCTCAACCGGCGCCTCCAGCCACGCAGCAGTGCCTCGGTCAGCGTCACGCCATCAGCCAGGGGGCGGAAGCGGAAGGGGTAGAGTGAGCGATAAACAATAAAAGCGGTGCCCAGCCCGATGAGCAGCAACCCGGCCGCGCGCGGTAGGTCACTGCCGATTTGCGTGTCGCACGGCACGGTCATGCCTCAGCCGCTATCGCGCAGGCGGTAGACCAGCAGCCCCGCCCATTCGCGGAGCGCGAACCAGCTCTGGGTCAGGTGGTCCGGCCGCGGCACCCAGTCCGGGGCTAGGCCCGCGGGCCAATCGCCGCGGCGGACGGGCGCGGGGGTGACCGGGAAACCGGCGCGGGCGAAGGCACCCAGCGCGCGCGGTAGGTGCCAAGCATGGCTGACCACGAAGGCCGCGCCGATTTCATCCGCCCGCAGCATGGCCGCACTGAACAGAGCGTTCTGACGGGTATCCGCAGCGCACGGCTCGATCCAGCGCGCCGGGATGCCGAAATCCGCCTGCAGACTTGCCGCCATTAGCTCGGCGACCGGCGGCGCCCCGCGCCCGACCACGCCACCGGTGACGAGCAGCGGCAGGCCAGTGCGCCGGTGCAGCGCCGCCGCGGCGCGCAGCCGCTCAAGCGTTAGTGGCCCGGGCTCCGGTTCGGCCTCACCACCCGCCATCTCGCCGCCGAGGACGATAATGGCGGACGGTGGTGGCGTGTCCGTTGGCCGGCCACGCGGCACCTGGCTCTCCAGTGCAACGGTGAGCGTGCCGGCGACGAACGGAGTGGCGAGTAGGAGGACGCCGAGGGCGGAGAGAACGGTGATGGGCGCGGCGGCGAACCGCCGATGCCAGGCGAGCAGCCCAGCCGCGAGCGTGAGCAGGACGAGGAACAGCGGCGGGAGGAGGAGATTGGTCAAGACCGCCTGGAGGGACATCCGCTTTTCACCCCGCCCTGCGGTTCGGTTGGCTGGCCCCCTGGCGGGCGGGCCACTGTTCTGCGAGGCTTAGCCGGTGTAAATTGGGGTGGGGCATGATTCTAGCGGACGCGATCCCTGGTTGACAAACTCCATCGTTCCCAGCGAGTCAATGCGCCATACGGATGCTTTCGGCCGAAATTGCCTGTCTTTAGCGATTTTGATGTTAGAATAGCTTACACTCAATCGGTGGCACAGCGGAGCGTTCCACTTGATCGGGCGCTGCTCTAAGATTGCACCCATGATTGAGGTCGTCATTCCCGCGCACAATGCTGAGACCTTCCTGCGTGAGACGCTCGAGAGCGTCGCCGCGCAAACGCGCCTGCCCCTTCAGGTAACGGTCGTCGACGACCGCTCGCGCGACGGCACGCGGGGGGTGGCCAAGCGGGCGGCCGCGGAGCTTGCCCCCCCGCTGCGCATCAAGGTGGTGGCGACGGAAGGCCCGCCCGGCCCCTCGGCGGCCCGCAACACAGCCATACGCGCGAGCCGGGCGGAGTTCATCGCCCTGCTAGATGCCGACGATCTATTCCTCCCGACGCATCTTGCCGAGCTGGCTGGGCTGCTCGAGGCTAATCCGCGCGCCGTCCTGGCCTTTGGCGACAGCACGCTTTTCGAGAGCGCGACGGGGCGCGTCCTGGTGCCGAGCCACCATGCCTCGACCCGCCTCGTGAACCTGCCAACCGAGCCGGCGTCCGGCGGCGGCTGGACACTCGGCAGGGCAGGCTTCCGCCATCTGCTCATCGAGCCGCGTGTCGCGACCTCGGCCTGTTTATTCCGCCGCAAGGAGGCGCTCGCGGCCGGGCTGTTCGATGAGGCGATGATGTTCACCGAGGACAGCGACTTCTTCCTCCGCCTCGCGCTGCTCGGCGAGTTCGTGTTCACGCGCGCTCCGGTGGGCCGCAAGCGGATCCACGGCACCAATTTGAGTAATCCGCGCAACCGGGTGCGGTTCATGCACGGTGCGGCGCGGCTTGCGGTACGGCTGGACGCGATCGCCGCAGGCTCTGGGGAGCCGCGCCTCACGGTTGGCGCGGAGGACCGGATGGCAATTCAGCGGAACCTTGGACGCACCTTCGACCGTTGGCTCTACGAGGCCTCACTCACCTGCTTGGCCGATTACCGCGAGGCGGCGCGCGATGCGGCGAGGGCGCGCTATGGTCATCTTGCGCTCCGGCCGCGGCATGTCGGGCGAATGTTGCGGACGCTGCTGGGTGGACGTTTGCGCCAGCAAAGCCGCAGCAATTGAAAGACGTCCAAACCCTTGTGCGTTGGGAGTGACATACAGATTGTTTTCTCAAGTCCCACTACATTTCACAGCCTGTAGGTTCCAACGTAGGGGTCAGCGTACAGTCACGGCTTGAGCTTTTGGGCTGAGGGTCCAAGGCAGCAGGTCTTCGATTTTGCTGGCGAGGTGTCCCTTCGCCAGCCGGTCGAGCACGGTGGTGATGTAGGCCTCTGCGTTAAGGCCGTTAAGCTTGGCGGTTTCGGCGATGGTGTAGGTGACGGCGGCACGTTCGCCGCCTGCGTCGCTGCCAAGGAACAGAAAGTTCTTCCGGGTCACGGCGATGCCGCGCAGCAGCCGCTCCGCCAGATTGTTATCAGGCATATGTAGGCCCGGCGCCCTCCCGCGGTGCAGCCGTCGATGGACCGGGATGGGGGTGCCAGGAGCACGCATAGCGGGCAGGCTGAACAGACAATGAGCTGCGAGCTCGAGTTGTTGTCTGGCCGCCCCTCGACTGGCCCGGTTGCGCTGCGAGCGCGAATCCGTAGTTGTCGTGTTGCCCGCTTGCTCCGGCTTTCCATTACGCAGCGAGCCGCAGGATGCGGGGCATTAGACTGGACATCCACTGCAGCTTCGCGGTGAGCGCTGTGCTTGGGAACGGCCAGCTGCGCACGGAGGGGGCGGCTCGTTCTGGAGCGCGATGCCGTCGTGGTATTCGCCAAGACGCTGCGCCCCGACGACGAGGTGGTAGGCGAGGCGTGGGGTGCGTCACGGTTCGATGAGACAGCCGACTGTGGTAGAGGTCACCGCAACCGGAGGTCAGACGTAAGCGTCAGCCGTCAGCGGCCTTGAGATGACGGGGCGTGCCTGCCGAGATGGTGGGCATGACGGACGCAGCTGAAGTGGCGGAACCGCTCGGAGCGGGTTCTTACGACGGTCGGAATGGCACGATGCGAGCGCGCCCGGAGCGGGGCGTTCGGGTCGAGGTCCACTCGGTGCGGCGGCGAGAGTGGCCGGACGAGGACAAGCTGCGAGTAGTGCGCGAGAGCCTGCAGCCGGGTGCGGTGGTGCAGGCGGTGGCGGACCGGAACGGGGTGAGCACGGGGCAGATCTATACCTGGCGCAAGGAGATACTAGCCCGAAAAATTCATGAGGCGGGGCGAGAAGCCTGGTGACGCCGCGGTACGCTCGCGTTCTGGTTGTGCGGGCGCGTTCGGCCGATGCCGGT
>NZ_JQKB01000101.1 GCF_000745835.1 Belnapia moabensis DSM 16746 | reverse complement strand
CCCTCGGCACCACAGCCAGCAACACCACCATCGATCTCGGTGGCGGTGCCGACCGGCTCGTTCTCCTCGACAGCAACACCAATATGTTGACCGTCGCCGGCGCAGAGACCGTTATGGGCGGAAGCTTTACGGACCGGATCACCGTCATCGGTCTTACTCCAGCGCTGATCCGGGGCGAAGGAGGCAACGATACGCTAGTCGGCGGCGATGGGGCCGATACGCTTGTGGGTGGCGTCGGACGGGACTTGATGACCGGTGGTGCCGGTGCTGACCGCTTCGTCTTTACTAACGCAGTGGAGAGCTCCGTCACGACGCCTGACACCATCACTGACTTCCAGGTTGGGACGGACAAGCTGGTCTTCGCCGGCCTGCTGACAAATTCCTTCACTTGGCGCGGCGCCGGAACCTTCACGGGAGCCGGTAACACGGAGGCTCGGCTGTCGGGACAAACGGTCCAGCTTGACTTCGACGGCAACGGCGTGGCGGAAGGCGCTGTGTTCCTCAGCAGCTCATCCCCGATCAGTCTGAGTGGCATAGACCTCGTGTGGATTTAAGGTGTTGCCACGCTGGCTCAATGGACCGCAAAGGCCCAGGTATGGCGCGCTGCTCTTGCAAGGTCAGCAGCGCCGATGGGTTGCGCTGAAGGTGTCGCCTGCCGTCGCAACTCGCGCCACGGTGGCTGCATACCTGCTATCGGCTTACCTAGCGCTATCGCGACTGCTTCGCCACACAGCCCGCCGATTATTCGTTGGCTTTGGAGCACGCTTTTGAGTATAGCATTTTATATCGAAATCGCACCTAACTCTACTCCTAGCGCCTTCTCGCGCTAGGAGATCTGGTAACCGGTCTCTTCACGTAGCAATTGAATTTTTGGAGCATCACTGTTGGAGACCTCACATCGAGCAACCCTTCGTAGGCCGATCCATGTCCTTTCGTAGTTGCTCCGATAGAGATGCCGGCACCGTAGCAGCTTGGAACCAGCACCCGATTGAATCTCTTTCTCTACAAATTTTTACTCAATTTGACACTCCCCTGCACATATTAGGTGGAGTTGGGGGCAATTTGTGTCATAGAGTCGTGAGAGGGTGCGTATCGGCCTGTGTCCGTCTTGTCACTATATGCAAACACTGGCCAATCCTGGGATACGGTATTGCTGGAAGTAGACCGGACCACCAACGCTGCAGAGGCAGAACGTGGGCCGTATGCCCTCGCGTTGGGGAGAAAGGCGTGTCTTTGAAATCGACCCTTTGCCAAGCATCTCTTATGTTGGCGTTGCCAATCTTTCTCGCCGCGTGCGATCCGCTGCCGCAACGCGGCCCGATAACCGTTGCCCCCGCTGGCGCTCCATCAACCGCGGCTGATTACGTCATTGGCCCGGGCGACACGCTGCAAGTTTTCGTCCATCGTGCGCCGGAGCTGACTACGGACGTCCCGGTCCGCCCAGACGGTCGCATCTCCATCCCGCTCGCCGGTGACATCGAGGCGGCCGGTCGTACCCCGACCGAGCTCAGCCGCCAGCTCGAACAGCAGCTGCGTGAATTTATCCGCGAGCCGACCGTCACCGTGATTGTGCGCTCTTTCGTCGGCCTCACCAGTCGCCAGATCCGTATTGTCGGCGAGGCGGCGCAGCCGCGCAGCATCCCGTTCCGCGAAGGACTGACTGTGCTTGACGTGCTCATCCAGGGCGGCGGGCTGACGCGCTACGCCTCCGGAAACCGCGCCCGCATCATCCGCCGTGAGCACGAGACGAATCCACCGCAGATCATCCCAGTGCGTCTCAACGACCTGCTGCGCAGCGGTGACATCTCCCAGGACGTGCCGCTCCGGCCGGGCGATACGTTGGTTATCCCGCAGGGGTGGTTCTGACGCTATGCCGATCCTCTTTGAGCTGCGCCGCTACGCGACGCTTGCTTGGCAGCATCGTTGGAAGGCGGTCGCGCTGGCTTGGCTCGTCTGCATCGCGGGTTGGGCCGTCGTCTATTCTATGCCCAACCAGTACCGCGCGAGCACGCGCATGTTCGCCGACGCAGACGCCATCCTGAGCCAGCTACTGCGCGACATCGCGGTGGACAGTGGCTCGACTGGCCAAGTCGAGCTGCTGCAACGCACGCTACTCAGCCGTCCGAACCTCGAGCGCGTAGCGACTCGCACCGGTCTCGACCTCACCGTTAGCAACGCGGCCGAGCGCGAGGCGATGCTGACTGAGCTCGGCCGCGAGGTGCGCATTGCATCCCAGGGACGCAATCTCTTCATCATCAACTATACCACCACCGAACCGCGTAAGGCGCGTGATGTGGTGCAGGCCTTGGTTACGCTCTTCATGGAGCTGGCGACCGTCGGTGATCGCCAACAGATGGAGAATGCGCGGACTTTCATCGCGCAGCAGATTGCCACCTACGAGGCCCAGCTGCGCGAGGCGGAGCAGCGCCGCGCCGATTTCCGTGCGCGCTACGTCGATCTTCTTCCAAGCGACGGCGGCATCTCACGTTTGGAACAGGCGCGTTCTAAGCTCCAACTGCTTCGCGGCGAACTGCAGGATGCCACTATGCGCCGCACCGCACTTCGCCAGCAGCTCGAGACGACACCGCAAACCATCACCGAGACAGTAATAGGCGGCGGCGGGCCCAGCGGTAGCAGTGCGCTGACCGAGCTGCAGCGCCAACGCGCCGACATGCTGATTACCCGCACAGAGAACCATCCGGACGTGCGCATTCTCGAGGCGCAGATTGCCGCGCATCGTGCTGGTGGTGGGGCGCGCTCTAGTACACCTTCGGCAGCGCGACCGGTCGCAAGCGGCACGCAGCGGCCTAACCCCCTTTACGAGCAGCTCCGTGTCCGCCTTCTAGACACCGAGACACAGCTCGCTTCTCTCGAACGACAGGTGCGCGACGAGCAGACGGGCGTCGATCGGCTGGAGGATTTGGCGCGCACTGTGCCACAAGTGCAGGCACAGTTTCAAAACCTTGACCGTGACTACAACGTGCTGCTGCGTGCCTATCAGGAGCTGCTCGAGCGCCGCGAGTCTGTGCAGATTGCCGGCGCAGCGCGCGCCGGCGCCGACCGTGTGCGGCTTGAGGTGGTCGATCCGCCGACAGTGCCACTCTTCCCGATCGGGCCAAATCGGGTGCTCTTCGCCTCGGTGGTCCTGCTCGCTGGGCTTGGCGCAGGGGCTGGGCTCGCCTTCCTGCTTGTCATGCTGGACCGCTCCTTCCACACGGTGGGCGACCTGCGGCGCATCGGGTTGCCAGTGATCGGCAGCATCTCCTCTACCCAGCCCCGTCCCAGCGCCACCCCATCTATCATCGCCGTAGGTTGCTGTGGGGGCCTGTTGATCGCGACCTACGGCGCGCTCCTCTTTGCCGGACCACAGGCTATGGCGCGTCTTCCAGACATCATCGCAAGGTTCATCGCGTGACCGCCTCCCCTTCCCGCCGCATCCACCTCGTCGAGCGCGCCATGTTGGCCCTCGGCGGGACGCCGCCGGCGCAGCATGACGCCGGTGCGCCCGTGGAGGCTGGTACGGCAGCCGCCGACACCCTACCGCCGCGTCTCACGGCCTCAGCCGCACCGTCGGCCCAGCCCGTCTCGCACCCCGCCACGCAGCCCATCAGCCTCGAAACCCTGTGCAAGGGCGGCTACGCGGCGCTGACAGGCAACGCCCAGCGGAGCCGCGTGCGGGAGGAGCTCGGCGTCGTGCAGCACCAAGTGCTGCGCGCCGTGCAGGCGGCCAAGGCCGAGGAGGGACGCATCCCGCGCATGGTGCTCGTCACCAGCGCAAAACCGGGCGAAGGCAAGACTTTTTGTTCCCTCAACATCGCCACCAGCCTGGCGATTAGCGCGCCCGAGCAGGTCATCCTGGTGGATGCCGACGGCAAGATGCAAGACTCGCTAACCGTCCTCCTTGGCCTTGCTGAGAAGCCCGGGCTGCGCGCTCTAGCGACCGATCCGACTTGCCGCCCTGAGATGCTGCCCATACCGACCGTGTTGCGGCGACTCTCAGTTCTGTCCTACGGGCCATCGGCGCCGGGCGCCTCGGGCTTACCCTCCGGGCAGATGCTCGCCGCTGCACTCTCGCGCCTCGCTAGCGCTCTGCCGGGGCGTATTCTGGTCGTGGATGCGCCGCCCTGTCTCGCCACCAGCGAGCCCGGCGCACTTGCTGCTGTAGCCGGGCAGGTGCTCATGGTAGTCCGGGCTGAGGCGACGCAGCGCGGCGAGGTAGAGAGCGCGCTCGATATGGTGGATGCTTGTCCGACGCTCCAGCTCCTGCTCAACCGTACCCACATGGTGACGAGCGACGGTTTCGGTGCTTATGATTACGAGGGCAGTCACAACAGTGGCTGAGCCTGTCCCACTTGGTCGCAGGCGCTGGGTACTGGTGCTACTAGCGACGACGGCGCTGCTGGTGGCACGGTCGGCACAGGCGCAGCTGCCCGACCCGCTCGAGCTCGGTGGCCCCGCAACGCCAAACGTCGGTGTGCGGCCGTTCATGTCCAACGCCACTGCATCGGACACGCCGAGCTTTTGGGCCGAGGACGCTCAGCCGCTGTTTGGCATCGGCACGCCCGACCCAACTGTTCCTGGCCCGCTTTGGAGCCTGCAGCCGAGCGTGCAGGTAGACGGCGTCGCGACCGACAACTTGCGCGGCAGTGCTGTTAGCCGCACCGCCGACGTCTACACACGCATTATCCCACGGCTGACGCTCTCCGCAGACACAGCTGAGGTGGTGGGCGCCCTCACCTATGCCCCGCGCCTCAGCCTTTATGCGAGCAACTCGGATCAGAACCGCCTCGACCAACTCTTCGCGGGAAACGTCCTCGCCACGCTGGTGCCCGACCTGCTGTTCATTGAAGCCCAAGGCAGGGGCGATGCGCGCTCGGTGTTCGGCGATTTCGCGGGCTTCGACAGCAGCACGCAGGATAGTAACAACCGCGTTCAGGCCACCACCTTCTCGATTTCACCCTATCTAGTGCGGCGCTTCGGCGGGCTGGCGACGGCCCGCGTCGGCTACCGCTTCCGCCAGTCGAGCCTGTCTGGCCGGGATACCTCCCTGCCCGGTGAGTCGACGCCCTTCTTTACGAGCCAGGATTTCACCGCCCACGAGGTGTATGGTGTCGTGCGCTCGGGCGAGGACTGGGGCCGCTTCGCCTTCCAAGTCCAGGCGAGCTATACCTCCTACGACGGATCCGGCATCTACAATAATGCGCACCGGGCACTGTATGTCCTACAGACGCGTTACTCTGTAACGCGCGAGGTCGCACTGCTGCTCGATGGCGGCTGGCAAGACGACCGTTATGGCGGAGTCCGGCCCTATATTATTCGGGATCCAATCTGGGGCGTTGGTATCCGCTACGCGCCCGACGAGGAGAGCTTCATTACTCTGCGCTACGGCCAGCGCGACGGCTTCACCTCCTTTTCGCTCAATGCCAACTTCCCAGTTGGTGTGCGCACACGCGTCTTCGCCCGCTATGGCGAGAGCATCACCTCCAGCGCCTTGTTGAGCAACGATCTGCTGGCCGGCCTGCGCGTGGATGCCAATGGCAACCTGATTGATGCCGCGACCGGCGTGCCGGCCGCCGTCGCCGTCCCAACTTCGCTGCTGAACACGCAGAGCGGCCTGTTTCGCCTACGCCGCGGCACCGTCTCACTGAGCCAGATATGGCCCCGTGACACTCTTACTCTCACCCTCTTGCGCGAGGAGCGCGAGCCAGTCCTCATCGAGGCTTCCTCTCGCCCCGTTGCACAAAAGAACATCTCGGCGACACTGAGCTGGGGCCGCGCGCTCGCCCCGGGCATCTCGCTGCTAGTGAGCGGGCAGATCGCGCAAACGGAGACGGAAAGGCGCGGCTCGGGAATGAATTACAGCGTCCGAGCCGCGCTCTCGCGGCAGCTCTCGCCAAATCTCTTCGGTACGCTGCAATACGTTTATCAGCAGCGTGAGCAGGACCTCCAGCCAGGCCGCGCGGACACCAACATCGTCCTTGTCTCCCTCCGCCAGTTCTTCTAACGGGTCGCGCAGATGCAGATCGACATGTACGGTTTCAACGCGCCGCCCTTTCTGATGACGCCGGATGCGCGGTTGTTCTTTTCGAGCACCGTGCACAGCCGGGCCTATGCCCACTTGATGTACGGCATAGCACAGCGCGAGGGCTTTGTCGTTATTACCGGGGAAGTTGGCGCAGGCAAGACCACCCTCGTCGAGCGCTTCTGCAGCGAGCTCGACCCGGCCGCTTTCGCAGTGGCTCGCATCATGACTACGCAGGTCTCGGGCGAGGATCTGCTGCGGCTGGTCGCGGATGCCTTCGGCGCGCCCTCGACAGGCGATAAAGCTGCGGTTCTGCACAGCATTATGGCGGTATTGCGCGACACCTCCCGCCGCCATGTGCTGATCGTGGACGAGGCGCAGGCCCTCACACCGAGCGCGCTTGAGGAACTGCGCATGCTTTCCAACATTACGGATGGAGGGCGGGCGCTACTGCAGACGCTGCTGCTCGGCCAGCCGCAGCTCCGCCGCATCATCGCCAGCCCGGACCTCGACCAGTTGCGCCAGCGCATTCTCGCCTCTTTCCATCTCGGCGCACTGTCGGGTGATGAGACGCGGTCCTATATTGAGCATCGGTTGCGCGCGGTGGGCTGGGAGGGCAATCCTTCTTTCGAAGATCGCGCCTTCGAGGTAATCCACCGTTTCTCTGGCGGTGTGCCACGGCGTATCAACCGGCTCTGCGCACGAGTGCTACTTGCCAGCTCGCTTGAGAACGCGCTGCACATCACCGCTGACGTGGTAGAAGCTACCGCGCTCGAGCTGGAGGACGACCTCGGCGCGGGCGGCGCCGGCCAGCTGGTTTTGAACCCGCCCCCCCGCGCACTGGATCTCGAGGCGATGATCGACGACCTTGCCCAACGCATCGAGGTACTGGAGCGTACCACCGCGCGCCGCGAGCGGGCCTTCGACCAGCTCATGGCGCTCTTTGCCGAACCTGGGAGCGGGCGATGAGCGTTACTCCGCCGCGAAACGCGATGACGGTGGATGTGGAAGACTGGTTCCAGGTTCAGAACTACGCTGGAGCGATCGGCCGCGATAGTTGGGAAGGCCGCGAGCGCCGGGTCGAGGCGAACACGGACCGCGTGCTCGAACTTTTGGCTGCCGCCGGCGTCACGGGCACCTTCTTCACCCTTGGCTGGGTCGCCGAGCGCCATCCGGCCCTCGTTCGGCGCATCGTCGCCGAGGGCCATGAGCTTGCCAGCCACGGCCATGGTCATGAGCAAGTTTTCGCCATCGGCCCAGAGCGCTTCCGCCAAGATCTGATTCGCGCCCGAGGCGTGCTGGAGGATGCCGCAGGCGTGCCCGTTCATGGCTATCGCGCGCCGACGTTCTCGCTAAGCCCCTCGCGTACGGCCTGGGCCTACGGGATTTTGGCCGAAACCGGGCATCTTTACAGCTCTTCGGTCTTCCCGGGCCGCCATATGGGCACAGGGGAGGCCGAGCCGTCGCCCTGGCATCCCTGCGGCGGCACAGTGCTGGAAGTACCCATGACGGTGTTGCGCGCCGGCGGTCGAGCGCTGCCGGTCTCTGGTGGAGGCTGGTTCCGGATGACGCCCCAGGCGGTGTTCACGGCGGCGCTGCGGCGGGTAAACCGGCTTGGCCGGCGTGGAGTCTTCTACTTCCACCCGTGGGAAATCGATCCGCAGCAGCCTCGCGCGCCGGGCATGAGTTGGCTGCAGCGGCGCAAGCACCATACCGGCCTCGGCAGCATGGCGGAGCGCCTGGCCGGCCTGCTCGACGGCTGCCAAAGCTTTGCTTGGGGCCGCATGGACGAGGTCTTCGCCGCGGAGATCGGAACGGCGCCGCTCGCCGCACTTTCCAAGACAACCTGACCGGAAATCCCATGGCGCTGCGCATCCGCGAGCTCGACGAGGCGGCCGCTCCGGCTTGTGACGCCTTCGTGCGTGCTTTCCCCTCTGCGACCTTCTTCCATCTCACACCTTGGGCGCGCGTGATCAGCAAGGCTTTCGGTCACCCGACCTACTACGCCTATGCGGAGCAGGATGGCGCGGTGGTCGGCGTGCTGCCGCTTGCGCGCATGCGGACCCTGCTGTTCGGCGACAGCCTCTCCTCCACCCCCTTTTGCGTCTATGGCGGCGCCGCAGCTACGGAGGAGGCGCGCACCGCGCTTGAGGCGCATGCAATCGACCTGCAGCGGCGGCTCGGGGTGAGCGTGCTGGAATGGCGCCGCCTGGAAGCGCCGGATGCCGGCTGGACAGAGCGCCCGCCACTTTATTTCACCTTCCGCAAGCCAATCCGCCTGACGGGCGACGACGCGAAGGACATGCAGGCCAACATCCCACGCAAGCAGCGGGCGGAAGTACGCAAGGCGATCGAGCGCTTCCGGCTGACTTCGGTCAGTGACAGCGACACTGATCGGCTGCACCGGATTTATGCCGAGAGCGTGCGTAACCTCGGCAGCCCGGTCTTCTCACGCCGCTACTTCCATCTACTCGCCGAGGCTTTCCCGCGTGAGCACGACGTAACGACCGTACTGCGGGACGGCAGTCCAATCTCAGCGGTGCTGAACTTCCACTTCCGTGAGGAGGTGCTGCCCTACTACGGCGGCGGGACGGCGGCCGCGCGTGCGGTTTCGGCGAACGACTTTATGTACTGGGAGGTGATGCGCCGCGCCGGGCGGGAGCGTGGCGCGACGCTGTTCGATTTCGGCCGCAGTAAGGCCGGTACCGGCGCCTTCGCTTATAAACGAAACTGGGGCTTCGAGGAGCAGCGGCTGAACTATTGCTATCGGCTTGCTGAGGGTGCGCGTATTCCGGAGAACAACCCAAACAATCCCAAATACCGTCTATTCATTGCCGCCTGGAAGAAGTTGCCCATGCCAGTGGCGAATTTACTAGGACCACCGTTAGTCAAGGGACTTGGATAGTATTAACTCCCCACTTGTGCCAAGAAAGCGACCGCCTCCATGAAACGCCGAGTAATTAGTTTTCATCGAAAGGTTATGTGCACTGCTATTGATTTCAGTTGCGTCGTACCCCGCACCAACACCGCAGTGACCGTTTTGTGGGAAGTATTCAGCACCTTCAGCAAAAATGGGAGGCGTATGGCGAAAATTAAGGTCTTCGAAGTGCAGAAAGGCGCAAAATATTGCGACCAGAAATATATCGAGTATGTCGATTTTTGCAATTCAGCTGTAGATAACCCAGGCCAAGCAACAAGTTGACCTCAAGCTCCTCTTTAACAGTTCACAATGACTTATCTTCCGTTTTGCTTTGGAGTTGCGGACATGAACTTAGATGTATGCAACCATAATTCAAAGATGCGGAGTTTCCAGTGAGTCAGATCTATCCTGATAGCGTCGACTTCGAACGCATTGAATCAAAGGACCAGGATTTCAAGGGTCCTAGTATCCTGGCCTTTCGGAATGACCGGCAGGATTTCCTGGGCGCCCTCAGGTGCCGCCAACCCTAGGTCGCAGCCTTGCACCGTCTCCTCTTCCTTGCCCACCGCATCCCCTTCCCGCCCGAGAAGGGCGAGAAAATCCGCGCTTGGCATATTCTCGACTACTTATCGCAGCGCTTCGAGGTGGAGCTCGGCTTCCTCGTGGACGACGAAGCGGATCTCGCTCACGTCACTATACTTGAGCAGCGCTGCTCCCTTGTGCGGTGGCGCCCCATGTTCGGCCGCTGGCGTACCGCGGCGCGGGCGCTGACGCGCCTTCGACCCGGCCTGCCGCTCTCCCTCGGCTGGTTCCATGAACCGTCGCTGTTCCGCTGGGCGCAGGAAGGACTGGCAGCGCGACGCTACGCGGCAGCCTTTGTCTACTCCTCCGCCATGGCGCCCTATGCAATGGGGGCAGACGTGCGGGCCTCTGGAGCGCAGCGCGTGCTCGACATGGTGGACGTCGACTCTGAGAAGTGGCTCGCCTATGCCGCCGATGCGCGCCCGCCCATGCGCCAAGTGTGGGCGCGGGAAGCGCGCACGCTGCTTGCTTTCGAGCGCCGCGCCGCGCTTGACTTCGAACGCACCCTGCTCGTCTCCGCTCAAGAAGCGGCGCGCTTCGCGGAGCTGGCTCCGGAGGCGGCCGCGCGGCTCGAATACGTGGACAACGGCGTGGACCTCACACGCTTCGACTCGGCGCAGGACCACCCGGATCCCTATGCCGGCGCGGCACCCGCGATGGTCTTCACCGGGACGATGAGCTATCGGCCGAATGTCGAGGCGGTGAGCTGGTTCGCGACCGAGGTCCTGCCCCGGCTACGCGCCGCGCCGCCGGTTGGGTTGGCACCGCCCAGCTTCTGGATTGTTGGCGCCAACCCCACGCCCGGCGTGCAGGCTTTGGCCGAGCTGCCGGGGGTGCGGGTGACCGGCCCAGTGCCGGATGTCCGGCCTTATGTCGCCCATGCCGCCGTTGCCGTCGCGCCGCTGCGCATCGCGCGAGGGATTCAGAACAAGGTGCTGGAAGCGATGGCCATGGCGCGCCCGGTAGTCGCCTCCCCTCAGGCTTACGAGGGGGTTCGGGCGGTGCCCGGGCGCGATCTGTTGATCGCGGAAGGGGCGGCGGAGATGGCCGAGCGGGTGTCGGAGGTGCTGGCGGGGCGGCACCCGGGCCTTGGCGCCGCAGCGCGAAAAGCGGTGATGGCAGGGCATGACTGGTCGGCGACGCTGCGGCGGCTGGATGCAGTGCTGCCGCCGCGCGGTCCCGCCCCTCGCATGCAGGACTGATGGCTAGACGGCAAGGCAGCCGGCGCCTTCGCCGGCCGAGGAGCAGACATGGGTGGGTTTTTTCTTCTCCACAAGCGCGATCCGGTGGCCCTCGACACGGCAAGCCGCACCATGGACGGCCATTTCCGCGCAGCCGGATTCCCACCCGCCACCGTGCGGGAGGGGGTAGGTTACCGCTTGTTCCATTATCCAAAGATTCTCGGTGGACCGACGCAGCACGCGGTCGGACCGGACGGACGCTTCCTCGCTTGCGTCGGCAGCCTGCTCTACGCGGGCGAGACCGGAACCGCCGCGCTCCAGCGGCTGCTGGCCTGTCCCGATCCGGCGGCGGAGCTGCCGCGATGCCAGGGTCAGTTCGCCCTCCTCGCGGGAGATACGCGCAGCGTGCGAATTCTGCGCGACCGCAGCGCCGCGCTCGAGGTGTTCCATGACGAGGTGCGCGGCGCCTTTTCCACCTCCTTCCTCGCCCTGGCGCGCGCTCTGCCGCAGCGCTTGGCCCGACGGCAGGAGGCGTACGAGTACGTGTTCCACGGCACCACACTCGGTGACGACACGGTCCTGGAGGGCATCCGGCGGCTTGGCCTCGGCGCGGAGGCGATGGTGGCGGAAGAGGTGCGCATCGCTCGCACTTCGCGGCGCCTGCTGCCGCCCGAGGCGGCCGGTACGGCGGAGGAGCTGGCGCACGATGGCGTCGAACAGCTGACCACCAACCTGCTGGGCTGGTGCGGCGCCTTCGGCGGCCGCATCACCCTCGCGCTCTCCGGCGGCTACGACACGCGCCTGCTACTCGCACTCTGCCGGCGGATCGGTGTGCAGCCGCGCCTCTTTGTCTATGGTCCCGAGAGCTCCGCCGATGTGCGCATCGCTAAGGCAATCGCGCGGACCGAGGGGATGGAGATCGACCATTTCGACAAGGGCACCTGGTGCGCCGAGGCGCTGGAGGAGCCAGCGGCGCGGCTGGCGCGTACCTACCATGAGGTCGATGGTCTGATGTACTATGGCATCCTCGACAGCGGAGCGGAAGCGCTCGCGCGCCGCCGTCGGCACGAGGGCGGCGCCCTGAACCTGCATGGCGGAGCGGGAGAGGTATTCCGCAACTTCTTCGGCCTGCCGGAACGGCCGGTCACAGCGGTCTCGTTGGCCCGCGTGTTTTACCGGGTGGACAGCACAATCTGCACAGCGGGATTCTCTGAGGCGGAGTACGCGGCGCGCATCGCGGGTAAAATCGGGGAGGCCTGGGACGAGGGCGCGCGGCCAGCATCCCGCCGGGCGGCCGAGGCGACCTATCCCTATTTTCGCTGCCGCGCCTGGTTCGGCAAGGATCTCAGTGTCAACGCCGCCTTCGGGCACGGCGTGCTACCGTTCTATGACCCGGCGATTGTAGATTTCGCGCTCTCCCTGCCGCTGCGGCACAAAGAATTTGGGAATTTCGAGGCGCGGATGATCCGCTTGGCCGATCCGGCCATCGCAGTCCACCGCTCGGCCTACGGGTTCGATTTCACGCGAGACACGCCCTTTCCGAACGCTTTCCGAAGTTGGGTGCTGCAAAGGCGGCCATCTTGGCTTCGCCAGCGCGGGTCGCGTGGGCGGCTGTCGCGCGGGACGCCAGGACCGGCGCCCTGGCAGAATGGTGCAGGGGCGGATCCGCTCCGCCACGGGCTGGACTTAGTCCGCAGGATCCTGCGGCCGGATGTTGTCAACGACCCGACAGCACAGGCGCGGATTCACAATCTCGCCTACCTGCTGGGGGATCTGGGTGTCGAGGGGTGGCGATAGGCTGCGAGTCTACCGGGTAGGCCCAGACTGAACAGGGACGTGACCGAGGGCGGTCCCCCAAGCAGCGCCGCCGCAACCTGACGGCTTTCTTGACAGATCCAGTCGCCACTTCTGACGCTTCGCATTTCTGCTTTTAATTCAATATCCTAGTGACTGGCACACCGCTTGCTAATGGCTTTATGCGCCGCGCTGAGGGTAGGTTTTGCCTACGCGAGGCGGAGCGGAATAGATCTTGCCAAACAGGAGTGAGAGCATGAGGAACACCTTTCTTCGCCTTGCCGCCACAGCGGGCATCATGGCCATGGCGTCCTTCGCCACCCCATCCCATGCCGCGCCGATGACGTTTAACGACGTGATCAGCGGCGGCGGCAGCGGCACCGTCATCACCAGTGCGGCTCCGTTCGTTTTCACACATGATATCAACCAAGAAGTTGATATCCTGAACTACTCAGTGACCGATGCGTCGCTGAGTATCGCTCTGGGCGACCGCGCGAATTTGACGCCCGGCACACCAGGTGCCGAGGTCGTCGAAATCTCTATCGACCTCGGCGCCTTTTTCGAATTAGTCACCAACGTCCCGAACGCGCCGAATGTGGCCTATAATTTCTTTCTCGACAGTGTCGGGATTATGGGCGACGTTCTGCTGTCCCTCAACACGGACGGCCTGCTCACGGTCACGCTGCGGGTGAAGGCTCCGGGCAACAGCCCGCAGACCGCCGACGTCATTTTCCAGAGTTCCACCTTGTCCGGCTTCTATGATCTGACCGCGGTGCCCGAGCCTGCGACGCTGGCGCTGTTCGGCGCCGGCCTGCTCGGTCTCGGCCTCACTCGCCGGGCCCGCCGCAAGGAGGCCTGATCGGCTATACTGTCAAAAAATTTGACAGCCGAAGGGCTGGTACCCTACGGGTGCCAGCCTTTTCGAGTTTCAAACAAGTTGGGTGTTCGCCAAGTTTGCGGGCAGGTATGAGCAACTAAGTTCACCCCAGGTTGCGATACGATTTGCGTCATCCGAACAGGCCCGCTATCGCGTAACCTGCCGCGTAACCATGGATGGCATGCAACTAACCCGAAAAATTCATGAGGCGGGGCGAGAAGCCTGGTGACGCCGCGGTACGCTCGCGTTCTGGTTGTGCGGGCGCGTTCGGCCGATGCCGGTTTCAGAGCCGGCTCTTGGTTGCAGATCGCGGAGCTTGGGGTTGCGGGTTGGAGGGCGCGGCTGGGGCACATGCCCCGGCGGTCAGCAGACCAGACGAGGCATGCGCTCAAGGGCGAGGTGGATGATGGCCTTGGCCGGATAAGCGCTGGGCAGGTGCAGCATGACCCGGGTCTTCCGTGCGACGACGCGCGTGGCAAGCTTGATCAGGCGCAGGCGCAAGGTGTCGAGCTGGACGACGCGCCAGGTTGAG
>NZ_JQKB01000100.1 GCF_000745835.1 Belnapia moabensis DSM 16746 | reverse complement strand
AGTTCGACACTCTCCGCCTCCGCCTGGTCAAGCTCGCCACCCGTGTCGTCGCGCTGAAGACCAGGGTCATGCTGCACCTGCCGAGCGCCTGTCCGGACAAGGTTGTCCTGCGCCTCGCCCTTGAGCGCATGCCACGCCTGACTTGCTGAGTGCCGGGGCGAATGCCCCGGCCGCATCCTCCGACCCGCAATCAGCCAGCCCCGCGATCCGCACCTCACCACCGGTCCCGAAGCCGGCCATGGCGACGCGCGACCGCACAACCCTGAAGCGAGGAAACCGAAGCGATTTCAGACCGCTCGTCCGCCCTCACGAATGTTGCGGGCTAGGTAGATGGCCATGCCTTTCCAAACGCTCGATGCTCTGCAAGGTGGCGCTAACCGAACTGGGAGCTCCACGCTGCTCGTCGAGACCCGTGAAGCGCATGATGAGGCCCGGCGGCTGACCGCACTGCATCGCGCAGAGATACTCGACACGCCACCCGAGCCGGAGTTCGACCGGCTGGCCCACTTCGCGGCCACTTTGCTCCAAGCACCGACCGCATTGGTAAGCCTCGTGGATGAGCACCGCCAGTGGTTCAAGGCGCGGGTCGGCATGGATGTTTGTGAAACCCCTCGGGCCGTGTCCTTTTGCAGCGTCGCCATCCGACAGTCGGGGCTCTTTGAGATCACGGATGCAGCAGCGGATCCACGCTTTCGCTCCAACCCTTTGGTCACGGACAAACCCGGCATCCGCTACTACGCAGGCGTGCCGCTGACGGCATCAGGTGGCGAGCGGCTTGGAACGATCTGCGTCATCGACTACGCGCCCCGTCCAGCGATGGACGCGCGGCACCGCTCCATGCTCACGATGCTTGCGGCCGTGACGATGCGCGAGATCGAACTGCGCCATATCGTGCAGGCCGCCTCCGCTCGGAGCAGGTAGAGCTCACCCCCAAGATCGACTTTTGGGCCGGAACTGTCTCTTCCGCAATGCCTCAATCCGGGGCGCCGGACGATCCACGTGACCTCCGTTCAACGGTTCAAAACCTCTGTGCGGGGTAGTAGTCCGGCCGCTCGGATGAACACCTAACGAACTCCGGAAGGGCGGGCGGAGCAGCCGAATCTCGGTCCGCAACTATAGGATCCGCTTTAGCATCCGTGCTCGCGCCAGAGATGGGCGGCCGTAGGGGATCGGGCGAATGGCTGTGTTCCGTTTGTGGTCCGCAAGTCGTATGTTGGCACTTGGACGTGGCCGTGGCTGACCCGCTCTGGATCCTGGTTGGCCTTGCCGCGGCACCTGTCGCGGGCCTCCTCGCCGCACTGGGCCGATACCGGCGGCAGCAACAGGTGGCGGCCCGCGCCACGGGCATGGCTGCTGCCGGCGGAAGGCCAAGCCAGGAGTTCCATCTTCCGCCCACGATCGAGGCCGCGGAGCGCGAGATGGCGATGCTGCTCCGCCGCATGCGGGCTTACCTGCGCGACCCGTATGACTACGCCACGTCGCGGATTGTAAGTGAGGCTGCGTTTGAGACCTGCCTCGACCGCGCCGGCATCCTTGGCAACCGGATTGCCGAGCTGGGCGGTGCTGCGCCCGCAAGCCCATCTGAGCACGAGCGCACATGCGGGCTGATCCTGGAGGGCCTCATGGTTGGCTCTCGGAGGGCAGGCTAAGCCAGCGTCGACGTGGGAACGTGGCAAGGAGTGCATCCCCTGGAAGATAGGGCCACTCCTGGCAACCCGACCTGACATTCCCCTCTGCTCGGCAACTGTGGCTTGCCCCTGAGCATCCGGCACGGCACGCGGCACCATTCCTGCTGCCGGACGCCGCCTGGAGAATACGTCTTAGCCAAATCGTCGCAGCCCCTAGAAGACAGACCCGTCTGCATCATCCATTGCCGCCGGCGCCCGCAACTCAGAGAGGTGCAACACCTCCGCTTGCGATAGCCTTTCCCCACGTTTGATTGCGGCATTCATAGCGGCAATCAGAGCGGGGTACCGGTCCGGAGGCACAGCCAGGATCAGCGGCGCCTCCTCCTCGAAGCACGCGTAGTAGGCATCCTGGGCGACTAGGAACGGGTCCTGATCATCGGCCGGCCGGCGCCGATCCGCACGTCGAACCCTTGCGAAGCGGACCACGTCCGCCGCATCTGCCGGCCCTGGGTCAGGGTGCACCTGCGAGCGGCAGGTCATGTTGTACTCTCCGCAAGATACCTCTGGGCTGCGGTGACGAGGTGCCGGTCACCAGCTGCGGCAACCAGACTGGCCGCGGAGAAGGTCTTGAAGGCTGTCACCACCTCCGCCGACGCAGAACGCATGGTCGCCTCGATGCGATGCCCTGGCCCGTCCCAGAATGCATCCACCTCCGACTGTGGCAGTGTCTTGAGCCGCCGGTGGGCGGCCAGGGACAGGCTCTGTGCGGACTGGAACGCCAGCAAAGCCCGGCGTAGCCGGTCTGTGGCTGCAGCCTGTTCCGAAGGTACCATGCGTTCTCCGTCATCCTTCAATCCGGCCATCGCCGCGGATTAGGCACACATAGAAAGGCTTGGCGGCGGGGCGGCCCGGGTGGAGCTTCGGGTGTGCAGAGTAAACCTGGCCCCGCCAATGCTTAGCGTGACACTGTAAAATTTGGCAGTCAGCAGACGAAGCTGTGAGCGGCATCCGAGGTGGAGCAAGCTGCAGCATCTTACGGCAGCCACTACCTTGGCGGTGTGTCCTGGCTCTCAGGCGGGCTCGCAGTCAGAGCGAAAGTCATTCTCCCTCTCACAGGCTGGGCCGGCAGGACTTTCAACGCCGACCAAGCCCGCTAACCGCTGCTGGCAACAAAGTGGCGTTCAGCACTCGGCAACGAACAGGTATTAGGATCATCGTCTCCGGGCCGAGGCAGGGAGGAGTTGGAGTTGGCGGACTTGGTGGTTGTTGGAGCTCACGATCCGCTGCTGGTCACACTGTCAGTGGCCGTCGCGGTCACTGCCTCCTTCACTGCGCTCGACCTCGCCGGCCGCATCCGCGCCGCGGTAGGAGTGACACGATGGGTTTGGCTTGCCACCGCAGCCCTCGCCATGGGCGGGGGCATTTGGTCCATGCATTTCGTGGCGATGCTCGCTTTCAACATGTCATTGCCACTGTCCTACGACCTTCCGCTCACGGTGTTATCACTCACCCTCGCGATACTGGTCACTGGCTTGGGCTTCGCCGTAGTAGGTGACTCGGATGCTGGTTCCCGGCCGGTTCGTCTGGCACTGGGCGGATTGCTCATGGGGACCGGCATCGCGGTCATGCACTACACTGGCATGGCGGCGATGCGGATGCCCGCCACCCTGTCCTACGACCCGCTGCTTGTTGCAACCTCGGTGATGATCGCGATTGGCGCCTCGACCGCGGCGTTGAGGCTCGCCTCATGCGATGCTAGCGGGAAGGCGCGAGCCGCAGCGGCTAGCTGCATGGGCCTTGCCATCTCGGCCATGCACTATACTGGGATGGGGGCGGCAGCCTTCAACGGGCATAGCCCGTTGGGCCATGATATGGCCATGATATGGCCACGCCTGAACTTCCGGGCCACGCAGCCCTGGACCAAGTGGGCCTAGCCCTCGGGGTGGCATCGGCGACCTTCCTCATCCTGTCCCTTGCCTTGCTCGCCTCCTTCTTTGATCGACGGGTCGCGGCGTCGGCCGAACGAGAGGCGGCGGCACTCCGTGAAAGCGAGGAGCGCTTCCGCACCCTCTACCGTAGCACTCCATTACCCCTGCATGTGTTGGATGCGGAGGGCCGTATCCTACAGGTCAGCGACGCTTGGCTTGAACTGCTGGGCTATGCCCGCGCAGAAGTCGTCAGTCGTCCTCTCACCGACTTCATGGCGGCAATCTCAGTGGAACAGCGCAAGACTGGGGACTGGCCCACGCTTTTGGTCCGTGGCGAGTTGCGCGATGTCGAGTACGGATTCTTAGCGAAATCAGGCCGCTCCATCACCGTGCTCCTCTCCGCTCGGGTTCAGCGGGACGCGGAAGGTGGCTTTCTACACTCCCTGGGCGGCATGGTGGACGTAACCGCCCACCGCCAAGCCGAAGAGGCGCTCCGCCAAGCCCAGAAGATGGAAGCGGTCGGCCAACTTACCGGTGGCGTTGCGCATGATTTCAACAACCTGCTGACCGTGATCCTTGGCAGCCTCTCGCTGCTGGAGCGGCATGTAGCCGAGGATGAACGGGCAAGGCGTCTTCTGGATGCCGCACGTCAGGCGGTACGTCGCGGCGCCGGGCTCAGCCGGAGCCTGCTGGCCTTCGCGCGCCGCCAAACACTGCGCCCGGAGCCGGTCGATGCCAACGCGCTGCTGCAGGAGACCGCAACCCTGATCCGGCGTGCCGTGGGTGAGACAGTGGTGATCGAGCTCGGCTTCGAGCCGCGCCTGCCGGCCTGCCGCGCCGATGCGACACAGCTGCAGGCGGCGCTGCTTAACCTTGCCCTCAATGCCCGTGACGCGATGCCGCAGGGAGGCACGCTGGCGATCCGTACTGCCAGGGCCATTCTGGGCGCCTCTGAGCTTGCGTCCAATCAGGATGCTGCGCCTGGTGCCTTTATTGCCTTCTCGGTGCGCGATACGGGCCACGGCATGCCACCCGAGGTGCTCGCACGTGCCTTTGAACCGTTCTTCACTACCAAGGAAGTTGGCAAGGGAAGTGGCCTTGGACTCAGCCAAGTCTTCGGCTTCGTGCGGCAGCTGGGCGGCCACGTCTTGATCGACAGCGCACCAGGCCGCGGCACCACGGTGACCATCTATCTTCCGGTCGCAGCAGACGCGGCAATAGCTCCAGGCGCAGAGGCGGGGCCATCCGAAGCAGCGATTGTGACGGTTGCCTCAGCAACGGTGCTGGTTGTGGAGGACGAGCCCCCAGTCTTGGAAGCGACGGCGGAGGTCCTGCGCGAGGCAGGCTGGCGCGTGCTGACCGCCCGGGATGCGCGCGAGGCCGAACAGCTGCTGACAACAAGCCAAGCTGTGGATGTCCTGTTCTCGGACGTCGTCATGCCAGGCGGCACCTCTGGCGTTGAACTCGCGCGGGCGGCACAGCGGCTGCGGCCGGGGATTGGGGTGCTGCTAACATCGGGTTACACCCGCACCGCGCTTGGGTCTGATGCTGGCGAGTTCGAAGTGCTGGCGAAGCCATACGAGCGAGCGGAGCTGCTGGCTCGGCTCGCGGCGGCAATGCAGCGGGAGCAGGCCACCATGAGTACGGGGTGCTGGCGCAGCGAAGGCGATGGAGGGATGACTGGTTCGCTCAACGCCAGATAGCCCGGTAGGCTTTGGGCTATGCGGATTCTTGCTTCGGCCTCCATTGTCTTAACCAAGCCCAAGGGCCGCTCTGCGCCGTATCAGCTAAGTTCGGTGGCGCATAGTCGAGTCAATGAGGGCCGGAACAATAGTTCTTTTCCTGCCTCATGCCCGCGCCTATCCAATCCGTGCCAGCACTCGTGAGACTTGCACGGGCGACCACTGCTTGCCACGGGCGGTGCCGATCTGCCGCATGTTCAACTCCCTAGCCAACGCAGCAAGCGTGTTGGCACCTGATACCCGAAGCTCATGGATGGTGAACGCGAGATCGGCAGCTCGCAGCTCCGCTTTCTTCGCCCGAGCTGCGCCGCTGTTCTTGCCGCCTAGCACCGCGTAGGGCCGCAGGTCGCAAGCGTTCTGCCGCTCTCCGCCGAGAGATTTACCACGTGCCTTCGCTGCGGCAAGCGCCGCTTTCGTCCGGGCGGAGATGGTGCGGGCCTCCTCCTCCGCTACTGCAGCGCGGATATGCAGCTCGAAGGGTGTTGCCCAGGGCATATCAGCCACAACAAACGGAACGTCACTCTCCAGCATCCTGGTAATGAGGTGGACGTTGCGGGCGAGCCGGTCAAGCTTAGCTATCAGCAGCGTGGCACCGTCCCGCCGGCATTGTGCTTGCGCCTCCGCAAGCTTCGGATGGTCAACCTTCCGGCCGCTCTCCGTCTCCGTGAACTCGGCTACGATGTAGCCACTGACGCTGGCCACGTAGTCCTGTATCACCGCTTGCTGACCTTCTAAACCTAGCCCACTGCGGCCCTGGCGATCAGTGCTGAACCGAAGGTATGCGACGAAGCGCTTCATATGGGGCCGCCCTCCTCGCGCCTAGCTCCTGCATCTGATGTTAAGCTGCCGAATTTTGAACTGGAACTCTTGGGCCTGCCGCCTTCCTGCACGCCAGCCGATGATGAGGTTTAATACGGTAGCCATGCCGGTCGCCAATGTGGCAAAAGCCGTGATTGCAGCCAGTATGCCCGTAACCACGTCACTTTGGCCTTTATGTGGATCTGGTGACCGTGCCTCAACACGCTTTAGGGCAGTCTCCCGCCACACCGCCATCTCTCGGCGCGCTGCTGCCTCCTGCAACTCGGCTTCCCGACGTGCTGCTTCCAACGCCTCACGCGCCGCCGTCACCTCCGGCGCTCGCGCTGTGGATCGCCGACCTTCTGCCGCGATTCGCGCACTCCTTTGTGCTGCAGCCTCCCGCTGCGCTACCTCCTGCCACGCCTCTGCTTGCCGTTGCGTCGTCTCAAGCGCTTGCCGCTGCGCCACCTCGATCTCCTGTGCCGCCTCGAACGCCTTCCGCAGTGCGGCGTTGTGCTCCTCGGCTGCCCGCCACATGAGCCACAAGCTCAAGGTGAGGGCGAGGAGCGACAGCCCGAATAAACCCGCCCATTTTTGAGCCGCCTGCCACCTATGGGCGGCTTCGTGTCCGGCATCATCCATGATTGCGCCTTCTTGTCGCATGCAGACGGTCGAGCGTGATGATGCCGATGCAGCGATAAAACGCCGCAACATATACCCTCAACAATCGTTGACGGTTCATGTGACGATCCGATCATGCAACGTAAGCGGATCTCCGGCCAGTTCGGTACGGTGCTTCCTTGAGAGCACAGCCGTGCAGAGCCTCAGTATGCTTCCCGTACAGCTCGGCCATCTTCCGGTTCACGCGGCTCTGTTGCACAATTCAGGCGAGAGGCGCGGTCCAACCGTCAATCCTGCTTTGATCAGGCGAGAGCGACGGTATCGGGCATACCGAGGCGGTTGAAGGTGTTGAGGATGGCGCAACGGACCTGGACTTCGGCGACCTGACGGGCGGGATCGCGCGCTGCGAGCCGTTCGCCCAGTCTCTTGAGGCGCGACATGGCCGTCTCGGCGAGGCTTCGACGGTGGTAGCCGCTCCACCGCTTCCAGAGGCGCCGGCCCAGGTGCCTGATGGTGCGCAGGGTCTCGTTGCGCTCAGGGGCGCCGGTGGTCTGGGTCTTCCAGGGCTTACCATTGCGCCGTGGTGGCACGAGCAGGGCCGCCTTGCGGGCATCTGACGCCTTGTAGACGGACCGTGTATCGTAGGCGCCGTCCCCATTGATGGAGGCGATCCTCTCCCCCTCTGGGATCTGCGCCAGCAGGTCCGGCAGGATCTCGCCGTCACCGTGCCGGTGGTCGGTCATCTCGGCGGCGCGGATCTCATGGCTGTCCGCATCGACCGCCAAGTGCACCTTGCGCCAGACGCGGCGCCGGTCAGCGCCATGCCTGCTGACCTTCCACTCTCCCTCGCCCAGCACTTTCAGCCCGGTGCTGTCGATCACCAGGTGCAGCGGCTCGCTTCGGGTACGGTAGGGAATGACCACCGTCAGCTTCTTCTGCCGGCGCGAGAGGGTGCTGTAGTGCGGCACCGGCCAAGCCGAGCCCGGCCAAACGGATGAGGCTTCCCACCAGGCCCTGGGCCGCCCGCAGCGGCAACTGGAACAACACCTTCAGCGTCAGCGCGCACTGGATCGCCGTGTCACTGAAGACCCGAAGCCGCCCCCGCTTGCCCGTGCCCTCCGGCGCTTGCCAGGCCAGATCCGGCGAGAACCACACAGTCAGGTCATCGCGAGCGATCAAGCCCTGATCATACTCGCGCCAGTTCCGGGTCCGGTAGCGCTTCCTTCTCCGGTCAGGCCCCGCCGTATCCTTCCTCATGCCCGATCACCCACGAGCTTTCTGCAACAACGCCGTTTGAAGGTGATGTGGCGCTGCTAGAGGCTATGGCTGCCCGGCTGGAGTTGCTGGGAGTGCTGCCGCGTGACACATGACCCCGAAACACTCATTGTGCCACCCGCATGGTGGATCGAGCTTATGGAACGGAACTCGGTGGCGAACGACCGATTCGTGCCTCGCTCGTTCGTACGCCGCCGAAAAAAGGATATGGCCATGCCACAGCAAGACACCCCTAATGCGGGCCAGCCAGTGCCGGAGATACCCCAAAGCATCTCGCCTGCGGATCTCGCTAAGGCTGCCGAACCAACCTCCTTGCCTGCCTCACCTGGCGCCGGTCAGGTGAGCGAGGCTGATCCGTTCCCAGGACTGGTCAACGCTGTCAAACACGTCGCGCCCAAACGCGACAACGGCAAGGCTGACAGCTCCCAGGGATATGAGGGCGGCTAACCCTGAACCACGACGCCCATGGTTTCCGATAGTCGCCCCTCCTGCTGCCGGCTTTCTGGTGCCCAGCTGCCGGAGGCCACTTTCAACTGAACCCGGGCGCCACATGGTCTGTGTCGCAGTTTGACGCCGAGAACGATAGTGCGCGAGCAAGTCGGGCACATGGCGGCGACATGGTAGATCTCTATCAAAGACGGGCAACAACGAAAGCGGATGGTGCCGTCCGGCTGATGTCATTGCAGGGCATGAAACCAGCCCTAGGCCACGCACGGTTGGGCGACAGCTTGACCAGGTACGGTGTCGCGCTTGGCAGTCCTGGCCTGCGGCCGGAACATGCCTTTCGGCCAACTCGTTGATGCGGAAGCGGCGGCAAATGATCTAGCGCTTCGAGCTTCGCTATAATCGGCTCGGCTCTGCCAGCAGTCGCTGCTTCAGGCCGCTTGCCTATATCTGGTTGCACCCAAGCTCACCCGAGAACTCTGAAAACCGCCTTATGATGCACCTCGGCGCCGACGCCCAACTCTCGGCAAAGCTGCGGCACGTCTGCTGCTGGCCGGGGACGACTAAAAAGATAGCCTTGCGCCTGCATGCCAGATATCGACTGGAGTGCCATGAGCTGCGCTTCGGCCTCAACACCCTCAGCTGTGATGGCCATTCCCATCGCGGCGCAAAGGTCCACCACTGCCTTGAAGGTGGCTGTGCTTTTTGCGCATTTGCCCAGACCCTGGACAAAAGAGCGATCAATCTTCACTCGGTCGAACGGAAACTGCCGCAGGTAACTCAACGACGAGTAACCAGTGCCGAAGTCGTCCATGGCGATGCTGATACCAAGCTCCTTCAGCTCCTTCAGTTTGACGAGCGTCGAAGCGGTGTCCGTCAACATCGCCGTTTCGGTAATCTCCAGCTCCAGGCGGGACGGATCGAGACCAGAGATCGCCAGGGCCGCTGAAACAGCGCTAAGAGGCCCTGAGCCGCCAAGCTGCACGGGTGAAAGATTGACCGCCACCTTCAGCGGAAAAGCCCAACTCGCGGCATCAGCACAGGCACGTTGCAGAACCCAGGCACCCAGCGGCACGATCAGGCCAATCTCTTCTGCCAAGTGGATGAAGTCGTTAGGTTGCACCATACCACGCTCCGGGTGCCGCCAGCGTACCAGCGCCTCAAAACCCGAAACTACGCCTGAGGCGAGATCCACAATTGCCTGATAGTGCAGCTCAAACTCCTCCATTGCCACGGCCCGGCGAAGGCCCATCTCCAGGCTGCGCCGAGCAAGCATCCGAGTGTCCATACCATGCTCGAAGAAGCTCCAGCTTCCGCGGCCATTCTCCTTTGAGCGATAAAGCGCGAGATCGGCCGCTTTAAGAAGCGCATCAGGATCGTTTCCGTCTGCTGGTGCGACGGCGATGCCGATGCTTGTCCCGATGACGACCTGATGACCGTCTAGATCGAATGGTTGTGCCAGCGCTCGTACTAAGCGCTGCGCCAGGGCTGCTACATCGGTGGACTTTTCGGCGCCCGCTTGAATGATGGCGAACTCGTCTCCGCCAAGTCGCGCGACGAAGTCGGTTTGGCGTAGCTCGGCCGCCAGCCTCCGAGCCACTGACTGCAGCAAGGCGTCCCCGGCCGGATGCCCAAGGGTGTCGTTCACCTCTTTGAAGCGGTCCAGGTCCAGGTAGAGCACCACACAAAGTTCGTCCCGACTGGCCCGAGCAATGGCGTCACTCAGACGGCTGCGCAGCAGAACTCGGTTGGGCAGGCCAGTTAAGGCGTCATGGTGTGCCATGAAGGTGATATGGGCTTCCGCCGCACGCCGCTCAGTGATGTCCTCGACCGTGAGCACGCAGCCACCGCCTACCATTGGCTGAGATGCAATCTCAATCGTCCTGCCGTCTATCACCTCTTCGATGCAAGAAGGTTCAACAGATTTGAAGGTGTGTCGGCGTTCAATGTAAATCTCATCTACGCTCCGCCCGGGGTAGTGGCCAGCGGCGATGCGGATTGCCAAAATTTCAGTAAACGTCATGCCAGGCACTAGGCTGCCGATCGGCAGCCCGAGAATCGTGCACAGCTGGGGATTCGTCACAATCAGTCGCTCTTCGGCGTCATACATCGCCAAGCCATGCGACATGTTCTCCAATGCGGCAGCAAAGCGAAGATTGATCTGCCGCAAATCCAGAGCATTTTTGCGGAACACTTCGACCGCCGCGGCCATGGCGCCAATCTCGTCGCCACGCCCCAATCCTGGAACTGTCGCCTCGATGTTGCCGCTCGCCAACTGCGCGACTGCCGCCGTTAGTCGCTGAATCGGATGTATGAGCGAGCGCAATAGGACAAACAGGGCAGCCGCCGCGAGAGTTAAAGCGGCCGCAGTGGCGGTAACGGCCACGGCCAAACGCATGCGCTCGGCCTCGGCTAGCCTTTGGCCATGGGTAATCGCCTCGGCAATGGCGGCGTCCCGCGCTGGAAGAGTTCCAGGTAAGGCTGCGATCGTCCAGCGGCGCCAGTCCGGCAACGTCAGGGGTGGCTTGTCTCCGGCGCGCGCGACATCCACAAGATCTCGGTAAACGGGTTCAGCTTTGGTGAAGAACCTGTCATGAGTCTCAGCCACTGCGGTGCTGAGGGACGGGGGGTCACCGAGCACTACCACTTGCTGGCGCAACTGGTCCCAAGTCTGTTGCAGCTTACCAGTCAAGTACATGACTTCGTCGGCCTGGGTGCGGGAAAAGGGGCGGCCGCCGAACCAGCCGCTAAGGTGGCTGCTGCGCCGACCAGCGATGGCGCGCATATCCACTGCGAGACTACCGACGGCAACCAGCCTACCCACCGAAGCGCTGGCCGCTGTCACCTTCTGCTCCGCCAGAGTCACCGCAGCCTCGACTGCGTCGAGCCGCTCGTAAAGTTGCGCCAAGATCGCCGGCACCAAATTCGGATCTCGCTCCGCCAGCGGTCGCGTGATCCCGTCAGCGACACGGGTGCGCGCAGCAACGAGGATGTCTCGTGCGCGGGTTGCTGGATCCACGGGTAACCCCGCTGCGCGCAGGCTTTGCTCCGCCCTGTCCAGCAAGGCGTCATTGTGTTGCGCGATCTCCGCCAGATTCTCGACGCCGGCACCAACGGAGAGCGCGCGCTCCTGAAGCGCACCACGTTCGACTGAAAGCGCCTCAACAAGGTGCAGCGCATCGCCCATCGCCTCCGCCCCGCGCACCGCGGCTGTGGCATTCGACCATGCTGCCCAGGCATTCATGGCCGTCCAGGCGGACCAACCCAACGCGGGTACACTCGCAACCCCGAAGCAAATCAAGAAAACACGTTTAAGCCGCATTTGCCTGCCTCGTGGCTAAGCCTAATCCTGGCCAGATGTTAGCACCCAATAGTCAGCAATCATTGTGAGCGTGTGCCTGATTGCGTCCCGCAAACCCTTCATCGGCTGTGGCCAATCAGCATCCTGAGGCGGGCAGCATGGCTCTCCTGGCTAAATTGCACAGGCTCACACGCGCGTTCCTTCAAACTCTTGGATGAGGATCAACACGGCACGGCGTATTGACCAGTCAGGCCGCAGGTGCAGTCTTCTTGCCATGGGGAAGCAGCAAGGGCCGATATGGGCAGAGCAGGAAGGATGGTCGCAGCAACAGCCTTACAGCTCGTGGAGCGGCGGGGCACGCCGCGATGCGCAAGCTTGGGCTACTTTGGCCTCTGCCAGTGCGTTCAGTCAGGCAGTGTCCCAGGGTTGACCGTAGAAGGGTCGCGGCAAAATGTCCGGCAGATTGAGACCACCTCACTAGAGCGTTTTCCCATCAGTCTGCGTCATAGCCGGCGGCTGCGAAGTAGTTGGCGCACTTGGCTGGCGTGAGGGTGTCGATGATGCGGCCGATGGCGGCCCATAGCCCGTCCAGGCTGCGCTCGGCCGCTGTGCGGAGCGCGGCCTTCAGCTTGGCGAAGGCCTGCTCGATTGGGTTGAAGTCGGGGCTGTAGGGCGGAAGGTAGAGCAGGCTCGCGCCTGCGGCCTCGATGGCGGCCCCCACGCCTGCGCCGTTGTGGCTGCCGAGGTTGTCCATGACAACGATGTCGCCAGGGCGGAGCTCGGGCGCCAGCACCTGCTCGACGTAGTCCTGGAAGAGCGAGCCGTTGATCGGCCCGTCGAGCACCATGGGCGCGACCATGCCGGTGTTCCGCAGTCCGGCGATGAAGGTGGTGGTCAGCCAGTGGCCATGCGGGATGGCGGCCCGCAGCCGCTCGCCCCGGGGCGCCCGGCCGTGGGTGCGGGCCATGTTGGTCGAGGCCCAGGTCTCATCAACGAAGACCAGCTGGTCCGGGTCGAGGTCAGGCTGCGCCTCGAACCAGGCCCGGCGCCGCCTCAGGACGCCCGGGCGGTCCTTCTCCGCGGCGTGCGCTGTCTTTTTGTGCGTCATCCGCCGCCGGTCGAAGAAGCGCCAGAGCGTGCCGATGCCGGCCGAAACACCAGTCTTGGCCAACTCAGTCCGGATCTTCCGCAGCGTCATGTCCGACTTCTGGCCAACAAGGCGGAGGATCAGCGCCGCATGCGCCTCGATCTGCGCCGAGCGCCGGTCCCCGCCGAGCGGCCCTGGCGCGACCGAACCCACCTGCCGCGACAGCACCGCCCAGCGGACCGCGCTGGCCGCGCTCACTCCAAAGCGGACCGCCGCCACCCGGCAGGACGACCCCGCCGCAATCGCCGCCACCACGCGTTCTCGGAAGTCGGCCGACAGCGCCCTCGACATGCCCATCGCCCCCTATGCCGAGGCGACACTGAATCACCGACCTGCCGCTCGCGGGCTCACAAGCAATTCAGTCAGGCAGGAAACCGCTCTAGCGAGCGGCAACTGCTCCTTTTCACCGGTGCCCGGGCTGAAAATGGAAGCTGTGGCTCCTACCATGTGGGCCATGTGCCCGTGTCTCAGCGATTTGCCTGCCAAGCCGAAGCTAACAGCCGAAGAGCGCCGCCGGCGAGATGCCGAACGATTGCAGACCATCCGGCTGCGGATGCTGGTCGGCCAGGCGCTGCATGATCGCGGCATCACCACCCCGGCCGCTATCGGCGTGGCGATCGGGATGTCGCCGGCTGAAGCGACCAAGCTGATGACGGGGAAGCAGTGGCGGGCAGGTGACGTGGCGCTGCTCGAAGCGGCAGCAGTACGGCTAGGGCTACGGGTGCCGGACGCAACCTCTGGGTAAGAGCGATGGCGGCGCTCGTTCGAGGTTCTCTTCAACGAGCGCTTCGGGCATTCAGCCCTGCCATCGTGGCCAGCTTCTGCTGGCCGCTGGGCGTTTTAGGCACTCACACGCTTGACTGCAACGATTAAGCCCAGGGCTGGCCGGAGTTGGCCAGCCCTGGGTGGTGGTGGTGGTCAGGCGGCTTTGACGCCGGTGAGGAAGGTGGCGACCTCGGAGCCGAGGCGCTCGGACTGGCGGGAAACCTCCCCG
>NZ_JQKB01000099.1 GCF_000745835.1 Belnapia moabensis DSM 16746 | reverse complement strand
CCGCCTGGTCAAGCTCGCCACCCGTGTCGTCGCGCTGAAGACCAGGGTCATGCTGCACCTGCCGAGCGCCTGTCCGGACAAGGTTGTCCTGCGCCTCGCCCTTGAGCGCATGCCACGCCTGACTTGCTGAGTGCCGGGGCGAATGCCCCGGCCGCATCCTCCGACCCGCAATCAGCCAGCCCCGCGATCCGCACCTCACCACCGGTCCCGAAGCCGGCCATGGCGACGCGCGACCGCACAACCCTGAAGCGAGGAAACCGAAGCGATTTCAGACCGCTCGTCCGCCCTCACGAATGTTGCGGGCTAAGTCTCTTGGCCGAGTCGGGTTGGTGCTGAGTTTTAAGCAAACGGGCGGGGAACCAACGCTCAGTGCAGCGGGTGGGAGGCTAGGAATGCGGGGTAATCTAAGTTCAGAAGAGTTCTATATAGGTTCTGGTTGTTCCCCAGCTTTTTCAGAAGCGAATTCAATGCATTAACTCCGAAATTGTGCCATGGCGCGGCATAACGGTGCCGTAGCGCGAGGTTCTATGTGCCAAGCTGCGAGGTTCTATGTGCCATTCTGCGAGAATGCTGGTGCCGTTGCCCACAGGCAGCCTTGGCACACTTTGCGTCCGCAGCGCGGCACAGTTTCCTCGTGATTCTTCCTGGCTTACCGAGGGAATTGGCCGTCTAGTTAACCCCTAGGTAGCGCTTTGGCCCCTATCGAAGAGCCTGACCGGCACATTTGGCGTGCAGAGTGCCTCAGCCAGTCTTTTGCAACCTCTTCAACTATGTTGGAAGATCAATGGGTTAAGGTAGCTTAGTGTGCCGTAGTGCGGCCATGAACTGTTTCGTGCCAAAGGCCTTTTCATGTCACGGCACACTTGTTAAACACTCTACGGATTGAACTCGCCTATGCTTCGCAAGCCTCAAGCCGCCGCTGCGGCCGAACCCCAGCTGAGCTTGGACACACTGCACCTGCATGAGCGCCCTCCTGAAAAGGGCGTCACCGGCAAAACGATGGCTATCGCCACAGAGCGTGCTGAAACGGTCGGGAGCAAGCCCGAGAAAGTCGGAATCATTGCCGCGGGAGAGGTCATTTTGTCGGCGCCCAGGTCCGGCGAAGGGCTCAGCCTGTACGCGCTCAAAACTCTGCTGCTGATGCTGCAAACGGCGGGTGGCGCTGCTTGGCGCGAGGACGTCGAGCACTACATCAGTAAGGGAGAGCTGATGGACCTGCATTCGGATTCGGCACGCATCGCTAGAACCCTGCACGAACTGGCGACGACCGAAATCGTCATTGCCGTCAAAAGCGAGCGCGGCCTGGACGCGATTTTGCAGGCTCCGTATCTGTCGGAGAGAACAACCGAGATAATCACGGCCCGGCAGGCTCGGGTTTACTTCCGGTTTTCACGGGCGATGCAGTATGCTCTCCGAAACTCTGAGTTCTTCGCTGATATTAACAAATTAATCGCGCTGTCGCTTCGTTCGATGTACGCGCTCAAGCTATACGAAATTGGGACGCTGTTCTACCGGCGGCGGCAGTCGATATGGCGGGTGTCGGTCGATGAACTGCGGCGCCAGTTGTGTGTAGCGGAGGGCGCGTATCCCAACTGGGCGCAGCTCGAACGGCGCGTCCTGCGTGACCCCGCTGCTGAGGTGAATCAGCTAGCCCCGTTTGTAATTGGTTGGGCAGTGACCCGCCAAGGCCAGGGCGGGCGGGTTACGCGGGTCGACGTTTCGTTCAGGCCTAAGGGGCCAGGCGAGCAGGTTGAGGTTGGCTTCAACGTGGAAAAGGCATCTCGCGCACGCCAGAAGGCCCGTCCTAACGCGGCCGGCGAAAGCGGTGAACTGCCCGAGACTGCTCCTGGCGACATGGGCTCCGAACGCGTCTCGCCGACGTTGCAAACCTATGCTCGCCGCCTGGATCAGGCCAAGGCCAAAGCGAAGGCCACGCGGAGAGACGAGGTCAGGCAGTCCAATATGCCTGCCGAGATGTTGCAGGCGCTGGAGGACCTGCGGCGCGGCGTGCCCGACGATCGGCAGGCTCGGCTGAATCTGAATCCGACAGAGGAGGCCTCAATTTTTGCCGTCAGCGGAACCGACGACCCGAATGAGGCGTCTTGGGCGCAGACTATCGAGATTGCCAGCCGACGCGCCGCGTCGGCCGTTGATTTGGATGATCCGACGCCACGGGCAGCGCTCCGGCGGCGCGCGAGAGGGTAAGAGGCGCCGTGTTGCAGCGGTCGACGGTACGGGCGCAATGAGACCAACCCGTGTTTTGGGTTATGGGATGCGGACGTAGTTCGGGCGTCCGAGGTCAAGCATTCGGTTCAGCACGCCGGCCGCGATGGCCACCTCGGTGGCCTGACGCCCGTCCGTTTGCGAACGTAAGCCATCGCCGATGACGCGCTTCCATCGCGAGATGTCAGCTTCGACAAGGGCGCGATTGTTGTAACCCGATGCCTGCTGCCATCCCATGCGGCCGCGCTTGGTAATTGACCGCAGGTGTGCATCGCGCTGCGTCGGTGTGGTCTCGGCTGCGTCGCTTGGCATCGCACTCGCGCGTGGCGGCACGATGACAGCCGCAGCGGGATGGCGCGCTGCGACTTCGGCGTAAACGTCGTCCCGGTCGTACGCGCCATCGCCAGTGAAGGACGCCACCGGCCCATCCGCCTGGTCGAGCAGCGGGCCTACCTGGGAGCCGTCGTCGGCGTCCCTGTCGGTCAGCGCCGAGGCGACGATCCGTCCAGTGTCGGCGTCAGTAGCGAGGTGCAGCACCCGCCAAGCTCGGCGCCGCTTGCTGCCGTGCTTCTCCTCCAGCCACTCGCCCGGGCCACGGAGCTTCAGCCCCGTGCTGTCCACCAGCAGGTGCACCGGCGTATTTCCCGACTTCGCCCGCGGCACTTCGAGCACCTCGGCCCGACGGTTCAGCGTGCTATGGTCCGGCACCGGTAGGTCGAGGCCGAGCAGCTGCAAGACGGATTCGATCAGCCCCTCGGTCTGGCGCAGCGCCAGGCGAAACACCGCCCGCAGCGTCAGGGCTGTAGCGATCGCTAAGGCTGAATACGAGGGCTGCCCGCCTCGGCCAGTACGTGGCTCAGCCTTCCAGGCATCGACCGCCTCCGGCGTGAACCAGACCGTCAGGCTGCCGCGGGCCCGCAGGCCGGCGTCGTACTCGGCCCGGTTGGTCACCTGGTGCCGCTGCGTTGGAATGTGATGGCGCCGAGCGGCGTTCGCATTGAACGGCATGAGGGATGGCCCTGCAGTGCGAGTGGGCCTCGCCCCGGCCTCACCCTACCCAGAGCCACCCAGGCCGGTGATCGGTGCAACAAGGTCGCGTCTGAGCCGGGCACTGTGCTGACTTTCGTGTCATGACCCCAAAGCGATGCGGACCTGCTTCATCGCGGGCAGCATTCCACATATAGCCAGTATTGGCAGCGATCGGCTCTGCCCGGATATGGGCAAGGCAGATCTACGGCATACTCGCGATCACGCGTGCTGGCAGCCAAGCCGAACCGGGAACTGGCTGCAGCGTGCGCGCCGCCTCGGTGAACACACCCGCGCCTAGCCATTCCGTACGGTTGCCGACCACGTACAACGCCCGCTTGGCGCGGGTAGCGGCGACGTTCAGCAAGTTGGGCGTCTCGCCCGCCCATATCCTTGATCCCGGCTTGGCACCCCGCCCAGCCCCGAGCATCAGGATCACCGCTTCGGCCTCCTTGCCTTGGAAGGTATGCACGGTGCCGACCCGCTTCTCGGTCCACCTCCTCCGCTCATCCGCGCTCAATCCCGGGAGCACACCCGGCGTATTTAGCAGCATCCCCCGCAGTCGCCGTGCCGGCATCCTGAAGGGGCAGATGACGTAGACATCCGGTGGAGCCGGCAATGCCTGGCATAGCCGGCTGATCACCGTCGCGATCAGCCGTCCCTCCGCCTCCACCCACTTGTCGGTGGATGGCGCGTCCACGTCGATCCACGACGAGGGCCCGAGGAGGTCCCGTATTGGGGACGCGCCTTCCGCCGTGGCGAACACCATCCGGTCGTCATAGGCGATGCGGTTGGCGATGCCGAACATCGGTTCCTCGCAGCGCCGATGCACCAGCAGCGGGATGCCGGTGATCCGCATCTCCTGGCCACCTTCGGCATTCGTCATCCGGAAGCGGCCCTGGATCCGGCTGGCGCGGTCCGCCAGGGTCTGCGCCGATTGGCGCGGTGCGGCCCAGTGATCCGGATCGGCGCCGTTGGCCTCGAAAATAAGCCGGGTTGTGCGTTTCGGCGTGGTGACCACCGGCTCGATCTGCAGCGGGTCGCCGATAACCACGGCACGCCGGGCCCGCCAGACGGCGCCAACCGCCGCCTGCGGTGTTGCCTGACCGGCTTCGTCGATCAGCAGCCAGCCGATCTCACCGGCTCCGATGTCGTGGAACATGCGGCCGATCGAGGCGAAGGTCGTCGAAACCACGGGCACGAGCAGAAAGAAGACGCCCCAGTCGGTCAAACTGGGTTTGGCCCCGGCGGATCCGCCCTGGACGGCCCTGGCAATGGTGTTCAGAGACGCCTTGATGATGCGGGGCGCGGCCAGGATGAACGCCTTGTGCAGATGAACCGCAGCGACGAACAGCTCGTCGCGGGCCGCACGGAAGTCGCCCGTGTTCCACGGCGCCGTGCGCTGCAACTCGTCATCCGGCAGCGCCCAGAAGCCGGGCCCGGGCAGATCGCTATTCGTCTCTGACCGACCACGCTGCAAGCGTCGTGCAAGTCGTGCAGTCTCCTGACGCAAGGCATCGCGCGCCTGCAGGGCGGTCCGATATGCCGCTGCGAGCCGCTCCTGCTCGGCAAGGGTGGCCGCAAGCCGCGCCCTGGCGTCCCGCGCTGCGTCCGAGAGGGCATTCGACCTGGCGACCTGCTCGCGGATTGCCGTCTCGTGAGCACGCCAGGTGGCAGTGCGGAACAGCCGCGCGAGGAAGGATGGCGCGACGGACGATAGGGCGGCCAGCTTGGCTGCCTCGGCCACATCCTGTCGATCATACTCGGCACAATCGCTACGGGCCGTGGCGACCGACTGCTCGGCGGAGGCGAGATCCTTCCCGGCAATGTCGAGGCGCTCCTCCGCCGCTGGCAGTTGCGCTTCCACACGCATCAGCTTCAGCCGGGCCTCGGCAAGACCGTCGAGATCGTCGCGCAGACGGCGGCAGCGCTTCAGCGTCTGTCGGAAGGCATCACGTGCACGGCGCCACTCAGCCATCGCCTCGGGTGCACGGGGTGGCGAGATCAGCCTGCCCAGCTTGCCAGGCGGCTTGCTCTGCCCCTGCGTATCAGGCCATCCGGCGAGATCGAGCCAGTCTTTCAAGCCCCAGTCGGCATCCCACCAGAATTTCCTGAAGAAGGCTCGCCGGTTGGCGGCACTGCCGAGCCTGGCCGCCATCAGCGCCCAGGCGTGATCCTTCTGCGGCGCCGAAGTCGGCACGTCGAGCACGGCGTCGGCCGTGTGGGAGAAGTAGTCCAGCCGCGGGTCCTGCCAGAGCGATCGATCCAGGGCCTTGTCGCGCACCGGCAGCTCAAGGCTGATGTTCTCGACGGCGGCGTTGTTGCTGCTGGCGACCACGACCGCGAAATTCATCAGGTCCAACCCCGTGAACCCGCGACGGGGATCTTCGAGACCGGCCAGCGCCTCTGCACGGGAGATCAGCACATGCGCCACGAGGTCGCGCAGCAGGGTGGTCTTGCCCGTGCCCGGCGGACCGTTCACCGCGGCCAGGCCGCCGTGACCGAGGTCGCGCACGATGGCGTTGACCGCCGCTTGCTGCAGCAGGGTCAGCGGGTGCAGGCCTGGCCCCGGCCAGCGGCCCAAGGGGAACAGGCCGGGCTGCAGCAATGCGGACAGCTGCCGACGGTCGGTCAGGGCATCCCAAGGCTGGTCCGGCGGCCGGAGGCCGAGATAGGCCGCGGCGGTCGCCGGCAGGCTGTCCACGTCGCGTGTCACCCGGCCCAGGTCGGGCAGCAGGAAGCTGGACAGGATGTCGGCCTGCGGCGGCTGCTTCTGCGTGATCAGGACAGCGCAGGGCGCCACCAGCCATAGGTCGTCTGGGATGCGGAACTCGGATGCCAGTGTGCAGGAGGCCGCCCGCAGGTCACGCCAGGTCAGCGATCGAGGGCGGCCATCGGCCCCGGTCGGCGCGAGGATGCTGCCGAAGCGGAGCTTGAGGTCCTGCTCCCGGTCATCCCAATCAGCCAGCGCCGCCACCGGGCCGCCGCCCAGCAGATGGCCGAGCGCCCAGCCGAAACTGGCGAGGGCCAGGGTGTCCGGCACCAGGACGCCCCACTCGTCCAGCACCAGGGTGGCCGCGATGACGTACCCCTGCGTGCGGCGATGGGTCTCGTCCTCGTCGACGGCGTCCGAGAAGGTCGCGTCCAAGCGTTGCAGGGCCTGCTTGGCCGGCAGGGCGCCAAGCACGACCGAGTACCAAGGCCGAGGCTGGTCCGGGTTCGGCGGAGCCTGTTCGGTGACCGGCTCGGTCTGCGCATCGTTCTCCTGCGCCGGTGCGGGCAGGAGTGGCCAGGGTGTCGGATCGTCATCCGCCGGTGCTGCCCACAGCCCGGGATCGTCGGGTACCGTCGTTCGCTTGTTGCGCTGCTGCCCCTGCTTCTCCGCCGCCCAGCCGCTCCAGCCATCCTTCGTGACCTGGGGCGTCAGTACCTCGATCGCCAGCCAGGACCGGAGCGCCTGCCGGACCGTCTCCGATGTCGTGGTCATGCAGCCTGGTCGCCGAACCGGAGGGCGAGGACAGCCGACGGCAGGAAAGCCCGGGCATTCGCCCTGTTCAAGCGGAAGTCGAACAATGGGCCCACCATTGGGGAGAGGATGAGGATCAGCTCGAGGTTCCGCACCAGTGCCGGCGCCGATGCTGCCACGGATGAGACGGTGTCGCACGGCGGCCAGGGCTGCAGGGCAGGATCCTGGCCGTCGGCGCTAACGCAAGATGGCTCGAGGCGCCAAGTGCCGCTTCGGCTGTCCTGCGCTCTCACGTCACCGGCTTCAGGTCGAACTGGATCTGGTACTCGAACAGGCTGACGTTGGGGATCACCTGCACCGCGTACTTCAGCCGATCGGTGATGAGCTTGGCGACGATGACGCCGTGCACCGGCTGGCCCTGCGCGATGCTCGCCTGCACCCACCCCATGTAGCGCGTCAGTTGACCGATGGCGCTGTCTGGCGAGGCGGCACGCTTGAGCTCAAAGACCACGAGGCCCCCGTTCTGGTCGACTGCGAGGATGTCGATCGGACCGGTCGCCGTGGGATACTCGACGCCCTCGCGTTGTGCCTGGTCGACGTAGAGCCGAAGGCTCCTGCCGTTGAGGCGGATCGTGTGGAGGTTGTGGGCCAGGAAGTCGCGCAGCTGCGCTTCCAGCTCGAAAGCCAGCGGATCACCCGCTGCCGTCCCCTCTACATCCACGCCACCTTCAGGTCTGGACGTTGTGGGGACGTCAGGCGGGAAGAGACGGAACTCGTCCTCGGTCTGCACGGGCTGCCACCCGATCCGGATCAGTGCGCGCGCAATGGTTCTCGAGTTCGTCGTGTCGACGGGGGTGTCCGGCGGGATGTGGTCAGGGTGCTGGCGCAGCCAGGCCTTCATCGGGTGAAGCGCGAGGCTGCCATCCCCCCCCGGCTGTACAATCAGAAAGGCCTGCATGTTCCGCGGCATCGTGTCGGTTCCCCCAGCCTTCTGGGTCAGCGTGCTTCGGCTGGTTTGGATCCACGGCTTCGTCATCACCTCGACGGCTTGTAAGTGTCAGGCGACAGGGTAAAGCCATCCGGAGGCGACATCAGGAACCCAGCCACCCTGCGTAGCAGGGAGAGGCGGAATGATGGATCGATTGGGCATGTTTCCACCCGGCAGGGACGGGCGGAGGCAAGTGATGAGGACGCCGGACGAGGTGGCGGCGATGCAGCGGCTGCACAGTCTGGGCTGGGGTACGCGGCGGATCGCGGCCGAGGTTGGATGTAACCGGGAGACGGTGCAGCGGTACTTGGCGGCGGGCAGTTGGACGCCGTGCCGGGTTCCGACCCGGCCTAGCCTGCTGGCGGGACAGGCGGGCTGGCTGGGCGAGCGGCTGCGGCGTCACCGGGGCAATGCGGACGTGGTGCGCCAGGAGTTGGCGTCCGAGCTGGGCATCGTGGTTGATGCCGACAATGATGCTGTGCGGGCTGGCCTCGTTCATCCTGCCGGTTCTCCCATCGGGTGCGGGCCCGGCGATCCAGCGGACGGACAGGACTGTGACGGGATAGACGGCCTCAAGCTCCTATGAGGTCACCTCCCGCTCGATCGCCGAGCGTCGTCCGGCAGGCCGACACGTAGGTACCATGACACCGGGTCAATCAACTTGGGGGTCAGACCCGCCGGACAACACCAACACTCTCACATTCAACTTGCCGGCCTTTGCCGCTGCGCTGGCATGCCGAAGGCGACGTACAGCAGAGTTCAGACCGTAGCGGCGACCCCGCTGATCCCGCCCACACCTCGAACGCCCGCGCCCTTGCGGCGCGAAACTCGCTGGTGGAGACATGGTCGCGGCGGAGATGGAAGAGGTTGGCGATCTGGTCGTGGGCGGAGAGGAAGCGCTGTGCCTGCCGCGCTGACTTGAAGCCCTCCATCTGCCGTTCTCGCCGTCGCGTCGGCTGGTGTGATTTCTCGGCCCGATTGTTGAGGCCCTTGTGCTGGCGGTGCTCGACCCCGGCCATCACCTCCCGCTTGGCCGCCCCATAACTTGGGAGCTTTTCAGTGACCATGACGCGTGGCGCCCGACACTGCCTCTTCAGCAGCTTGCGGAGCCACCCCTCTGATCTCGGCCCGCTTCGCACGGCCATGCAGGCATCAGGTGCGACCGAGACATGTGCGACCGAGACATGTGCGACGTCGACCTGTGTGGCACCTGTCGCTGTAATTACGATCCGCGGGCTCCGGCGTCTGGCGAGCGGCCGGCGTTTCGAGCGACGCTCCAGAGCTCCTCGATGCATTTGGCCAGGCGCACGTCACGTCGTGACGGCTTGTGGCCGATGTTGAAGGTGGTCAGCCACACCTCCACTCGGTTGTAGGTGTTTTGCCAACGGGGATGGTGGTTCAAGCGCCGAATGCAGCGCTCGTCCACGGCAGTCATGAAGCGCCACGCTTCCTCGTAGTCGCCGAACTCGTAGAGCCTGTACAGCTCCACGATCACGTCGCTGGGCAACCCGGGCTTGTCTCTCTCCTCCAACCTCCATCCCGGCAGTTCCTGCAGGAGCTTCTCCAACTCGCTGTCGCCGAGCTGCGACGGCAGCCGCCCGACGATTGGAGTCACTGCTGGAGGCGGCGAGAGCGGACGGTATTGCCGCTTCAGCAGGAATGACTTGACGGGAAGGAAGTCGCTCTTCGCGCCGGTGTTCCGGACCCTGATGTACTCCAGGCCCGCGATACGCTTCAGAGGCGATGATCAGGAAGGAGCAGGTACCCAAGGTAGGCGGACGAGACATGTGGGCCCAAGCTACCTTTGTCACCGAGCTGTTCGAGGTCGCCGTCTAATCCGAAGCCTACCGCGGCCATTTGTGACTTGCTGCGAACTTTGCAACGGAACCCGAAAAGAAGCAACCACGCCTACACCAGCGAGAGGCGCTCCAATGCGTGCGCGACGGCCTCGCCAACGCAGACCGTGGCAAACTTATTATGGCTTGTGGCACCGTATAGCCAGCTCACAGGGCTCCCACCCTCTGTCTGCGGGAACCGGCCACTGAAAGAGCCGGTTAATGACGGCGGACCCCGCTGGCTCGCCGCGAACCCGTGAGCCTACGGCAGCACGGCCGGCGGCCGCGTCTACCCTGGGAAACTCGACGCGAACGCTTCCGCCAAACCCGGCGCGTGCCTCCAGTGGAGTCAGCCATCACATCAGTAACCGGCCAAACAGCGTGAAGAGGCCAGCAATCCCCGTCCCGATCAGCGTCAAGAGTGCTCTGAATGCTTTCTCAGTCATTCCAAAGGCGCGGTGAGAGCTCCGGTAGTAGACATCCATATGAACCTCCTCTCAGCTGGATGACGGCGCCCTACAGGGACCAAGCTGCATCCGGGATATGGCTCGGCGCATACAGCGTTCGCCGCTTGGCTGCGCCCGGATCCGATTTCCTATGAAAGAATACCACGACGGCCACCTTCGCTTTCGGCATAGGCGGGAGGCCTGTTTCAGCGACATAGGTGCCAGCCAGTGCAATCGCTCCCCCGCGCCGTTCGATTCGCTGCACGCAGTCGAGTGCACCGGTGTACAACTGCCGCCGCTTTGCGGGCTCAGCGAGGTCAAGGTCGACAAAGGAATCTTCCGCCTCAGCCGCCAGCAGGAAGCCAGTAAGATCGAGCCATTCCCTGAGCTGAACTAGGTCTTCCCCGAAACTCTCGTCTAGCCGCCCCGCGTCGAGGAGGGACATATCCGCCTGTGCCAGCTCGGCGATTTGTCGGTGCCCCCGGAGCGGACGCACCGACACTTCTACCGTGTCCTCGAAGGGCTTTACCTTCTCTTCTAACCGACAAAGCGCCTCTTCAGCAGTTGAGGGGATACGCGGTTCGGTGAAGGCATCTTGCGCCTGTCCGAGCGCGATAGCGATGCGACGGAGATTGTCCGGAGATACTGCTTGACCGCGCTCCACTCTTTCAAGCGTGGAGAGGGAAATGTCGGCACGGCAGCAGAGCTCGGACTGCTTCCATTCGCGCAACTCCCGTTGCAGCCGCACAAAGAACGCTATCGTCATCGGAGTCGGCACGTGCGGAATACCTTCGCGTGCCATCTTTCCAAGGTCAGCCACCTCAGCCAACATCTGTTTCGAAAGGTCATACAGGGTCTGCTTTGCCACCCAGGCCTCCATTGGTTTACTTCCTGTAGGCCAACATCGTCCTGGCCTTCGCAGGAAAGAACCTAGAAAAACCCTTCACCGTCGCCAGCGTCGGCTGTGCGTCACCCTGCTTCAGGTGCCTGCCGGTACCTATCCGCAAGACGATCATGCGGCAGACACTCTGGATAGATGCGTCAGGGGAATGTGTGCTATGGGGAACCTCGGCCGCCCCCTTTTCGATTTCGATACTAAGACACTCGGCCGCATAACCGTCCGCAAACCGACCGTGGGCACGGTCGTGGCGGTGCAGCGGGAGATCGACGGCAGGCCGTTTGCTCCAGTCGCCATAGTCGAGGCGATCATCCGCGCCATGGCGACCCGCCCCAACGGGACTGGCCTTTTGCCAAATGATACGGGGCGGATCAGCGACGAAGAGCGTCGCCGCTTCGCCGAACTTTTCCTGGAGCACAACCAGCACCTGCTCGAGCCGGATGTGCTCACGTACTCCGACCCGTCGCTCAACATCGCCGGAGATACGGGCGACAACGGCCCGGAGGCCCGTTTGGCCCGCGGCTGGATTCGGGCACATCGCAGGTTGGGGGAAAGCACGCGGGGTTTTATAGCCGAAGCCGGATCGCCGAGCCGCGAGCACATCATGCCGAGGTCGCTTTCTGACAGCCTACGGGAGAACCAAGCCAGTTCGCAGAGGCTCGGGAGCATGCTTTCCGAACTCGGCGCCGACAGCGTGCGTGGCACCGCCTCTCAAGAGCGGCCAACGTTCACGCTGCCTCCTGGGGTCGAGCTTCCCGAGAACCCGGTGTGGGAGACCAATCGACGGTTGGCTGCTTTGGAAGGACGCTTCGACGAGATCCGCCCGGCGATGCTGGAAGACGTGGCGATGATCAAGAACCTGAACGACGCCGCGGCGGACATGCTGCTGAGCTTCGCGGCCGCATCTGGCAAAACGGACGCGTTCTCGCGCCGCTCGATCTGGGTGGCACTGGTAGCTCTGCTGATTTCTTTCGGCGGCGTGGTCACGCCGATCCTCTACGATCGGGGCAAATCAATACGGCAAGATGTGGAGAATCGGCAAACCATCGAGCGGATCGTGGGGGCGATCTCCGAGGTGCGTGGCGGCCAAGCCGAAACACTAGATCGGCTGGTGGCGGCGATCGAGGCCGGGGCAGCCCGCGACGAGGGAAGCCGTGAGGCCCTGCGCTCGGCCCTGGAGGGCCTCTCCGAACGCCTCAAGGCTGTCGAGACGCTGGACGCTGTCATGGGGCCTCCGGCTCAGCAGCGCGAAGGTGAGGCGATGGGGCGCCGCCCCGAGAGGGTGCCGACAGGAGAGTGAGACGGCGAGAAGAAGCGCCGCCACGCGGAGGCCTGGGCTGCTGGTTCGATTATGCCGCCAGCGGGTATGGCGGCAATGTGCAACTACGCGGCCGCTATTCGCGGAACTTTCGCTTCAGCATCCTGGAGCGGGTCTCGCCGGACCTGTCGGCCGAGGAAGTGATCCGACGCGAAGCCAGTGGAAGATGCGGTTGCACCCGCAAGCTCGATCTGAACAGCAGCCGATACTGGCGGCCTTGATAAGCGATCTGCCTGTCCGAACGCCCTTTCCGTCCTCACCGGGGCGGGGCGCCATAGACCGCGTCCCACCCGTCAACGGTCAAGGCCGCTGGCACACCCCCCCTAGTGTAAGCGTTTCCCAATCAGGCCAGCCATCACGGGCCAGGACGGCACGAACCAAGCGGCCGCACAGATTTTCCCCTTCCTCCAACGCGCTGAAAATGTCGGTCCGCGAACCGTTGATCGTCACTGACGAAGGCACTGCCCCGGTATGGACGGCCTTGGACCGCAATCCATAAACGGCTTTCAACTGGCCCGCGATCCTTCGGCGCTCTGCCGCGTCGCACCCTGCAAGCCATGCCCCGCGGGTGCTCAAGCGGTAGGTAATCTCCTGGTCAGAGTGGGCGCCATGGGAGAGCAGAACCTCGAGGGCTATGCCGAGGTCTATCGCGCGATCTTCAGAGTGCATGTGATTTCGGCGTGATCTCCGCAGACGACTGCACGCCGTCCGCAGGGATCTCTTGTCCCCCCCGAACGCGACCCAGTTCTTCAGAGTGTCGCCGGCCTCCTCCACCCTGCTCCCTTCAAGGGCCACATCGGGCGCGAAGGTGTAAGCGACCGCAGGATCGACAGTCATGATGCTGTCTGGGAACCGGGGAGCCGCCGCCTCCGCAATGAGGGTCCATTCCGCGACAATGCCGGCGGGGGCGTCCGCAGCGATCATGATGCAATCCGCGGCGTCACGCATCATAACGACGCGGGCCTCGTGCTCTTTTGGTACAACGGCTGCTTCCTGCGGTCCGCAAAAGAAATCCCGGACCTCGAAGATGTGCACGAGTGCCGCTGCCGGCGTGCACAGGGAATCTTCACGGTTGAGAAGTCTGATCTTGTTCGTTGTGTCCGGCACCTGATCTAGCGGCACCAGAAAGAGGCTGTTGCCTAGGTCGTGCCGGTCGGAAATTCTGACGCCACTGAGGACCGCCACCCTCCACGCCTCGGCTGCGTTCTTTGCGATCATTCTGGCGAGCGCGGCGACCATAGCGGTCGGGTTGCCTATTTCCATGCTCCCGGCGACGAGGGAAGCGGCTAGATGCACCAACGGGACCGAGTTCACTGATCCACTGTCGCCATTGCGCATCGACAGACCTTCGACGCGCGCCACTTCGGGAACCGATCGAAGAGCTTCTACAAGCGGTCCGTACACGGGAAAGTTCAGTGCGTTCCCATCGGCGTTGTAGAGCGGTGGGCGTGGGTGAGGAAAAGGCGTGGGCCCGGCCGGCTGGCGGAAGTCGTATCCGGAGAGCAGGGTCATGAGCGCATCGAGGATGCCGTTTGTAATCACGTTCCGACCTTGAAAGCAAGTATGAGGGGGCAGGGTCTGATTGTACCGCTTTAAAGCATTAGGGCGGTCCTTTCCCTCCCGCTTGGCTCCGCATTGCCGCACGCCTGGGGTCAAGGCCGTCAACGCACCCGACGGCATTGTCAACTTGTTGGGCTGCAGGGCGTGCACCATCGTGCGGCAGCACGACCTACGCCTCATGCTGCCATCTGGACGCAGGTTTCCTGCCGCCATATCCGGAATGCCTTGTCGCGGGCACGGCGGTACTGTCCGGCCGTCATCAGGTGACGCCGCGGTCGGAAATGGCCGTAGATCATGGCGTGAGACGACAGGAACCGCTGCGCCTGCCGGGGTGACTTGAAGCGCTGCATCTGCCTCTCTCGACGCCGGGTTGGTCGATGGGAGTTCTCAGCTCTGTTGTTCAGGTAACGGCTGGTTCGGTGCCTAACTCCGGACATGACCTCACGCTGTGCTACGCCGTAGCTGCGCAGCCCGTCGGTGAT
>NZ_JQKB01000098.1 GCF_000745835.1 Belnapia moabensis DSM 16746 | reverse complement strand
GCTCCGGCCACTTCGTCCTCGCCAACGGCACGCCAGAAGCGGACATCCTCCTCGGCGCACCGGACAAGCGCAACGCGCTGTCCGGGCTCGGCGGCGATGACCTTATCCGCGGCGGTGCTCTCGGCGACGAGCTCCACGGCGAGGGGGTCTCTTTCCCGGCCGTCTACCCGCCGCCTCCGATCACCGACGACCTGCGCGGGCGCGACACTATTGAAGGCCACGGTGGCGACGACACGATCACCGGCGATTGGGGCGACGATCTGCTTGATGGTGGTTGTGGGAACGACCTCCTGACTGGTGGTGATGACAACGACGACCTCCGTGGCGGCGACGGCCGCGATAGCCTCTACGGTGACGCCGGGTGGGATCGGTTGTACGGCGGCGCCGGGCAAGACGCGCTCCACGGCGGCGCTGACGACGACGTGCTCGACGGCGGCGCCGGGGCCGATACGCTCGACGGCGGCGAGGGTAACGACACAGCCTCCTACGAGGACGTGGGCGGCGCGGTCGCGGTCAACCTGGCGGCCGGTCGGGCCTGGGGCGGAGCGGGCACGGACGTTCTCGCGGGGATCGAGAACGTCCTCGGGAGCGTCCACGCCGATCGCCTGCGCGGCGACGGCGGCGCCAACGCGATCACCGGGCTGGCCGGCGACGACCTGCTGGTGGGCTGGGCCGGGGCTGACACACTGCAGGGCGGCGATGGCAATGACGTGTTGGCCGGCGGACAGGGCGACGACTCTCTTTGGGGAGGGCCGGGCGCCGACTTGCTCAAAGGCACCGTGTTGCAGCGGTCGACGGTACGGGCGCAATGAGACCTTGTTGCACCGGTCGCCGGCCTGGGTGGCTCTGGGTAGGGTGAGGCCGGGACGAAGCCCCCTCACCCTGCAGGGCCACCCCTCATGCCATTCAAACTGAACGCCGCTCGGCGCCATCACATCCCGAAGCAGCGGCACCGGGTGACCAACTGGGCCGAGTATGATGCCGGTCTTCGCGCTCGCGGCAGCCTGACGGTCTGGTTCACGCCGGAGGCGGTCGATGCCTGGAAGGCTGAGCCACGTACTGGCCGGGGCGGGCAGCCCTCGTATTCAGCCTTGGCGATCGCTACAGCCCTGACGCTGCGGGCGGTGTTCCGCCTGGCGCTGCGCCAGACCGAGGGGCTGATCGAATCCGTCTTGCAGCTGCTCGGCCTCGACCTGCCGGTGCCGGACCATAGCACGCTGAGCCGTCGGGCCGAGGTGCTCGAAGTGCCGCGGCCGAAGGCGGGGCGTGCGCCCGTGCACCTGCTGGTGGACAGTACGGGGCTGAAGCTCTGTGGCCCGGGCGAGTGGCTGGAAGAGAAGCACGGCAGCAAGCGGCGCCGAGCTTGGCGGGTGCTGCACCTCGCTACTGACGCCGACACTGGGCGGATCGTCGCTTCGGCGCTGACCGACAAGGATGCCGACGACGGCTCCCAGGTAGGCCCGCTGCTCGACCAGGCGGATGGGCCGGTGGCGTCCTTCACTGGCGATGGCGCGTACGACCGGGACGACGTTTACGCCGAAGTCGCAGCGCGCCATCCCGCTGCGGCTGTCATCGTGCCGCCACGCGCGAGTGCGATGCCAAGCGACGCAGCCGAGACCACACCGACGCAGCGCGATGCACACCTGCGGTCGATTACCAAGCGCGGCCGCATGGGATGGCAGCAGGCATCGGGTTACAACAATCGCGCCCTTGTCGAAGCTGACATCTCGCGATGGAAGCGCGTCATCGGCGATGGCTTACGTTCGCAAACGGACGGGCGTCAGGCCACCGAGATGGCCATCGCGGCCGGCGTGCTGAACCGAATGCTTGACCTCGGACGCCCGAACTACGTCCGCATCCCGTAACCCAAAACACGGGTTGGGCTCATTGCGCCCGTACCGTCGACCGTTGCAACACGGTGGCCCTGGTGAATGACCGGTCGCGACCCGAAGTCGACTTTCGCGCCGGACTTCTGCATCAGGAAATCCAAGCCTTATCGAAGGCCTGGACAACGACGCAGAAATTTTGATTTCTGCAACCGATGCTGGGTCTTGAGGCAGGGGCCGAACGGCTCAGGATAAGCCTTAGGATAGGATTTTGGAGGGTGCCATGATCAGCACGGACGGCGAGAAAGCGATCAGAAATTTAGGGCACGCTTTCGAACGTGCCTGGAACACCCACAACATGGATGAGCTCGCGGCAATCGTGACGCCTGGGATAGACTTCGTGCATGTCAGAGGCGGCTGGCTCGGGGGGCGGGATGTGGTGTGGAAACACCATGCCGCGCTTCATGCCGCCCAGTTCAAGAACAGCACGCTGCGCATCCAAGGCATGTCGCTTCGGCCGCTCACACCGGACATCTGCATCTGTCACGTAAATTGGAGCATGTCAGGCGAGGCCGATCCGGACGGAACGCCGCGACAGCCGCGGGACGGCATTTTCACCTGGGTGGTGCGCAAAATGGATGATCAATGGCTGATTGATGCAGCCCACAACACCAACATCGATCCCCAGGTGGTCACCTCTATACACCGGAAACCCGTCTCACCTTAGCACAGCAGGTCGGCGCACACACGGCTACGCAATGATCATGGTGGCCAAGTAGGCGCCATTATGGCAAGGGCTGCGAGTTACCCCTGGATCCTCACATGTAAATGAAAGTGACAACGGCCAACTGGATCATGCGTATCTTCATCCGGAGGTGGCCCATGTCCGATCCAGATGACCGCGAAGCTGGATTTTATTGGATCAGAATTGGCGATCAGGAGCCCGAGGTCGCTCAATGGCAGACCGAGTGGGGCCAATGGCTCGTGGCAGGGCGCGCGATGCCACTGCCGGATATCCTCTGCGTCGGCCTGGTGGTGCTGAGTGATATGCTCCAGCCGCCGGCAATCCCCATTACTCTGACGGCAGCATAGCTCTAGCCCCTTGGTCGGCCGGCTTCGGTAGGTCTTCCTAACCTCCGATAAGGCCTAAGCAATTCTGCAGGTTAGCCGCACGGCGCGGCTGAAGGCCGCGCCTACCTCGACCACTGTTCCCAGTTCCGCCCCGCTGCTTCCGCCAGGAGGCCCCCGGACCGCCGTTGGTGCCAATGGTGCCCGTATGGCCCAGGACCCCCTCCAGCTCGCCCAGCAGGCACCGTGCGGCACCGTGTTGGCGGTGCCTCCAGTCTCTCGGCCACGTGCCCGGTCAGGGGCGCTGGGGGTTAGCGAGCAGGCGCCGGACGGGCGGATAGGCCGGCAAGGTTGCTCAGGGGGGCGCAGGCTGGGCGATCCGGGCACTACAGCCCAGGACATGCCCCGCATTTGCACCAGGGTGGCCGCACAGGCCACTCAGCAGCCCGGCCGGTGGCAGGGGGGAGACACTGTCCGCGATCAGGACCAGCCCCAGCGGCCATCCAGCGCGAAATACGGGGTCGTGCGGCACGGCGCCGCTTTGGGCGGCGCCTTTCACGCTCCGGCACCAGGCGGAGAATGTGCCAGCAGGGCCGCCAGGCCCTTTCGGGGCGCTGCCAGCAGCGACTACCCCGCGCCGGGCTGATCAAGCGAAAGACCGTTTGCGGGGCTATGCGAACGGCCTCTAGTGGTGCGCGCCTGACGCTTGGTACCCAGCCTGAGATCGAAGAAGGGCGGGAAGCCGACCTTGGGCGAAGAGGTTCAGCGCCGTCCCGATCACCAGCATCTCACATTTGAGAGCGGACACGGCGAGGGGAGACTGCCTCGTTGATCGGCGGGCACAGGTGGTCCCTACTGAATCCATCCGATCATCGGGATGACAGTCCCATGAGCTTGTCGCTGGACAACAGGGTTGCTTGGGTCACCGGCGCAGGTTCCGGTATTGGCCAAGCTGCCGCCATCGTACTGGCGGGGGCAGGTGCCAAGCTGGTCCTGAGCGGCCGGCGGGAGGAGGCTTTGGAAACGACCGCGGCCACAATCCGCGGCGCCGGCGGATCTGCCGTTGTGGCACCCGCTGACGTGGCCGACCCGGCGGCGGTCGCGGTAGTCGCCAGCCGGATCGGGACTGAGTTCGGCCGCTGCGAGATCCTGGTCAACAGCGCCGGCCTGAACGTCCGCAGACGCAGCTGGGGTGAGATCGATGCCGCAGGCTTCACAGCCGTGCTGGAAGCCGACCTCTCCGGCCCCTTCCACACGACGGCCGCGGTCCTGCCGATGATGCGCGCTCAGCGGGACGGGCTCCTTATTCACATCGCTTCCTGGGCCGGGCGCCATGTCCTGCGCATGCCCGGCCCGGCCTATACGGCCGCCAAGCACGGCCTGGTTGCGCTCAGCGAGAGCATTAACCTGGAAGAGTGTGTTCACGGCATCCGGTCCTGCTGCCTCTGCCCCGCCGACGTTGCTACGCCCATTCTCGATGCGCGGCCCGTTCCTGTTCCGGAGGAGGAGAAGGCGCGGATGCTACAGGTGCAGGATCTCGCTACCACGATCCTGTTCCTGGCGGGCATGCCAGCAAGAGTCTGCGTCAACGAGATCCTCATCAGCCCGACCTGGAACCGCTTCTATACGGGGGCGCCGGCACCGTAACTGCGGACGGGGCTGTCCGTGACGGTCCATGTCCTCACATGACCACGGGCAATCGTCACATGCTGTATGAAACCGGTGTCAGGCGCGGAGAGGCACGCCAAGGTCAGTAGCTGGAGGTCACACAAAGCGTAACGGCTTGCGTCCATGTGGGGTCTCCGATGACAAGAGGAGATAGTGATCCTCCCCGTTTGAAGTGGTCCGTCCTGAGGTATGGGTTTGAACCGGAGGAGGACCGAGATGGCGAGCAAGAAGCACCGGCCTGAGGAGGCTGTTTCCAAGCTGCGGCAGGTGGATGTCCTGGTCTCGCAGGGGCAGTCGGTGGCGGAGGCGATCCGGGCGATTGGGGTGACGGAGGTCACATGGCGTAACTGAGGGCGGGCGCACTCCGGGGTTGGTGGCAGAGAATGGACCGCCACCCAGGCAATCGGAGGAGTGCGAGATGAGCTATTTCGTTGGCCTCGATGTCTCCATGGAGGAGACCGCCTACTGTGCTCGAAACACCGAAGGGCGGATCCTTGGCCAGGGCAAGACGGTGACCGACCCGGACGCGATCGCGGCGGCCTTGGCCCGCTTCGGCCGACCCACCCGGGTGGTGCTCGAGACGGGGCGGATGGCGAACTGGCTGCACCGGCAGCTGATCGCCCGTGACCTACCGGCTGTCTGCGTCGACGCCCGCCAGGCCCATGCCGTGCTCAGCCAGATGCCGAACAAGACCGATGCGAACGACGCTGCCATGCTGGCCGAGTTGGCACGGACCGGCTTCTACCGCGCGGTGCGGGTCAAAAGCGAGGCCGCGCAGGGCATGCGGGCATTGCTCAAGGCCCGTGAGTTGGTCCTGCGCCAGCGTATGGACCTCGACAACACCATCCGCGGGCTGCTCACGAGCATGGGTGTGCGCTTGCCGAAAGGACCCCGTCGCTGGGCTGACCGGGTGGAACTGGCGCTGGAGGCCAATGAGGCACTCGCCCTGGCGCTGAGGCCGCTGCTGCGCTTGCGCGGGGACCTGGCCCGGTCCCTGGCGGAGCTCACCCGGCGGCTGCTCACCGAGGCCCGGGGCTCTGACCTGTGCCGAAGGCTGATGGGTGTGCCGGGTGTCGGCGCGATCACCGCTTATGCTTTCTTGGCCACCATCGACGACCCTACCCGGTTCGCCCATTCCAGATCCGTCGGCGCCTACGTCGGCCTGACCTCGAAACGCTATCAGTCGGGTGAGGTGGACTACACGGGCCGCATCACCCGGCGGGGCGATGGCATGCTGCGGACCCTGCTGTTCGAGGCGGCGTCGAGCCTGATCACCCGTGCGGGTGGGGGCGGTGCGCTCCGCGAGTGGGGCCTACGGCTGCGAGCCAAGGTCGGCCACAAAAAGGCCAGCGTGGCATTGGCGCGCAAGCTCGGGGTCATCCTCCATCGCATGTGGGTGGACGGCACCGAATTCCGCGCCGCCTGACCGGCAGAGCAACTATAGGGCAAGGAGGGAAACCCCGCAGTAGGCGAGTGCTGACAGATCTTCGAGCTCTCGTCCCGGTCCGGACGGGAGGCGACGGCCGAGCCCGAGGTATTACGTGCGGCGCGCCGAGGCGCGACCGCGCAGGTCACAAGCTGGGAGGCCGAAGCCTTGGACGCCATCATGAAGCGCCGCGCGCCGAAAGCGCACTGGCGACTTCGTAGAGAACCTTGCGCCGGACCAGGGAGGAGGATCAGGATCACCCTGCGCCCGCCCTCAGTTAGAGAACCTACTATCGCTGGCGGCGGGAGTTCGGGGGCCTGAAATCGGATCAGGTGAAGCGGCTGAAGGAGCTGGAGGCGGAGAACGCTCGACTGCGCAAGGCGATAGCGGACCTGACGCTGGACAAGCAGATCCTGGCGGGTCCGGAGCACTGCTCCGGACCACGGGGAAACTCCTGAGCCCCGCGCGCCGGCGTGCCTGTGTCGAGCATGTGTGTCGTGTGCTGACCGTCTCCGAGCGTCGTGCCTGTGCGGCGCTCGGGCAGCACCGCTCGACGCAGCGCAAGGTGCCGCGGGGCCGCGACGACGAAGAGCGGCTGACGGCCGACATCATCGAGATGGCGCGGCAGTATGGCCGCTATGGCTACTGTAAGGTCACGGCCTTGCTGCGGGATGCCGGTTGGCTGGTGAACGAGAAGCGGGTGGAGCGGATCTGGCGGCGCGAGGGGCTCAAGGTGCCGCCGCGTCAGCCGAAGCGCGGACGGCTGGTCCGAGGCAGTGCCTCGGACGGCCGATGGCTCCTGCATCCGGCTGCGCCCGGAGCGGCCGAACCACGTCTGGAGCTACGACTTCGTCGAGGACCGCACCCATGATGGGCGCAAGTTCAGGATGCTCAACGTTCTCGACGAGTTCACCCACGAATGCCTAGCCATCCGAGTGGGGCGCAAGCTCAAGGCGGCCGACGTCATCGACGTACTGTCCGACCTGTTCATCCTGCGCGGCGTGCCCGCGCACATTCGGTCCGACAACGGCCCCGAGTTCGTGGCCAAGACTGTGCAGGGCTGGATCACCGCCGTGGGTGCCAGGACGGCTTACATCGCCCCGGGTAGTCCATGGGAAAATGGCTATGTGGAGTCGTTCAACGCGCGTCTGCGCGACGAGCTGCTGGATGGCGAGATCTTCTACAGCCCGCGGGAGGCCGAGGTGGTGATCGAGAGCTGGCGCCAGCACTACAACACCGTCCGCCCACACGCATCGCTCGGCTTCAGGCCGCCCGCACCGGAGGCGGTGCTGCCTACCTTCGCTGCCTGGCCCGCCGCGCTACGCCGGCCGGCGCCGCCATCCACACAGGTCGTGGCGCCCAGGCCAACGCTGAACTAACATTCACAGCGGACCACCCGACGGGGGCCGATCACCTCGGTGCTCTCCCGGGCGCTTCGCTCTCGCTGCTTTGGCGTCAGCTCAGGACCAAACACGATCACATCGCCGAACCGTACGATCCGTATCGGACACCTCTTGCTTGCTCATGCCCACCTTCGATCACAAGGTTAGTCCTCGCCGCAATGCGCCAACGCCGCGACGCTTAGCGGATGGTACGGCCCGGTCTCTTCTCGCGCCCCTCACTTTACGGACCGAGTAGGGCAAGTACGGTCCGCTCTCTCGCCTCTGTGCACCATCGCCGGTCAGCAGGGAGACTGTGCGTTCAGCCAATTCCGTATTCTGGCAATAAGTGGTGTTGCATCACCCTCAGGCAGGGTGCCCCGATGGTAGAACTGCTCCACATCGCTCCGGTTACCCCCGACCGCGCTGGCAAACTCCGCTGGTTGTATCTGTAGGCGGTCAACAGCGTCAGACACCTTCCGAAATAAGTCGGCCGCCTCTCGCTCGGCCTGTGCAGCGGCGAGCTTTGCCTTTTGGTTCCGTATGACGCGAGGAGGCCGCGGAATTTTGGCATCGAAATTGAGGGCGTCACCAGGCTCATTGAGGGCTCGCTCGAGTAGCGCCCGGATCACAGACGATATGCTAATGTCCCGGCCGCGACGGCTGATTCCTATCGGCGCGCTGCTGTTCTTGCCGGGGCCGTGACATTGGTGGGTATCGCCTGTCTCGGCCGGAACACTAACCCGACGGCGACGATGGCGGTTTACCTCTGCTGTGGCGGCCTCTAGGCGCCGCCACAGTTCCTCGGGCAGTCGAAGGGACCTGACGGGCATCCTGGAGGTACCCGTCAGACGCTGATGTGCTGAGTGATGCCTCACAGCCCGAGCTTGGCCGAGGAGTTGAAGGTAAACCGCCTCCCGGAGCGGACATAAACCATGACCTTCCGGAGATCCTTCCACCGTCCCTGCTGGGCGATTTCAATAATGTCGACGCCTTTCTCCGCCGCCTGCGTGGCGTGTCCGGCCCGAAGGCTGTGGCCTCCGATGCGCGCTGGGTCGATGCCTATGGCTGCGCAGCGCTGTTTGAGCATTGCTCGGTACCCTTGTGTGCTCAGGGGGCGATACTCCAGGCGCCCCTGACGCAGCGCTGGGTCGCCACTGGCACGGAGAGCAGGAAAAAGGGGATCCGTTGGCCCGCACCCTCTCTCCTTCAATAAAGCCAACCACTCCTCCACCGCTGTGACGGGGCAGGTCTCGAGGGTCGCGGTTCGTACGACGGCAACATACTGCCCTTGGCCCTCTTGGTCTGTCTTGGATCTCGGGATGGTCAGGGTGAGGCCCCGATGAACGATCTCCACGTCCTGGATCCGGGCTGCCACGACTTCGGAGGCGCGGAGCGCCGCGGCATAGCCAAGGAGGATGGCGGCCCTATCACGGCTTGCCACAAGCCCCCCTTCTTCTTCCAGCACGATGCAGAGCTCTCTGACTTGGTGGACATACAAGGCCATTTTCTGGCGCGGCGGTTCGCCTGTCAGGCGTGCATGGCCCGACAAGAAGCGCGTGATCTCGGGTTGCGTTGTCGGATCGAGGAAACCGGCCATCTCGTGGTGCAAGCGGATTGCAGCCCGGGCGCTGCGCAGGGTGCTCGTCCTCCGGCCCATCCCGTACCAGGCCAGGAACCTGACCACAGTCGCCACGTCCGCCGGCAGCGGATGTCGCCCGGTCATGCAGCAGAAATGCGTGAACTGCCGCCAATCGTGCTTGTAGCGCTCGCGCGTGCTGCGGGCGCGTGATGCGTCATTGGCTTGGCTGACCATCTGGTCGAGAAAGTTCTCCACTTCCTTGGTGTCGACCGTGGCGGAATCGGTAGCAGGCAGGCTGGGATCGCCGGAGCTGGCGGGTCCTGGCAGTACACGTCGGGTCATCGCGTCAGTTCCTTGTTAAATAACAGGAACCCGATTTTGGGTATTACGTCAACTATCCAGAACGGCCGTTCTGGATACCTAGAGTCATACGCCACCAATTCTGAATCAAAAGCTAAATCATCCGTATCCGACGTCTGGTTTTTTTGCATTGATATTTTTTACAATCTATTAAAGACTTCCATAACGGCGAGGAAGCGTAGTGTGCCGTTGTAGGAAGAGTTGTAAGTCGATGTGTGTGCTGCCTTAGTTGTTGTGAGGCGTTGTATGAGGCAACAATCCGCTGACTTTGATCGATTGGCTGCTGCCGTCTGGACGGCAGGCGGAGTGCGTGCCGTCGCTACACAGGCTGGGATCGATCCGGGCAATCTCTCCCGCTATCTTCGCGGTAAAGGTGGATTGTCTTCCGAGCGTCTTGCCGTGCTGCAGTCATCGTTGGGGCGACTTGGTGGACAGCCCGATGCGCGCGTTTTGGTCCTACGAGCGAACAGAGCCGACGATGTGCTCGCTCGAGCGCTCAACTGGCATCTCCCGGACGGCGGGCGGATTGCACGGGCCACGTGGATCGCCAGCGCGCAGGCACGCCTCATGGAGCTCAGTAAGGCCCAACTACGTGAGATCTATGCGGCAACAGATGGGCGTGCGCGGCTGCTGATCATGCTTGCGCCGGGCGCATTCATACCACGCCAGCCATTCCCGGACCTGTTTCCTGATCTTCGATGGTGGAAAGACGACATCGACATGGCTGTGTTGGACGTGGCGGATCCTGTCCGATGGATGTTGGGCACAATAGACCCTGCCGAGTTTGATGCTGCGTGGCCAGGCCAAGGATACGAACCAACCGCGGAGGATGTGATCGTCGAAATTCGACGGCTGCGGCTCGGTTTCGCAGAGGCGATCCGCCGGTTGCATCGTACAGGCAGATAAGAACACACGAATGAATGCCGAGCCACAGGAGGAGTGAAACTTGCCTACCCCAAGGCTGAATCTAGTGCCCCTATCGACTCGCATACCCGACTACACGATGCACGCGCTAAAACTACGCGCAGCCAAGGAGCGCACGACGGTCCAGCACCTAGTGCTGTATGCACTTCATAATTACGGCCTTCCCATCCAAACCGAGGATCAAACGCCCCCTCCAGCGTCCCGGCAGCGAGTTGAACAAGAGGGAGAAGCGAATGGGATGAGGTCAGCAAGGAAAGATGATGAGTGCGCAGCACTGAACCAGGTGCGTATTGCCGTTGCTGCCGAGCTGAAGCGAATGCAGGACCTTGTTGATGGGGGCGCCGAGCCCGAGACCGAGGCGCGCCTGGCCCAAGTGGCATACTTGGCGCTGGAAGTATTTGGCAATGCCACCGCCGCTGCTCGATGGCTCCTGCGGAACAATTTTGTCCTGGAGGCGGTTCCAATCGAGCGCGCCTGGACCGACCAGAAGGGCACTGAGACCGTCCTTGTGATCCTTAACAAGTTGAAGCACTCGGTGCCGCCATAAAGTGATGCTGATGCAAGGTTGCCAGGGAATCCGCAACATCGATCGGCTGCTTGTACTGCTGCAGACGGGTGCGGAGGCTGAGAGGCCACGACCGCTTGAACCCAAGCAGGTGACCAGCTGCGCACAGCACGCGTCAGGACGGCAGCAAACGAAAAAGAGGAGTTGCTCCGATGAGATAAAAACCTACCTCAAGGTTCGAGGCCAGTGGTGCGACCTGTATCGCGCCATCGACCGCAATGGTGATCTCGTCGACACCATGCTGAGCGAGCACCGCGACATGGCGGCGGCCCAAGCCTTCCTCTACTCGGCGAAGTCGGTTACCGGCCGAGTTCCCGACCAGGAGGCCAAAGACGAGCATGGCTCCTACCCACGAGCTATCTGGTCAACGCTCAGCCGGCGAGTTGTCCCTCCCACCAGCGCGCACAACAATAACAGACTGGAACAAGATAATCACGGCGTGAAAGGCCGCATTCGATGTATGGGCGGTTTCAAGAGCGTCGAATCAGCACACCGATTCGCCGAAGCTATGGCGAACTCCGCATCTCCTCCGCCCTCAAGCCCGCAACAACCAGCACATCTCTGCCAACCATTGACGCCTACTTTACCTCCATCGTGCCGGCAGTCCGCATGCCATTCTCCGGGCAGCGTAGACGGAGCTCGCCCTCCAACTCATGACGCCCAGTTTGGTGTGAGTGATGACAGAACCGGGCGTACTGCCAACCCCACCGGCTGGTCGGCGTTGGAATAGGACGCGTCCGATGCTCTATATGGGAGGCGGGGGGTAAATGAGCCACGTTGTTTACAAGCCTCTTTCCATCACCACCGACCAGGTACCCCCGGCCGGCGTGTCTGAGCGCATCGTTCAAGTGAACGGCGGCACACTGACGGTGATCCGCGTCCTCGACGCCCGTCGGGCGACCTTCGGCACCGACCTCGCCTACGTTTTCGGCTGCAATGTCATGCGCGCTCGCGAGGAGAACGAGAAGGTCACGGGGAGCCCGGACGGCATCGTTGTCCGACGCTGAGCTTCCCGTCGTCCTCATCATCGGCGGACCGAACGGCTTTGGGAAGAGCAGCGCCTACTCCGGTGTTTGGCGCTGATCCGTTTGCCGTGCCGGCGGTTGATCGTATCGTCGAGCCCGAGCATTACCGGACCTGTCGGCACGAAACTGTCCAGCAGCAAGCCAAGCAACACTCTCGCCACCGCTCCCCCGTTCCAGACAGCCCGGGCTGGCATTGGAACACCTGCGCCGACGGTTCGCCGGGTGCCGCTGTCTGAGGCTCGCGCGAGGCTTACCGAGGTGGCGGATGACGCTGACCCGCAGCTGAGCGGGCACGATACGGCCGACGGGCGCGGGCGGAGCCACGTCGGCAAGATCGCGCTGATCGGTGCCGTGGAGATTGACGATGAGGGCCAGCCCGGCCGCGCCCGGCTGGTCGTGCTGCCCGACTACTCGGCGGAGAAGATCGGCGCCTTCGTGCGTCGGACGGTGGAGCCCAAGTCCGGGCTGCTGACGGACGGCTTGCCCGCGTACAAGTCGCTGGCGGGCAGGTACGACCACCGCCCGAAGGTGGTCGGCAAGATGGCGGCCTATGTGCTGGTGCCCTGGGCGCACCGGCTGTTCTCGCTGTTCAAGCGCTAGGGGACGGGCACCTTCCATGGCTTCCGGCGGCCGCACCTGCAGGCCCACCTCGACGAGTTCGCCTGGCGCTGGAGCCGGCGCAACAGTCGGCACACCAGCTTCGACCGGCTGCTCGGCAGCCTGGGCGCGCTGCCCCACCGCGGCTACCGGGACTTCGTGCCCAAGGTAGCCGCGTAGCGGCGGGGGCGGCCGTGCCGCCTATGGCGGTCAGAGATCGCTCAGATGCCGGTCAAGGGCGCCGCAGAACTCGTCGAGCTTGCCGGTCCGGCGCAGGCCGGCGACGAACTCCGCCGCGGTTGGCGCCGAGCGACGGAGGTTGCGCCGGGCGTTCGCCATGCAGGCGACCGTCGCTTCGGTGTCGGCGCGGTACAGCCGCATCAGGAAGTCGCCGGGCCGCCAGACGGCCAGGCCGTGCGGTTTCAGGTCCCCGTCGCGGAAGTGGCGGTCGGCGCTCACGACCGCCTCCGCCCCGGCCTCGATGGCGGCCGCCACGACGTGCCTGTCCTTCGGGTCGGGCATGGAGACCGCCGGGATGTGGCGGCGGTGGCCAGCGACCAGGGCGTCGGGCAGCGCCCGGTCCATCAAGCGGCGCGTCCGCTCGAGCCGCTCGCGTGCGAGGCCGGGGTTGGCCTCGAGGAGGTTCCGGATCCACTCCTCGTGGATGTCGTCGCTCCAGCGCGCCCGCGCGAGCCGGTCAACCGCGCACTGGACGACGACGTTGCGGAGGTTGAGCGGGTAAAGGACGCAGGCGTCGTAGACGACGACCCGCGGCTCAGAGACCATGGTTCTCCATGAGATCCTCGGTGTCCGCCGCCAGGGCGTCGAGCACCCTTTGCTGGTCGTCCGCCTTGACCTTGAAGGCGAGGACGTCGCTCAACCGGCAGCGCCGGTGGGAGCCCACGTGACGGAAGGGCAGGTCCCCCGCGTCCATCCGCCGCACCACGAGCGGGCGGGACATGCCGAGGACCTGTGCCGCCTCATTGGGCGTGAGCTCCGCGTCCTCGCCCAGCACCGCCACCTTGCCGCCGGCGTAGAGGCGGTCGAGGACGGCGCGGACCGCCCGTGCAGCCTCCGGGGGCAAGGTCAAGGCCTCGGCGGTGCCATCCCCGCGGCGGACCACAACCTCGATGCGCTCGTCGTCGCTGGGCGCCGGCGGCGCGGGGGCCCCGGCCCGGGCGGCCTCGGGCAGCATGACGTACTCGAGGAGGTTAGCGGTCATGGTCGGTTCCGTTTCCAGACCATCATATGGTGCTCGCCACCTTATCTGCAACATTTGAAACGCGAGTTGCTGGGGGGCCACCGCCGGGCGGCTCGGGAGCACCAGAGGCCCCTTCCCCCCCTCCCTGGAGCCAGATGCATGCGCAAAGGGCCGCAGAAGCCTCGTGGGGGCATGCTTGGCTCCACGACACATCCAATCCCCCTGGACGCTGCTCCAGGCCGTGTCAGGACGCCGCAAACCGCTCCGCAAGAGGTGGGCGATCCTGGTGCCTCGTAGACGCAGATAGACTCGCTAGCCGTATCCCCTTGCCCCCCTAACCCGGATTATGCGCGAGGGCTGACGGGCATGGCGCAAGCCGTTGTGCGGACGTAGAATTTGGCTACGACACTCAAACCCAGCCGCGTCCGGAGACCATGCCCGTCACGGTTGACCCTCCCCCGCCGCTGCCCGGCCTGTCATCGGTTGGCGGCAAGCTCCTGATCGCCCGCTTCGACGGCGGGCAACTCTCCTCCGACGGCGGCCTGCTGGCCTTGCGCGAGGTCGAGCGCCGCCTCGGCATTGCCGACCGGCTGGCAGCCTGCATCGACGACCCGCGCTCGCCGGAGCGGGTCCGGCACCGCCTCGCTGCCATCTTGCGCTTCCGCATG
>NZ_JQKB01000097.1 GCF_000745835.1 Belnapia moabensis DSM 16746 | reverse complement strand
CGACACAGCGTCCTATGAGGACGTGGGCGGCGCGGTCGCGGTCAACCTGGCGGCCGGTCGGGCCTGGGGCGGAGCGGGCACGGACGTCCTCGCGGGGATCGAGAACGTCCTCGGGAGCGACCACGCCGACCGCCTGCGCGGCGACGGCGGCGCCAACGCGCTCACCGGGCTGGCCGGCGACGACCTGCTGGTGGGCCGGGCCGGAGCTGACACACTGCAGGGCGGCGATGGCAATGACGTGTTGGCCGGCGGACAGGGCGACGACTCTCTTTGGGGAGGGCCGGGCGCCGACTTGCTCATAGGCGGCGCGGGCGCCGACGCCTTTGTCATCGGCTCACGCGGGGATGGGGCGGCCAATCCCGGCACCGATGTCGTCCTAGACTTCCGGCAGGGTGAGGACGTCCTCAACCTCGCCCCGCTGAACCACTACTCGCAGTTTGGCGACATGCTCATCGACGCGGCCTTCGTGTTCCGCGGTCAGGGCGCTTTGGTGGACTACCCGGAAGACGGCAATTCGTCCGCCATGCCGGGGCAAGTGCGCTTCGAGTTCCGAGGCGACACCACCGTCGTGCAACTGGACGTGGCCGACGAGCCCATCGTAGTCGCCGAAGGACCCGATGGCGGGTCGCCCTCGCCTTGGGACCGCAGCCAAACCATTGTGGCCCGGGCCGACGGCGTGGTGGACACCGAAATCGTGCTGCTCGGCCGCTACGATCTCACGGCGGCTGACTTCATGCTCTGAGCGGAGAGGGTGCCTGCTGCCCCCACATCATGGACGGCGAGGCCGCGGCGCTGCTGGGGGCGAGGCGGCCGGTAGTGGACCTTGGCGCCTACGCCGCCTGTAACCACTATCTCAGTGACCAATCACCTGATCCAGGGAGGTGGACCAATGGAGGAAGAAGGTAGCCAAGACGACCGCTTGGTAGAGGTGCCGGAGGCGGAGGCGCAATTGGAGCGATTTAAGGGCGCGCTTCTACTCGCGCTGTCGCGGCTGCCCGGTGCAGTGCGTTCCGCATTTGCACAGGAGGTCGAGCAGCAGGCCCAGCAGCTTCGGTCGATGTCCGGTGGCGACCACGACCGTTTGGCCTTCCACGTTGAAGGCTTCGCACGGATCGTGCGTCTGATCCCGCGGTCCTAAGCAGCCGAGGTGGCGTGGCCCTGGCGGGGCACCTCGGCCTGTCCGTCGCGGAGTTGAAAAGGCTCGGGGAGAACGACCGCTCGGCGACGGGCTATCTACCGCGAGCCGAGTTCGAGGCCGTCGCCAACCTATTTTTTGCGCATCCCAACGAGCGTTCGTGGTTGGAAGCGCGCCGTCGACGCACAGCGCCGGATCGTGGACGCAGTCGAGGAGGTGCTCACCGCCTCGGCGGGTTGCGGCGACATCGCCGTCATCGCACACGGCGGTGTCGGGACGCTGCTGCTGTGTCGCCTACGCGGCGATCCCATCGGGAGACAGCACGACCAGCCGCTCAACAACGGCAGCAACTACTTCGCCTTCGACGCCGCCACACGCCGGGTGCTGCACGGCTGGAAGGCGATCGACGTCTGAGCCTCGTTCACCCGGTGTTCTCACGAGTAAGACATTCGACGCACTTTCGTGTCCTGCCGCTTAATAGCGCCCCGTGCTCCTCAGGAAGAACACGGGCGGGTTGTCCGAGCGATAGATCTGCTCGGAGGTCGGGGAGCCGCCCAGAAGGCGGCAGGTCCGGACCATACTCTCCGAGCACTCCTCCCGGTGCTGGCTGAGGGGAGTGTCAGGGCGGCGCTGCGAGCTTGGGCGATGCTGGCGAGGGATTAGGGGAGCCTGAACTCTCCTGTGTTGTGAAGGCAGGTGCGAATGACACCGGGCTCCAGTGTGGGGATGGGCGCGATTGGCCGGAACGAAATCTCGCCCGAAATGCCCCTGTAGCGGCCAGTACCGCCGACGAAGGCGCCGCTGCCCCGGCCTGCCTCCAACGTCCAGCGGATGAACACCCGATCCTCACCAGTTCCAGCCCATTCGCAGAACCCTCTACCCTCCGGTGGGGCACCGTCTATCGACGCGATGGTGCCGAGGCAGCGCGTGGCAAAGTTGTCGAACTGACCGCCGGGTTCATTCGCGCGGGTGACGCCCTGCTGGGGAAGCGACTGGGCGCGAAATGCGGGCGCGCGCTCGATGACGGTGGTGCTGGCCACCCAGCAGTGCGTCAGGTCGAAGCGAGTAGCTTGCTGCTGGGTCTGGGCCATGACGCCTGTGGCAGGGTAACAGCTCACGATTGCAGCGAGTGTCGCTCGACAGGAGATTTGCATTGGTGGTTCCTCCGTTGCGTGTCGCACCGCAGCCTGGGCACACCTCTTGTGGGTGGCTTTCAGGCCCAGCCTAGGCAGTCGGCCTTGAACAACTTCCAACCCACTGATCTCTTTGGAAGCTTTGCCGGTTTGATCGCCGTAGATTTGCAAGGTTTGATTGGAATAGGGGGCAAAGCCTGCGATTCTGGTGGGCATCAAGCATCGCCCGCGCCCGCCGGAACAGGCCGACCTTCTACGGCCGCGCCTCGTCGACATCATCGACGGGCGGCATGAGCTGGTTCGACTGGCGGCGCTGATCGACTGGGACTGGCTCGAGCGGGAATGGGCCGGCTTCTTTCCCGCCCAGGAGGGACGGCCTGCTATCAATCCGCGGCTGGTGGCTGGGTTGATGGTCCTGCAGCACACCTATGGCCTCTCCGATGAGGCGGTGCTCGCCCGCTGGGTGGAGAATCCGTACTTCCAGCACTTCACCGGCGAGACCTTCTTCCAGCACCGCCTGCCCATTCATCCCTCCTCACTCAGCCGCTGGCGTGGTCGCATCGGCGAGGAGGGTGTGGAGTGGCTGCTGACCAAGACGATCGAGGCAGGACGTGCCTGCGGTGCCGTGACGCCGCGCGGCCTGGCCGAGATCGCGGTGGACACCACGGTGATGGAGAAGGCCATCGCGCATCCGACTGACAGCCGCCTTAATGAGAGAGCGCGCCGTTCCCTGGTGACCTTGGCGCAGAAAGCCGGGATCACCTTGCGGCAGAACTATAACCGCCTGGCGCCGCGTCTGGCCGCCCAGGCCGGGCGGCACGCCCATGCCAGGCAGTTCCGGCGCATGCGCAAAGCGCTGCGGACCTTGAAGGGCTACACGGGACGCGTCTTGCGTGACCTCGGTCGCAAGCTCGACGCCGTACCCGAAGAGGGGCTGCGGACGCGGATCGAACAACACATGGCGCTCGTCACCCGCCTGCTGCGGCAAACGCCGAAAAGCACGGGCAAGATTTACGCCCTGCATGAGCCGGAGGTGGACTGCATCTCCAAGGGCAAGGCGCGGGTGCGCTACGAGTTCGGCTGCAAGGTCAGCATTGCCACCACGCTCGCCGGCGGCTTTGTCGTCGGCATGCGCTCCATGCCCGGCAACCCCTACGACGGCCATACCCTTCCCGATGCCCTCCAGCAGGTGGAGACCCTCACCGGATCCTGCCCAAGCCTCGCCGTGGTTGATCGTGGCTACCGCGGCCATGGTGCCCACGGCACGACGGTGCTCGTCAGCGGCACGCGCCGCGGCCTTACCCCACGCCTGCGCAAGCTCCTGCGGCGACGCAGCGCCATTGAGCCCGAGATCGGCCACATGAAGACAGAGGGTCGCCTTGCTCGTTGCGCCCTCAAGGGCACGATCGGTGATGCCCTCTACGCCGTCCTCTGCGGCTGCGGGCACAACATCCGCAAGATCCTCGTCTACCTCAAAGCCCTTTTGCTCGCCCTCCTCACCAGCCTCATCCACGCGATAGCCCGGCCGGACCATCTCCCAGTTGCAGCCCACGCGGCGTGACCGGGTTATTCAAGGCCGACTAGGTATCAGACGCCATTCAGATCGGGCGGAGCGCTCAAGGCGGCGAGAGGACCAAAAGAGCTATTGATCCGGTCTGAGCGGTCTTGAAGGCAAGTGGGATTGGCCTAGGTTGGTGTTATGAAGCATGTGGACATGCGCAAGCTGCCGGCGGCAGCGCAAGAGGAACGTCGGCGACAGGTGATTGGCCTGCGCCAGGCCGGCCTGACCTACGGTGCGATTGCGGCGCAGGTTGGGCTGACCCAGACCGGGGTGTTCGACATCTGCAAGCGTTACGCCGAGCGAGGCGCGGCTGGGTTGAAGACTGGTCTGCGCGGGCCTGAGCCAGGGTATGGCCGCTTTCTTGCTGCTGGGCAGGAAGCCGAGACCCGCGACTTGATCCGGCGGCACACGCCTGACGAGCTAGACCTACCATTTGCGCTCTGGAGCCGGGCGGCAGTGGGCGAGCTGATCTGGCAGCGCTTCGGAGTGCGGCTGGCGGTGCGGACCATGGGCACCTACCTGGCGCGCTGGGGTTTCACCGCGCAGAAGCCGCTGCGGCGGGCCTACGAGCAGGACCCGGCCGCGGTGCGACGCTGGCTGCGGCGAGAATACCCGACCATTGCAGCCCGAGCCAAGGCGGAGGGCGGCGCCATCTTCTGGGGTGATGAGACCGGCCTGCGTTCCGACGACGTGCGCGGCCGCGGCTATGCGCCCCCGGGCCGCACGCCGGAGGTGCGGGTCAACCACAAGCGGGCCAACCTGGGTCTGATCTCCGCGGTGACCAACAAGGGTGAGCTGCGCTGGATGGTGCTGGACGGCGCGATCAAGGCGCCGAACCTGCTCCGCTTCCTCACGCGCCTGGTCCGTGACGTCGATCGGAAGGTCCTCCTCATCCTCGGCCGCCTGCCGGTCCACCGCTCAGCCAAGGTCCGCGACTGGCTGGCTGGGCGCGAGGCCGAGATCGAGGTGTTCTATCTCCCAGGCTACAGCCCCGAGTTGAACCCGGACGAGGGCGTCAACGGCGACCTGAAGCAGGCGGTCACCGGTCAGGCGCCGGCGCGCAGCAAGGCGGGGCTCAAGCGTGCCGTGCTCGGATACATGCGCCGGCTGTCCAAGCTACCCGACCGCGTCCGCAGCTTCTTCGGCCACAAAACCTTCCGCTACGCCGCCTAGTCCAAGATCACCCAGGCCGGATCAATAACATTCACTGCGGACCACCCAATGGGGGCTGATCACCTGCTTGCCATTCAAAGCCAATGCCGATCGGCGGCACCACATTCCACGCCAGCGCCACAGGGTGACGAACTGGCCTGCCTACGAGGCTGGTCTGCGGGCACGCGGCAGCCTCACCGTGTGGTTCACGGCCGAGGTGATCAAGGTGTGGCGGGCTGAGCGGCGGACCACCCGAGGCGGACAGCCGCACTACTCCCCTTGGCGATCACCACAGCGCTGACCTTACGGACTGTGTTCCACCTGGCGCTGCGCCAGATGGAGAGCCTTATAGCTTGCATCATGGACCTGCTTGGCCTCGACCTCGCCGTACCCGACCACAGCACGATGAGCCGCCGAGCGGAGACGCTAGTGGTACCGCGCCCGTGCCGTGGGCCTGAGCCTGTCCACCTGCTGGTGGACAGCACGGGATTGAAGCTCTGCGGTCCTGGCGAGTGGCTGGTGGAGAAGCATGGCGTGGGTAGCGCAAACTTCATCTAGCCACCGACGCCAATACCGGGTTCATCGTTGCATCGGCGCTGACTAACAAGGATGCCGAAGATGGCTCGCAGATCGGCCCCTTGCTTGACCAGGCGGAGGGGCCGGTGGCGTCCACAACCCGTGACGGTGCGTACGGCAAGGACGACGTTTACGCCGGGGTCGCTACCCGGCATCCGGGTGCCGACGTCATCATTCCGCCTCGGTCAAGCGCGGTGCCGAGCGACAAGGTTGAGACTGCGCCGATCCAGCGCGACCGACATCTGCAGATAATTGCCGAGCGCGGGCGCATGGCCTGGCAGAAAGCATCGGGGCACAACCATCGAGCTTTGGTGGAGTCCGGCATCTCAAGATGGAAACGCGTCATCGGAGATGGCCTGCCTTCGCAAACTGACGGGCGCCGACGCACCGAGGTGGCCGTCGCTGCCAACATGCTGAACCGCATGCTTGAGCTTGGCCACCCAGACTACGTCCGCGTCGTATGACCAGAAACCCGGGTCGGGCTCACCGCGCCCAATCCGTCGACCGGTGCAACACGCTGGTGCCGCATGGCCGATGTCCGCCGCCACCTGCCAGGCTTGTGGTGACCACCGACGGCACCGGCCCCAGGACACGCCCTCGCTCGCCAGCAAAGATGACATCCTATTAATTCTTGCCCGACGCAACTGTGGTATCACACATGCTTGTTCATGAGTTGCGTGACGGTTGACCATCCCGAGTGTCAAATGGCGCAGCAGAGGCTGGGTGCTTCTGGCGGGGGAAACAACAACATGGCGGTCAAAAGCGGAACTCAGGGCAATGACACCCTGAAGGGCGGCACGGACAACGATGTCATTTTCGGCAAGGCGGGCAATGATGCCATCGTTGGCCAGGAGGGCAGTGATGTCATCTTCGGCGGCGCGGGCAATGACCGGATCGCAGGCGACAACTTCGCTCCGTATCTGCCGCCTGACCCCGATGGCGATACCAGCCATAATTTCGGGCCGTATTGGAACTCGCCCGACTTCAAGCCTGGCAGCAACCTGATTTTTGCAGGCGCAGGAAATGATGAGGTACTCGCTGGCTTTGGCGCCGACACCGTGTTTGGCGGCGCTGGTGATGATCTCATCAGGGGTTATGGCTCCGTACCGACGCGTGGCTCAGAGTCGCAGGAGGACCGCACCAACTTCCTCTTTGGCGACAGTGGGAATGATTCCATCTTCGGCGGCGCCGCCAATGACCATCTGTATGGCGGGTCCGGCCGGGATACCCTGCAGGGCGGCATCGGAGCCGATACCCTGACTGGCGGCGCGGGCCAGGATATCTTCAAGTTCACCCGCGTCGGCGACTTCTTTCTGGATAATGGCGTTGGCCCAGGCGCGCGCGATGTCATCGCCGACTTCCACCACGGCCGGGACAAAATGGACCTGACCGGCTACCAGAATTCCTTCCCGCCGCCGGATGGTCAGCCACCCACCCTCTTCCTCGGCACTGATGGCTTCGAGGTGACCTATGCAGCCCAGGTTCGCTACGACATCGTGGACGGCAACACCGTGATCCAGGTTGTGGCCAAGCTCGGCTACAACAATTCAGAACCCGGCCCGACCCTTCCGACCGGACCGACCTTCGAAATCGAACTACGAGGCGTTCATCACCTGACGGCCGACGACTTCATCCTGCCACCCGGCACCGGCGACTACGCTCCTATCGGCTGATAGCGCTTGTTGGGCATCGTCAACTTGTCGGCCTCAACCCGGAACGAGGCGGCTGGACCAAGCTGGTTTGATGATGCCGGAGCCCGCCACCTATCCCGGATACCGCTTTCCGGCCGAGATCATCAGCCATGCTGGTTCTGTTGCGAAGTTTGCGGCAGATTGCGAATAACCTTGGCAGGTACCGGATCAGGCGGCGACCTGGAACAGCTCGGCGACAAAGGTGGCTTGGGTCCGCATGTCTCGCCCGCCAACCTTCCGTATCTGCCCCTTCCTGATCATTGCCATCGCCTCGTAGCCTGCCAGTGTTCGTCGTGCCGTGTTGAAACTACCGAAGCCAAGCGTCGGTCTGACCAGGCGTTTAGCACGCGGTGATCTTGTTCCACGATGTTATGGAGAAATTTGCATTGTCGTAGCAGAGCAAAGCGCCATAGCTCACCGTCCCCTTTCATCTCAGCGACGGCGCAGGGATAGGCCGGGTTCTTGTCCACGGTGATGGTGCGCGGATTTACCGTGTGAGGCTGCTTCAGCGCCTTGCGGAAGAACCGCTTCGCCGAGAGTAGGAAGTCGATTGTCTGGCTGTGGCTGTCGACCGCGCGATACAGGTACGTCCAGCGCCCCTTCACCCGCACGTAGGTCTCATCGACTCTCCATGAGCCGTTGCTCAGGCGCAGGTGCGGCCGAATGCGCTTCTCGATCTCCAGCGCGTAGGTCTGCACCCAACGGAACACCGTGGTATGCGCCACCTCGACGCCGCGATCAGCCAGCATCAGTTCGAGGCCGCGGTAGCTCACCGGGAACATGAGGTACCAGCGGACCGCCCAGAGGATTACCTCAGCGGTGAACTGCCGCCCCTTGAAAGACTGATCCGGCCTTACCGAGGCCACTCGTCGCCGTCTCACCATGCTTGGTTTGTACCTGTCCGGCATGGCTCCGCAAGGACGCAACAGAACCGGTTCGACGACCTGCTTGCGTAATCGGTATCGGCTGCGGCGACCTGCACGTCTGAGCCGCTGGCGCATGGCCGAGACCAGCGGACCTCGACGTCGGTCCTCGCCGCCATCAGGGTGCTTGGCACGGCCGGTGGCGACGTAGCCGCGGATGCCGCGCTCGGCGAGGTCGGCTAGGTTGGCCTCAGAGCGGGCGTGTTGCAGGGATCGACAGTACGAACGCAGTAAGCCCAGCCCCGTCTGGGTTCAGGCGGTGCGGACGGAGATCGGGCGCCCCAGCACCAACATGCGGTTCAGCGCATGGACGGCGACGTCCACCTCGGTCACCCGACGCTGGTCCGTGCGGCAACGCAGCCCATCACCAATCACCTGTTTGAACCTGCCGATGGCCGCTTCGACGCGGGCTCGGTTGGTGTAGCCAGATGCCTTCTGCCAGGCCGCGCGTCCGTGCTCGGTTATGCTCTGCAGGTGACGATCCCGCTGCGTTGGCGCGGTATCTGCCGTCTCGCTTGGCACGGCCGTGGAGCGCGGCGGCACGATGACCGCAGCATCCGGATGACAGTTGGCGACTGCAGCAGAAACGCCTTCCTGGTCGTAGGCGCCGTCTGCAGTGAACGAGGTGTCGGGCGACATGGAATCTCCCTCCCTTGGCGACATGAAATCGCCTCCCTCTGGAGAGGGAGAGAGGGATGTCGATGGACGAGGCTGGAGTGATCCAGGCTTCCGCGCTGGACGAGGCGCGGAGGGTTCGGATGCGGACGCCGGACGAGGTGGCGGCGATGCTGGGGCTCAAGGCGCGGGGCTGGGGCGTCAAGCGGATCGCGCGGGAGTTCGGTACCTGTCCCAAGACGGTGGCACGACGCGGCGACACGGGAGGTGGTGTTCAATGCCCGCCTGCATGCCTTTGCCCGGCACTGGCGCGTGCGGCCGCGGGCCTGCGCTCCGTATCGGGCCCGCACTAAGGGTAAGGATGAGCGTGGAGTAGGCTACATCAAGCGCAACGCCATCGCCGGGCGCGCCTTTCCGAACTGGGAGGCGCTGGAGGCGCACCTGATGGCCTGGACCCGCGAGGTGGCTGATGTGCGGGTGCACGGCACCACAGGCGAGGCGCCGATGGTGCGGTTCCTGCGCGACGAGGCTGGGGCGCTGCGCGCGTTGGACGGCACGCCGCCGTTCCAGGCAACGCGGGACCTGGTCCGGCGTGTGGGGTCGGACTGCGCGGTTGGGGTAGAGGGCAACAGCTACTCGGTGCCCTGGCGTCTGATCGGCGAGTGGGTGCAGGTAACGCTTGGCGCTGGGATGGTGAGGATCAGCCATGCGGGGCGGGAGGTCGCGGCGCACAAGGTGTTGGAGGGCCGACGCGGGCGCGCGACCGAGCCGGCCCACTTCGAGGGCGTGGCGGGGTTCCGCGGCCAGGCCGTCGTGAGGGACGCGGACGGCGTCACGGGAGGCGTCCCCGCCACGCCGGCCGAGGTCCCGGCCTTACTGCGGCCGCTGGCTGAGTACGAGGCGGTGGCTGGGGGTGCCTGGTGATGACGCCTCACCCGGATCGCCTGACAGCGATGCTGACGCGGCTCAAGCTCACGGCCATCCGCGACGGGCTGGACAGCCTGCTGGACGAGGCCGCGCGGGGCGAGCTGAACCTGCGCGAAAGCCTGACGCTGCTCTGCGAGCGCGAGATCGCCCGCAAGGACAGCCGCCGGATTGAGATGGCGATGGGGCTGGCGCGGTTCCCCTATACCCGCGATCTCGCCGGGTTCGACTTTGCTGCCCAGCCCTCGATCGACCGTGGGCAGATCCGCGATCTCGCCAGCGGGCGGTTCGTCGGCAACGGCGAGACGCTGATGCTGCTCGGGCCGCCAGGCGTGGGGAAAACCCATCTGGCGGTGGCCATCGGGCGCGAGGTGATCAACGCCGGCTACACCGTGCTGTTCGTGCCCGCGCCCACCCTGGTGGCGCAGCTGGCCAAAGCGCATGCCGAGGGCAGGCTCGAGGAACGTCTGGTGCACTTCAGCAAGCCGAGGCTGCTGATCGTCGACGAGCTTGGCTACCTGCCGTTTGAGCCAGATGCCGCGCATCTGTTCTTTCAGCTGGTCAGCCGTCGCTACGAGCGGGGCTCGATGCTGGTAACCTCCAATCGCGCCGTTGGCGAGTGGGGCAACGTGTTCGGCGAGCCGAGGGTGTCATGATGCCTCCTTCTTTGAACGGCTGTTCCGTTGTACCTGCATCGTCAGCGCGGCGACCTGCACGTCGGCAAGCTGGATCTGCCACGGTTGTCCCTTGACCATCTGGCGCCCGACCAGGCGCCCTTTGCGGAGCCATTTGAACACCGTCTGCGCCGTGACGCCCAATGCTTCGGCCACCCCCTGCACGGAGTAGCTGCCGTCCGGCCATCGTGGCGGGTTCGCGGCCACCCCGTTGATCTTGGCTGCCCGGATGTTCCATTGCTTGCGCAGCAAGTAAACGGTTTCGCCCCTGAACGGCACGCCTCGTGCTGACATGATCCGCTCGGCATTGAGCAGGGCAGCGATCTCGCGGTCCATCCTGCCCTCAGCATTCAGTTCCCGTACGCGCCGCTCCAGATGCTCCGCACTCACGCATTCCGCATAGGCCCGCACACGGCGCTGCAGCAGATGCTCGCTGCTTGCCCCAGTTTGCCAGGTAATCCGCGTCCAAATCTGGCCACGCCCTCGCCTCTGGTCGAGCGTGACCTCGCGCATAACGAGACGTAGTATCTGCTTGCGCTCTGCTGGCATCGCGGCCTGCCAAACGCACGGCAAATCCTGCGCCAGAGCCAGTACCTCGTCGTTCTCCGCCGGGCTGACCGGCGCCGGCTGCTCACCTCGCCAACGTTCATAATCCTGCTCCACCGCCTCGGCCTGACGCAGCTTCTCCTCCCAGTCCCGCTCCAGGGAGCGCGCCACCAAGCGGTTTTCCGGTTCCACCGCGTCGTACTGCCGCCGTGCCCGCTCGGCCTCGTAGTGGGCACGCTCGCGCTTGAGCGACCATTGCCGCTCAAGCATACGTGCCTCCGCCTCGATCTGACCGACCGCCGCTGCCGCCAGTGCGATGCGGTCAGGCGCCAGGGATGCCAGCAGCACGCGTTCGATCTCAGCATCCACTTGCAGCGCCCGCACCTCCTGACAGCGCGGCTGGCCGTCGCGTGTCTGGTCCGCGCGGCAGAGATAGACCGGGTAGTCGCCACGCGGACCGGAGTAGTGCAGCGACATGCGCCGCCCGCACCGGCCGCAGGACGCAATGCCCTGCAGCAGTGCCGCGCCCTGGCGTGGTACCCCAGGCCGCGCCGGGGCACGCCGGGCGGCGTTATCGGACAACCGTTTTTGGTTGGCCATGAACTCCTCGCAGCCAATGTAGCCCGGGTGAGCATCGCGCAGACAGACCGGCCACTGCTCAACCGCAACCCGGACCGTAGCAGCACGTGCCGTACCGGCGCGACGGCGTGTCGGATCCTGTCGCCGCTGCCCCCAGACGTAGGCGCCGGCATAAGATGGGCGTTGCAGGATCTGCAGCACGCGGAAATTGTCGGGCGCCACCCAGACCACCTCGTGCGGTGCCGGGCCACGCACAGGCCGTGTCGGCAGCATCAGGCCATGCCGCCGCAGGTCGCGCGCCACTGCGTTGGCGCTTTGCAAGTCGCGGAACCGGGCGAACACCAACTGCAGCCGTGCCTGCACCTCCTCATCTGGGTTGAGGATGATCTCGCCCCCGCGTCCGTAGGCAAGGCCGGCCGGTAGTGGCAGGCGCAGCTCACCCCGCAGAGCCTTCTGCCGCTCCCCCTGGTGCAAACGAATGCGGATCTGGTGCAGCTCTGCCTCGCTCATGATGCCAGACAGCCCGAGCAGGAGGCGGTCGTGGTAGACGCCAGGATCGTACAGGCGCTCGCCGTCGCCAATCAGCACCCCGAACAGGGAGCAAAGCTCCAGCAACTGGTGCCAGTCGCGGTTATTGCGGGCCAGCCGCGAGGCATCCAGGCTGAGCACCAAGCCGGCTTTGCCGAGGCCGATCTCCGCGATCAGCCGCTGGAACCCCTGGCGCCCGGTGCTGGAGGTGCCCGACTTGCCGAGATCGTCATCGACCACCTCGATCCGCTCGCGTGGCCAGCCCAGGCCGGCAGCCCGGTCGACCAAGCGGTATTGCAGTTCCGTGCTCTCCTGGTGCTGGCGCACCTGACCGGCCGTGGATTGGCGGACATAAATGTAGGCGAGCTTGGCCCGGTGCGCGGTGGCGACCCGCTCGGCCGCCTCATTCTGCGCGCTCAACACGAGGTGCCTCCTGTACCGGACGCAGCCGAGAGATCAGGCGGGCGACCTGCTGCGCCAGCCTGGTTCTGGCCTCGCTGGTCAGCGCCGGCCACGGCCGGGGATGTACCCGGGGCAGCGCCATCGGGGCCGCAAGACCTGGGCGGGCAAAATGCTGACGGTTCGACATGGGATGTCTCCTCCCGGGAGACCGCCAGCATGCGCCGCACGAGCCGGGCCAGGGGCAGCAGCTTGCGGACCGAGATGCGCGCCACCTCCGGCTCCGCCACCGCAGGCTGGTCAAGGTCCGTGGCGGCACGGCGCAACAGACGCCGCCGGCCATCCGCCAGGCCAACAGCAATGAAGCCTGCCCCACGTGCGCAGGTCAGCGACAACAGTCGCAGCCGCTCCCCGTGGAGCGGGTGATGCGGGTCGGTGACCGTAATCTCAGAGACGACCCGGTCCAAAACAGAGGCAGACCGAGGTGTTCGGCGATCCCGTGGTGGCGACCGCCATCCTCGACCGCCTGCTGCACCACAGCCACGTGGTTACCATCCGCGGCGACAGTTACCGGCTCAAGGAGAAGCGCCGCTCAGGCCTGCTCCGGAGCAGCACGCCGGAACCCGTCACAGCCGCAGCGAAGGCTTAAACCAGGGGGGCAATTTCATGGCGCCAAGGGGGGGCGTTTCCGGTGTCGCTTGACACGAGGCCACCGGTGCTGACACCTGGCCGAGTAAGGAGCCAACCTGGGCGCCATCATCGACGTCGTTGGTGGTCAGCGCCGCCGCGACAATCTGGCCGGTCTCGGCATCCATGCCGATGTGCAGCTTTCGCCAGGACCGGCGTGTTCTGGTGCCGTGCTTCTCCAGCAGCCACTCGCCCGCGCTGCAAAGCTTGAGGCCGGTGCTGTCGACCAGCAGGTGGATGGCTTCACCCTCCCTGCGCTGCCGGGGCCGCGGCACCTCCAGTGTCTCGGCTCGGCGGCACAGGGTGGTGTGGTCGGGCACCGCCAGAGCCAGCCCGAGCAGTTGCAGCACGGAGCCGATCAGTCCCTCCGTCTGGCGCAGCGCGAGGCGGAACACGGCCCGCAGGGTCAGTGCCGCCAGGATCGCCAGGGGAGAGTACCAGGGCTGCCCGCCCGGGGTGGTGCGCGGCGCTGCGCGCCATCCCTCGATCGCCGCATCGGAGAACCACACCGTAAGGCTGCCGCGCTGGCGCAGGCTGGCGTCGTACTCGCGCCAGTTCTGAACCTTGCGAGTCTGCTTGGGGATATGGTGGCGGCGGCCCTGGTTCAGCTTGAATGGCAAGATGGGAATCCAGGGGATCAGAGGAGGGGCGATCCTCCTACGGCGGCCCAGCCTGCACCGCCACTGGCCAAATCCGTGCAACAACGCCGCACAGAACCAAAGCCAAGAGCCGTCACTCCCGGTCGGGCTGCACGGACTGCAGCGTCAAAGCCGGCCGCACCGGTGTCACCACCGCGGGCGAGCAAGGCTGGGTACGCCCTGCTGATGCGGACCAGCGACGGCGAGGAAGCGGTGAACCCCTTCCACTCGCTTGAGGAGTTGCTGTCCGCGGCCAAGCCCCTCCTGCGGACCGCCGCGCGCAGCCCCGAGCCGATCTGGTTCTCGATCCAGCAAGTGGACCTCGATACCCTTGGCGACGAGATTTGATGCTGCCGCCTGGATGAGTTTGATTCCATCCACGAAGATGCATGGGAGCGCATGAGGTGACGTCGGCGGAGCTAAGGTGGTCCCCGTCCGTCGGACAGCGCGACGGCCTGGATAAGCTCGGTTTTGGTTTCCGTCAGGACCAACACGATGGTCGCCACCGTTACGCTGGTGGCCTCCCACACCACGTCTGGGGGCACGACCTCCCGCAGCCTATGAATTTACGAGTAACCTTGACAGCCCGTTGAGAAATCCATTGGTCAGCTGAAGCGGTCTGGCTCAATGCTGACGGCGACGGCGGCGGTCTGATCGCCAGCGATGACGATCAGGAT
>NZ_JQKB01000096.1 GCF_000745835.1 Belnapia moabensis DSM 16746 | reverse complement strand
AGCCCCGACCGCCTGGGCGCGCGGCATCGATGGTGGCAAGCTGATCAAGGCGTGAAGCTGTTCGCGGTCTGCGACGAGCACGGAGCGCTGCTCGATCTCGAACTGCAGCCGGCCAACACGGACGACCGCGCTGGCGTTCTGCCGATGCTGCCGCGGCTGGCCGCGCTTGGCTTCCAGGGGGCTCTCCTCGGCGACAGCAACCTCAAGGGCGCGCCCTTCGCTGCGGCAGCGATCGAGCACGACATCCATGTTTCGGCCTCGCCCGGCGGCACGCGCGAGGGTCGCTTCCTGCCGAACGGGATCAGGTGGGTCGTCGAGCGAATGTTCGGCTGGCTCAGTCGCTACCGCCGGCTCAACATCATCTACGACCGCGCCGCAGATCTCTTTGCCGGGCACATCTGGATTGCGATGATCTCCATCGTCGCATGCCGCCTCGTCGCCCAAACCCAGGCGCAACAAGGACTTTAATCGCGTACAGCTTCTAAGCCTTCCTTAACCCTTCGCGGCGCAGGATTACCGCATGACGCAAGCGACCCTCGCCGCGATCGAAGCCCTCCACGATACCGTGGTGATGGCACGCGCCCTCGCCACGAACGGGCGCAAGATCGACCTCGCTGGCCTCGATGCCGAAGCCGCCACCCTCTGCGCCACCGTCGGGCAGATGCCGCACCACCGCGCCCGCCTGCTGCGACCGGCGCTCGAAGCCCTGGCACAGGAGGTGGAGGGGCTAGCCGCCGCCCTGACGCCGCCCTGAACACCTCTTGCTGGCAGGATGCCGCATGACGATCGATAGCGGACTATGGTTGCAGGCTGCCGGCGCCCTCGCCGCGATCCTGCTCTTGCTGGCCCTCGGCGCCCGTGGGCTGCGCTGGGGCGGCCTCGCCACCCGGCCCGGCCGTAGACTCGCGGTGCAGGAGGTGCTCGCCCTCGACTCGCGTCGCCGCCTCCTCCTCCTCCGCTGCGACGGGCGCGAGGTCCTCCTGCTCACCGGCGGCGGCCAGGACGCCCTGCTCGGCTGGCTGCCCAACCGGGATGACGCCGCATGAGGCGCCTCGCCCTCGCCCTGCCGCTCGTCGCCATGGCCCTGCCCGCCGCGGCGCAGAGCGTGAACATCGATCTAGGCGCCAACGGTCAGGCCGGCGCCACGATGCGCCTCGTCCAGCTGACGGCGCTGATCGGCCTGCTCTCGCTCGCCCCCTCGCTGCTGGTGATGGCAACCGCCTTCACTCGCATCGCCATCGTGCTCTCCCTGCTGCGCAGCGCCATCGGCGCCCAGGGCGTGCCGCCGAACCCGGTGCTGATCGGCCTCGCGCTCTTCCTCACCCTCTTCGTCATGCAGCCGGCGATGGAAGCCAGCTGGCAGAACGGCCTGCTACCGATGATGGAAGGCCGGATCGGCGAGCTCGAAGGCCTCGCAGCCACCGCAGAGCCCTTCCGCAGCTTCATGGCCCACCAAGTTCGCGACGGCGACCTGTCGCTCTTCCTCGACCTCGCCGGCCTCCCGCCGGCACCGGAGAATGCCCGGCCGGATCAACTCCCCTGGCGCGCGCTGCTACCCGCCTTCCTGGTCGGCGAGCTGAAACGCGCCTTCGAGATCGGCTTCCTCGTATTTCTGCCGTTCCTCGTTATCGACATGGTGGTCGCCAGCCTGCTGATGTCGCTCGGCATGATGATGCTGCCGCCGAACGTGGTCTCGCTACCCTTCAAGCTGATCTTCTTCGTCCTCATCGACGGCTGGCGGCTCATTGCCGGAAGCCTCGTGCAAGGCTTCGCCAGCGGCTAACGACACCGACGGCCGTTGGCAGCCTGCCTCAGCCCGAAGCGCCCGGCAGATGCTCTGCGATGTAAGGCGGCAGGTTGAAAGCGCCGCAATGAATTTCCGGCGTCCAATAGCGGGTCTGGCCGAGGATGCCGGCAGCCTGCGCCCGCTCGCGGATCTCACCTACGGCCGCCGCCCGCAGCCCGGCATCCTTCGCCGCCCAGCCGAGGGTCATGAAGCCCCCGACATAGGTTGGCACTGCAGCTACATAAGCATACACATCCGCGAAGGCCTTCGCCCGCCGCAGGCTGGTCTCATGCAGTTCCTCGGCCTGCATGAAGGGCACGCCGCACTGGTTCACCACCAGGCCCCTCCCGGTCAGCAGCCGTGCGCAATTCGCGTAGAACTCGTCCGTGAACAGGACCTCGCCGACGCCGATCGGATCCGTGCTGTCGACGATAACGACGTCGAAGCTGCCGGCCGGCGCCTGGCGCACGTAGTCGATGCCGTCGCCGACAATTACCTCGGCCCGGGCATCATCCCAGGCCGCACCGGCGATCCCCGGCAGGTGCTCCTTGGCCAGCCGGATCACCTCGCCATCGATTTCGACCATCACTGCCCGCTCGACGGTCCGGTGCTGCAGCACCCGCCGTAGCACACCGCCATCGCCGGCGCCGATGATCAGCACCCGCTTCGCTGCGCCATGCGCCAGCAGCGGTACATGAGTCAGCATCTCCTGATAGACGAACTCATCCGCCTCGGTGATCTGCACCACGCCGTCGAGCAGCATGACCCGGCCATGGGTCTCGCTTTCGAAGACCATGATGTCCTGGAAGTCGCTCTGCACCCGCGCCAGCTCCCGTACCACGCGGAAGCGCTGGCCCCAGGCGTTGTAGAGCGTCTCGTTCACCCACGAATCGGTCGCCATGAACTACCCCTGAAACAAAGAGGGCGGGACCTTAAGGCCCCGCCCCGATCCCTGCATGCACGCTTCGATGTCAGCCGACGAGGCCGCGCTTGTGCTCGGCCAGCTGCACGCGGCCCGGCATGAAGCCGCGCTTCAGTATCGGAATTGCCTTGTACGGGTTGCAGACGCCGCAGACGAAGATGTCGAGCGCCGCATAATCCCGCTCCGGCCAGGTGTGGATGGAGACATGGCTCTCCGCCAGCACCAGCACGCCCGAGACGCCGCTGTTCGGGCCGAAGTGATGGAAATGCCCGTGCAGGATCGTGGCGCCCGTGGCAATCGCCGCCTCGCGCAGCACCGCGTCGATATGCTCCGGATCCGCCAGGTTGGTGGCGTCCCAAAGATCGATGATCAGATGCGTGCCGGCGAATTTGACGCCATCACGGGAAACAAAATAGTCCTTAGCCTCGCTCGCCGAGGTTTCAGAATTCTGGGCTTCGCTCGGGAGCAACTCCGAGACCATCCCCAGTTGGAGAAGAGCGTCCATCGCGGGCTCCTATTCCCACCAGCAGATGACCAGGGTGATCGGGATTGATCAGGTCAACGGGGCGCGCATATGGGGCACTAAAGACTGAGACGCAAGCGAAAATTGCCCCTGACGGCCGAAATTTTTGCCGCTGTCCCCCGCGCCAGACGCGGGACTTAGCGCGTCACGGGGCCGCCCGCCCGCAATGCCTCCAGCCGCGGCGGGATGGTCTGAAACAGCAACAACTCCCGCTGCAGGCGGGGCAGATCGGCGAGGCCGCGCAGATGCTCTGCTGTCAGCAAGGCAAAGGCCGCGGCCATGGGCCCGTCCGGCAAGCGCGCCGCATGATCCTTCCGCAAGGTGGCAAGCCCAGCCTCGTCGCCCGCAAGAGCCAGCATCGCCGCCTGGCGCAACAGCAGCCGATGCCACATTTCATTGAGCGGCGCCGGCACGGCTGGAAACGCTGCGCGGAGATACTCCGCGAGCGCCGCCGCAGCACCCGCCCACTCCTGCCGCTCCCCAAGCAGTTGCGACAATGCCTCCGCCCCATCAGGACCAAGCGCCCTAAGGCCGGCTATTGCCTCCTCCATCCGCCCCATCTGCGCCTGGGACTGCGCTGCCAAGACGGCCCGGTCCCGCGCCAGGACCGTGGGCAGCATCTCCGCATGGCTGTCCTGCAAAGCTTTCAACGTCGAGGTCGCATCGCCAGTCGCCAGCAGCAGCACTCCCTGTCGCAGGCCAAGCGCCGCACGCGCCGTTCCCGTGCTGCGTTCCGCTGCCCGCCCCAGCAGAGCAGCGGCCCGATCAGGAAGATCGAGCGCCACCAGCCGCTCCGCGAGGGCCATCATGGCCACCTCCCCCCGCACATCCCTCGGCAGTAGGTCAGGATAGGCATCGAACAGCGCAACGGCTGCGAGCGGCGCTTCCTGCTCCAACGCATCGGCAAAGGCCGCACTGACTGCGGGATACAAGGCCGATGCGCGCTCCGGAAACTGAGCTTCAGTTTCCCGCAGCAAGGCCAGCGCGCCACGGGCATCACCCGCCGCACGCCGAAGCTCGGCCAGGCGGATGCGCGTCGCCGCCTCCTCGGCATCGCCGCGCCATGCGAACAGCGTCGCCTCGAGCGCCCGCGCCGCCTGAGTCGCATCGATCTTCTTGGTCGCCAGGCGTAGCTCGACCGCTCGCCGCAGCGCTCGTGCCCGCGCCAGGCGATCCCGCCCTTGCGCGATCTGGTCATACCCGGCCAGTGCTGCCTCGACCTCGCCGTTGACCTCGGCCAGCATGGCGCGCGGAAGCGCGAGGTCAGGCACAGGACCTGCCCTATCCAGCAACTGGCGAAGCGGCGCGACCGCACCGGCCTCCGCCAAACTCTGCGCCACCAGTGGCACCAGCCGGGTACGCAGCCCATCCGCATAGCCGAGCAGCAACGGCAAGGACGAAGCGAGCTTGGGGGCAGCCTCACGCCCGTTGCCCTCGGCGGCGAGCAGCAGCATCCGCCAGAAGCTCACTTCATCCGTGTCGGGCAGTTCGGCTTGACGCAGCGCGACAGCCTGCGGCATCCGGCCGGCCAACAAAGCTGCAGCTCCGGCCAAGGCATTGAGGCGCGCATCCCGCGTCGCCTCGGGGTCTTCCCCGCGCGCCAGTTCCACCATCGCCTGAGCTTCCTGCGGCATGCCGAGCGCCAGCAGCGTCTCCGCCGATGCACGGCGCAGCGCTAGGCGATTCAGCGGCGGGGCGGCGGCGATGCTCGCCTGCAGCGCACGCAACCGATCAAACAACTGCGCCGTCGGCATCCGCGGCAGGTCGAAGCTGCGCGTCATCGCTTCAGCGGCCGACATTTCGGCCGCAGCGGTATCCAGGAACAGTGATCCGTTCGCCGCACCGACCAGGAAGCCTCCAGCCGTCGGCCGCATCGTCACCTGGTCGGCCCGAGCCAGCACGGCGACACCGAGATGCGTCGACGGCAAATCGAGCTCCGGCAGCCGCCGCAGGATGGGCATCAACTGGCCTGCCTCGCGCACCGTGCCGAGCAACAGCGGCAAGCCACTCTCGGGATCGGTGACGGGGACGACCCGGCCAGGCTGGCTGGCACGCAGCATGAGGCGTGACGCCACGCCGCCCTCCGCCTCCAACCCTACCGAACGCCCGGCCGTCTCCCGTCCCTCGGCCGGGCGGAAGGCCTCCAGCACCCAACCATTCGGCTCCCGCCGAGCCCTGATCTGGCCGGGCACCGCGAGCGGCAGCCGCAGCAAGGTCGCCCCACCCAACGCCTCGACCTCAAGTCGGCCGAAAACCGGATCACTCTGCAAGGCCGCCAGATCCAACGGTTCACCGCTATCGAACAGCGTCAGCACCTCGCCACCGCGCCGCAGGATGGCAAGGCCGGTCGTCGCCGGATAAGGCAGCAGGATGGCGGCATTCGGCAGCATCCTCACCACCAGGGAATCCGGCCGCGGCAGGGCAACCGGCGGCACGACCGGCACCGGCACTGCAACTGCCGGGACCGGCGATACTGCAGGCGCCACCGCCGACGGAACCCTTTCGGCAACGGTTTCCGCTCTCCCCGGGGGCGCCGCCGCCTGCACCGCCGAGGCCAGCTCACCCGTCGGGTTCAAGGCATCGACGACCAGCTTCGGCCCGACCCGAAAGATACGCGCCCGCACCCCGGGCTTCAGCGCGACACGGATGCCCTCCCCCTCCGCCGTCACCGCCGCCATGTTGCGCGGCAGCCGGCGCGCGCCGGAAAGGTCGATGGCAGCTCCCGGCGAAAAATACACCATCACCGCATCGCCCGCCTGCTCCACCCGGTATTGCGGCGGCGCAGGCCAGTCGAAGACCAAGCGCCCATGGCCGGGATGATTCCCGACCCGGACCCCGACCACCTCCTGCGCCCAGGCCGCCGGCGCGGCGAGGAGCAGAGCGAACAGCGGCGCCCAGCGCATCAGTCGAAGCTCGCTAGCAGCCGGTCGATCTCCGCCTGAGAGGTGCCAGCGCCCGGCAGCTGCGGCCCGTTCGCCAGCTCCTCGCCCTCGGTCCGCGGCGCCGCCGGCTCGTCTAGCTCGGTCAGCGGCCCGGCTTCGCCACGGCCGAAGCTCCGCGTCACCGCCGCCACCCGCTTCTCGATCGACTTCAGCGCCGAGACGACCTTGCCGATGCGCTGGCCGGTGATGTCCTGGAAGCTGCAGGCCTCGTAGATGCGCGTCACCGCACCGGCCAGCGCCTCCGCATCCTCGCCCTTCAGCCGCGCCTGGAGCCCTTCGAGCACCTCGCAGCAGTCGAGGATTTCGTTGGTGGCCGTCGCTGTATGGCTGACGACCGCATCCAGCTCATCCGTCGCGGTCGGGATGTGGCTGGCATTGATGTCGTCGACCCGAAGCGCGGCAATCTCGCTCTTCGCCCGCGCCACCTCGCGGCCGAGCGCCTCCAGCTCGCCCAGCAACGCCGCCTCGGTAGCCGTCATGTCGCCCAAGAGGCTGCCGAGCACCGCCCGCACCGCATCCTCGATCCGGTCCCCGCCGGCCTGCCCGTCAGGCATGGGTCAGCACCTTCTCGATCTTGCCACGCAGCGTCTCGGCGTTGAACGGCTTGACGATGTAGTTGGAGACGCCGGCCGCCTTCGCCGCCACCACGTTCTCCGTCTTGCTCTCGGCCGTGATCATGATGAAGGGCGTGTCCTTCAGCCGCGCATCCGCCCGCACCTCCTTGAGCAGGTCGAGGCCGGTCATCGGCTGCATGTTCCAGTCGCTGATGACCAGGCCGAACTGCCCGGCGCGAAGCTTGGCCAGCGCCTCCTGCCCGTCCGACGCCTCCTCGACATTGTCGAATTCCAGCTGCTTCAGCAGGTTGCGAATGATGCGCAGCATCGTCTTGTAGTCGTCGACGATCAGCACGTTGGTGTTCTTGTCCATCACAGGCTCCTTGACTGTCCTCACTCGGTCGGCCGGGCACGATGCCGGGCCAGCTCGGCCGTCAGCAGCCGGGCGCGATCAGGCTTCATCGCGCCGAGCACCGGTGCTGCCTTCGCCTCCCGCATCCGGTCCACCAGCTGGACCAGCACGGGCATCTCCAGGTCGTCGAAGATCGCCGCCGCATCGCGCGGCCGCATCCCCTCATAGAGCTTCACCATCTGCCGCCAGCCCGCCTCCTCGCGGGCGCCGAGCGCCTGGTCGGTCGCCTGCAGCCGCTGCTGCAGCGCCGTCATCTCCTCGATGCGCTGGGTGAGCCGACGCTCGGCCGCGGCCACCACCATCTCGCGCGCCGCCAAGGCCTGCTCGCGGCCATCGAGCTCCACCCGCCGGGCCCGCAGCCCCTCGAGCAGCACCCGCTCCGCCCGCTGCTCCGCACTCGGCTCCTCCGGCGCGGGCGGCGCCGGTGCGGGTGCCGGCGGAGCCGGGCTGCTGGCCTGGGCCGGCGTCACTCCCAGGGGCGCCACGGCCAGAGTCTCCACGCCGGCCGGCAGCAGCGCCGCCAGCTTCGCCACCAGCAACAGGCCGATGGCGCCGAGCGCCGCCGGCATCAGGCGAGGACGAAACCGCATCACCGTCCCCCCCGCGCCCCGGCGAGGCCTTGGCTCAAGGCCCGCAGCAGGTTCCGCTCCGCCTGGCTCGGCGCGGCCATCGCCGGCTCCGGCGCCGCCATCGGCCGCGCGCTGCGGACGAGGCCTTCCAGTCGGTCCGCCAGCCCCTCCGCCCGCTCGACGAGGTAGCGCAGGTCGTCCCGCATCGGCTCCGCCGCCGCCAGCCGCTCCGCCACCTGCCGGCCCGCGCCCTCCGCCGTCGCCCGCAGCCGCAGCGAGGCCGCCTCCGCCATCCGCGTCGCCTCGCCGAGGCCCGCCGCGCTCGCCTCCAGCGCCGCGCGGTCGCGCCGCACCGCGGCCAGCGTCCGCTCCAGCTTGAGGATGCAGGGGATCGCCGCCACCAGCAGCCCGATCAGCAGCAGCTGCGCCAACCATTCGTACCAGCCCATGCTCACGCCTCCGCCTTCTGCCGCAGCTCGCGCGTGATGCGGACGGCCATGCGGTTCTCCCGCCGGCCGAGCTCCGCCTCGAACATCGTCACGTCGCCACACCGCAGCTGCACCGGCGCCCCGGGCGCGGTGTTCAGCGTGATGCGGTCGCCGCGTTGCAGCGACATCACCGCGGCTAGGGGCATGGTCTGCTCGTCGAGCACCACGTCCATCGACATCTCGGTATGCCGAAGCTCCTCGGCGAGGTGCGTCTCCCAGATGCTGTCGCGGCCGAATTTCTCGCCCATGAACTGCTGCAGCAGCAGCTCGCGGATCGGCTCCAGCGTCGCATAGGGCAGCAGCAGCTCGATCTTGCCGCCGCGGTCCTCCATGTCGACCCGCAGCCGCGACAGGATGCAGGCATTCGACAGCCGCGAGACGGCCGCGAAGCGCGGATTGACCTCGAGCCGCTCGAAGCGGAAATGCGCCGGCGAGAGCGGGCTGAAGGCATCGGACAGATCGGCCAGCACCACGGTGATGAGCCGCTCCACCAGCGTGCGCTCGATCGTCGTGTAGGGCCGCCCCTCGATCCGCATCGCCGCCGTGCCGCGCCGCCCGCCGAGCAGCACGTCGACCACCGAGTAGATCAGCGCGCTGTCCACGACGATCAGGCCATAGTTGTCCCACTCCTCCACCTTGAACACGGCGAGCATCGCCGGGAGTGGCACGCTGTTCAGATAGTCGCCGAAGCGCAGCGAGACGATGCTGTCGATCGAGACCTCGACATTGTCGCTGGTGAAGTTGCGCAGCGATGTGGACATGATGCGCACCAGCCGGTCGAAGATGATCTCCAGCATCGGCAGCCGCTCGTAGGAGACAAGGCCGGCGCTGACGATGCGCTGGATGCCGGACTGCGCCTCCTGCTCCCGCGACCCGCCGCCGAAGCCCAGCAGGCTGTCGATCTCCTGCTGGTTCAGCACGCGCGTGGCGTCAGGCGTCGCCACGGCCGACGCACCCCCCGGCGCCGCCTCGGCTTCCAGAGCCTCGCCCCAGGCGGCCGCTAGGTCGTCTTCTTCGGTGCTCATTGCAGCAGCAGCTCCGTGAAGAGGATGTCGGTCACGCGGGCCGGCGGCGCCACTAGGTTGGCGCGCGCGATCAGCTCCTCGCGCAGCCGCTGCGTGCCGCTGCTGCCGCGCAGCTCCTCCGGCCGCAGCTCCCGCAGATAGGTGGTGAAGAGATCGAGCAGCCGCGGCATCGCCGCCTGCAAGGGCGCGGCATCCTCGGCCCTGGCGAGTTCCAGCTTGCTGCGCAGCTTGATGTAGCTCGGCCGCCGGCCGGCTACGCTGAGGTTGGCGACGATGTCCGGCATGTCGAAGAAGACCGGCGGCCGTGCCGCCGGCGGGGCATGCCCGGCATACGCCGAGTCCTCGCCGCGCAGCATCTTCGGCACGATGCCGCTGAACCAGAGCCCGGCGCCCACAGCCACCAGAAGCATCGGCAGCAGGAGCAGCAGCTTCCGCTTGCCCTTGCCCGCCTGCTTCTCCGGCTTCGCCTCGCCCGCCATGCCCTGCCCCGACCGCCCGCATTCACCGCTCCGGACAGTCTCGCCTCCCAGCCGTTAAGGAAGCCTTGCGACGGCAGGAAGCGCCGCACCGCCCGGCATTTCCTGCCGCCCGCGGCAGTCCTCGCCGCCTCCCGCCGGCCGCTTCCCTGGCACACCCCTTGCCCTTTCACTGGCCAGCAGGAGACCACGATGGACCAGCCCGGCTACATCATTCTGTCCCGCCTCAGCGCCCAGATGCGGACGACGCAGGTGCTGGCGAACAACATCGCCAATGCCGACACGCCGGCCTTTCGCGCCGAGCGCCCGCTCTTCGCCGCGCATCTCGCCCGCTCCGGCTCGGAGCGAATCGCCTACAGCCTCGACAGCGCCACCTGGCGCGACACCCGCACCGGCCCGATCGCCACCACCGGCAACCCGCTCGACCTGGCGCTCCAGAGCGAAGGCTTCTTCGTCGTCGAGACCCGGGGCGGCGAGCGCTACACCCGCGCCGGCCGCTTCACCCTCGATGCTACCGGCCGGCTGACCGACCCGTCCGGCAACGCCGTGCTCGGCACCGCCGGCACGCCCATCACCTTCGGCCCCGGCGACACCCGCATTGAGATCCAGGGCGACGGCACCGTGCGCAGCGAGAACGGCGTCGTCGGCCAGCTGCGCGTCGTCCGCTTCGCCGATCCGCAGCGCCTCCGCGCCGAGGGCGAGCGGCTCTACGCCGCCGACGACCAGCCGGAGCCCATCCCCCGCCCGCAGGTCGTTCAGGGCGCAGTCGAAGGCAGCAACGTCTCTCCCATGGCCGAGATCACCCGCCTCACCACCGATGTGCGGGACTTCCAATTCGCCACCCAATTCGCGGAGCGCGAGGGCGACCGGCTGCAGAACGCCATCGACCGCATCCTCCGCCGCAAGAACTAAGAAAGCATCCCCATGCGCGCCCTGCAGATCGCCTCCACCGGCATGATGGCCCAACAGACCAATGTCGAGGTCATCTCGAACAACATCGCCAATATGAGCACGACCGGCTTCAAGCGCCGACGCGCCGAGTTCGAGGACCTGCTCTACCAGAACCTCCGCCGTGTCGGCTCGCAGAGCTCCGAGAACGGCTCCGTCCTGCCCTCCGGCGCACAGATCGGCCTCGGTGTGAAGACCTCGGCCATCTACCGCATCGGCGAGCAGGGCAGCCTGTCGCAGACCGACAACCGCTTCGATCTCGCCATCCGCGGCAACGGCTTCTTCCAGGTCCAGCTCCCCTCGGGCGAGACGGCCTATACCCGCGCCGGCACCTTCGGCCTCTCGGCGGAAGGCCAGCTCGTCACGGCGGAGGGCTTCCCGATCCTCCCCGCCATCACCATCCCCGCCGCCGCAGTCGACGTCACCATCAACGCGACGGGCGAGGTGCTGGCCAAGCTCGACGGCCAGACCAACCCGCAGAATGTCGGCCAGATTCAGACCGCGATCTTCGCCAATGAAGGCGGGCTCGAGCAGACCGGCGACAACATGATGCTGGCGACGCCCGCCTCCGGCCAGCCCCAGCTCGCCGCCGCCGGCCAGCCCGGCCATGGCCAGGTGCTGCAAGGCTTCATCGAGACCAGCAACGTCAACGTGGTACAGGAGATAACCCAGCTCATCACCGCCCAGCGAGCCTACGAGATGAACAGCAAGGTCATTACCGCGGGCGACGAGATGCTCTCCACCCTGTCGCGGATGCGCTGATGATGCGCGCCCTCCCCCTCCTCCTCCTGCTCGCCGGCCCAGCCATGGCGCAGGACCTCGCCAGCATTCGTCCGCTCTCGACGGTCGAATCGCCGACGCTGCTCCTCGGCGACATCTTCGACGGCGCCGGGCCGCGCGCCGCGCAGCCGGTCGGCGCCAGCCCCGCCCCCGGCCGCCGCCTGGTGCTGGAAGCCCCGCAGCTCACGGCCCTTGCCCGCGCCCATGGCCTCGCCTGGCGCCCGCTCTCGGCCTATGACCGCGCCGTCATCGAGCGCCCCGGCCGCCCGGTGACTACCGAGGAGATCGCCGCCACCCTCCGCCCCGACCTGCACCGCCTCGGCATGGACCCGGCGGCCGAGCTCGACCTTGGCCCCCTGCTGCCGCCGATGATCCCGCCCGGCGCCGCCCTTCGCCTCGCCGCCGAGGGCCTCGCCTTCGACCCGGCGACCGGCCGCTTCGCCGCGACGCTGACGATCATGGCCGAGGGCATGCCGGTTCAGCGCCAGCGCCTCGCCGGCCGCGCCGTGCAGACGGTGCCCGCCGTCGCCGCCACCCGCCGCCTCGCCGCCGGCGAAATTCCCCGCCCCGGCGATCTCCGCCCCATCCGCCTGCGCGCCGAGCGCGCCCGCCCCGGCCTCGCCGAACGGCCGGACCAAGTGATCGGCCAGCAGCTCCACCGCCCCGTCGCCGCCGACGCGCCCATCGCGCTCGCCGATCTTGGCCCGCCCGCCCTCGTCGAGAAGAACGCCCTGGTCACCATGCAGCTCGAATCCCCCGGCCTTTCCCTCAGCGCCCAGGGCCGCGCGCTGGAGGCCGGCCCGCGCGGCGGCCTTGTCCCGGTGATGAACCTCGCCAGCCGCGCCGTCATCGAGGGCGAGGTGATCGGCCCCGGCCGCGTCCGCATCGCTCCCGGCGCCACCCCGCTGCGGAGGCCCTGACCATGCGCGCCGCCCTCCTTCTCCTGCCGCTCGCCCTCGCCGGCTGCGGCTCGCTCGAACGCCTCTCCCGCGTCGGCCGCACGCCGGAGCTTTCCGAGGTCCGCAACCCGACCGCCGACCCGGCCTGGCGCCCCGTCTCCATGCCGATGCCCGGCGCGCAGGAGGCATCGCTTGCCGCCAACAGCCTCTGGCGCCCCGGCAGCCGCACCTTCCTCCGCGACCAGCGCGCCGCCCAGGTCGGCGACCTCGTCACCGTCCTGGTCTCCGTCGCCGACAGCGCCCAGCTACAGAACCGCACCCAGCGCAGCCGCGCCGGCACCGACAACCTCGGCATCCCGCAGATCTTCGGCATGCAGACGCGCTGGCTGCCGCGCGGCGCCAGCCCCGCCAGCCTGCTCGATGCGAGCGGCGGCCAGACCAGCGACGGCGAAGGCACGGTGAAGCGCGGCGAGACCATCAACCTCCGCCTCGCCGCGACGGTCACCCAGGTGCTGCCCAACGGCAACCTCGTCGTCACCGGCAAGCAGGAGGTGCGCGTCAGCGCCGAGCTGCGCGAGCTGTCCATCCAAGGCGTCATCCGCCCGGAGGACATCGCCAGCGACAACACCATCCGCCACGACCGCTTGGCCGAGGCCCGCATCGCCTATGGCGGCCGCGGCACCCTCTCCGACCTGCAGCAGCCCCGCTACGGCCAGCAGGTGCTCGATGCGATCCTGCCGTTCTAGTACGGAACGCTCAAGAAACTGTACACTGCGAGTCCATATGGACTTGCATAGACACGGTTTTTTATTTGACGAAGCTTGAAGGTTGCAAGAAACTGACCCTGGTTTAGAGCGGAATGTTAGAATGTCCACGATCAGTGGCAACCCATTCGCCATCCGGTGTGCGAAGTTCGCGTCCGGCGAGCGCATGCCGTTTTTAGTTCGGCGCGCCGATAACCTGCCGATTGAGGACGTCACCGATTGGCTCACTGCCGAGCGGCGCGTGCACAAGCAGGCCCGCACGCTGGAGGCGGACCTCGAGCACCTGCAGTTCCTTTATCTCTGGGCGGAGACGGACCGAGTAGACCTAGACGATCGCCTCGCGCCGGGGATTGACGAGGACGGCCGGCTTTTCGGCGCCCGGTTTTTCACCACCGAAGAGATGCGGAGCCTCTGCTCACTCTGCGGCCTGCACCTGGGCGAAGCCGTAAGGGCTTACACAGAGGCTCGCTTCCTGCACGCGCCGGAGTGGCCGCCGAGCCAAGAGGCGTCGGTTACGCCTATCCCGCGCAATGGAAAGCGCAGCTCCAGTGCCAAGGGCCTCCGGGCCAGCAACCTGGTCAAGCGGAATCGGATTCAGACTGCTTACGCATTCCTGAGATACCTCACCGGCAACCACCAGCGCCGCCTTGTGGTGACCGGGACCGCGACGGCGGAGGAGACCTACGCCGCGCGGCGCACTGACTGCATCGATTTTCTTAGAACCCAATACAAGGCGATTGGCGTGCCCTCGGCTGCCACGGGCGGCAAGGGGCTCCTTCCCGAGGTCGAGGCCCGCCTCCGGGCGGTCATCGAGCCGGACCATCCAGAAAACCCTTGGGAGCCGCCGTGTTGCATAGGTCAGCTGCATCGGCGTACTGACCCCTACTCATACTCGGGATCACGCGATGCGGACGTACCCCGGTCGTCCGAGTTCGAGCATGTGGTTCACCACGGTTACGGCGATTGCTACTTCGGTTGCTTGCCGCCCATCTGTCTGCGAGCGTAGCCCGTCGCCGATGACGCGTTTCCATCTCGAGACATCGGCCTTAACCAGAGCTCGCCAGTTGTAGCCTGAGGCTTTCTGCCAGCCCATGCGGCCGCGCTCGGCGATACATCGGAGATGCGTGTCCCGCAGCGTTGGTGCGGACAGCGCTGCCTCGCTTGGAACAGCGTCCGCGCGCGGTGGTACAATCACGGCCGCGTTGGGATGGCATGCCGCGACCTCGGCATAGACGTCGTCCCGATCATACGCACCATCGCCGGTGAGGGACGCCACGGAGCCAGCGACCTGCTCAAGCATGGGGCCGACCTGCGAGCCGTCATCGGCCTCCCTACCCGTCAGCACCGAGGCGACAATCTGACCCGCGTTAGCATCGGTGGCGAGGTGGAGCAGCTTCCAGGCCCGGCGGCGCTTGGTGCCATGTTTCTCTTCCAGCCACTCGCCAGGACCACACAGCCGAAGACCGGTGCTATCCACCAGCAGGTGCACCGGCTCGTGGCCCATTTTCGGTCGAGATAGCTGCAGTGTCTCGGCGCGGCGGCTCAGGGTCGAGTGGTCCGGAACCGCCAAACCAAGGCCAAGCAACTGCAGAATGGAGCCGATCAGGCCCTCGGTCTGGCGTAGCGGCAAGCGGACGACGGCACGTAGCGTCCGGGCGTTTGCGATCGCCAGGTCCGAGTACTTCGCTTGGCCACCCCGGCCAGTGCGCGTCTCGGCTTGCCACGCCTCGATCGCCTAATACCAGCCGCCCTAGAGCTTGACCTGAGCCCAGGCACGGGTGGTGATGGAGGTGACCTGCTCTGGTCTGCGCATCAGCGCGTTCCAGGCTGAGCAGCAGGCGTCCACGATAGCGTCGTAGCTCTCCCACACGCGATGACTGAGAAAGTTGGCCCGCAGGAACTCCCACAGGTTCTCGACCGGGTTCAGGTCGGGCGCATAGCGAGGCAGCGGCAGCAGGCTGATGTTTGCGGGCAGTTGCAGCTTGGGTGAGGTGTGCCAGCCCGCGCCGTCGAGGACGAGGACAGCATGGGCTCCTTTGCTTAC
>NZ_KN050761.1:12653-15106 GCF_000745835.1 Belnapia moabensis DSM 16746 | reverse complement strand
ATCCTTGACAACTACGCCACCCACAAGCACCCAAAGGTCCGGCAGTGGTTGGCTGATCATCCGCGCTGGGTCTTCCACTTCACGCCGATATCGGCGTCCTGGATCAACGCCGTCGAGGGCTTCTTCTCGGCCATCACACGCAGGCGCATCCGCCGCGGCGTCTTTCAGTCAGTCCCCGACCTGCAGGACGCCATCACCCATTACATCCGCGACCACAACAAGAAGGCCAAGCCATTCGCCTGGACCAGGCCTGCCGACACCATCCTCGGCACGCTGGCCAGGCTTCCTGCACCTTCCGTTTGAGTCAGTGCACTAGGGACCATTTCCGTGCCATGCTTCAGACTGCCTCTTGAGATGGAAGCGGGGCACCGGCACCGGACTGCGCTTCTAGGCCGCGTTCGGACATCCACGGACGATCCGGAGCGCACAAGCCACAGGCGGGTAGAACGATGGCTGAAACTGGGTGATGGCGGCCTGAGAGCGGCGTGTCGAAGCCGGCGACGCCCCTGTCAGAACCGTCCCAGAGGGGGGAATGCCATGGCGAGGGCTCGCACTGTCGCCGCCCCCGCCAGCGCGATGCGATCGAGGATCTGCTGCCAGCGGTCTTCAGGAGCGGCGCCTGATGCGTGCTGGCAGGCCGTGGAGGCTGAGGCGGAGGCGTTCCGGGCAGAGAGGCAGGGTTTGCGACTGCCAGACCCACGTGCGCGGATGGTGCGGCATGGGCGTGGCTCTATGCGCCCGGTTGCGACTGGCATCGGCCCGGCCGCGATGTGCCGGGCCACGCTGCGCGACCGCGGCGCCGAGGAGGCGGCCCGTTGGCGGATCTGCTGCACCTGGGCCCCTCGGCCACGCTGGACGTGGCGCCTAAATGTTCTGTTGCTGATCCGGCAACGGCGCGGACTCGTCACGGACGACTTGGGGGAGGCAGCCGGGGCACAGCTGGGCGAGGATAACCAAACCTATCACCGTTGGTGATCGCGTGGCTGCGTGACGAGGGCCAGGCGGGCTCTACGCGCGGGCAGCGGCGCGACCTCTTGGCCCGGTTCTCGGCCACTATCTGGGTGGACAGCGTCTCCCTCCAGGCACGGACGGAGCCGAAGACCGAGTACATGCGGATCTGACTGCGCCACGCTGTGGGGCAAGAAGGAGCTGATCGGCCTGCCAATCGACCCTGTGCGAGGTCTGGACAGCGCCGGACAGCAACACCGCCGTGGCGACGATGGCAAGCCCCGGCGAGGAGTACGGGACACAACCGCGACGGTGGCCACTGGGCTGGCGAGGGACCGTAGCGTCTTGGACCGTCCTGACTTCCCGCCAAGGTTCGGGACCATCTGCGCACCCCGAACCCGATCGAGAGCGTGTTCGCCACCGTGCGGCACGACCACGAGCGCGCTGTCGCAGGCCACTCCCCGCAAATGAGGGTCACGCCGGTCACGGCCGCTGCCAAAACCTGATACACGTCGAAGGGTGAGAGTAAGTGGCTCAAGCTCATCCCAGGCGTCGGGGTCAGCAACGCGCCAGCGATAGAACGCCGCCGGTCCACTCCGTCACGCAGCGTCCGGCATAACGCATACAGGTAAAGGGACGGACCTCCCTACCGCCGGCCTGCGCACCACGATGTCACAGAGCCTTGAACCAAGGGCCCAAAACGAGGCACCGCGCCGTTCCGAAAGCGTACGATTCGGTGCTAGTGCTGACGGCTGATCTACGCCGCGGCGGCACAGGCCGTCCAAGAGTGCTGGAGACAAGGCGATGAGCGGAAGTCCGGAGCCTGCGGCCGCAACCGGCGTCGATGTCCCGCTTCAGGACAGCATTGTCGATGAAGCCTCGTTGAGAGCGCTACGGGCCGTGCAGCGCATGGTACCGCAGGGTACCGGGTCACTGAGCACGGCACTGGCCGGTGGCACTGTCGCGGCAGGAGGCGCGACGGTTCAACCGTTCGGCCTCGGTGGCGGCCTCCGGGATGGCTCTGCCCTGCCCGGACAACCAGACGTCGTCGCAGACGATGTCGAGCCAGGGCTCGAGCCGGAACTCGCGTCGCTCGCGCCGAATCAATTGTCTCCCGCCCCGGCAATCGCGGGCTATACGGCGGCATCCGCCGCTGTGGGCAGCGTAGCACGCCCCAGCTCAACGGCCGCCGAGCAAGCATCTACCGGCGCTCTCACCTCGATCCGTGGCGAGCCCCAGAGTTCAGATACAATCACCACTCCACTCGAGGTGGTGACCACTGTCGAGACCGCCGCCATCGACAGCCATGCCATATCGCGTCCGCAGGTCACAACCGTTGCCGCCACCCCGGCCCGTTCCAGGGCTGCCCGTGAGGGAGCGCCTCTCGAGGCGAGCCTGAGGACATCTGCGGCAACCGACAGTGAGGGCAGCCGCGCCACCGCTACCGAGGCCCGGGATGGCAGCAGCGCCACCACCAGCATCGACATCCCGGTCACCGTCCGGGC
>NZ_KN050761.1:0-11685 GCF_000745835.1 Belnapia moabensis DSM 16746 | reverse complement strand
GCGCTCGACCTGTCGGCCGCCCTCGCCGACACCGACGGCTCGGAGAGCCTCTCGCTGCTCGTCACCGGCCTGCCGGCGGGTGCCGTGCTGTCGGCGGGCAGCCGTCAGGCCGATGGCTCTTGGAGCCTGACCGCCAGCCAGCTCGGCGGTCTTGCCCTACGCGCGCCGGCCAACTTCTCCGGCTCGATCAGCCTGACCCTGCGCGCCACCGCTACGGACCACGACGGCAGCACCGCCGTCAGCACCGCACCCTTCAGCGTCACCGTCGGCGCCGTTGCCGATGCCGTGCGGATCACTGGCGCAGGGAGAGGCGCCGAGGACAGCTGGATTACCCTGCGTGGTACCGTTGCCCTGCTGGATACTGACGGGTCCGAGACGGTCAACACCACGCTCGTGGTGAGCGGCGTACCAACCGGTGCCGTGCTCTCCACCGGAACGGAGATCTCGTCCGGCGTTTGGCAAGTGCCGCGCAGTGCCTATGAGAATGGCACCCTCGCACTCCGCCCGCCGGCCAACAGCGATGCCGATATCCGGCTCACCATCGCCGCCACCACCACCGACAGCGGTGGTGGTGTGACCAGTCAGCAGACCACAGCGGTGCCGGTCACGATCCTCGTCCGTGCCGTGGCCGACGCACCGACCGTCATGGTGGCCGATGCCCATGGCTCCGAGGATGGCGTGATCCGACTTGCCGGCCTCGGTGGCGCGCTCACCGACACCGATGGGTCGGAGAGCCTCAGTTTCTCTATTGCGGGGCTGCCACACGGCGCCAGCCTGACCCAGGGCACTCCGCAGCGCGACGGCAGCTGGACGCTGACCCCGGCCCAGCTCGCTGCCGTGTCCTTCAACCCGCCCGCCAACTTTTCTGGCACTATTGCACTGACTCTCACCGCCATCTCGACTGAGCGGAACAATGGTGCGCCGAGCGCCCGCACGTCGGCTGGCTTCACCATCAGCGTGGATCCGGTGGTTGATGCTGGCACCATCACGGGCAATGCTGCCGGCCATGAGGACAGCATCATTCGGCTGACCCCGGAGTTTGCGACGCCCGATGCGGATGGCTCGGAGAGCTGGTCAGCCATCAGCCGCATCAGCGGCGTTCCAGCCGGTGCCGTGTTGACCGAAGGCACGGAAGTCTCGCCTGGCATATGGGAGGTGTCGACAGTCAACTTGCGCAATGGAGTGGTCGGCGTGCGGCCGCCGGCCAATAGTGATGCGGACTTCAGCCTCACCATCAGCGCGACCCTGACCGATACCGGCAATGGCACTTCGGTGACCCGCACCGTGACTGCCACCTCCATGGTGACAGTGCAGGCAGTCGCCGACGCCCCCGTGGTTACTGCAGCCGATGTGGTAGGCGCCGAGGATAGTGCCATCCCGCTGACGCTCTCGGCAGCGCTGGCCGACACCGACGGGTCGGAAGGCCTGCACGTCTCGCTTCTGGGCGTGCCCGCTGCCGCGACCCTCTCGCGCGGAACCCGCGCTTCGGACGGCAGCTGGACCCTCTCCCTGGCCGACCTGCCCGGGCTCACCTTGACACCTCCAAAGGATTTCTCGGGTCCGATCACCCTGACGCTGCGTGCCACCGCCAGCGATCACGACGGCAGCTCTGCCGTGACCGATGCGGCCTTCACTGTGCAGGTCACTGGTGTGGCGGACACGCCGGATATCCGCAGCGGCGCCGGCATCGGTCTCGAGGACACCGCGATTGCGATTAAGGTGGCCGGCACCACGACGGACACCGACGGTTCAGAGAGTATTGTTGCCTATCGCCTACTCGACCTGCCTGCCGGAGCGGTGCTCCAAGCCGGCGGCGTCGCCTTGGCTCGCCAAGCGGACGGCAGTGTGCTGGTGGACTCCAGCATGGCCGCAAGCCTCACCGTCACCCCACCGGCCAATTCCGACACGGACTTTACCCTGCGCGTGACGGCCATCAGTGCAGAACCGATTGGCAGCCGTGCCGAGAGCGCGCCGGTCGACTTGCGGGTCTGGGTGGTGGCGGCGGCCGACGCTCCGGTGTGGCAAAACACCGTCGCCCATGGCACCGAGGACACACCCATTCTGCTCGACCTTGCGGCACAGCTGGTTGACACAGACGGGTCCGAAACCCTCTACTTCCTCGTCTCCGGGCTGCCTGCGGGCGCCAGTCTCAATGCCGGAAGCTTTCGTGGCAACGGCACCTGGTCGCTCACGGCGACCGAAGCGGCGTCTGTCGGATTGGTACCGCCACGGGATTTCGCCGGCACCATCGCCCTGACCGTGACTGCGGTGTCGCAGGAGGTGAATGGCGGCTCTCAGGCGGCTGCGAGCGTCAGCTACACCGTGCAGGTTGGCGCCGTGGTGGATACCCCTGCGGTTGGTGGTCTGGACGGCACAACCGGCCGCTGGAATACCGCCAGCGGCGTCGAGGACCAGCCGATCGCGCTCAACCTGGACCCGGGGCTTGCCGACCGCGACGGTTCCGAGACCCTGGTGGGCGACATTGTCATCGGCAACGTGCCGGCAGGCGCTGTGCTGCGGCTCGCCGATGGGACCATCGTCACCGCGGGCGCGGACGGCTTCCACCGCATCGATGCGGCGCAGCGGAGCGGTGTGACGCTGACCATGCCGGCGAACAGCGACGTGGCGGCGACGCTGACGCTGCGCATGACCATCGAGGACACCGGTGGCGTGCGGCATGACATTGGCGGTACGCTGGTGGTTGATCCCACGGGTGATGCCGACATGCCCGCGCTGACGTTGCCGGCCTCGACGGGCAGCGGCCATACCAGCACCCGTCCAGACACCGGCTGGGTTTCGTTGCAGATCGGCGCCGCAACCCCTGACGCGGACGGGTCGGAAGCGTTGCATGTCTGGGTACGAGATGTTCCCGCCGGTGCGTCGCTGTCCGCCGGCACTCCGGCAGGCAACGGCCTCTGGCTGGTGCCCACGGCCTCGCTCGCCGCACTTGCGATCCGCCCACCTGCTGGCTATGCTGGCGACATCACGTTGCGGGTCTCCGCTGTGACGACGGAGCGCGAAGGCGACGAAGCCGTACGCACCAACAGCGTCACTATCACTGTCACGGCGGCGGGGTCGGGAAGTGGCCTGACATCCGGCAGCGGGTCAGGCCCCGACATTGACCTCATGACTAGTCCCAGTACCGCCCCAGCACCGACATGGGGCACGGCTGGAGTGACCCGGACGGCATCTGCGTCCACGCTCAAGGGAACCGACGACAACGACACCCTGTACGGCCGCGCCAGCCGGGATCAACTCATTGGCGACGATGGCGATGACACCCTGTATGGCTATGGCAGCAACACCGGAGTTCGCGACCAGCTCGTTGGCGATGGTGGGAATGACACGTTTGTCTTCGGCTCCAGCGCTGAGCTCGCGTCCACGGTGGTGAATGCCGGCTCGGACGACGACACAGTGCGTCTTTTAGGTAGCTTCAACACGGTTGACGATTCGATGTTTGTCGCGCCCGCTGTCTCAGGCGGAGGCGTCGTCCGATTGGTGACAAGCGCTGAGCGGCTCGAACTTCTCGGAACGGGAATGGTGAGTGTCTCCATCGGGACCAACTTCGAACATTCGTTCGGCAATGCCGCGATCGAGGCGCTGCAAAGCTCAGCCTTCAAACTGAATGCCGCCGGCTACAATAAGGAGCTGACAATCCTCTCTGGCGCCGGGAATGACACCATCATCACCGGCGACGATGAGGACCACATCGATGGCGGCGCAGGCGACGATATCATTGTCGCTGGTGCCAAGGACGATACGATCATAGGTGGCGCCGGCTCTGACAAGATTGATGGCGGTGCCGATGACGACCGTCTTGTCTACCGAGGCAACCGCGCCGACTACGTGGTTACCGCGCTGACGGGCGATCCAGACGGCTACCAGTTCAGCGTCGCTTCGAAAAGCGGTGCCGTCGATAAGATCAAGAACATTGAGTATCTCGATTTTGCGGACGTGTCCGGTAAGACCCCGGCCTCCCTCGCCGCGCAACCTGCACCCCGTGCTCCGGCCGCGCAGGCGCCGCATTTGCATGTCGTCGATGCGGCGGTCATGGAAGACAGCAGCGTCGCCCTCGCTATCAGCGTTGCCGGTGCCGATGCCGATGGCGGCCGTGAGACGCTTGGTCTTCGGATCGATGGTGTCCCGCCGGGTGCCAACCTCTCAGCCGGTGTGCATGATCCGGTCACCGGCGCCTGGGTCTTGCGCCCCGACGAGCTCGCCGGCTTGCGCCTGAGCCCAGTCGGAAACTTCGCTGGCACGATCATGCTCACCGTCAACGCCATCGCGGCGGAAGCCACGGGCGACCTGGCGAGCACCACGGCGACGCTGCGGATCGAGGTCGATGCGGTCGCTGATGCTGCCACGATCCGGGCGGCGCCGGGGGATGGTGTGGAGGACACCGCTATACCGCTGAACCTTACCATTATGCCCGGTGATGGTGATGGCAGCGAATCTGTCGTGGCGGTTCAGCTATCCGGCCTCTCGCCGGGATCTCGCATAGCGCCCGGTACCGGCATCACCGACAACGGCGATGGCACCTGGTCGGTGGCGCCGGCCCATCTGGGCGATGTCCGCCTCCTCCCGCCCGCCCATGCGCATGGCAGCCTTACAGTGACCGTCACGGCCATGGTGCGGGAGGTCAGCAATGGCAATATGCGTAGCAGCTCGCGCGACATTACCGTCGAGGTCGCGGCCAGCCCTGATACACCCGACGTCACCGCAGGCGATGTGACGGGCGCGGAGGACTCGCCGATTGCACTGCAGATCGGTGCGGCCCTGGTCGACCAGGATGGCTCCGAAGTGCTCTCGATAGTGCTCTCGGGTATGCCGAGCGGTACCCGCCTGTCCACCGGCGTGAATAATGGCGACGGCAGTTGGACGCTGCGGCCGGAGCAGCTCGCCGGTCTCACGCTGATACCACCCAATAACTGGAGCGGCGACATGGCGCTCCGCGCCACCGCCTATGCGCTCGAGCGCTCCACCGGCGCCAGTGCCAGCACCCACATCGATTTCCATGTTCACGTCGACGGCGTTGCGGACGCACCGCTGGTCACGGCCGCCCCGACGGCGCGCGGCACCGAGGACAGCGCCGTCAGTATCGATATCGGAACGCAGTTCGTTGACGATGATGGCTCGGAGAGCATTGAAGTCATTGTCACCAATGTGCCCGCGGGCGGGCACTTCTCGTCCGGTACCGCCAATTCCGACGGCAGCTGGACCATCCCAGGCGCGGCCCTGCCCGGCCTGACGTTTACGCCGCCGGAGAATTTTTCCGGGACGCAACGTCTCGACTTGGCGATCAGTTCGGTCGATGCCGATGGCAACCGACGCAGCGTGCCGGTGTCGGTGACGCTGACGGTTACACCGGTTACGGATGCACCAATGCTCACCCTCGGCACCGCGCAAGGCGACGAGGACACGGTGATACCGCTATCCATCGCCGCCGCGCTCACCGATACCGACGGATCTGAGCAGCTCCTGCGCCTGGAGATCACCGGCGTGCCAGCCGGGGCCGGCCTATCGGCCGGCACCCACAATGCCGATGGCAGCTGGACGCTGTTGCCGGGGCAGCTCGCCGGTCTCGCGCTGAGCCCGCCGGCCAACTATGCCGGCACTCTGCAGCTCTCCGTCACCGCCGTCGCGGTCGAGACCGCAACCGGGATCGAGGCCTCGACCACGGCTACCCTCGATGTGCAGCTCCAGCCTGTCACTGATGCGCCGGTGCTCACCTTCGGGGCGGCGCAAGGCGACGAGGACACGGCGATACCGCTGCCCATCACCGCCGCGCTCACCGATACCGACGGGTCTGAGCAGCTCCTGCGCCTGGAGGTCACCGGTGTGCCAGCCGGGGCCAGCCTGTCCGCGGGCACTCACAACACCGATGGCAGCTGGACGCTGCTGCCGGGGCAGCTCGCCGGTCTCGCGCTGACCCCGCCGGCCAACCACGTTGGCCCGCTGCATCTCTCTGTCACCGCCGTCGCGGTCGAGACCGCAACCGGGATCGAGGCCTCGACGACGGCCACCCTCGACGTGCAGGTCCAGGCGGTGAATGACGCGCCCACACTGGTGCTGGCCAGTGCCCCCGCAGCCGCGGTGGGAGCCCCAGAGGCCGCCGCCCTTGGAGCGGCCGCCGCTGCGGATGGGGATAGCGCGCATCTCGGCAGCGCTACTGTAACCCTGGCCGGTGGCGCCTCCGGAGACCAGCTCGTCATTGGTGGCTTCAGCCTCGCGGTGATCGACGGGAAGACGATGGTGGGCTCGACCGGCATCGAGGTTGTGGGCGGGGGATACGATAGCGCGACGGGCAGCCTGACCCTGCGCGGCGACGCATCGCCTGCAACCTACTCTGCAGTCTTGCAGGGATTGGTGCTGGAGAATGCCGGCGGCGCCGGACTTGCGACCGGCACTCGCACCATCGGCGTCGTCCTGCACGACGATCTGGGGGCGGTGTCGGTGCAGCAGACGGTAGGACTCGTGGTGCAGCCCTCCGTATTGGCAGGCAACGGGCATGATCAGTCTCTCGCTGGCACAGCCGGACCGGACAGTTTTATCGGCTCTGCCGGATCAGAAACGATGCAGGGCGGTGCCGGAGCCGACATTTTCATCCTGACGGCCGGTGGCGGACATGATGTGATCGACGGCGGCGGTGGGTCGTGGGTCGACGCCATCGAGGTACGCGGCGCCGGCGCGCCTGACAGCGGATCCTGGACCATGGTGGTGGACACGGCCCAGGCGACCGCCACACCCTCAGCGAATGCGATCAACTTCGACCAGCCAGTTTCCGGGCACATCCAGTTTGCTGACGGGACGCATGCCGAGTTCAGTCACATTGAACGGGTCACCTGGTAAGTGGCAACAATGCCGGTGCGGGTGTCGAAATCCTCCCCAGACAGGATGCCCGGCCGGTTCTGTCAGGGCTCGTGTCCGGCAGACCGTTTGCCGGCCGGAGTGCCGCGCGTCTGCGCCGGGACCAATGGGCCGCCAGCGGGAACACGACGCCCGCTGCATGCGCGGGGCTGACAGGCATGGCGCAAGCGGTTGGAGCTGCATAGGACGCGGCGGCGACCCCGGACTCCTGGGGTCATCGGGGCCCATGCCCGTCACAGTCCGGGAACCGCGTCCTTGGCAGTGAGAGCTCGACCGCCCTCGTCGGCCGGCCCGAGGGTCCCGCTGCGGCCGCCGTCGCGGCCGTGCCCCGACCGCCCCTGGTCCCTCAGACGCCGTTTTGGGCGGGCGCAGCGCCCGCATCATTGCAGAGAGGCGCCGCGCTCGGCCATGCGTCGTTGCCCATGACAGCACCAGCTGGCGCGTCGGCCGGCACGGCTACCGCACCCCGGACCAGGTCGCCGCCGACTGCCGCCGCCTTGCGCCATGCCCACCAGCCAACCCACCCGTGGCCGCCTGAACAGCGCAACAGGCGGTCGCATCGTCCGGACGTTCGACAACGGCCTGCATCGTCCGACAGGGTCATCGCACTGGCGCAAGTTGTTCAGGCCAAACCGACGGACAGCGCAGGCGACTTGGGCGATCGACGACTATGCCGCTGCGGCCATGTTGTGGACGGCGGCACGATGAAAGGGAAGTGCGATGGAGCAGGTCAAACCTCGAGGGTTCCAGCCCCAGTCTACGGATCCGCCAAGTTGGCCCCGGATGGTTGCGTCGATCAGGCGCGACCCAAAACCTCGGCGGCTGGGCGACGTCACCGGCGGGCCGCCGGTTTCCACCCATGCGAGGTGCAGTGTTTCACCGCGCTGATCCAGCCGCCACACAACCTGCACCCGCCCGTCGGGTACAGACAGCGCCCCGTACTTCACGGCATTCGTCGCCAATTCGTGCAGCACCATGCCAATCGATTGCACAGCATAGGGAGCAATCGGTAAACGCGGGCCACTGAGCGAGACGGGGGTGCCCGACGTCTCCGGTATGCAGTAGGCTGCAACCTCCTTTTCGATGATCGTGTGCAGGTCTGCTCCAACCCACCCTCCCTGCGCGAGAAGCGAATGCGCTCGAGCGAGAGCAGCGACGCGCGCCTCAACCGCCTGCGTGAAGGATGTGACATCTTGCGCCGGCGTGAGGCGCAGCACGGATTGCACAACGGCCAGCACGTTCTTGGCGCGGTGGTCCACCTCCCGGGCAAGCAGGTCTTGCCGCTCCTCCGCGGCACGACGTTCGGTAATGTCCCGCGTGATGCCGAGGTGTCCGATGCGTCCGTCCGGGAGTTGAAGCGGTGTGGCATGGGTTTCCATGTGGCGACGCGTGCCACGCAGGCCGATGATGTCGAACTCCCATCGCAGCGCCTCACCCCGGCATACCCTCCCGTGTTTCGCCTGCCACTCGGCGCGGTGTTCCGGGACGATCATGTCCAGGACAGGTCCGCCTTCGACGTCACTGAGGGACGCGGCCTCGACCATGCACAACCCGGCGGAATTCATCTCGAGCAACCGGCCGTCTGGGGCGACGATTTTGATGCACTCAGGTGTGGTCTCGAAGACAGCACGCAGCCTCGCCTCGCGTTCGGAAAGCGCAGCTTCCGCAAGCTTGCGGTCGTGAATGGTCTCGATTGCGCCGAGCCATTCAGTAATGCCGGCTTGCTGGTTGAGGATGGGAACGGCCCGGCTTCGGTGCCACACCCAGCGCCCGTCGCGGACACGAACGCGGAACTCGAACTCTTTGGGACGCCGTTCGGCCAAAGCTTGACGCCAAAGAGCCTGTATCGAGGGGCGGTCGTCGGGATGAACCACTTCCAACCAGCCGTTGTCGCGCAGCTGGTCCGCATTTTGCGCTGTCAGCACCTCCCAGCCCCGGCTCTCGATGATGCGGCCGTCAGCCGTGGCCCGCCACAGCGCCACAGCTCCGGCCTCGGCCAATCTCTGGCTACGCCGCTCGCTTGCGGCGATAATTGCGCCCGCTCGGCCAATGGCTGCGCTCAGGTGATTGAGCTCCGCAATGGGAGAAACCCGGTCCTTTTGCGCTGACAAGGCAAGCGCCTCGGCTCCACCGCCCGACGCAACTGCCTCAGCCTGCTGCTGCAGGGCGGTGACAGGATGGAGAATCCGTCGGCTGAGCCACATCGCGTAGGTCAACGCGAGAGCCAACACCATCGCTCCCCCCCCGAGCAGCGCCATGATCAGCGGGCGCCAGCTCGCGCGATAGGCGGAGACTGAGTCCCACACCGTCAGGGTCCAGCCGGCGATGCCTGCAACGCGCTGGAACGCGATCTCGGCCTGCTCTCCGGCCAGCGTTCGACCGGCGGTAAGCCCGCTCTCCTGGCCAGAGATGGCTTGGGTGTACCAGTCAGGCACGCGCTGACCAACGAAGCCCTCAGCCGCGGAGGATCGTGCCAGGATGACGCCGTGACTGTCGGTCAGCGTAGCGACCGTTCCTGGCGAAAATTGTGGGGATGCGAGCAGATGGGACAACTCGTCCGGTGCGATGCGGGTACTGACCGCTGCAATGACACGTCCATGGCGCTGGACAGGAACCGTCAAAGCGACGACGGGCTGACGATTGACGGGACTGACCTGGAGGTCACTGACGCCGAAACGTTCCGCAGTGAACACAGCGCGGACTGCGGCGTCAGCAGCAGTCGCCGAAGGAACCTTCTCAAAGGGCCGGTCAGAATCGATCAGTATTTGCAGGTCTGGTCCAATCAGGGAGACGGGAGAGGCGACTGCAGCGGCAGCCCGTCGTGCATGGACATAGAAGGCTGCAAGATCGCTCCCTACGCCGGTGTCGAGATGAGGTGAGGCCGCAAGGGCCAACAAGGTCGTTTTGCGATTGGTGATTTCGCGCTCGATAGCGACAGCGAGGGCGCGTGCGGCTTCGCGCCGGCGATCTGTGTACGCATGCTGGTAGCTGTCCATGGCCAACCAGGCCCCCATGGCGCCAACGCCGAGGGTTGGAAGCGACACAACAAAAACGATAAGTTTCAGGTATCCTTGTAAGGTTAGGAGGCGCAAGGCAACACCCTTCGACCGGAAAATTCTACTATCGGAACACGCGCCAGCACGGAGCGAGATGCGGGCATTGCGGCGGCGGGCTATGACGGATCGCAAGACTGTTTACAACTGGATTTTGACTGTGCCGTACTCGCGGTCCCGGCGATCTCGCAGCGGATGCTGTTTGTAGCATTGTGGTCCCCGCCTGTGAGCGGTTCGAGCGCTCCTCAGCGATCGATGGCGACCTCTGGGCATAGCGGGTCTGCCCGGGCCGGAATGCTGGTATTGGCGATCATTGGCTGTGTCGTATCGGGTCGCTGGCTTGAGGACCTGCGCCATCACGCTGGCGAAGGGTTGCGACGCCATGCCGACCGACACCTCACCGGTCCGCAACGTAATCACGTTGAGAACGAAACGCCGCTGATCTTACAAATCTGTCATAGTGCATGTCCAAAATCGGAGATTGTTTGACTCCAACAGTGCAAAACGACAGACAAACAGCAAGAAACCGTTTTGCAGTTGCACGATATTGAGGAGCCGTCCATGCCGCCTGCCGACATGCCCATGAATGCCCGAATCCCGGCTCTGGCGCTGAACAACCCGGGCAAGGGGCAGATCAAGAAGGCCGTCGATGCCGATGTGAAGCTGATGGCCCTGGCCGTCGCCGAGACTCCCACACTGAACGATGCGCAATTCAAGCAGCAATGGATCGAAAATTTCGACACCCGCCCTACCGTAACGACCCGGCAATGGGGCGATGTGAAGTTCATCGACGGCAAAGCCGTCCTGACCAGCACCGATGTCACGCCCGAGAACACCACGGTCAAAGGCGCCAATGACTGGCAGGCTGCCGGATTGATGGTGCCGCCCACCGGGGCGGCCGCTGGCAATGGTTACGGTCTATATACTATCGTGGCGCGAACCGATACTGAGGAGGCCCCGGGCCCCTTTGCCTGCCTGTGGCCGGCGACCGATCGCTGGCCTGGTCCGGAACTCGACATCTTTGAAAAGGCGTCCCGCAATAACTCCGATGGTTACTCGACTATCCACTTCAAATCGGCCAGTGGTGGTGATGGTTATACAGTGTACCGCTATCCTGCTGGCAAGATCAACATGAGCGAGTTCCACGAATATTCTATGGAATGGGCTGCGGATCACATCAGCCTCTATATCGACAAGCAGCTGATCTACACGACAACGGTGAATGTCCCCAAGAGCTACGCCGATGGTGGGGAGAACTCCGCCTTTGGCGTGGGCATGAAGCCGGATTGGGCCTGGGCGCAGCAGAATGGCCCGACCAACATCCTCTATGTCGAGTCCATGAGCTACGCCGCGCCGGTCGTGGTGGCGCCGCCGCCGCCGCCGCCGCCGCCGCCGGCGATCAGCATCGGCGATGCCACGATCGCCGAAGGCGGCCAGTTGCAGTTCACGGTGACACTCGACACGGCCAGCACCACCCCGGTGACCGTGGCCTATGCCACCACCAATGGCACGGCCGATGGCGCCGATTACACGGCCGTCGCCACCACCCTCACCTTTGCGCCCGGGGAGCGGAGCAAGACGATCGTGGTGGACACCACGGAAGACGAGGTTGTCGAGCCCAACGAGACCCTGACCGTCACGTTGTCCGCCCCGACTGGCGCCACGCTGGCCGATGCCGAGGCCACCGGCACCATCACCAATGACGATGTGGCGCCGGTGGTTCCTGGCATGCGGGTGGCAGATGCCAGCGGCGAGGAGGGCACCG
>NZ_JQKB01000093.1:6676-15352 GCF_000745835.1 Belnapia moabensis DSM 16746 | reverse complement strand
TTGGCGACCGCGGCTTTGCCTCTGACGCCTTCCGCGAGCGCATCTGGGACATGGGCGCGCGACCTGCGATCCCGCCCCGGCGCACCGATGCCGAGGTCGCCTGTCCGGACTGGATCTACGCCAACCGTCGCTTGGTCGAGAACCTTTGGGCACGTCTGAAAGAGTGGCGAGCGGTCGCTACTCGCTACGAGAAGACCGCACGCTCCTTCCTCGGCGTGCTCTGCCTCGCCGCCACCGCAGACTGGATCAAAGTCATCAAGCTCTAACAGGCCTTAGGAGAACGCGCCCGATGCCAAATGGTCAGATAACATCCATAGCGGATCAACAATAAGCCTGTTCCGGAGACTTGCCCGCGCCGTGTTGCCGACAAATGCTGTGCGAAGGCATTGCCAAGTTGGTGGTCTCTGTCCGGAATGAAGCGGCTGAGCCAAGCTGGGCTGATGACGCCCGAGCCCGCCACCTACCCCGGATACCGCTTCCCCGCCGAGATCATCAGCCACGCCATATGGCTTTATCATGTCTTCAGCCTCAGCCTGCGGGACGTCGAGCTGATCCTGGCCGAGCGGGGAATTACGGTCACCCACGAGAGTATCCGGCAGTGGGGCCTGAGGTTCGGGTCCGACGTCGCCCGGAAGCTGCGTCGGCGCCGGCCGAAGCCCGGCGACACCTGGCATCTCGATGAGGTCTTCCTGCGGATCAACGGTGTGCTGCACTACCTCTGGCGCGCGGTAGATCAGCACGGGGTCGTGCTCGACATCTTTGTGCAGGGACGGCGGAACGCGACCGCAGCGAAGCGCTTCTTCAAGCGTCTGCTGGCTGGCCTCAAATACAAACCGAAGCGCATCGTCACGGATGGCCTGCGCAGCTACGGTGTGGCGAAGCGCGAGATCTTGCCCGACGTGCGGCACCGGACCAGCCGATACCTCAACAATCGTGCTGAGAACTCACATCGCCCGACCCGGCGCCGGGAGCGGCAGATGCAGCGGTTCAAATCACCCGGGCAAGCCCAGCGGTTCTTATCAGCGCACAGCATGATCTACGGCCATTTCCACCCGCGGCGGCACTTGATGACAGCGACACATTACCGCTGTGCCCGCGCCGAGGCATTTCGGGTCTGGCGGCAGGAGACCTGCGCCCAGACGGCTGTGTGACAACTCAAGCGCTCACGCCATGCGGCCCAGCGCGACCATCGAGCAAATAAGATGGCAGTGCCCTTCCGCACCACTGCCGGCGGTCCGGTATCGGTTGCGACTGCACTCTCCGCCTCGCTCATGGTCCCCCTGCCCGCCCCCGGTCAGGCCTGAATTCTGGCGGTTTCCCGCGATTGCGGCAAGCTCCTACTCACTTGCGGTAAGGGAGACTTATCGCAAATGAGCCTGGAAATTGCTGGACCACCTCCGCCACCATTGTCTGTCGGGCGGATCTGGTTGGCTATCATTCCAGAATCGAATTCAGTGCGGCCGACATCACGCCTCGCGCATTCGCGAGTATCTGGATGCAACCACTCTGCAATACACGACCACTCCGACTCACGCAGGAGATGTAGTCGTGCGCACGCCCATAACCTTGCGGCTGAACGCCGACCTCCTCGCCTCTGCCCGTGTGGAGGCTCAGCGAGACAGCCGGACACTGACTAATTTCATTGAGGTTGCCCTGAAGAAGCATCTGGGTCAGATCGGAGCAACAGAGCTCAGCGCTGCTCCCGGCGAGCCCTCGTCCGCGGTGGCCAACGTGGTTGGTGGCACGGTCGACAACCCCGAAGAAGACCTCCGCTGAAGGAGTGATCCCGTGCTGACCGGAAGCCATAATTGGCCCCTGGTGGTTCTTTCCATCGCGGTTGCCATTGCGGCTGCGTTCACGGCACTCGACCTGGCCGGACGGATGCAGGCCTCCGTCGGCTGGGCGCGCCGCGTCTGGCTAGCCGCCGCCGCGCTCGCCATGGGGGGCGGCATCTGGTCCATGCACTTCGTTGGCATGCTGGCCTTCAGCTTGCCCCTGCCGATGGACTACGACCCTGGTCTGACGGTGCTGTCACTGATGATGGCCGTCCTGTTCACCGGGCTCGGCTTCACCGTCCTCGGGCGTGGAGGTGGCCCGCTGGCTGCCGTTATCTCAGGCGGCCTGCTGATGGGCGCTGGGGTCGCCGCCATGCACTACACCGGCATGGCCGCGATGCGGATGCCTGCCGATCTGCACTATGATGGCGTCCTGGTCGTCGGCTCGGTCCTGATCGCTGTCGGCGCGGCGACCGTCGCCCTGTGGCTCGCGCGCCGTAACACCGCGCTGCCGGAGCGCATGACGGCCGCGGTTGCCATGGGCCTGGCGGTCGCGGGCATGCACTATACCGGGATGGCAGCCGTGACGTGGATCCCGCGTGACAGTGCAGTCGGAGCGGGCGGGCATAACCATGGCAGCCTCGATCATGTGGGCTTGGCGCTCGGGGTCGCAGCGGCCACGTTCCTCATCCTGCTGCTTGGGCTCGTTGCTGCCCTATACGACCGGCGCTTCGCGGCGCTGGCTGAACGCGAGGCTTGGATCGCCTTGCGCGAGAGTGAGGCGCGCCTGAACCTCGTTGCCGAATCCGGCGGCATCGGGATATGGGAGTGGGATCCAGCGGCGAACATCACCGTCCACTCCGCCTCGTGGAGCCGCCTGCATGGCCTGTCCCCCGAGGCGCCCGCGCACAGCTGGGAGGATTGGCTCGCCCGCCTGCACCCGGACGATCGGTCCGATGCTGATAGCGCAGCGCGTGCCGGTCTCGCTGCCGGAACTTATGCAGATGAATACCGGGTTGTTCATGCCGACGGAGAGGTGCGCTGGATTGCCAACCGCGGCGTCGTCCTCCGTGGACTGACGGGGCGGCCGGCACGCTTCATTGGCGTAGCTGTTGACATTACCGAGCGGCACCGTGCCGAGACGGCCTTGGCCGAGAGCGCGGCGCGGCAGCGTGACCTGTTGGCCACGCTGGACCTGGGCGCCTTCATGATCCGTGACCTCGACGGCATGATCTGCTTCTGGTCGGAGGGGTGTGCCGGCCTCTATGGCTGGACGGCAGCCGAGGCGATTGGGCAGAGCGCTCATGAGCTGCTGCAGACCGTGTTTCCAGTACCGCGTAGCGAAGTCGAGGCAGCCCTCGAGCGCAACGGGCAGTGGACGGGCGACCTTCGTCATCGCACGCGGGATGGCAGGGAAATAGTCGTTACCGCGCATAAGCTGCTTCGCCACGATGCCGAGGGCCAGCCGGCAACCGTCCTGGAAGCCCTAACGGACGTAACCGAGCGGAAGCGGGCAGAAGAGCTGCGCCTGCTGCTGGCCAGGGAGGTGGACCATCGCGCCAAGAATGCGCTGGCGGTGGTCCTCTCCTTGTTGCGGCTGACGCCGCGCGCTGACGCGGCACTATTCGCGGCCTCGATCGAGGGCCGGGTTGCGGCGATGGCCCGGGCGCACTCGCTGTTGGCAACTGAGGGTTGGCGCGGTGCTGACCTCCGTGCCCTGGCCCAGGGCGAGCTGGCGACCCATCCCGGACGGATTTCGATTGCGGGTTCGCCGGTGAGCCTCCGCGCCGAGGCGGTGCAGCCAGTGGCCATGCTGCTGCACGAGCTGGCCACCAACGCGGCGAAGTACGGCGCTCTCAGGTCGGCGCAGGGTTCGATCTCGCTGACCTGGGAGGGCAAGGATGGCGACCTGCACCTCCTCTGGGAGGAGCGTGGTGGACCGCCCCTCGAGCGACCTCCGGCGCGCCTCGGCTTTGGTTCGCGGCTCATGGATTTGCTCGCTCGCCAACAGCTCGGGGGATCGCTCGTCGTCAACTGGGCTTCAGCGGGTATCTCCTGCAGCATCAGCGTCGCATCTCGATTTGTGGCGTCGGCGGCACCAGCGCCTACGCTGGCGCATACCTCCCGCGGTGACGTCGAGGCGCGGACAATGGGCCAGCAAGCGGAGCCGTTTGTAAGGCCGCCTTTGCAAGCCAACGAACGGCCACGCGTGCTCGTGGTCGAGGACGAGCCACTCCTGGCGGCCGAACTGGAACACATCCTGTCCAACTTTGGCTGTGAGGTGGTAGGCCCTGCCCAGAACCTGGCCGAGGCCGTGCGGCTGGCCCTAGCCACTCGGGACCTCGCGGCTGGCGTGCTGGACGTGAACCTTGGAAACGGCGAGGTGGCGTTCACGGCCATGGATTTGCTGGAAACCCGCGGAGTGCCCTACATCATTGCGACCGGCTACGGCAGTGCGTTCTCGCTCGAGGGGCGCGACCGTGGTGCCGTCTCGGTGCTGCACAAGCCCTACCCGCAGGAGGCTCTGCTGGACGCGATCCATGCTGCTGTGGGCCAACGCCCACGCTCGACGCCAGCGAGCGACGAGGTCTGCTGAGACGGCTCGTTCGAGAGGCAAGCCCCTCCGAGACGCCCGGCTGACGAAACAACTGCCTTCGAATGTGACGCCGTTGGTACACCCTGCCAAAACGCTCCGTCACCGTTCCCGGCTTGGTGCTCGGGTCGATGCAGCCGTCAGCGGTCGCGCGCACCCTATAGCTCGTCACCGTGGCTAGGCGCGCCGGTCCTTGCTGCCCACCAGATTCGTGCAGGCAGTTCGGCAGCAACAATGACGGTGCGAGGTAGCGGGCCGTGCGGGATGATCTACAGCTGCCGTCCAGCGAAGCTGCAGCTGCGCCGGCTCAAGGTCGTGTGGTCCGGGACGCGCAGCGTTTGCCCAAGCAGCCGAAGCGTGCCGACCTCGAAACCCTCGGCCTGGCGCAGAGTGAGACGGAACACGAGCCGTAGCATCAACACCAACTCGATCCGCCGCATCCGAGTGCCAGGCTTGGCCGCCAGGGGTGGTCCGCCGTGGCGCCTACCATTGCGCGATGGCGGCCTCATCAAGCCAGAGCGTCAGGTCGCCACGGCGCCGCAGCCCAGCCTCGTAGGCTCGCCAGTTCTGGACCCGGTACCGGACCCTCGGGATACGGTGGCGACGGGCGCATTGTGTTTGTACGGCATACCGGAGAGCGTAACGGCGGAGTTGCAGCCGTGCCACATACCGCAATGCCCAGCCCCTCGCTGCACCAACGCCGGTTGGTAGCGAAGCCAGAGCCAGGCAAGCTCGACCACCTCTGTTCGCAGCCGACGATTACCGGCCTTCGTGATACCCTGCTCCCATTCAATGCCGCCGCTGGCGAAGGGCGTGCCGATTCAGGCCAAGCCGAGGAAGGTGGCCAGAGACAGGAGCGCCCCGGCGCCGCCGAGGGCCGCGCCCACCCAGACCAGCATGGACATACCGGTGATGATGGCCGCGGACGCCATGACGATGCCGACCTGCAGGAGGGCCGACGCCGCGTCGAAGCGGCCATCGAGGCGCATCGCCTCGTCCCTCTCTTCCTCGGCCCGCTTGGCCCGCAACATCAGCTCGCGTCGGCCCTCGTTAGTCTCCGGCTCGGTCTCCCAGCGATCGATGTTGGCCCGCCACCGCTCGAGCATACGCTCGACGTCAGCCTCGCGGCCGGGGCGCGGCGCCATCAACGGCAGCAGGTCGGACAGGCCGCGGAGCGTCGTCTGGCGCACGGTCTTCGCCTGGAAGAACGACCAGAGGTTGGCGCTCTCGACGTTCTTCAGCTGCGCCTCCGTCTTGGCGTCGTCGCCGGCCACCTCAGTGAGCGCGAGGGCCAGGGCAAGGGCAGCGATCAGCAGCGCGACCTTCCTGTTGCTCTTGGCTTCCTCGACGGCTTCGGCGGCGTTGACCATGGTTCCACACTCCCAGCGATGAGGTGCGCCTCATACCCGCATCCGCCGCGGAGCGGCAGGGAGAGGCCTCACTACGATGGAACAATGCGCGCCCAAGTACGGATAGCGGCTCCCAGCCAATCAATGGCTCTCATCGAGATGTCGCACCCGGCGTGGCAGCGCTGGCCGGATCGACGCTCGATCAGACTGGTACCCTGCGTTCTTGGGCTTGCACGGGCAGCATGAAGGTCAGCGCCATGCAGGCCGCCAGCATCGCCGCCGAACCCCATAGGCATGCCTGAAGGCCACCCCACTGGGTCAGGATGCCGGACAGCAGGATGCCGAACAGGCGTCCTCCCGCATTGGCGGCGTAATAGAAACCGACGTCCTCGGCCGCCTTCTCCGAGCCTGCGTAAGCCAGGATCAGGTAGCTGTGGAGGGACGAGTTGACCGCGAAGGCGAAGCCGAACACCGCCAGGCCGACGACTACAACGACATCAATGCGCGCGGCGCTGCCAGTGGCCAGCAGGAGGGCGATCGCGGCTGGGATCGCGGTCAGGGCCGCGGCCCAGAACCGCGCCTCGGGAACCTCCCGTGAGAGCCCATCGTCGCTGCGACGGACAACCGCCGGTGCCAGGGCCTGCACGCCGCCGTAGCCAATGGTCCAGGCGGCGAGGAAGGTCGAGACCCCAACGTAGTGCCAGCCCTGGCTGTAGAGGAACACCGGCAGGCCGACGACGAACCAGACGTCACGGGAGCCGAACATGAAGATCCGGGCGCCAGCCAGCAGGTTCACGCCCCGGCTCTTCGCCATGAGCTCCTTGAAGCTTTTCGATGCCTTGGCCTTGCCGAGTTCCCGGGGCAGCGACAGCAGCACGCCTGCCAGGACGGCAGCCAGCAGTGCCACCAACAACCAGAGCGCCGGACGGAACCCAACGAACTGGAGCATGGCGCCGCCCACAAAAAAGCCGAAGCCCTTCATGGCGTTCTTCGAGCCGGTGAACCAAGCCACCCACCGGAATAGCTGACCGGCGCCCTGCTGCGCGGTCGCCTTGATGGCGGACTTCGAGGCGGTCTTGGTCAAGTCCTTGGCCACCCCGGAGATGCCCTGCGCCGCGACCACCCAGGCGACCGACATGGCCGCGCCCCAGTCTGGATCCAGCGCTGACAGCATGAGGAGCCCACAGATTTGCAGGCTCAGGCCGATCGAGAGCATGCGGGGAATGCCGAAGCGAGCCGCCAGCCAGCCCCCACCGAAATTGGCGAAGATGCCTGCCGCCTCGTAGAGCAGGAACAGGAAGGCCAGCGTGAACGGCGTGTAGCCGAGCCGGTAGAAGTGCAGCAGCACCAGCATCCGCAGCGCCCCGTCCGTGAGGGTGAACCCCCAGTAGGCGCCGGTCACGACGAGGTAGTTGCGGACGCCGGACATCATACCCCCCGTTCGATGACGATGTTGGCCAAGTCCACCATCCGGCAGGCGTAGCCCATCTCGTTGTCGTACCAGGCGTAGACCTTCAGCAGGGTGCCGTCGGTCACCATGGTGCTCGGCCCGTCCACGATGGCGCTGCGGGTGTCGTTTGCGTAGTCGGCCGAGACGAGCGGTCGCGTCTCGAAGCCGAGGATGCCTGCGAGCGGTCCCGCCGCCGCCGTGTGGAACAGCTCGTTGACCTCGGCCTCGGTGGTTTCGCGCTGCATCTCGAAGACGGCGTCCGTCAGCGAGGCGTTCAGCACCGGCGCCCGGACGGCATGGCCGTTCAAGCGACCCTTGAGCTCGGGGTAGATGAGCGAGATGGCAGTGGCGCTGCCGGTCGTCGTCGGCTGGAGGGACAGCATGGTTGAGCGGGCCCGGCGCAGATCCTTGTGCGGGGCGTCCACGACCACGTTGGTGTTCGTCGGGTCGTGGATCGTGGTGATCTGGCCGTGCCGGATGCCGATGGCCTCGTGGACCACTTTCACCACCGGGGCGAGGCAGTTCGTGGTGCAGGAAGCAGCGGTCAGCAATCGGTGCTTCCTCGGGTTGTAACTGTCGTCATTGACGCCGACCACCACGTTCAAGGCGGAGCCGTCCTTGACTGGCGCCGCCACGATGACGCGCTTCACGCCACGGTCGAGATAGCCCTGGAGCTGCTCCTGCTTGAGGAACTTGCCCGTGCATTCCAGGACGATGTCGCAGCCCAGGTCGCCCCAGGGCACCTCGGCCGGGGCGGCTTCCGCGCTGAACCCGATGCGCCGGTTACCGATGGTGATGGCGCGGTCGTCCTCCGCTCCGATCCGCTCGCGCCAGCGGCCGTGGATGCTGTCGAACTCGAGGAGGTGGGCGGTGGCCTCGGCGCCGCCCTTGAGTTCGTTCACGTGGACGACGTCAAGCCGGTTGCCCGCGCGCGGATCTTCGTTCTCCCGGAATACGCCGCCCAGGGCAGCGCGGAGCGCCAGCCTGCCGATGCGGCCCATGCCGTTGATGCCGACGCGCATCTCAGCGGCCCCCGTCGAGGGAGACGGGAGCCTCGCCGAGGTCGTTCAGCCGGTGCCGCAGGGACATCCGGTCCAGCGAGGTGATGGGCAGGCTGGTGAAGATGCCTATGCGGCGGTGCAGGCCTGCGTAGAGCTCGTTCAGCAGCAGCGCCCGTTCGGTGGTCCCTCCGGCGAACTGGGCGGGCCCTGGAAGCGGCCAGGAGGCCGTCACGGCGTGCTCGCCGAAGTCCGGGCAGTGCTGGCCGCGCAGGATGTCGCAGAGGGCGATGACGAAATCCATGCGTGGCGCCTCGCCGTGCGTGAATTCGTTCCAGGACTTGCAGCGCAGGCCGGAGACGTCATGCCCCAGAGCCTGGAGCTTCTCGACAACCTCGGGCATGGGCCGCGGCGCCGGATCCGACCCGGCCGAGTAGGCCCGGAACCGGTCCCCTCCCACCTTGTCCAGGATGGCCTCGGCCATCAGGGAGCGCGCGGAGTTGCGCGTGCA
>NZ_JQKB01000093.1:0-6666 GCF_000745835.1 Belnapia moabensis DSM 16746 | reverse complement strand
AGCGCCCGCTCGGTGGTCCCTCCGGCGAATTGGGCAGGGCCGGGCAGCGGCCAGGAGGCCGTCACGGCGTGCTCGCCGAAGTCCGGGCAGTGCTGGCCGCGCAGGATGTCGCAGAGGGCGATGACGAAATCCATGCGCGGCGCCTCGCCGTGCGTGAACTCGTTCCAGGACTTGCAGCGCAGGCCGGAGACGTCATGCCCCAAAGCCTGGAGCTTCTCGACGACCTCGGGCATGGGCCGCGGCGCCGGATCCGACCCGGCCGAGTAGGCCCGGAACCGGTCCCCTCCCACCTTGTCCAGGATGGCCTCGGCCATCAGGGAGCGCGCGGAGTTGCGCGTGCACAGGAAGAGCACGTTGAAGGCCGGTGTCATGGATTTCCTCTCGACGACGGGGGCGGGACCGAGGCGGGCGATGTCGCCGCAGAGCTCGGGTTGGCCGGAGCAGCAGGTCTCCGTCAGGAAAGTAACCAGCTCGCGGAGCGAGGCGAGGCGGACCGCGTGAATGACTTGGCGGCTCTGCCGTGTCGATTGAGTCAGCCCAGCGCGCTCAAGTGCGCCGAGGTGGAATGAGGCGGTTGAAGGTGGCAGGCCAAGGCGTTCGGCTACTTCGCCCGCCGGCAGGCCGTTTGGCCCTGCGGAAAGCAGCACACGTAGCAGACCGAGGCGGGTCTCCTGCGAGAGTGCTCCGAAGACCTGGGCGGCTTCCTTAGCTTCCATGTTTCCATTAAAACCGTTATGTTTTCCGTCGTCAAACCAATCATACTTCTCGAAACGAAATATATCAATTAACGGTAATGAAAATTTATATTTAGTAGAGAGCCATATGTACGTTGCGGCCAACGTTCAAGAATTTTGCAACAAGTTCTTCATCGCTCTTTCAAATTGCAAGCCTTGCCCTGAGACGAGCATTAGATCAAACACCGATTGTGCAGTGCAGCAATACTCGATGCACTATAAATATATTCGCAGGAGACCCACATGGCCGACATTAACAAGCCGCACGACGTTCGCGCAGCCGCCACCGCCGATGGGGCCGTCCGCCGCGGCGCCGAAGCTATCCAGCAAGGCGGTCACGCTACCAATGAGGCGCTGCGCCAGAACGCCGAGGTTGGCGCCGACATGGCGCGCAAGGGTACCGAAGCAGGAGCCGATGCGGCTCGCCGCGGTGCTGAGCTTGCGAACGATACGGCGCGCCGGAGCACGCAGGCGGTCACCGACGCCCAGCGCCAGATCACTCAAGATGCGGCACAGCGTTTTGAGGAGGTCAGCCGCAAGGTGGCCGAGGCGGCCCGGGGAACGAGCGAGAACGTGCGCCAGCTAATGGCGCTGCCGAACGCCGCCGAAGGCGGGCTGCGCGACCTGCAACAGGGGATGGCAGGCCTGATTGAGGGCGTGATGCAGACCAACCTGCGCGCCGCGCAGGAGCTGTTCCGCCTCACCAACCCGGCGCCCATCGTGGAACTGCAGCAGCGCTTTGTGCGCGAGTACACGGACACCCTGCTGCGCAACACCGCAACGCTGGTTCGTGCAACGCGTCGCACCGCCGACGAGACGCTGCGCCCGCTCGAGGAGCAGATCCGCCAGGCGGATCAGGGCCAGCAGCGCACTCAGGCCGCGGCGGAGTGACGCCGGCTCGGGACCCGCGAAGATCCTGAGCATAGAAGGAAGTGGCCGGGGCGCTACGGGTGTCCCGGCGTTCTCATATTGCCCTCGGTAACCAGGTGCGTCGGCATCGCCGGCCGCCTCCGACGAGTTTAGCCAACTCTCCTGCCATGACGGCAGCGTCCGGCGCCAGGGAAAGCATGGAGCGGAACATGGAGAAGACCAAGCACGACCTCGCCAGCTTGGTAGAGGAAGCCGCTGCCAACATGCGCCAGCTGATGACCGCCCCGCCGGGGCTTGGCACGGCCGGGCAACAGGCGCAGGAGGCACAGCGAGCCGCGTTGCTTCTGTTCGAGGGCGTGATGGCGACCAACAAGCGCTTTGCCGAAGTGCTGCTGAACAACGCCAAGCCGAGCCCGGCGGTGGAGTTGCAGCGGCGCTTTGTGGGCGAGTACTTCGACGCACTGGCACTGGGTGGGACGCTGGTACTGCGCGCGGCGGGGGAAGCGGCCCAGCAGTCACCGCAGCGGCAGATGCACGAGCGCGGTCAGCAACAGGACGGTGGCGAGGCGGCACCCGCCGGGAGATCTGAGCCAGCCCCGACGAAGCGAGTCCAACGCTCTCGCTCGCAAGCATCGCGCAAAAACGGGAACCTCGCTCGGGAGAAAGCCGCAGAATAGGCGCTCGATCATGTAAATAGGCTGAGTGTCCAACTCGCATGAACCGAGGCGGACCTGCCAACGGCGGAGAGATATTGAAGCACCCGGGGAACGCATCGGATGTCGGTGACGCCGCAGGCCAGCCAGATCCGCAATCCGGCGGGCGGCGCGATCATCGGGGACCCAACGCCGCCAGCACGCGGCGCAGCGCCACCTCCTCCACCGCCGCTCCCACCCATACCGTCACACCGTCGAGCTGCACGATTTCAATCCGGGCGGAGGTGTCGTCGGGGAGCACGGCCGAGGACGCCGCCTGCAGCATCGACGCCTCTGCGACCGTGCCTCTGCCGTCAGGCAGCGCGGCGACCGGTACGAAGTTCGGCGGAACAGGCAGCAGCGCCTTGAGCTGACCCTCCACCATCTGTCGACGCCAGGTGTAGAGCAGGCCACTGCCAATGCCATGCCGCCGTGCCACCGCGATCGGTGAGCCGCTAGGCTCCAGACTCTCCATGACGATGTCGCGTTTCTGCTCCGGCGTCCAAATCCGCCGCCGCTCACCGCGGGTAATCACCTCCACCGGCGCCTCGCGCACGCTCATACGGTTGGTCGCAGGAGCGTCCTCAGCCTCGGTAACCCGTGGTGGCAGCGTCTTGTCCATCCCGCCCTTGCATCACGACGGCGCTCCGTGCCGCAAGGCGCCGTTGCCGCGACGCTTACGCTTGCGGCCATGCCACACCAGGAACGCTGTATTCCCAATGTGTTCGCAATCGGGCCTGCTGACCGTGGTTTTCCGCGCTGGTGTCCTGCCACCCCTCTCCTGGGCGATGTCAGGCCTCCCCATCTATGCGGTTCTGTTCGATGGCTTCACCCAGATTGAGGCGCTGCGCGGGAAGGCCGCCGGGAGGGCTGAGCCTAGCGCTGCCTGGCACCTTCCGGCGCCTGCGGGGGCTGGCGCCGCCGCTCGCCCACCGCTTGTAATCTTTCGCATTGGCTGTTCTCGCCCACGCCGAGCTGGATGGTCGGCAGCAAGGCTAACGGCGGAAACAGCAAGCCGAGCCCCACGGCCGCGCCCGCCCGCGCCGCTGCTTCTCCCAGCTCCGGCTGTATGGCCGGGTTCTTCAGGGTCCCCCCAACGCGGATTGGCGTTGGCAAGGACGCGACAGTCGGCTGCTTGGGGTCCGTGCGCAGCCGGAGGTCGAGCTGCTCGCGCCCGAGGTCGAGCGCGCCGGCGCCTGTCACCACATGGGCATCGGTGTCGAGCAGGAGAGTGCGGTGCCGCAGCGTCCCGCGATGCAGGGCAAAGTCTCCGATCAGGCACTCGATGCTTTCCCTGGCCGGAATGCCGAGCGCGGACAGGAGGGCATTGCCGAACTGCAGGCCGGATAGGTCCACCAAGAGCGAGCTGATGTTGCCGCCCACCGTGACCACCGTGGCCTCACCGTTGCCGCGCCCGAGGATTTCAGACAAAGATCTGCCGCTGCCCTCCAGGCGGGCGACCCCGCCCAGGGTGCCGGCGCCGCCCGTGCCCGTGGCGCCGAGCAAGCGCGACAGGTCAGCGCGGCGCAGTTCCACCTCGATCTTGGCGCGCAGGCCGCCGCCTTCCTGGGGCGTCAGCGTGCCGGTGGCCGTCAACCGCCCCTGCCCGATGCCGAAAGATACCGGATGGAGGGAAACCACGCCGTCCACGATGTCGGTTTCCGCGCTCAAGCTATCGAACGGCATCCCCTGCCCTTGGATGCGCTCCGCCCGGTAGCGAAGGTGCACGTTCGCTGCGGTCAGGCGTGGCATGTTGACAGGCGTGGTCGGGAGCAGCTTCGGGTTCGCTTCTGCGCGGGCTTGGGCAGCGCGCTGTTGCGGCGTCTGTCCTGGCGTGTTGGCACGCCCGGGCTGGGTGCCAATGAGGCCGCCGAGATCCGCGAGGTCCACGCTGCGCGAACGCAGGTCGGCGGTGACATCCGGCCGGCTACCAGCAGTGGAAACGGTAAGGCTGCCGCCGATGTCGCTGCGCCCAATCTTCCCCTCTGCGTCGAACAGCCGCACCCGGCCTTCCACGTAGTCTGCCTTGCCTTCGAGCCTGAACGGCGGGGTTTTCGGGAAGGGCACGCCGATGAGCGGCGTCAGGTCCGCCATGTCCTTTCCGGCGAACTCCACCCGCAGGTCGGCGCCACGCAGCTTCAGCGGCTCGCGCAGCGTACCCTTCAAATCGAACGTGGTGTCGCCATTGCGCAGGTGTAGGTCGACCGGCCAGGACTCCCTGTCGTCACGGAGGTTCAGGATGGCCCCGCCAGTCATCTGCGCCTCGATTGACTGGCCGGCGTAGGTGCCGCGCGCTTCAGCGACCAAGGCGGGCTCCTGCCCCTCCCGGTCCTGCGTCTTCACGTCCACCTCGAAGTCCGAGCGCAGCCATGCGATGGCGACCCGCGCCTTGCCGTCGTTGATGCGGAGCGCACCGATGCGCGGCCCGGGCGCCTTGCTCGCTTCAGCACCCTCGCCTGAGGGTGCGGCAAAGTCGAATTCGTAGTTACGGCTGCCGTCGTCACGGCCAATTACATTGACCACCGGCCGGTCCAGCTCGACGGATGGTAGCACTATCTCGCGCGAACGCAGAAAGGCGCCGACGTCCACCTGGGCTGTAGCGCGGTGGGCTTCCGCGAAAGGTGGGTCGTCCGGAAAGCCAGACGGGTTGCCGACACGCAGCCCTTCCGCAGTCACAGTAGAAACGCGGCCCAGCTTTACGTGGAGGTGTTCAATGTGCACCGGGCGCCCGACCGCTGCCCTCGCCCTGGCCTCGACCAAAGGAATGAACCAGTCCCATGACCAGAACGCAACCAGCAACGCCACTGCCAGCAGCGGCGCCCCCATCCACAGCAACCAACGCTTTACCCGACGCCCGGCCATCGTTCCTCCCAACGGCGTGACGCTTGCTGCGACGTTACCAGAGTAAGACGCGACAGCGACCCGGCGGTTCGCTCTGCTCCGCTTTGCTTAAGCAGCGACTTCAAAAATATTCCTCGGGGGCTTTCCCCCTTGATGCGGTGACGCAAGAAAGCCTTGGCGACAGCCAGCCGGCATGGTGCGTTGGCGCCGCACCGTTGTAGCTCCGGGAGGGGGTCAGGAATGCGAGCCATGGGCGGCGCGCTCAGCGGCACCTTCTTGCTCCTGCGGAAACCGATCGGTATCGAAACATTCGTTGATCGCGTCGCAGCGCTTCTCGAAACCGGAGAAACAGATAAAGCGTGCGCCGACTGAACGGACACAATGGCAGAAATGCGAGCAAGGGAACGGATGTTGCCACGAAGCGGGCCAACAAAGACATGAGGATGCGCAAGGTGGGAGTTCGGTCAGATTCCGCAGCAGCTCGTTCCGCTCGGCATCGGCGCTAATCTGCATGGTACCGCGTTTGGGCTTTATGACAGAAGGCTTTGAGCGAAGCGTAATGTCCGCCACAGCCACAATCCATATGCGGAAATGCGACGGCCGTGGGGCAGCCACCCCCGCCTTTATCCCGGCGCAGGGCTGGCGGCAGGTGCTGGTCCGCTGCTTCCGGCGGGTCTTCGAGGACCGCTTGCTTGGCGAAGCGGCGGCGGTTGCCTTCTACGCTCTCCTTGCCGTGTTTCCCGCGCTCGCCGCGCTGGTGGCGCTGTGCGGCCTCTTCGTTGATCCGGAGGTCGCGGCGGAGAAGTTGCAGGCCCTGGCTGGTATGCTGCCTGCCGGATCGGCGGAGGTGGCGCGGGATGCCTTGGGAAGGATGGCAGCCGTGGGCGGCGGTCAGCTCGGCCTGGCTGCCACTCTCGTCGCGGCTGCGCTCTGGAGCGCCACAGCCGCGGCGATGCAGTTGTTCGGGGCACTGAACGTCGCCTACGGCGAGCGCGAGGCACGCGGTCTCGTCCGGCTGGTCGGCATGGCCCTGTTGTTCGCGCTCGGGTCTGTGGCGTTCGCCGTTTTGGCCCTCGGCGGTGTCCTGGGTGTGCCGCTCGCGCTCGCGGCTGCGGCCGGGCCGGGCGGCGCCATGGACTGGCTGCTGCGCCTCCTGCGTTGGCCACTGCTGCTCGCCGCGGTCTCGGTCGTCCTCGCGCTCGCCTATCGCCACGGCCCGTGCCGCGCCTGCCCTCGTTGGCATTGGGTCAGTTGGGGTGGTGCTTTGGCGGCGTTGGCCTGGCTGCTCGGGTCGGCTGCGGTGTCCTGGTACATGCAGCGGGTTGGCCGTTACGATTGGCTCTATGGCTCGGTTGGGGCTGTGCTCGGCTTCATGCTATGGGCCTTGGTCTCCACTGCGGCTGTCCTTGTCGGCGCGGTGCTCAACGCCGAGCTCGAGCGGCAGGCCATGCCGGAGGCGGAACCCGCACCGCCTGGGTCGTAGGTCGTTGCGAATGGCGGAGCATGGTCGGGTGGGCGGGGCCCGAAGC
>NZ_JQKB01000092.1 GCF_000745835.1 Belnapia moabensis DSM 16746 | reverse complement strand
TCAGCCGCACCGTGTGGCCCAGCTTGCCAAGCGCGCGCGCCCAATAATGCGCCCCGCCACAAGCTTCCAGGGCGACCAGACAGGATGGCTGCGCCGCGAAGAACTCGAGCACCTTGGCCCGCATCAGGCGCTTGCGGAACACCACCCGCCCGGTCGCATCCGCCCCGTGTGCTTGAAATACCCGCTTCGCTATATCCAGCCCGATTGTGTTAGCCTGCCCCATGGACGCCTCCCCTGGTGATAGCTTGACACCTTCACCTTGGCACATTGATGCCGTCGGGGGGCGTCCACACCATCAGACCGCGTGACTGATGATCTCGGCCGGAAAGCGGTAGCCGGGGTAGGTGACGAGTTCGGGCGTCATCAACCCAGCTTGGCCCAGCCGCTTCGTTCCGAATAGGCGCCGACAACTTGGCAATGCCCCCGCCTGGCCTCCGCGAGGGCATCGCTTACGCCCTCTGCCACGCTGCCTAAATAGCCAAACTTGAGCTAAGAATCGGATGAAATAGCTTGCAATTCCGTGGCGGTAAGGTTTGCTTAGGTGCCACGTGAAGTGGTGACATTAACATGTCCGACACCGCGTCTATCTCCGGCATCACGCCGCGCTTCACGCCCCGCGGCGCCCGGGAGTTGATCGACGACATTGATCTGCTACTTGACCACCTCGGCCGCGCCTTGCCAGGACGGCTTGAGGCTTGCTTTGACGACAGTCGAGGGTCGACCGCGCGCCCGGCGAGCGCCGCGGACCCGCCGACACCGCCAGACGATGCTGTTGGGGGGGCGGGGGTAGGCGCACGCACCAAGGCCGCATTCCTTCGGCATCTTGCCGACATCGCCGACCGTTCAGGCCGTTCGGCAGAGGCGGGCGGCGGGCGTGACGCTTCCTGGAGCGAGTTCGTGCCAGACCTCGTCTTCCTGATCCAGTCGCGCGACTTCCTCGCCACCCTCGTGCAGGCCGCTACGGTAGACACGATCCGCCTGACGCGTGCCTACGTCGATGAGACGATCAGGCCTCGGAAGCCCGCCGGCCGGCGCCCACGGACAGCTTCGGCTGCCGCGCCAGGGGCTCCTGGGCTGGGTGGGACCGGTGGACGACCTTCCGACGGCCTCGGTGCGCCGCGCAACCACACTGACATCGGCATCGCGCTGGCTAAGCGGATGAGGCTATTCAGGCAGATATGCTTGGGATGCGTAGTCGCCACGCTGCTTCTCTCGTTGCATGCCTTTGCGGGGAAGGTGTTGCTGGACGAGCGGGAGCGCACCGTGCGTTTCTTAGGGGAGGTAACCACCGACATCGAAAAGGCGGCCGACGAGAGGGCAACAACCAGCTCTGCCCTTTTCACCGCTGCCGCACGAGGCGCAGGCCACGTTGCTACATATTGCGACGCGCCGTTCCTCGACGACGAGGGAGTCGTTCGGTACGTGTCGACGAGGCAGGAGGTGCTGTGCAACCGCCTATGGGGCGTCAACGAGGAGGTGAACCGCCTCAACAATCAAGTGGGCACCTGGACAACCCCGTTCGTTCGCTCACCACTTGGCTGGTTCTTCGGCGTGACCACACTCCACTCGGGTTCCTTTGGCTTGCTAGGCCAGGCAGACGGGGAGCCAGTGGTTCGTCGCTTCACGGAGAACGCGCGAGCTGCCGGTTACGTCGATGCGCTGGAGCTGGCGAGGCAGCGTGGCGAGGCCGCGCGCTCGCAGCGCCCAGAGGGAGGGGGTGCCCCGAGAGCCGACACCGTCATAGCGCGGGGCGCCACTCCCAACACCGGCTCCGGCGAGGAGGCACCTCCCGCGCCGCCTGCCGGCGTGGTTCCGGACCCAGCCGTGCTAGGTCGGATCGTGAAGGCTGCTGGAGACTGGGCGATCAAGCTGAATTACCGTCCCCCTAGCGATCTGCGGGCCGGCCGTGCGACGCCACTGCAGGCTCGGGCCGTTATCGAGGGAGTTGGGCTTTATGCGATGCCCTGCCTGTATGCGGTGCTCGGCGCCTTCGTTGCGGTGTTTCGTAACATCGCGGCGAAAAGCGATGCGTCGCTGCTGGACCGCTCCGACCTCGACCGAGCGACGCAAACCGTCATGCTCGGCTTGGTGTTCGGGGCAGTGGTGGGGTTGATCGCGGACGTACTAAGAGCCGGTGGCGCCGCTGCCCCATCGCCGGGCACGACGGTTACCCTCGGCGTGAGTGCGCTGGCGCTGCTTGCGGGCTACTCGGTGGGGCATGTATTCGGGTTGTTGGACGACATCAGCGAGCGGGTTTTTGGGCGGCGGGCTTCGTCCGGCGCAACCGCACGTTGATCGTCAGGGGCGGTCCGATTCAGGCCACTTACGGTTTTGTCGGCGCCTTGTTGCAGCGGTCGCCGGCCTGGATGGCTTTGGGTAGGGTGAGGCTTTGGCGGCGCCATGCGCATCTACGATGTATCGCCGAGCGCGGCCGCACGGGCTGGCAGCAGACCTCAGGCTATGGCTGGCGTGCTCTGGTGGAGTCTGACATCGCGCGATGGAAACGCATCGTCGGTGACGGCCTACGCTTCCAAACCGACGGGCGGCAGGTGACCGAAGTGGCGATCGCCGCCGAGGTGCTGAACCGAATGCTGGAACTCGGACGCCCAGAGTACGTCCGCATCGCTTGATCCCGAACGTGGGTAGGCCAGTACGTCGGTGCCGCTGACCCGTGCAACACGGCGAACGCGTAGTAGACCATGCCTACGCCGGCGCTCGCGCTCGCGCTCACTTGCCTCGCCCGTCTCGGCCAGCACCTGCCGCACCTGCTCGCGTGGAAAGGTTCTGGCGATCACCCCGAGGCTGATGTGGTCGCTGAGACGGACGCCGGCTGGAAGGCCCGCAGGACTACCGGCCCATCGCTGCCGATCCCGCATCACCAAGCCTGCAGGCTAGAACTCCCACCAGCCAGAGCGAACAGCATTGGGGCTAGGGTGGGGTCAGGCGGCCAAGACGTTCAAGCCTGCCGAGCCTGCCGAGCCTGCGATTTACCAGGCCAGCATCAGCCTTCGGCGAAGCCTGCGCCCAATTTGTGTTGCCATACAGGTCTCGACGGGCGGATCCTGCCCCGTACCGCCCCGAGTATCTGCGGGATGTGCGTTGCGGGGAGGTCCATCCACGCCGACCGTCAAGTTTAAGTCGGCGAGCCCGTCGATAATCAAGAATCTTAGCTGACATGTCGCCGTAGGGTGTTCGATCACAAAATCAGGGCTGTTGCGACCAGTTCAAGCGACTGAATGCCATCATCGCCCGAGGGGAATACTGATCATGTCCGCGGAACCAGGCAAAAGGCGAATAGCCTTTCTCGTCTCGGGTGCCATCGCCGTAGCCCTCTCGGCGGTATGTGGTCCCGAGATGTATGTCTGGGCCCAAGGCCATCACCACACGGGCAGGATGGTTCAGCAGCCAGCCGGCGCCGAGCCTCGCCGCCCGTCGCACATGACGGCGGAGCAAACAGCGCGCGCGGCCACGCTGCACACGGCGTCAACGGTGATCCTTGCACACAGTCACATCATTGAAGTCGAGGAGTTCGACAACGCGCTCGCAGGCGGCCTCTCCGGTCTTGGCTTGGACATCGTCCCCGGAGACGGCCAGGAATTCATCGACACGTGTCGGCTTCCGCGAACTCCGCTTGAGACCTTCGATATCTACGACCGCAACCTGGAGCAGCTCATCTCGATCGTCGCCGCCAGTTCAAACCGCTACCGCATAGCGAGAACTGTACAGGACATACGGGGCGCCAAAACTGACGCCGCGCTGGCGATCATTGTTGGCACGGAAGGCGCGGACCATGTGGTCCGCGTTATCACCCTGCCACCAACCCCGGCGGACGTCCGCGCCGGCGTCAGAGCGCGTCATGCAAATGGTTGGCGTAAGTCGCATCTTTTCTACCCACCCGTCTCGCACGCTCTAGGACCTGGATGTCCACTGCCGGGCGGCCTGGGAAGCAGCCAATTGTACTGGCGTAGCCACGCGACCCTGACCGAAGAAGGGTCGGCGCTCATCCGAGAGATGAATCGCGTCGGTGTCCTGATAGATGTAACTCACCTGCCAGCGCCCATGCTGACTCAGCTGCTCGAAGGGCGTCCGAACGCTGGCCACGAGCGGAACAACGCACCGCTCCTGAATTCCCACGACTTCGCCAATCTCGCGGTCACCATCGCGACCGACTTCAGGGCGTTTAACAGATCGGTCGCCGCGAGCGGCGGCGGCTTTGGCGTCGTCGGCTACAACTTCATTCCGGAGTCTTTCAACGGAGGTGCGGGCAGCGTCACCGCCGCCACTGTAGTGGCGGCCATGAAGGAGTTGAAGGATATCGTCGGCGCGGATCACATCGTGCTGGGCGGAGACTACTTCCGTGGGCCGTTCACGTTCGTGCCCGCGAGCGTCGCGGACATGCGATCTCTAACCGAGGAGTTTGTCGCGCAGGGCTTTACGGAGGAGGAGATCAGGAAAGTCCTTAGCGAGAACATGCTCACCGCGTATGAGCGCGCCTGGGATCCGACACGAGGCTACAGCGGGGGGCTCGCGCGCTTTTACGCATGCACGAACGCCTCGACGTCTGCGGAGTGCCTCGCGGCGAGGTCCCGCCAAGGGCAAGGTGACTTCAACCACCGCCCGGTCACGTGCCTCACCAACACCGCTGCGGGGGCTGTCAGTCTGCAGCTCACGTATCAGAACAACCAGTGGAACAGCTGGTCCATCACCGGCTCGCTCATTCCCTGCATCGACGGAAGTCTCATCGCCGTGAGCTGGGGAGACGGAGCGGCGAACGGGCAACTGGGCCTTTGCACGAACAACTCCACCGCGCCGCTATGCGCGCTTGCTGCAGCGTCAGGCGGAAACGGTTCGGTCGACTCACGAGCCGTCAACTGCTTATCACCTCTCGGCAACGGCGCCATTGGCCTTCAGGTCCCGTACTCGGGCGGCAGGTGGAGGTATTTTAATCTCGCAGCAGGTCTCAATGATTGTACGCCGGGCTCGCTCTTGGCGGTTCGCTGGGGGACGGGCGCAAATGCGACCGCCGAAGTCCAGCTCTGCGACGACCGCGGCAGCGACTTATCCGAACAGGGCGCCAACGCCGTCTGCGTCCAAGCCGCCGCCAACGGCGGTAGCGGCACCGGGGTTGTTCGCGCGCTTAGTTGCTACAACTCCACAGCCGACGAGAACGCACACGGCGCCGTGGGCCTGCAGCTTACTTACGTCGGGGGGCACTGGTACTACTACAACATCGCGGGCGGCCTCAATCCGTGTGTTCACGGGAGCGTACTTGTGGCCCGCAAATGAGGCGACCGCAGCAAGCTGATGGGCTTTGTCAGGTCTTGCGCCAGTAGGGCCGTTTGGCCGGCTGGAACAGGGCTGGTAGCCTTCCGAGGCGAGGGAACGGGGGCCAGGGATGGACTGTGTGGCCTGTGGCTCCGCTGCTGTGGCGGAGCGGCACCGTTCTCTTATGGTGGGCGTGGAGATCAAGCCCTCCGTTGTCCTCTGCGCAGCGACAATGGGCACCCCTGTCGGGTCATGGTTCTCTCCGCGGTCGGCGTGAGCCGCCGCATGATGGTGTCGGAAGCTCCGGCCTCGTGATGTCAAGTACGCGGTCACCCGCTCAGGATGGAATGGAGCCGCAACAGTGCCCACGCGATGGCCGGAACCCCGTCCCGACAGGGACGCCCTTTCGCTGCTGCCAGCGGATTTCGTACCTTTGCTGTGTGTGGCTCAGGCCATCCGTGCCTCCTTGGCCGACCAGCGGAACTCACTGCCGTCGCGCAGCATCCTGTGGAGGATCACCGAGAGCTTCCGCGCCACGGCGACGGTAGCCTTCTTGGTACCGGTTCGCTTGGCCAGCCGCGTTCCCCAGGCCTTCAGCGCTGACCAGCGCGAGACCCGGTGGAGGATGATCCCCGCCGCCTCGTAGAGGTAGGCCCGTAGCAGCTTGTCGCCGCAGCGTGAGATGTGGCCGGTGTAGTCCTCTCGCCGAACTGATAGCGCTTTGGTGTCAGGCCAAGGTAGGCGCCGACGCTCGAGGATTTGGTGAAGCGCTCCGGCCTATCCACGACACTGACGTAGGTAAGGGCGACCAGGACGCCGACACCCGGTGCGGTCATGAGCCGCCGCACCGCCTGGTCCTGCCGGGCGATGGCGAGGAGCCTTCGGCTGAGAACCGCGACTTGCTCGCCCACGCTCTGCCAAGCCGCCAGCAGCGCCTCAGCCGCGTCCCGCAGCAGTCCGTCCGCAACCAGGGCCCGCACCCGCTCGGCAAAGGGCTGGCCACCACCCTTGCCAGCGATCAGGCCGAAGGGCTTCAGCACGCCGCGGATCTGGTTGGCCAGATCGACGCGCATGCGCACCAGCTGCGCCCGGGTGGTGAGCAGCGACCGCACCAGATGACTGTCCATGCCCTTGACCGCCACCTCGCGGTACCAGCCCGTACGCACGATTTGCGCCAGGCCGCGGGCGTCGTTGCGGCCGGATTTGTTCATCTGCAGCGCCAGCACCGCCTTGGCGTGACGCGCGTCGAGGCAGACCACGGGCAGGCCAGCCTTCCTTAACTCGTGCCAATGCCAGGCCGACATGGGCCCGCTCTCCAGGCCAGCCCGTGTCACGCCCGGCGCCCGTGCCGCGATCGTGGCGGCAATCGCCTCCGGGGTGGAGGCGCACTTGCCCTACCAGAGCGTCTTGCCGCTGCCGTCAACGACGCAGACCGAGGTCTGCTCCTGCGAGACATCCAGTCCAACATACCGTTCCGTGCCAGCTCTCCTCAGCAGGTCCGAGCGCACCAGACCCTGATTGCCGCTGGAGGGCACCAGCCCGCCATAACGCCATGTCAAGTTAAGCGGGCTTGGCGGGCCGGGTCGGGTCGGGTCGGGTAGGCAGCCGAAATGAATTCGCCAGCCGCCAAGTCTTCCTATTCTGTCAATGCTGAGGTGGGTTTGGTTCTCCCGCACTTCCCGTGCTGCCGTTGCCGGATCATGTGGCGTGTAGGACGCGTGCGCGGAGGAGCTCAAAGCCTGCACGGCCGTACATTGTCCGCTTGATCATCTTGATCCGGCAGATCTGGCCTTCGGCCGGACTGGTGGTCCACGGCAGATCGAGCGCGGCCTGCACGGCGGCGATGTCCCGGCGCAGCTCGGTGGCAAAGGCGGCGAGCGGCGTAGACGCCGCGTCGGCTAGCACGTCATCGAGCGCCTCATCGCTGTGCCGCCGCAGCACCTGGACGAGGCGCCTGGCGACGGCAATCGTGGCGGAGAGAACTGGCACCTCCTCCAGCAGCCGCGCGGCGAACAGCCGATCGGGCGTGGACAGTGTGCTGGCGGCCGCCATCAGCAGCCGGGCGATGCGACGGCCGGAGGGCGGCCGCCAGGGTTGGCCATCCGCCATAACCGGCACCCTTCCGGGGCTGTGCCCAGCCCGGCGCCGCTGCGTTGCCCAGGCCCGCACGATGGCGGGCCGGCCGGGGAAGCCCAGCGAGGAGAGTTCGCGCCACAGCTGGGCTGCGTTGCAGCAGCCCGCCGCCCAACGCCGCTCCAGGTGCTCGCGGTAGGGATCAAGTAGGCTGCTTCGCGGTGGCCTGCGCCAGGTTGGCATCGAGCCCGCCTGGAGCCAGTGCCGGAGTGTTTTGCGGTCTGCGCCGACCTGCCGGGAGATGGTGCTGATCGAAGCGCCAGCCGCATGCAGCCGCACCGCCTCGTCGAAGCGGGCCTGCCGGCGTGCCCGCCTCGCCTCGGCCCTACGGGCCTCCGGGTTCGGCGGAGCTATGACCGGGGTGCTCCGGGCATCCTCGGCTGCCAACTGCGTCATGACCTCGCGGCCGATGCGGTGGACGGCGGCATGGTGACGGTTGGTGACGGCATGGATGGCGTCACCCAGATTCCGCAGCAGGTGCCAGCGGTCGGTGACCTGGACGGCATCGGGCGCACCTTGGCGCGCGCCGTCGGCGTAGACGCCGGCCCGGTCTCGGGCGACGATCTCGACGCCGGGGTTGGCCCGCAGCCACGCGGACAGGCTCTCGGCCCGCCGGTCCGGCAGCAGGTCGACAGCCCGGTTGCGCTCCAGGTCGACCAGGACCGTCCCTTAGCGGTGGCCGCGACGCCAGGCCCATTCGTCCACCGCCAGTACCCGTACCGCTGGCCTGGGTTCCAGCGTGGCGCCCGCACGCCGCACCATCCGCAGCAGCGTGTCGGCGCTGGCGGGCATGGCCAGCCGCGCCGCGGGCGGCGCGATGTCGGTGAGCCGTTCGGCGAAGGCCACCCGTGGACAGGCTGGCTGCAGGCATCGGAAACGCCGAGCCCGTACGTGCAGCCGCACCGGACGTCCTTGCCAGGGCAGGTCGTGCAGGATGCGATCGTACTGGCTGTGGACCCGCCGGGTGGGTGCGGCGCAGGTCGGGCAGGCCGCCCAGGCCTGGCGCGGCGTGACGAGGATGGTGAGGTAGTCGGGAGAGGGCAGGATCTGCTGGACCAGCAGCCCTGCCGGAATGAGCGGCAGGAGGCGCTTGGACAAGAACGACACTTCAAAGGAGGAGAGGGTTCCTCCTATGTGCTCACTCCGCCCCGGAACGACGACCCGCAGCACGGGAATTGCGGGAGAACCTGAATGCTCCCCAGAAGTGCTGGTGGCTATGTCGCGGCGCTGAGGTCGGCTGTTCGGAGAGGGCGGTGGCGACGACGGTATCGCCGAACACTTCGGTCTGCCTCTGACTTCGAGCGGGTAGCCTCTGAAGTCAGCGTCACGGATCCGCGCCACCCACTGTTCGGGCAGTCGCTGCGCTTGCTGTCGCTGACTTGCAGCCGCGGACCGGCTTTTGTCGTGGTGGCTTTGCTGGACGGACGTCGGCGCCTGGTTCGGCGCGCGGCAACGAGCCTGGATCAGCCCCCGCCGGCGGACATGACGGTGCCGTACATTTCCGTTCGTGCGCTGCTGCCCTTGGCACGGCATATCCGGAGCATGGTGGCCGCCTCCTCAGCTCGAGTTTGGCCATTCCGGGATGAGGCGGCGGAGCGGGTGACGGGCTAAGCTGGAGGCGTCCTGGCCAGAGGACCGCCCCCATGTTGACCCTGCCGGCCCGCTTCGCCGCGGTGATCCTATGCTTCGCACCGCTCCTTTTTCATGTGTGGACGGCCCCCTCGATGCAAGGGCTTTGTGGTGTGATGGCGCCGCGGTCGGGTGCGGTCATGTGTCCGGCCTCGATGTGCGGTACGCATGACCGCGGGCCTTGATGGAATCCGCGAACCCTGCTCTCAATCAACGGATCGCGCTCGATCGCGCTTTGAAAAACTCGGGTTTGGCAGGGTTTCGGGATCGACCGGTGTTGCCATCACTCCGCTTCGCCCTCACGCCCCCATCGGCCGCGGCAGCTCCGATGAGGAAGCTCTACACCCTCGTTACGCGGCGGCCGGCACGGCTCCTGCGAGCTTGGGCGCCCGGTACGCGTCACCGCTGCGCAGCATGGCCCAAATCACCCGGGCGGTCTTGTTCGCTATGGCGATGGCCGCAACCTTAGCTGGCCGGCGCTCGAGCAGCCTCCCCAGCCAGCTTTCGGCCTCCTGCGCCCTCTGGCTGCGGATCACCGCGACGGCACCGATGAACAAGAGACGTCGCAAGTAGGCGCTCCCTGCCTTGGAGATGCCGCCTTGCTTGGCCTTGCCGCCACTGCTGTTCTGCTTCGGGACCAGCCCCCATGCCGCCGAGAGGTGCCGGGCGGAGGTGAAGTTCGAAGCATCCCCGATCGTCGCCACAACGGCGGAGGCGGTGATCGGTCCGACGCCCGGGATCTTGGCCAGACGCCGGCTCGCCTCATTGCCCTTGTGCCACTCCAGGATCAGCGCCTCGAGTTTGTCGATCTGCGTCTCCACCGCTTCGATCTGGGCAGCGAGGCAGTTGAGCGACGCCCTGGCGAGCGGGGGTATCCTGGTGTTGTCCGCATCGACCAGCTCCGCCAGCAGATCGGCGACACGACGGATCCCCTGGGCGGCGATGATGCCCAGCTCGGCCAAGTGACCCCGAAGCGCGTTCACCAGAGCGGTTCGCTGCCCGACCAGCAGCTCACGGGACCGGTGCATCATCAGTGCCGCCTGCTGTTCAGGCGTCTTGATCGGCACGAAGTGCATGTTGGGCCGGGTGACCGCTTCACAGATGGCTTCGGCATCGGCAGCGTCCGTCTTGCCGCGCTTGACGTACGGCTTGACGTAGGTGGGTGGCAGCAGCCTCACCTCGTGCCCGAGAGCGGCGATCTCGCGGGCCCAGTAGTGCCCTGTGCCGCACGCCTCGATACCCACCAGAGCCTTGGGTCGGTCCTTAAAGAATGAGAGCACATCCCCGCGGCTGAGCTTGCGGCGCAATACGACCTGGCCGGCGGCATCGACCGCATGAACCTGGAAAAAGTTCTTGGCGATGTCGAGACCAATGGTGGCCGGGATGGCTGTTGCGCTAGTCTTCACGGCGGACGGCTCCTTTCGCTCGGTGTCCTCAACAACCCGAGTTTGGCACATAGATGCCGCTCAGGGGCCGTCCACCCCATCAACGGAGTTGGCGGCACGCCGAGGTGTTGCTGGTCGGGGCCATTCTGGCGCCAGGCCGGCGTACGGTGGCCAGCATTCTCCGGATTGCCGGGCTCAGCCGGGAGCGGCGGTTCGTTAACTACCATCGCGTGCTGAACCGCGCTGCCTGGAGCGGGAGAGCGGCGGCGAAGGTGTTGCTTGGCTTGCTGCTGGATGCCTTCGTGCCGGCAGGTCCGGTACTCCTCGGGCTCGACGACACCATCGAACGCCGGCGCGGTGCGTGCATCGCCGCAAAAGGGATCTACCGGGATCCGGTCCGCTCCAGTCACGGGCATTTCGTCAAGGCGAGCGGGCTGCGCTGGCTCAGTCTCATGCTGCTGGCTCCCATTCCTTGGGCCGGACGGGTTTGGGCGCTGCCCTTCCTGACGGCCCTTGCGCCTTCGGAGCGCTACCGCCGCGAGCGTGGGTTGCGCCACAAAAAGCTGACCGACTGGGGACGACAGCTGGTCCTGCAGGCCCGTTGCTGGATGCCGGGCAGGCGCTTGATCCTGGTCACCGACAGCGGCTTCTCCGCCCTCGAGTTCTTGGCCGCCCTGCTTCGGCAGGAGATCACCTGCGTGACCCGGCTGCGCCTTGACGCTGCTCTCTACCGACCGGCTCCACCGCGCCAACCCGGCACCATCGGGCGTCCTCGGACCAAGGGCGAGCGTCTGCCGACCCTGGCCGCGGTGCTGACCAACGAGACCACCCGGTGGCAGCGCCTGACCGTGCCCGGCTGGTATGGCGAGGGCGATCGCGTCGTCGAGATCTGCTCCGATACCGCCGTCTGGTACCATGCCGGCCTGCCTGTCGTGCCGATCCGCTGGGTGTTGCTGCGCGACCCCGGCCGGCGCTTCGATCCACAGGCCCTGCTCTGCACTGACCTGGCGCAGGAGCCGCTGCAGATCGTCCGCTGGTTCGTCCAGCGCTGGCAGCTGGAAGTCACCTTCCGCGAGGTGCGGGACCACCTCGGCGTCGAGACCCAGCGGCAGTGGTCGGACAAGGCCATCGCCCGCACCACACCATGCCTGCTCGGCCTGTTCTCGATCGTCACCCTGTTGGCGTCGTGCCTCAACAGCCGTGCCCAGCTCCGGGTCTCAGCCAGCGCCTGGTACCACAAGCAGCGGCCGACCTTTGCCGACAGCCTTGCCGCTGTACGGCGGGAGATCTGGAGTGAGCAGGGTTTTGCGCTGTCCCGCCACACCCTCGACGCTACCAAACTCCCGCCTGCCCTCCGCGAAGGTATCGCATACGCCCTCTGCCATGCCGCCTGATTGGCCAAAGTCGAGCTCAGAGGAGGCCTCCAATGTCCGCATCGCCCCACCCAGCGCTCCCCGGCAACCAGCGGCCGTGCCCTGCTCCAGGACCGCGTCCCCGACCCTGGCCAACCCTGCCAGAGATGACGCGGGTCCAGCTGGCGCGACAGGTCGCCCGCCTACTCCGGCGCGTCCGAGACGAGGGAGGGCGGCATGCTGACCAGACCCGATGAGCGAATCGAGCAGGTCACCACGGTACACCGTGCCAAGCTCGCCTATGTCTATGTCCGCCAGTCCTCGGTCGGCCAAGTCCGCCAACACCAGGAGAGCACGGAACTGCAATACCGGCTGGTCGACCGGGCCAGCAGTCTCGGTTGGCCGCGCGAGCGGATTACAGTGATCGACGATGACCTGGGCAAGTCGGGTGCGTCGAGCGCGGGGCGCCAGGGCTTCCAGCGGCTGATCGCCGAGATCAGCCTGGGCAAGGCCGGCCTCGTGCTTAGCCTGGATGCTTCTCGCCTCGCACGCAACAACCGCGATTGGCACCAGCTGCTGGAGCTGTGCTCGATCTTCGGCGTGCTCCTTGCCGACGGTGAGCGCCTGTTTGATCCGGGCGTTCATCACGATCGCCTTCTGCTGGGCCTATCGGGCCTGATGAGCGAGGCGGAGCTACACCAGATCCGGCTGCGCCTCCACCAGGGTGAGCGGCAGAAAGCGGCCCGCGGCGACCTGCGCCTGCCATTGCCGGCTGGTCTCGCTTACGGGCGGGGCGGCGAGATGATCCTCACTCCCGACGAGGAAGTGCAGGCGCGCCTGCGGCTGGTATTCAGCACCTTCCAGGCCGTGCAGACCGCCAAGGCGGTGATGCGCGACCTTCAGCGCCATGGCCTGGCGCTGCCGGTGCGGCCGCGCGGCGGGCCGGCCCCGCATGAGATCGGATGGCCGGCCGTACTTGCGGCGAGGCTTCCTGTCACATAAGATCGCGCGATCTCGCGATCAGAGTGTCGCAGGAAGTCAGGCCGGCGTAGGGGGCTGCACCAGATGCGGAGTGGCAGGATTATGCTCTCGCGTCGCCTGGTGATAGGGGCCGCTTCGGCCGCGTCGTCATCCTGGGCTTTGGGTGTCTTCGCGCAGGACCCGTCGCTTTGGCGCCCTGACCGCATCGTGCGCTTTATCGTCCCCGTTGGCCCTGGGAGCACGAGCGATTCCGTCGCACGCACAGTTGCTGGATGGCTCGAACTCGCTTGGCGCCAACCAGTGGTAGTCGAGAACCGGGCCGGTGCCGGCACGACCATCGGAACGGCGCAGGTGGCCCGCGCGGCACCCGACGGCTACACGCTGCTTCTCGGCTCCGCACCCTTTGCGATCGCGCCGTTCATCTATCGCGACCTACCTTACGACGCAGGGCGAGACTTCGCCCCCGTCGCTTTGCTGACCCGTTCGCCGCTTGTGCTCATTGCTGGATCCAACACTGGAATCGCCAAATTCGGGGATCTTGTGCCCGGGTCGGACGTGACTTGTGGCACGCCTGGAGTAGGCACGTTGTCGCATGTCACGCTCGAGCTTCTCAGGCAGCGCTCCGGGCTCACTGTGACGCACGTGCCCTATCGTGGCCCGGGGCCAGCGATAGCCGCACTGGCAGCCGGCGAAGTGACTCTTCTGTTTGGCTCTCCATTTGAGTTGACGCCGCAGATCACGGCTGGCGCCGTGCCCCTCGCGGTGGCGGCGGCAGAGCGCGCACCGCACCTCCCCAGCGTGCCGACTTTCGCTGAACTTGGCGTACCCGGAATAGAGGCGAGAGCATGGTTCGGGCTGCTCGCGCCATCGGGCACGCCAGAAGGGATTATCGCAGCACTATACGCCGCCGCGACGGCAGCGCTCGCGGCGCCCGAGGTCAGCAATGCCCTAGACACACAGGGGATGACAGTCATGCCCGCGGATCCAGCCTCATTTGGGCGCTTTCTGAGTACCGAGTTCGACCGCTGGTCCGAGGTCGTCCGTCGAGCGGGCATACACACTGGGCAATGAGGCCAAACGAGGAGGCTCGATGCCTAAAAGAATGTGCTGCTGCGTGTCTCGAACTAAGGATTTCACGACACGACTTGATGCGTTGCACCCCGACGACCGCGGAGCGGCGCTCCAAGCTTGGCACGAAGGGGCGCCAGACGGTGTGGTCCAACTCGACTGCCGCATCCGCCATGCGGCTTCCAGCCGCTATGCCTGGTTCCAGATGCGCGGCACGCCAGTGCGAGAGGGCGGCCACGTCGTCGAGTGGATCGGCTCCTGCACCGATATTGATGAGCAGATCCGCGCGCGAGATGTCCTGGCCCGCAGCCGCGAGGAGCTTGAGGCTCTCGTTGCGGCGCGCACGGCGGAGTTGATGGTCGCCGAGGGCGCCCTGCGACAAGCACAGAAGATGGAGGCGGTGGGCCAGCTTATCGGTGGCATCGCGCACGACTTCAACAACATGCTTCAGGGCGTCGCGGGCGCTGTGAACATGGCGCGGCGCCGTGTTGCCGATGGCCGCGCTGACGAGGCCGGGCGCTACCTGGACGCGGCGCGCGACGCAGCGGGGCGAGCCGCGGGGCTGACGCGGCGCTTGCTCGCCTTTGCGCGGCGCCAGCGTCTCGACCCGAAGGTGTTGGAGCCGGACGTGTTGGCGGCGAGCATGGCGGACGTGGTGCGCCGTGCGGTGAGACCCGGCGTCGAGCCGAGGCTGGAGGTGGGCGGCAGCATCGGGAGCGTGCTGTGCGACCCCAACGAACTTGAAAGCGCACTGCTGAACCTGTGTATCAACGCCCGCGACGCGATGCCCGGGGACGGGCGGCTGACGATCGGTACCGAGGACGTGCGCCGTTCTGCGGTGGAGGCCGCAGGGTACGAAGGAGTGTCGCCCGGGGACTATACCGCGATCTCGGTTTCGGATACCGGGGCAGGGATGACGCCAGAGGTGCTGACGCGGGTGTTCGAGCCGTTCTTTATCACCAAGCCACTGGTGCAAGGCACCGGGCTCGGGCTGAGCCAGGTATACGGCTTCGTCCGGTAGTCAGGTGGTCTGGTGCAGATCGAGAGCACATCTGGCGGCACCGTCAACTTGTTGCCTTTGGGCCGAGCGCGCTGGCAAGCTGAGGACGATGCGGGCAGGACTTCAGGCTGCCGCAGCAACCCTGCTGATATCCGCCCACACCTCGAACGCTCGCGCCCTTGGGGCGCGAAACTCGCTGGCGGAGACGTGGTCGCGGCGGAGATGGAAGAGATTGGCAATCTGGTCGTGGGCGGAGATGAAGCGCTGTGCCTGCCGGGTAGTGTCTCAGTTTGAAATTCGGACGACGACGCTTGCTCTCGTGCTTAGCGGTAGGCATAAGGCCGCCGCATGGCATACTGGGGCGAAGTGGCGCGGCGCGCTTGGCGCGAGGCTGCAAAGACAGTTAAGCTCGACAGCCGGAAGTTGCTGATGGTCCTCGTGCTGGGGCAAGCCGTCGTTGGCCTCATGATCTACCTCGCTCTCGGCGTCGAAAACTTGCCCGAGAACGTGATCGCGCGCGGCGCAACCCGCCCGGGAGTTCTGAAAACCGCCTCTTAGCTTGGCTTTGCACGTGCCGTGACGCTCGCGTGCCATCATGGCGGGCGGCAGACGATGAGCAGCAATCGCTCGATGAGATCGGCTGAGAC
>NZ_JQKB01000091.1 GCF_000745835.1 Belnapia moabensis DSM 16746 | reverse complement strand
GAGGCCACCAATGAACGCTCCAGCCACGCTTCGGCTACTAGGCCCCCGATTAGCAGTACGCCCCAAAGCGGCAAGCTGATGACGATGGCCAACGCTGCCGAGGAAGGCCAGTAAGCGTTCGGCAACCCGAAGAACCCAAGCACCTCGCCGGGGGTAAGGCTCAGCAGGAGGTGCAGCGGGAAGGCGAGAAAGCGCACAATGAACAACAGCATCTCATGAATAGAGATGCTGCCGTTGCCATCACTATCCCAAGGTTCAGTCACGGCAACCCAAGCTGCAATCAGCGCGAAGCCAACTCTGACAATGAACCAGAATGAATGATGAGACCGCTGCATATACTGCTTCGGAGGAGTTCCTGAATGTCGGGGTTGCTCTGTGGCCATGCCCCTCCGCGGCCGAGTCTGCGCCACCTAAAGAAGCCACCAGATCAGGCTGCTAATCTCAGCCGCTACGGTAAGCATGATAACCAATAGGAAGCTGCGCTCGCTGCAAGCTCCGCGCAGGCCACTATCACCCTGGTTGATGTTGTTCATCATGATCTCGCCTCGCCCGATTTCAAACAGGCAGTTCACGATGCCTTCTCATCGCGGCGCGGCGGCAACAAATTTCTCGCCATAGTAATCACGAGTTTTGATAAAACATTTCAGGAAGTGACTTATCTTCCTGTCATTTGCCGATGGGTAGGCGCCTCCTGCCCCAGCAACCATGCTGCTGACACGCACCGTCCAAATGCCGACACCGCGCATTGAGACCTCTGCGATTCTCCCAAGATGATTGGTGCCGTGGACTGGCCCACGCTGGTCAGGTGTGCCGCGACTGATGCTCGGGGCCACGCTAGGGACAATGCCGCAGTCATCCGCCTGATTGTCAGCAGCCTGAGCCAGATGATGGAGCGGCTAAATACCTGTCTCGACAATCATGCCGAGAGTTACCCGCGAGGATATCCCGTGCGCTACCACGAGATCGTACAACGCCCAGCCACTATCGCCAGCCACCCATTCGTTGCCGATGTCCTCCTCGATCAGGGTGACTTTGCACAATTTGAGCAGGCCATGGAGAACCGGCAAGATGTCCGACTTCTGGCGAGGATCGATCGAGATGACCGTTACCTCGTCCATCTCGGATGTTCATCGGCAGCGGTGAGGCGGACTGTTCAGACCGCCTTGGGCTGATGGGCTAACCGTCGTCGAGCGTGAAGCCGATCTTGAGCGTCACTTGGTAGTGCCCGACCTTCCCGTCCTTTACCTCGCCGCGGACTTGGACCACCTCGAACCACTTGACGTTGCGGACAGTGGTGGTGACCCGGGTAATTGCATTCTGGATGGCGTCGGAGACGCTGGTACCAGAGGTACCGACAAGCTCCACTAGCTTGTAGACGTGCTCAGTCATGATGGAGTTATCCCGCGCTCCGGAGAGGTCAATCCAGGGGGCGCTTACCAATCCTGCACCGCCTAGGCCACGTGGTACAACGGACGCCTGCGCTGTGATCGGCTCGGTCGCCCTGGCCTGACCTGACTTCGGCGTCTCGAATTTACAAGTAGGTGACTTGGCTAGCAAAAACCGGGAAACTAGGGGCGCGTGGCACCACGCCCGGGGCGGCCCCAGCGCTTTGGTGCAGGGGGTGGGCTGGCCGGGGCCGGCAATGGGGATGCCCCTGATCTGCGGCGGGATGGCGACGCCGCCAGAACGTCCCTGCCGCGGGTCATGATCACCGCCGCACCACCTAGGCGCAGGATGCGCAGGATTTCGGTGACGATCTCCGCGCAGGTCGCCGAATAGAGCACGTTGAGCATGTTGAGGCAAACGATGGTGCCATAGAGGCCGCTGGGGATGGCGGCGCCGCTCTGGAAGGTCGGGACAATACCCGGCTGCGGGTAGGGCTCCAGGCTGTCAGCGCCGATCGCGGCAGCGCCCAGTCCGCGTCCAGCACCACAGTCGAGGGTCCGACTTGGTGGCACACACAGCGCTGCTTCCAGTGCCACAGTGGCCTTGCGGTAGGTCGGAGTGGTGGTGGCGATCTGGGTGCGGCGGGAGTTCGCCGCCGGGGGAGACGGGACGCAGGCTGACATCCCGTATATAGCCGTCGCGGTCGAACACCGGAAGCTCCCCGGCATCCGACTGAGGCGGAGCCACTGTTTTGTGACGCTCTGTAGGGTTTCATGACGACTAGTTGCGGTATAGTATTGAAGACAGGAGCCTCGATGCATGCTACGCTCGTATCGCCGTCGGCTCGGCCGAGGGTGACCGGGTGCTCGATCCTTTTGCCGGTGCGGGGACCACCGGGCTCATCGCAGAGCAGATGGGGCGCGACGCCACGCTGATCGAACTCAATGCCGATTATGCCGAGATGGCCAGGGTGCGGCTGGCCTCGACCTCCTGATGCTGCCACTCCGCTCGATCTCCCGGAGTGTAACCTGGGCAGACGGTGGCAGGGTGCGCCGCAGGTACGCCTTCCAGGGCTCCTCAGGACGGCGCTGGTGGGGGTAGTCGCGCTCGGCCTTGGTGAGGGCCGCGATGAGGGCGTCAGCCGCCTGGGCGGCTTTCTCGGCGCGGCGCATCAGTAGGTGTGGTCCAGGCCGGCATAGGCGCGGAAGCGCCGCACCGCTGCCGCGGGGTAGAGGTTCGGAGCCCGTTCCGCAATTTTGAGGAGGAAGGTGACCTTCTCCTGCTGGCTCCGGCCACTCCCGGTGTCCCGTTCCAGCAGGTCGATCATGAGATTCACGACGATATCGACCCGACTGCCACCCTGCTGGGAGCGGGGAGGGGCCTGTTGAGTGACGGGTGGTGGGGCTGGTCCCCGGCTATTGCCGACCGCCTCTCCTGAGCCAGTTGCCGGCCTTGCCGCTACAGCGGCGCTGAAGCGGGCGAACGCGGCCTGAAGTGCGTTGGCCTCCTTCCGGTCAGCCCCCATGGCCTTGGCCATCTCCCGCTGCTGCCGCGGGTCGAGGGGCGCAGCCCCGGAAGAAGACAGGCCATTTGTATGCTTGTAAGTTTCAGTCCGAGAACTGGACTTACGCTGTGCGCAGGTCGAAACCAGCGCCTCACGCAATCGGCGGACCCTCGCGCGCAACTGCCAGACATAGACATTCGAGGAGCGTGGCGAGAGGTGGCCGGGCCGGACTTCCCGATGAGCGCGCATCACCCGGCGGTAGACTACCACCCCGGTCAGCCGTTCGATCACGCGGATGGCCGCCGCCACGAGAGAGCGCGGACGGTTGGCCCGACGAGCGATGGTCTCGTAGCTGAAGCTCGCCCGGCCGGTCTCGAAATGGGTGAGGTCGAGCATGGCCCGCAGCACGTCGCGGAAGCCGGCCGTCAACGGCCCGGCGCGATTCTGACCCGGCTCCCGAAGCCGGGCGCTTAGCTGCTCGGTCTCGTAGAGCAGAATGGCAGCCTGGGTGCCGTCGCGGATCGCCCCCTCGGGGATGGTCATGACGGTCGGGCGCCAGTGGTAGGCGACCCGGCGTGCATCGGCGGCGGGGCGGCGGAACAGGATATCGGCAATCGGCAGCCCATCGGGCGCCGTTAAGGAATCGCAGTAGGGCTGGGATGGCCCGGATGGGGCAGGGTTGGGCACAGCGTCTCTCCCGCGGAGAGGCCGCTTCACCATCGGAACGAATCAGAGTTTGGACACACGCATCCGTGCGCAAGTAGGCCTTGCGTCACACGGAGCGCTTGAAGAGGATGGGGATGCGAAGACCCAGCCTCGGTTTCTCTGATCTGCCTCGGCAGTGAAAGAAGCCGAGGTTTTTTCGTTACGGAGTCTTCATGCTTGGGGATGCATTCCTATGCGACATTGGTTCGTCTCCTAGCTACGAACCGGTCCGACAATGAGGAAGGCGGGGATGCCGGGGGCGAGCTGCACCTCGACCTCCACCGGCATGGCTTCGATGCCGGAGAAGGCGAAGGTGGTGATGCGGGCGATGGTCATGCGCCCGTGAGACTACATCATTCCGAATTCATATTAAACCGCGATGGCGAGGGCCTGGCGCCAGAGGCGGAGGAAATTGCCGGACCAGAGCAGGCCGAGCTCGCGCTCGCCATAGCCGCGATTCGCCAGCGCCGCGGTGAGGCCCGGCGTCTCGGCGGCGTTCTGCCAGCCCTCGACGCCGCCGCCGCCATCGAAATCGGAGGAGAGGCCGACATGCTCGATGCCGATTCGGCGGATGGCATGGTCGACATGGTCGGCCATGTCCTCGACGCTTCCGGGGTTGCGCCCGCCCTCGGGTGTCGGGCGGAGGAAGGCGGGGACGGCGGTGATCTGGACGAGGCCGCCGACCGCCTTCAGCGCGTCCAGCTGCTCGTCGTCGATGCCGCGCGGATGGTCGTGCAGGGCGCGGCAGGCGGTGTGCGTGGCGACGATGGGCGAGCGGGAGAGCTCTGCCGCCTGCAGCATGCCGGACTTCGCCACATGCGAGACATCGACCATGAGGCCGGCGGCGTTCAGCGCGGCGATGGCCTGGCGGCCGAGGGCGGAGAGGCCGCCATGCTCAGTGGGCGCGTCGCCCAGGCGCTTCTGCGGGCGGGCGCTGTCGGAGAGGTCATTGTGGCCGTCATGCGTCAGCGTCAGGTAGCAGGCGCCGAGTGCGCGCCAGCGGGCGGGGGCTGAAAGGTCGCGGCCCATGGCGTAGCCATTCTCCACGGCAGAAAGCACGGCGAGGGCGCCGGCGGCGTGGCAGGCTTCCAGCTCGTCCGGGGTCGTGCAGAAGCGGTGGGCGGCGCCGTCGGCGCGGTCGCGGATGTGACGGAGCATCGCCTCGGCGCGCTCGGCGGCGGCGGCGTGGCCGGCTTCGTCACGCTTTCCCTGGCCGACATAGGCGATGAAGATCGCGGCGTTCAGGCCGCCGCGCTGCATCTTCGGGAAGTCGACGCGCATCGGGCCTTCCGCCAGCGGGTCGGGCGGGTCGGGCCAGCGGATGTCGACATGGGTGTCGAGGGTCAGCATCAGGCGGCGCCCCAGCCGGTGAGGAAGCGTTCGAGCAGGCTGCCCATGACCTCCACATTGTAGCCGCCCTCCTGGATGATGGCGGTGGGCAGGCGGAGGCCTGCGATGTCGGCGCCGGCGCGGGCGAAGCCATCGGCCGTGACCTTCAGGAGGCCTAGCGGCTCGTGCTCGCTCGGGTCGAAACCGAGGGAGACGACCAGCGCCTCGGCGCCGAAATCCCGCGCCGCCGAGATACCGGTGGAGACGGCGTCCAGCCAGGCGGCGTCGCCGGAGCCGGCGGGGAGGGGGAGGTTGCGGTTGGTGCCCGCGGGGCCGGTTTCCTCGGCATAGCCCGTGAAGAAGGGATAGTAATTCGACGGGTCGCCATGGACCGAGACGGTTAGCACGCTGGCATCCTCCCAGAAGATGCCTTGGGTGCCGTTGCCGTGGTGGCTGTCGATGTCGAGGACGGCGACGCGCTTGGCTCCCGCCTGGCGCAGCGCGGCGACGGCGATGGCGGCGTTGTTCAGGTAACAGTGGCCGCCGGCGCGGGCGCGATAGGCATGGTGGCCGGGCGGGCGGCAGAGGCCATAGGCCTGGCGGCCGGCGGCGGCCTCAGCAGCGGCGGCGAGGGCGACGCCGGCGGCGGCGTGGATCGCCTCCCAGGAGCCGGCGCCGATCGGGCAGGAGGTGTCGGCCGTGTACCAGCCGGCCTGGCCGATGATGCCGCCCGGGCGGCGGCCGCCATTGGCGAGGGCATCGCCTGTCGCATGGGTATTGCCGACGACCTCTTCGCCCGGATTCGGCAGCTGCTGCCAGGCGGCGTAGGCGCCTTCGAGGAAGTCGAGATAGTCTGGCGCGTGGACGGCTTCGAGCGCGGCGCGGGCGGGCGCTGCGGCCGTCTCCGGCGGCAGGCCGAGGCGGCCGAGGGCGGCGAGCAGCGCCTCGGCACGGGCCGGCACCTCGAAATTCGGGCGGAGCTGGCCGCGCTGGAGGAAGAAGCGCGGCGTGTGCCGCATCTGGTCGGGGTGGGAGAAAGCGCGCATGCTGTGAGGCTAGCAGCGGATACGTCCTTGTCCATGCGCCGAACGGGCCGTTAGCATGCGCACAATTCACCTGGGAGATCATAATGACCGTATCGCGCCGTGGCCTGCTGGCCGCGACCGCCGCTGCGCCTGTGCTCATGCGGGTGCAGGACGCCCTGGCCCAAGGCATCGCACCGCGCCGGGGCGGGACGCTGACGACGATTCTCACGCCGGAGCCGCCGGTGCTGCAGATCGGCGTCAACAACCAGGGGCCGACGCTGGTGGCGGCGGGTAAGATTTTCCAGGGGCTGCTGAGCTTCAGCCCGACACTGGAGCCGATCCCGGTGCTGGCGAAGAGCTGGACCATCAGCCCTGACGGCAAGGAATACGTCTTCAAGCTGCAGGAGGGCGTTAAATTCCACGACGGCCATCCGATGACGGCCGAGGATGTCATCTTCTCCATCATGAAATTCCACTTCGAGGTGTCGCCGCGGGCGCGCGCCATCTTCGCCCTGATCGACAAGGCGGAGGCGCCGGACCCGCTGACGGTGCGGATCACGCTGAAGCAGCCCTTCCAGCCCTTCCTGCTGATGTTCGACAACAGCGCCTGCGCCATCGTGCCGAAGCACCTGTTCGACGGGCAGGACTACCGCACGGCGCCGGCGGTGCAGCGGCCGGTGGGCACCGGGCCCTTCCGCTTCGCCGAATGGCAGCGGGGGAATTTCATCCGGCTCGAGCGCTTCGCCGATTACTGGAAGCCGGGGCAGCCTTATCTCGACGCGATCATCTACCGCATCGTGCCTGACAGCCAGAGCCGGCGGCTGGCGCTCGAGACCGGGCAGGTGGTGCTGACCCAAGGCAGCGACATCGAGCCCTTCGACGTGCCGGCGCTGCGGGCGCGGCCTAACCTGGAAGTCTCGACCAAGGGCTGGGAGTATTTCTCGCCGCTCGCCTGGATCGAGCTGAACCATCGGGTGAAGCCGCTCGACGACGTGCGGGTGCGGCAGGCGATCAGCATGGCGCTCGACCGCAACTTCATCACCCAGCGGCTGTGGTTCGGTGTCGGCAAGCCGGCGACCAACCCGATCGCCTCGACCACGCGTTTCCACGATGCGAGCGTGAAGATCGCCGGGTATGACGTGAAGGCGGCGGCGGCGCTGCTGGATGCGGCGGGGCTGAAGCCGAATGCGCAGGGGGTGCGCTTCACGCTGAAGCACCTGACGCTGCCTTATGGGGAGGTCTGGTCGCGGCTGGCCGAGTACCTGAAGCAGTCGCTGCGCCAGGTCGGCGTCGCGCTGGAGTTGGAGAGCACGGATGCCGGCAGCTGGGCGCGGCGGGTCGGCGCGTGGGAGTACGAGACGACGATCAACTTCGTCTACCAGTTCGGCGACCCGACGCTGGGCGTGGAGCGGACCTATGTTTCCACCAACATCCAGAAGGTGACCTTCACCAATACCGGCGGCTATGCCAACCCGAAGGTGGACGAGCTCTTTGCCACGGCGCGCAATGCGGCCGATCCGAAGGACCGGCAAGCGGCCTTCAGCGCGGTGCAGAAGATCCTCTGCGAGGAGGTGCCGCAGATCTGGCTGATGGAAATGGCTTTCCCGACCATTCACGACAAGAAGGTGCGCAACGCCATCACTACCGGCCTCGGCGTGCATGGCAGCTTCGACGACGTCTTCCTGACCGCCTGATGGAGGCCTCGAAGCTGCCCGGCTTCCTGCTGCGGCGCGGGGTGAAGGCGGCGATCGTCGTGCTGGCGATCGTCATCTGCAATTTCCTGCTGGTGCATGCAGCGCCTGGCGACCCGGCGAGCGTCATCGCCGGGCAGTCGGGCGCGGCGGATGCGGTCTTTCTCGAACAGCTTCGGCGGCAGTTCGGGCTGGACCAGCCGCTCTATGTGCAGCTCTGGATCTACTTGAAGAGCGTACTGTCGCTCGACCTCGGTTTCTCGCACCGGCAGCAGGCGCCCGTCGCGCAGCTGGTGCTGGAGCGGCTGCCGGCGACGCTGTTGCTGACGGGGGCGGCCTTCGCCTTCGCCCTGGCGGCGGGGGTGACGCTCGGGGCGCTGGCGGCGCAGCGGGTGGGGCGATGGGCGGACAGCGTCATCACCGTCATCGCGCTCACCTTCTATGCGACGCCGCTCTTCTGGGTCGGGCTGATGCTGGTGCTGATCTTCTCGGTCTGGCTGGAATGGCTCCCGAGCTTCGGAATGTCGAGTGTCGGCGTCGAGATGCATGGGCTGGAGGTGGTCTGGGACGTGGCGCAGCACCTGCTGCTGCCGGCGCTGACGCTCGGGCTGTTCTACCTCGCCGTCTATGCGCGGCTGACGCGGGCGACGATGCTGGAGGTGGCCGACCAGGATTTCGTCAAGACGGCGCGCGCCAAGGGCGTGCCGGAGGGGCGCATCCTGCGCGCGCATGTGCTGCGCAACGCGCTGCTGCCGGTCATCACCTTCGCCGGCATCCAGGCGGGGCAGCTGCTCGGCGGCTCGATCCTGGTGGAGACGGTCTTCGCCTGGCCGGGTATCGGTCGGCTGGCCTTCGAGGCGCTGCTGGCACGGGACTATCCCGTGCTGCTCGGCGTCTTCTTCTGCACCAGCGTCATGGTCGTGCTGTTCAACCTGCTGACCGACATGCTGTACGCCATCATCGATCCTCGGGTGGAGGTTGCGGGTTGAGGGATTTCTGGAGGCGCTTCCGGCGCAACAAGGGCGCCGTCGTCGGCCTCGTCATCCTGCTGCTGGTGGTGCTGCTGGCCGTGACGGCGCCCTGGCTCTATCCCGCTAGCCCATGGGACATGGCGGGCGCGCCTTTCTCGCCGCCGGGTGAGATGGGGATGCTGCTCGGCACCGACAGCCTCGGGCGCGACGTGGCGGCGGGCATCGCGCATGGGGCGCGCATCTCACTACTGGTTGGTGCGGTCTCGACCGCGGCGGCGCTGCTGGTGGGCGTGACGCTCGGAGCGGTGGCCGGCTATCTCGGCGGCTTCGCGGATGACGCGGTGATGCGCTTCACCGAGTTCTTCCAGACCATTCCGAGCTTCGTGCTTGCGATCCTACTGGTGGCGATCTTCACACCCTCCATCGGCTCGGTGGTCTTCGCCATCGCCATCGTCTCCTGGCCGCCGGTGGCGCGGGTGGTGCGGGCGGAGTTCCTCTCGCTGCGAGGGCGGGAATTCGTTCAGGCCGCGGAGGTGCTGGGCAAGTCGCGGCTGTCCATCGTGCTGACGGATATCCTGCCGAATGCGCTCTCGCCGATCGTCGTGCTGTCTTCGCTGATGGTCGCCTCGGCGATCCTGCTGGAGAGTGCGCTGAGCTTCCTCGGCCTGGGCGATCCGAACCTGATGACTTGGGGCTTCCTCATCGGCTCGGGACGCAGCGTCATCCGCCTGGCCTGGTGGATGAGCGTCTTCCCGGGCATCGCCATCTTCCTCACCGTGCTGGCGCTGAACCTGGTGGGGGAGGGGCTGTCCGATGCGCTCAATCCCCGGCTGGCGCGGCAGCGGGGAGGGGCGGCATGAGCCTGCTTCGGGTTGAGGGGCTGACGGTCGCCCTGCCGCCGGGCGGCGACCGGCCGCATGCGGTGGAGGATGTCTCCTTCCATGTCGATGCGGGGGAGATCCTCTGCATCGTCGGCGAGAGCGGCTCGGGCAAGTCGATCAGCGCCAATGCGGTGATGGGGCTGTTGCCGAAGGGGCTGCCGGTGCGGTCCGGGGCCATCGGCTTCGAGGGCCGCGACCTGCTGTCGCTGGCGCCGGAGGCGATGCGGAAGCTGCGCGGCGAGCGGCTGGCCATGATCTTCCAGGAGCCGATGACGGCGCTCAACCCGCTGATGCGCGTCGGCGACCAGATCGGCGAGGTGCTGCGCGTGCATGGCAGCGGGGCGGATGCGGCGCGGCGGGTGCCGGAGCTGCTGGCGGCTGTCAACCTGCCCGATCCTGCGGCGATTGCGCGGAGCCATCCCTTCCGGCTATCCGGCGGGCAGCGGCAGCGGGTGATGATCGCCATGGCCCTGGCGCTGGAGCCGGCGCTGCTGATCGCCGACGAGCCGACCACCGCGCTCGACGTCACGACGCAGATGCAGATCCTGCGGCTGATCCGCGAGATCCAGTCGCGGCGCGGCATGGGCGTGCTGTTCATCACCCATGATTTTGGCGTCGTCGCCGAGATCGCCGACCGGGTCGCGGTGATGCAGCGCGGGCGAATTGTCGAGCAGGGGCCGGCGAGCGAGGTGCTGAACCGGCCGCAGCATCCCTATACGCGGGCGCTGATCGCGGCCGTGCCGCATGGGGCGGCAGAGGCGCGGGCGACGATCGCCACGGCGCCGGTGCTGGAGCTGCGCGGGGTGGAGAAGACCTATCGCCGCGGCGGGTTCTTCGGCGCACGGGCGGTGGTGCGGGCGGTCCACGACGCCGATTTCACCCTGCGGCGGGGCGAGACGCTGGGGCTGGTCGGCGAGAGCGGCAGCGGCAAGTCCACCCTGGCACGCTGCGTGGTGAAGCTGGTAGAGCCGGAGCAGGGGACGATCGCTTATCACGGAACCGACCTGCGGCCGCTCTCCCGCGCGGCCTGGAAGCCCTATCGTCGGCGCATCCAGATGGTCTTCCAAGACCCCTACGCCTCGCTCAACCCGCGCCGGACCGTGGGCGACACCATCGCCGAAGGGCCGGTGACCCATGGGGAGCCTCGCAGCAAGGCGCTGGAGCGGGCGCGGGAGCTGCTGCGGCTGGTCCAGCTCGACCCTGGGGCGATGAACCGCTATCCGCACGAGTTCAGCGGCGGGCAGCGGCAGCGGATCGGCATCGCCCGTGCGCTGGCGATGGAGCCGGAGCTGCTGATTGCCGACGAGCCGGTCTCGGCGCTCGACGTCTCGGTGCAGGCGCAGGTGCTGGCGCTGCTGGCGGAGATCCGGGCGCGGCTGGGGTTGACCATGCTCTTCATCACCCATGACCTGCGCGTGGCGGCGCAGATCTGCGACCGGGTGGCGGTGATGCAGCGCGGGGCGATCGTCGAGCAGGGGCCGACCTCGGAGGTCTTCGCCGCGCCGCAGCACGCCTATACCCGGCAGCTACTGGACAGCATCCCGGGAAGGGGCTGGACTCCGCCCGAACTCTAGGGGGATGCCATGAGCCAGACACTCGATCCCGGCGCGCGCCGGGCAATCCTCGACGCCGTCGATGCGCTGCGCGACGAGAGCGTCGAGACGCTGAAGCGGCTGGTGCGCTGCCCCTCGACCCTCGGCAACGAGCAGTCGGCGCTGAACGAGATGGCGCGGATCTATGAGGGGCTCGGCCTCGCGCCGCGGCGGGTGCCGACGGTGCCGGCGGAGCTGGCCTCGCATCCGGGCTTCTCGCCGCCGCTGATCTCCTATGAGGGGCGGGACAATGTCGTCGCCCTCCACCAGCCGCGGGAGCGGCGGGGGCGCAGCCTCACCTTGCAAGGGCATGTCGACGTGGTGCCGGAGGGCGCGGCCGATATGTGGGCGACACCGCCCTACGAGCCGGATATCCGCGACGGGCGGATGTATGGCCGTGGCGCCGGCGACATGAAGGCGGGCATCGTCTCCTACGTCACCGCCTTCAAGGCGATGCGCATGGCGGGCCTGCAGCCGGCGGCCGAGGTGCAGATGCAGTCGGTGATCGAGGAGGAGTGCAGCGGCAATGGCGCGCTGGCTGCCATGCTGGCGATGCCGAAGACCGATGCCGTGATCATCCCGGAGCCGGGGCCGGGGCTCGATGCGCTCTATACCGCCGAGGTCGGCGTGGTCTGGGCCTGGGTGACCGTCTCCGGACGGCCGGCGCATGTGCGCGACATGCAGGCGGGGGTGAACGCCATCGAGGCGGCGACGATCATCGCCGGCGCCTTCAAGGAGTACGAGCGGGAGATGAACGATGGGTCGCGTATCCATCCCGCCTTCCGCGGCGTGAACCATCCGGTCAACGTCAATCTCGGCACTATAGAGGGGGGCGAGTGGAATTCCTCCGTCGCCACGCGCTGCCGCATCGGGCTGCGCGTCGGGGTGATGATGGGCTATACGGCGGCGCAGACGCGGGCGGATATCGAGCGGCTCGTCGAGCAGGCGAAGCAGCATGAGCGGCTGCGCGGCGCCGTCGTGAAGCTGGAGTTCAAGGGCTTCATGGCCGATCCCTGCGTCTTCGACACCGATGCGGAGATCGTCAGGCTCGCCCGCCGCTCCTATGCAGAAGTGACGGGCGGGAGCCTGCGCGACTATCCGGCGACGGGGCTGACCGACGGTCGCTTCTTCACGCTGTACCAGGACACGCCGGTCGCCTGCTTCGGACCGGATGCAGTCGACATTCACGGCATCGACGAGAATGTCGGGCTGGAGAGCATGCACGGCATCACCCGCACCATCGCGCTGGCCATGGCCGAGTGGTGCGGCGTCGAGAAGGTATAAGGCGATGTCGGCATCGAACCTCCCGCTCTCCGGCAGCAGGCTCTGGGAGAGCCTGATGGAGATGGCGAAGATTGGCGGTACGCCGAAGGGCGGCTGCAACCGGCAGACGTTGACCGACCTCGATGCCGAGGGGCGGGCGCTGTTCCGGCGCTGGGGCGAGGCCTGCGGGCTGACGCTCAGCGTCGACCGGCTGGGCAACATGGTGTTCCGGCGGGAAGGGCGGGACCCGACACGCGCGCCGGTCGCCATCGGCAGCCATCTCGACACCCAGCCGACGGGCGGCAAATTCGATGGCGTGCTCGGCGTGCTGGCGGGGCTCGAGATCATGCGGGCGCTGCACGAGGCGGGTGCCGAGACTGAGGCGCCGCTGCTGCTGATCAATTGGACCAATGAGGAAGGCGCCCGCTTCTCGCCGCCTATGATGGGCAGCGGCGCAGCCATGGGCATCTTCACCGAGGAGGAGGTTCTGGCCAAGCGCGCGGCCGACGGCGCCGTCTTCGGCGAGGAGCTGCGGCGCATCGGCTGGCAGGGCGAGGCGGATCCGGCGGAGCTGCGTAAGGTCGCTGCCTATCTCGAGCTGCATATCGAGCAGGGCAAGCTGCTGGAGGATGCCGGGCTCGATGTCGGCATCGTCACCCATGCGCTGGCGCAGAGCTGGTTCGAGGTGACGGTGGAGGGCGAGGATGCGCATGGGGGCTCGCCCATGGCCGGGCGGCGGGATGCGATGATGGCGGCGGCGCCGCTCATCGCCGCCGTGGAGGAGATCGCGCTCGGGACGCTGGCGCCGGATGGCGAGCCAGGGCGCGGGACGGTGGGTGTGGTCGAGGTCTATCCGTCCTCGCGCAACGTGGCGCCGAGCCGCGTCTTCTTCAGTGTCGATTTCCGACACAGCGACCCGGACGCGCTTGCCCGCATGGGCGAGGCGCTAACGGCGCGGGGTGCGGAGGTCGCGGCGGCGCGCGGCGTAAAGGTGGCGGTCGCGCCCTTCTGGCATTCGCCGCTGACGGCCTTCGATGCGGGGCTCGTTGGCCATGCGCGGGCGGGGGCGGAGGCGCGTGGGCTCCGCTACCGGGACATGCCGACCGCCATCGGGCATGACGCGGTCTACATGGCGCGGCGCGTGCCGACGGTGATGGTCTTCACGCCCTGCCATGGCGGGCTCTCGCACAACGAGGCGGAGAGCATCACCCCCGAATGGGCGACGGCCGGGTTGCAGGTGCTGGCCGATGCCGCCATCGCCGCGGCCAATGCGAAGGAGTGAGGGGCATGCGCATCGCCATCGGCGGCTTTCAGCATGAGAGCCATTCCTTCGCCCCGCTGCCGACGGGCTGGGGCGAGTTCGTCCGCCCCGGCGGCTTCCCCGGATTGCAGCGCCCGGCGACGCTGATCGAGACGCTGCGGCCGACCTCCGTCCCTTGCGCCGGCGCCATCGAGGTGGCGGAGGCGGAAGGGGTGACGTTGGCGCCGCTGACCTGGTGCTTCGCCAATCCGGCGGGGCCGGTGACGGCGGAGGCCTTCGAGCGGATTTCAGCACTGATGGTAGGCGCGCTCTCCGATGCCCTGGAGGCGGGGCCGCTGGATGGCATCTATCTCGAGCTGCATGGCGCGATGGTCGCGGTTGGCTTCGACGATGCGGAGGGCGAGCTGCTGCGCCGCATCCGCGCCGTGATCGGGCCGGAGATGCCGCTCACCGTCAGCCTCGACCCGCATGCCAACATGACGCGGGCGATGACGGAGATGGCGGATGCGCTGGTGCCCTATCGCACCTATCCGCACGTGGACATGAAGCCGGCCGGCGCGCAGGCGATGCGGCTGCTACTGGAACGCATCCGCCGCGGGCGGCCCTGGGCCAAGGCCTTTGCCGAAGTCGATTTCCTCATCCCGCTCACCATGCAATGCACGCTGGTGCCGCCGATGTCGGCGGTGCTGGAGGAGCGGGAGCGGCTGGCGGCCGAGCATGGCGCGGCCGAGCTGGCCTTCTGCTTCGGCTTCCCTTACGCGGATTTTCCGGGCTGCGGCGTCGCCATTGCCGGCTATGCCGAGAGCCAGACGGTGGCGGATGCGGCGGTCGCCGGGCTGAAGGCCTATATGGATGCGCATGAGCCGGAGTTCGCCGGCGGCGTCGCTCCGGCGGCGGAGGGCGTGGCACAGGCCATCGCCATCGCGCGTGATGCCGCGAGGCCCGTCGTCATGGCGGATACCCAGGACAATCCGGGCGGCGGCGGGCATGGCGATACCACTGGGCTGCTCGCCGAGTTGATCCGGCAGGATGCGCAGGGGGCGGTGCTCGGCCTCATCAACGATGCGGAGAGTGCGGCGGCCTGCCATGCGGCGGGCGTTGGCGCCGCGCTGCCGCTCTCGCTCGGCGGCAAGAGCGATGGGGCGCCGCTCGCCGTCACCGCCACGGTGGAGGCGCTGACGGATGGGCGCTTCGTCTGCACCGGGCCGATGGGGAAGGGGAATCCAGCCGATCTCGGACCGACGGCGCTGATCCGCGTCTCCCAGGGCGTGCGGGTGATCGTCGTGACGCGGAAGATGCAGGCGCTCGATCAGGCGCTCTTCACCCATATCGGCGTGGAGCCGCGCGAGCAGAAGATCCTCGCGCTGAAGTCGAGCGTGCATTTCCGCGCCGATTTCCAGCCGATCGCCGAGCAGGTGCTGGTGGTCGCCGCGCCCGGGCCGGTGGTGGCGGATCCGGCTACGCTGCCCTTCACCAATCTCCGTCCGACGCTGCGGCTGCGGCCGGGGGCAAATCGCTGATTATTGATGCGGCCCTCATTGTCTTGATCTGATTGACTGGGGATCCAAGTTCGCGGGCATGAGGCACGTGGACATGCGCAAGCTGCCCGCGGCGGCTCAGGAAGAGCGCCGGCGGCAGGTGGTCGGGCTTCGTCAGCGCGGCCTGACCTTTCGGGAGATTGCCGAGCAGGTCGGGCTGAGCCGGACCGGGGTGATCAACATCTGCCAGCGCTTTGCAGCTGAGGGCGCGAAAGGGCTGGTCGGCAAGCCGCGCGGCCGCAAACCCGACGAACAGCGCCTGCTGGATACGGCCCAGGAAGCTGAGGTGCAGACGCTGATCCGCCGTCACACGCCGGAC
>NZ_JQKB01000090.1 GCF_000745835.1 Belnapia moabensis DSM 16746 | reverse complement strand
TGCGTGGCGGCAGGTCCTTCGGCAGCGCGGCCCACTGGCAGCCGGTGGACAGGATGTACATCACCCCGTTCAGCACCGCTCGTATGTCCACCGTCCGTTTGTTGCCGCCGCTCTTCGCCAGTGGGATCAGCGGACCGATGATCGACCATTCCTCGTCGGTCAGATCGCTCGGGTAGCGCAGTTTGCTGCGGTCGTATTTTGGCCGGCTCTCGGGCGTCCACATGGACGCCCTTCTTCCCGCACCCGCCGCTCGGAGCCAATCACAACCGATTCAGATGCCTCGATTTGTTCCCGGATGGACACTTAGCTGCCTGCGACGCGGCGCGCCCCGCGGCCGGCGGGCGCCACCACCCGCGGCGAGCTTGGCGTCACCGGCGGCCGCGACGGGCGCAGGGTGATTCCCCGTTCCTGAACCTCAACGTTTGCATCAGGGTAGACCGCCGTGGCGAGGGCCAGCGTATCCTTGAACTGGTCCTTGAAGTGGTCGATGCGCTTTACGCCGCGGCCGAACTGCCCGTGCAGCGCGCGCCAGCCGATCGGCGTGGGCTCGGTCAGCGCGTGAAGGCGGTAGGCGAGCCAGCAGTAGACGTCGAGCGCCATGCTGTTGTTGGCAATTTGCCGAACCGCCGTCTCCTCTATTGGGACGGGATGCTTCTTAAGCTGTTGGAAGAACATGTCCGACAGCGTCGCTGTTTCGATGAAAAGGCTACCTTGCGCGTTATCGTCCTCGACGAACATCGAGGTGTCGAGCAGGTTCTGGTTTACGAGCCCGGTGCGGTTGCCTTGCTTGATGGTGAAGGTCATCCGGCAGCGGCTCAAGCGTTCGGCTTGGTCGCGCACGTCCTTCATAGATTTGCCGCCAATCGGGATGCCGAGCCGGCGCAGCCAAGCGTGCAGGCTCTTCCCAAGCTCAATCTCGCGGCTGTTCGTGCGTATCGCCTCGGACTGAAGGTAGAGCAGGATGAGGCGCGCGCGGCTGCCGTAGGGGACTCCGACGCTGACCGGCTGGCCGTCTGGTACGGCCCGGAGGCCGGGCTGTACGATGAGGGTGACGCGCTCGGTCGTGATCTGCCAAGGCGCGTCGTCGGGCAAGCGCTTGTGTGGAAGGGCAGCCTGGGCCCAGCCGGAGTACAGGAAGCCGATCTCGACGTCCTCGCTGGCGAGGTAGGCGGCAGCTGCCTCGACCACTCGACGGTCAAAATCAGAACGGAGTGCGACCTCCCGGCCTGCCTCCCTCAATAGCTTGTGGACCTCACCCATGGCGATCACTCATTGGAATCGGCGTCAATCTGCCGGCCGGTGAGGGTGTCGTCATGCTGGACTCTGTCGGGACTTGCCAGAACTACTTGTTTTAATCCTTGTAGTGAGCGGGCAGAGTCCAGTGGAAAACCGGGCAAGGTCCTGAATCCCCTCGGATGTCTGCGGCGCGAACGCTCCCGCCAAAGTCCAGCTTCTACCCGGGAAAGATCAGTCTTCGCCTGACGCCATTCGACACGAGACGGCATAGGCCGGCAACGACTCGGAAGCCCCGGTAAAGTCCAGGCCCTTGCCTGAGGTCGCCGTTCGTTCCGTTAACGTCGCATGTCACGTCGCGTCGCTCCTGGATTCATTATTGGGCAGAGACGGCACTAGCTAACTCCATCGGTCAGCACGCACCCGGCCGTGTCCGACTTCCTCGCGGCGCTCGGCCACCGAGAACTCCCGCTTATTGTGGACGCGCTCAAGTGCTTCGCAGAGTTTCTGTGACGATACAGTCACCGGCGGCTCCCCGGCGGAGGGACCGAGACAGTAAGGCTTTTTGCGTAGAGGCCAATTTTGTCAGATCGCTTGTCGCGTACCGGCAAGAATGGATGATGTGGGTTCTTCGAACATGCAGAGCTTCGAGAGAGGGACAGGGCCATGACCATCGGACCGACACGGCGCGGCATGCTAGGTATCGCGGCTTCCGTCACCCTGGCCACGCCAGCCCTCGCGGCGTATCCGACCCAGCCCATTCGGGTCGTCGTGCCTTGGAACCCAGGAGGACCGGCCGACATCGTTATCCGCGCGGTAGCCCCGGCCATGGCGCCAGCACTCGGCCAGCCCGTGGTGATTGAAAACCGCGCCGGTGCGAACGGCGCCGTGGGCACGCAGGCCGTCGCGCGCGCGTCGCCGGACGGGCATACGCTGATCCTTGCGAATGCCGAGACGCACACGATCAATCCGCTGATTTACCCGCGCCTGCCCTACGATGCCGTCGCCGATTTTCAGCCCATCAGCCTCATCGTGCACGCTCCCTGCGTGCTGCTCGTGCGGCCAGAATTCGGAGTGAATAATGTGGAGGAGTTCGTGGCCAAGGTGCGCAGGCAGCCCGGAAGGTTCACCTACGCCACATGGGGTATCGGGAGCACCTCGCACCTCGCGATGGAAGCGCTCAGCCGCCAGGCGAAGCTGCAGATGCTACACGTTCCCTTCACGGGCGGCGCGCCGGCCAGCACGGCGCTGGTTTCGGGGCAGGTCGATGCCGCCTTTCTCAATGCCGGCCCAGCGGAGGCCCTGGCGCGCGACGGGAAGGTGAAGATCCTAGCAGTGGGCGGGCCGCAGCGCCTGCCATTGCTGCCGGATGTACCGACGTTGGCCGAGCGATCGCTTCCGGTGAATGCCGCAACCTGGTTCGGCCTTCTCGGGCCCGCGAAGATGCCGGAGGATGCGGTCAGGCGCATAGCATCCGCTGTTGTCGAAGGACTGAAGTCCCCTGCGGTGCAGGAGCTGTTCCGGGCGCAGGCCGTCATCCCCGATGCGCACGGCCCGGAGGCGATGCGGGTCTTCATCGCCGAGGACGTCACGAACCGAACCGACCTCGTGCGCGACCTCGACATCCGACTGGAGTGAACCCGCCAGCGGGGCGTGGTTCGAAGTCGGTCCACGCATGCAATAAAACCCGCATCCCGCACGAGATACGGTTATACGCCCGCCTGGGCATTTCCATATCCCGCCTTATCCAACAACCGGCAGCACCCATCGGATCTGGCATCGGCTGAATCATCGTCGGCAGATGCCACCTCTACTTCCAGAAAGTTCGGGAGGATGGGCATGAAACGGCTCACCTTGCGCCAAAGGTTTCGGCCGACGGCCGTGGCCCAGATCGCATCGTATCCGTTCGGCCGGGCATACTCCGCACACAGCTCTGCAGATCGCGGAGATTCTCGGCGGCCGCTAGCTGGCCACAACAGCAGTAGCACGATCGCGCGCACCTAGCCTGACGCATCAGCCGCCCGGCGGCGGCAGCCGCGGCGGGGCAGGAGGCTGAATCTCCAGCCGGGCTAGGCGTTCCATGATCGGACCCAACGCCTGGGCCACCGCAAGCGCGGCCGATGCCTGCGCCTTGGTGGTGACTACCTCGTCCAGACTCTCAAGCTTCGCTTCAATCCGAATTTGGCGCTCGCGCAGCTCCTGCATCTGGCCACGCAATTCCTTGATGGCAGCCTTATTCTCTGCCGCGAGCTCGGCCAGCCTCTTCTCTGCCTCGGTCAGGCGGTGCACCGCCAGCGCAACGGCCTTCAGGTCGTTCCAGATCGCCAACCGCCGTCAGTCCGCCAGCAGCGCCTCGGTCTCGTCAATGTTTCGGTGGATGCGGTCGAGCAGGCTGGCCAGCTCGGCGCGGGCGCTGGCCGAAACCCGCGGGCTCACCCCAGACTTCGCGGCGGCCTTCTTCGCCACTGGGCGTTTAGCCGCCGCCTGCGCGGCGACCTTCCGGCTGGACCGACTGGCAGGCTTGGAGGATCGGGTGATCTTCATGCCCAGCATATAAGCACACTGTTGCACAGCTGTGAGGCCTGACTATTGGAACAATTCTGCGTGTTTCCTCTATGTTCCGTACGGCATGAACAAGTACCTGGACGGATTGCCAAAGCCGGCCGACCCGACCTGGCTGTGGCACCGATGCTCCTATAGCGGTCAAGCGGCGTTTTAGGCTGGGAGTGGGTCGCTGGCCTCGGGTATGAGGCGGTCGGCAGTACGGCGGAGGAGTTCGCAGAGTTACAGGTGCGAGAGATCGCCCGCACTGTGGAGTTAGTGAAAGTTTCAGGGGCAACCGTGGACTGAGCCCGGCCCGCCAACGCTATCTTTGGCAAGGCACCGCCTGCTCGGACTCATCTCGATCGTACCCTGTTAGCCGCGCGCCTCAATGGAGGTGCCCGGGTTCAGATCTCGACCAGTGCCCGGTACCACAACCAGTGGCCGGCCTTCGCCGACAGCCTTGCTGCAGTACGGCGGGCATTTTGGAGCGAGCAGGGTTTCGCCGCGTCCCGAAAGTCGGTCGACGCTGGTAAATTTCCGCCAGCCCTCCGCGAAGGCAACGTATGCCCTTTGCCACGCCGCCCGAATGGCCAAACTCGAGCTTACAATGCTTGCAAGCAAAGAGAGGACCACGAGTGACAGCTTCGTCAGAAGCAAGCCCAAGCCCGATGATGCAGGCTTACGCCGCTCTGCGAACCGCGGCGCCGGACCATCTGATACTCTACCGCGTCGGGGAGTTCTACGAGATCCTGGGCCCCGACGCCCAGGCCGTCTCCCGCGCCTTGGGACTGCAGCTCACCCGGCGCCGGCAGCGAGATGCCGCCGATGTTCCGATGTGTGGAATCCCAACTGGTTCAGCCGAGGGCATGATCGCCCGCCTTCTTAGCGCTGGCCACAAGGTGGCCGTCTCAGAGCAACCAGTTCTCGCGGGAGGTGAGCGGCCGCTTCAGCGTTTGACCCCCAGCACCTCGGTCGACGGCGCCGTACTGACGCCAAACCGTCCCAACGTACTCGCCGTTGCTTTAGCTGCCGGATCAGTAGTCGCCTTTGCCTATATCGACCTGTCCACGGGCGAAGCGGGCACCCTCACCTCCTCACTCGACGGCTGCAGCCCTGTCTTGGCCCGTATCGGACCCGCCGAGATTCTAGTCGCACGATGGCCTACAGGCTCCGAGGCTCTTGCCATAGCGATCCGCGGGCAGGATGCGCCTTTCTCTGATCTCCCCGACGCGGCACCGAGCGAGGAGACAACATCCACGATCCTCGAGGCCGCCTATGGCAATCATTGGAAAGAGATGGTGCAGGGCTTCTCCCTACCGGAGCTCACTTCCCTGGCTGCTTTGCTCCGGTACGTCCAAGCCACCACAGGACGGCTACCGGAGGCTCCCCTACCGCCACGCAGAGCTCCTATTGCCGACATATTGGAGATCGATGCCGCGACGCTCAGGGGCCTGGATGTGCTTTCGGCTCCCTCCGGACCAACCGCTACCTTGTTGGCGGTGATGGACCGTACCGTCACGGCTGCTGGTGCCCGCCTCCTGACGCGCCAACTTGCCGCACCGCTCACCAAACCTGAGACGATCCGTCGGCGCCTCGCCATGGTACGCTTCCTCAGCACAACTCCAGCAGTCCGCGTTGCCTGCCGAGAAGCTCTTTCTGGCATGCCGGACGCGCTACGGGCTTGCGGGCGATTGGCAATGGGCAAGGGCGGGCCGAGGGATCTCGCCACGATACGTGACGCTCTGCACCGAGCCTCCCAAGCCGCCTCCACCCTGGCCGAAGCTCCGGATGTACCGCAACCGCTAGCAGGCACCGGCCGGGAAGTTGGCCTCGCAGCCCAGGAAGGCCTGGCCAGCCTGGCCTCCACCCTCAGCCGTGCCCTAACGCCCAGTTTGCCGGCTGATGCTGAAGCGGGTGGCTTCATCGCGAATGGCTATAGCCACCCGTTAGACGAAACACGGTCCGAGGTAACCTTGCACACCACAGCAATCGAAGCGCTGCAGGTGCGCTACAGCGCCGAAACCGGCGTCAAGGCGCTGAAGATCCGAAGCAACGCCGTCATCGGCTGGCACGTTGAGATCCCGGCTACCCAGGCAAAGGCTCTTGGAAGCCGGTTCGTGCTGCGGCAGGGCCTGGCCTCGACGACCCGCTACAGCTCCCCCGATCTCGACAAGCTCGCGGGTGCCCTGGAAGAAGCCAAAGAACGGGCCATCCGCATTGAACGCGCCGCCTTTGAATTCCTGCGCCGAGACGTGCTCGAGAAGCGAGGTAGCATCGCCCGGGTCTGTCACGCCGCAGCCGCCCTGGACCTGGTCTGTGGCCTCGCCCAGGCAGCCGCAGAGCATCTTTGGGTCGAGCCTGAGTTGGACGAAAGCAGCGACCTGGATATCGAGGATGGCCGCCACCCAATCGCTGAGCCACTTCTCGAGGTACAGGGGCGGGCATTCGAGCCGAATGGCTGCCAAATGGATCAAGCTGGCCGGCTATGGCTGCTAACCGGACCCAACATGGCCGGCAAGAGCACCTACCTACGCCAGGTGGCTCTGATCGTCCTCATGGCTCAGGTCGGTTCTTTCGTTCCTGCCAAACGCGCCCGCATCGGGGTTGTCGACAAACTATTCAGCCGGATCGGCGCGGCTGACGACCTCGCAGCAGGACGAAGCACCTTCATGGCCGAGATGTTGGAAACAGCGGCCATCCTAAACCAAGCCACGCCGCGATCCCTGGTGATCTTGGACGAGGTTGGCCGAGGCACCTCGACGCACGACGGCTTGGCGATTGCTCAAGCTGTCATGGAGCAGCTGCACACGATCGGCTGCCGAACCTTGTTCTCGACCCACTACCACGAGCTTGCAGATGCAGCCGACGCCATGCCCCATGCCATATGCATGGCCATGGATGCCTCTGCAGGACGGCACGGGGCAGTGTTCAGTTACCGGCTGGTGGCTGGCCGCGCTGGCCGATCATACGGGCTCAAGGTGGCCGCGCTGGCAGGCCTGCCAAGGCCGGTTTTGCTGCGCGCAGCCGAACTTCTGGCTCAGCACACTGGAGAACCTGCCGAACCCTTCCCGCTAAATTAGGGGCAAAGTATTTTGATATTGTATTGATCTAGCTAGGGTGATCTTGAAAGCAAGTAGGATTGCAGCGCGGCAATCAGCATGAGAACGGCGCGGCGATCAGGGGCTCTTCCTCGGTTTTGGTGCAGTGGAATGCAGGCCCAAGCGTGCGGTTCCCATATCAGGCGTGCATTCTTGGAGCCCTGATCGATTCTGCCAGCGCTCGCGCCAAGCCTGCCGGCGCGGGGTGATGCCGGTTCCGGCTACACCACTTCCAGAATAGCTGGCGCAATGCTGGCGCGGCGGAGATGAAGCAAGCGACGACGGCTGGCGGTGACGTGCTGGTTATGGCGGGTCTGGAGGCGGAGGAAGTTGCGGAGCTCGTCGTAGCTTCGGCAGAAGCGCTCCGCTGACGCGAAGCTTTTGAAGCCGTGCATACATCGAATGCTGCCTTTCAAGCCCCTGTGGTCTTGTTCCAATCTGTTATTCTTATAGGCGCTGTTGCGATGGACGAGCCGCCGGCCAAGCGTTGATCTGATTGCACGCGGGTAGGAGCCGTGCCCATCCGTGGTGACCTAGTCAGGGACCTGACCGGTGACCGATTTTGCCGAGCGGAAAAAGGCTTGGGCCGCTGCCATGTCGCGGTGCTCGCTCAACATGGTGTCGACAAGGTTGCCGTTGCGGTCGATAGCCCGGTACAGGTAGGTCCACCGACCACCAACCTTCAGGTATGTTTCATCCACGTGCCAGCGTCGGCGGCGGGTGCCGCCCTTGCCGTGCCGGCGTCGACGGAGCTCGTCAGCCAGCATCGGTGCGAGCTTCGCCTCCCAGTCATGGACGGCTAGGACTGGACACCCGATCGCAAGGTCAGCGCCGTGGTGATGGCCAGGGCCGAGTAACGCGGCTGCCCGCCCCGGGTGGTCCGCGGCTCAGCCCACCACGTCCAGGGGCATGATCCATTCCGGATTCTTGCCGGGCCGGCCCCGGCCCGCCAAGCCATGCCCGACCTGGCTGTGCCGCCGCGGCGGTCTTTGGCCAAGGCGAGGTCGGACCACTTACAGGATGGCCGCGTCCCTCCATCTATGAGCTGGTTTGGATGGAGTTCGCTCATGGTCCGCTTGCTCTCACCGCCTGGCATCGTCACTGGGCTTGTGGTGATGCTATCCGTGGTCGGCGGCGTCGCCTTCGGCGCGGGCTTGGCCAGCGCGGCGCTTGTGGCCGGCGCCTTGAGGGGGAAGGCGCGCTCATGATTGCGCTGCTCTACCTGCCTGTCCTTGCCGCCCTACATTTCAGTGCAGGCACCGCCTTGGGCGGCATGGCCGTGCTGTCAGCCAAGACGATCCGGGACCTGACGCGACAGCCGAAGGCCTGACCGCTGCAGGCGGCCAGATGTGCCGCGCCCGATCAGCCCTGCGCCATCTCGAGATCCCGGCCGCTGCACTCTCTGCCTGGCATTGCAACTTGTTTGCTCAACAGCGGCGCTGGGACGCATTGCGTGACCGCATGCGTCGTCACACCGCCGTCTGGGCGCAGGTCTCCTGCTGCCAGACCCCGAAAGCCTCAGCGCGGGCATGCCGGTACTGGGCTGCGGTCATGAGGTGCCGCCGCGGTCGGAAGTAACCGTAGATCATGCTGTGCGCCGAAAGGAACCGCTGTGCCTGCCGGGGCGACTTGAAGTGTTGCATCTGGCGCTCCCGGCGCCGGGTCGGGCGATGAGAGTTCTTGGCACGATTGTTGAGGTATCGGCTGGTCCGGTGTCGTACATCGGGCAGGACCTCGCGTTTCGCCGCGCAGTAGCTGCGCAGGCCATCGGTGACGATGCGCTGCGGCTTTTACTTCAGGCCGGCCAGCAGGCGTTTGAAAAAGCGCTTGGCCGCGGTCGCGTTCCGCCAGCCCTGCACCAGGATATCGAGCACGACCCCGTGCTGATCCACAGCGCGCCAGAGGTAGTGCAGCACACCATTGACCCGCAGGAAGACCTCATTGAGGTGCCAAGTGTCGCCCGGCTTCGGCCGGCGCCGGCGCAGCTTTCGGGCGAAGTCGGCCCCGAACCTCAGGCCCCACTACCGAATGCTCTCATGGGTAACCGTGATCCCGCGCTCGGCCAGGATCAGCTCGACGTCCCGCAGGCTGAGGCTGAAGACATAATAAAGCCATACAGCATGGCTGATGATCTCGGCCGGGAAGCGGTAGCCGGAGTAGGTGACGGGCTCGGGCATCATCAACCCAGCTTGGTCCAGCCGCCTCGTTCCGGACAGAGACCGCCAACTTGGCAATGCCAGCGGTTCAAGTCGCTGAGGCAGGCCCAGCGCTTTCTGTCACCCCACGCGATGATCTACGGCCACTTCCGTCCACGACGGCATCTGATGACCGCGGCTCAGTATCGGCGTGCTCGCGCCAAGGCCTTCATCGTGTGGCGGCAGGAGACGTGTGTCGAGATGGCAGCATGAGGCGTAAGGTCATGCTGCCATCTGGACGCGCGCCCTGTTGCCTATTAAGTTGACAATGCCTGACGGTACCTTGGCGAGTGCCAAAATTAGACATCGCTGCTCAAGTCGGTCGCGGGATCGTGGCCCTGTCGCGCCGTCAGACCAGCCAATCTGAGTTAAAACCGGCAGCCGGAACCCCTTCGAACAGGATCGAGCCGCCCGGGGTCTCAATAAGGACGTACCCGTTGAAGTTCTCGGTGAGCTTATAGCATCCGCCGCTGAGATGGATCCTGTCCCCTCCGGCGCCATCAAAATCGGCGACCACGTCGTCCCCGAAGGTCCGGCCGAAGAGGAAAAGATCGGCTCCCTCGCCTCCCTCCAGGTCGTCGTCGCCAGATCCTCCATTAAGTGTATCGTTGCCCGCGTAACCGAAAAGCGTGTCCGAGCCCGAACCAGCGTTGAGGCGATCGTTGCCCTCGCCGCCCTCCATGTGGTCCCGGCCAGCCCCACCGAACAGCAGATCGTCGGCATCGTCTCCCTGGAGCCAATCTCCTCCAAAGCCGCCAAACAGGGTGTCGTTCCCCTCGGCTCCGTAAAGCCGATCTGTGCCGTCTCCACCCCGCACGATGTCGTCCCCGGCTTGCCCGTCGAGTTCGTCGGCTCCCTGCCCACCAATGAGCGTGTCGTTGCCCAAAGCACCAAAGGCGTTGTCATTGCCGTCGCCGCCCAGGAAGACGTCATCTCCTTCGCCAGCGTTGGAGAGGTCATTCCCGCCCAATGCCCGGATGATGTCGGCCCCTGACGTTCCGTGAAGCTGAAGATCGTCTCCGGCCGTGCCGATAATAAACGCCATGTTTTCCTCCCGGCAGGTACGCGACAAAGCGGGCGTGGCGGACCAAAAATGAAGTCTTGTGACGATGTTCTTGTGAGGACAGGTCGGTTCGGCAGCACTGAAGCACCAGAACGCCAAATAACGGTGCTAAATGCTTTCCAAAGCATACGATGGCTGGGGCTGAGACCGACGTCACGTTTCTCGGAGTTCGCCTGCGCCAGGTGTCTGGCCCGCGAGCATCCACGGGTGCTTGAAGGCAACGGATTGCCGTGCCGACCGCCTGCAAAAACCCCCATGGGACGTATATCCCTCAATGGCGCCTGAGTGGCAGGAGGGCCTCCCGCTTGCGTGGAAACATGATGAGGTGGCGCTTCGCCGCTTCGTCGAGGCGGCCCTCTGGATGTGCCGCGCCGGTGCGCCCTAGCGCGACCTGCTGGAGGCGCTGGGCTGCTGGTCGAGCGTTTACCACCGTTGGCGGCGCTGGTGCCTGCGTGGCTGGTGGGAGTTGATGTTCGAGGCGCTGCATCCGGCCTTGACAGCCGACGGGCTGTTGTTGCTCGACAGCACCACCTGCAGGCCGACCGCGCCGCGAGTGGGGCAGTAGGTATTTCCTCGTCCGCCCCCAGGCCGGCGCCAAATCGGCGGTTATCCGCGATTGCGGCAAGCTCCTACTCACTTGCGGTAAGGGGGTCTTATCGCAGGTGAGCCGGCGCTGCCGCAATCGGCCTGGACGCAAAGGAAAGGCCGCCCGGGGTAGCGGCCTTGAGCCGTCGGGGGGGGACGGCTTTGAAGTGCATGGATTGCCTTCACCTTGGAAGTGGCCCCCGAACACCACCTCGCAAGGCTGGTTTGCGAGCGTTCCGCATCAGCAGCGGCACTGCCCAAGTCGGCTTTGCGGGGGTGTGGCGGGAGGGGGCCATCCAGCCCCGGCAGACGACAGGCAGCCCCCACCGCGTGGCCTACCCCTTACGGCTCCCGCAACAAGGTGCGCTGGCCGCCTGATGCTCTTTCTGCCTTCAAGCCGCGAGGCGCGCCTTCTTGAGCGGCCCGTCAGCGCTGGTCGATCTGCCGTGTCTCGCGGCGGAATAGACCTTGGTGCATGGGTGGCCCGGTTGGGCATCCTCGGGTAGGCCGACGTGAGGGCTAACCCTCGGTGGCTAATGAGGCGCCCGCCATGCCGTACAAGGCTAATGCCGACCGCCGGCATCGCATCCCGAAGCAGCGGCACCGGGTGACGAACTGGCCCTCCTACGAGGCTGGTCTGCGCGCCCGCGGCAGCCTCACCGTGTGGTTCACGGCGGAGGCAATCGCGGCGTGGCGTGCTGAGCCTCGCACTGGCCGTGGTGGTCAGCCCCGCTACTCCGCCCTGGCGATCACCACGGCGCTGACCCTGCGGGCGGTGTTCCGCCTGGCGCTACGCCAGACGGAAGGCCTCATCGCCTCCATCATCGCCCTGCTTGGGCTCGACCTCGCCGTGCCCGACCACAGCACCATAAGCCGCCGGGCCGAGACGCTGGAGGTGCCGCGTCCTCGCCCTGGGCGCGGGCCCGTGCACCTGCTGGTGGACAGCACGGGATTGAAGCTCTGCGGCCCCGGCGAGTGGCTCGTGGAGAAGCACGGCACGAGGACGCGGCGCGGGTGGCGCAAGCTCCATCTCGCCACCGACGCCGACACCGGGCGGATCGTCGCGTCGGTGCTGACCGACAAGGATACCGATGGCGGCTCGCGGGTCGGGCCTTTGCTCGACCAGGTTGGCGGACCAGTGGCGTTCTTCACCGGCGATGGAGCTTACGACCGGGACGACGTCTACGCCGCTGTTGCCGCGCGGCATCCGGCGGCCGGTGTCATCGTTCCACCCCGATCGAGTGCGGTACAGAGCGATACAGCAAGGACCGAGCCGACGCAGCGGGACCGACATCTGCAGACCATTGCCGAGCGCGGCCGCATGGGCTGGCAGCGGGCGTCAGGGTATAACTGGCGCGCCCTTGTGGAGGCTGACATCTCGCGATGGAAGCGCGTCATCGGCGACAGCCTACGCTCGCAGACCGACGGGCGTCAGGAAGCCGAGATTGCCGTCGCCACCGACGTATTGAACCGGATGCTCGAGCTCGGACGCCCGGAGTACGTCCGCCTCACATGAGCCCAGATCAGAGTTGGAGGTCACGCGCCTACACCCGCGAGCCATGCAACACGGTGGCCGCTTGTTGCTTTTTGCCGTCGGCACCTTTCAGGCCCGTAACCTATTATGAGCATCCACTCAAACGGGGCAGGACGAGTACCACTTGGACGCCGACGGGCCACACATGCGGCCCGTCGGTTCTGACAGCTAGATAACCGCTGCGGCTAGAGGTACCACTGCCCGGTCGCCTCGAAATTCGCCGTGGCCTCGGCCGCGATAGCATTCCAGTCCACAACGTCGTTCGGGTTGAGCCCAAGCTCGCCAACTGCCTCAAGAACGTCGGCAGCTTCCGCGACCCCCATCAACTCGCCCGAGGCAACCGGCAGAACGAGCTTGTAGCCCGCTTCACCATTGACCTCGCCGTCTGTGCCCTCGCCCTGCTCCGAGGTGGTGCTCAGCCCATGGAGGACGATTTCCTTGAACTCCAACGGGGTGATGCCGTCAAAGATCGCCTGGGCATTCGGATCGTCCGCCGAAAACTGGAACACCTGGCGGTAGTTCAGCATCCCATCAGCGCCCACGGTCGGGAATACAGCCTCATCCGTGTGGTCATGGCCTTCGGTGCCATGATCATGCACTGCGTTCTCGGGATTCATCGTCAGGTTGAGCTGGATCGGGCCATAGGTTTCCAGCCCCTCGACCAGTTCCACGAAGCCGTCGCCATCGTCGTCCTGGGCGATGGTGGGTGTTTTGGCGTCCGTGTCATCCATGAAGCCGTGGATGTGCTGGATGTGCATCTGATCGGGCTCTAAGCCCTTGGCCTGAATATCCACGGTGACGGTCTGCGAGTTCTGATCAACCAGGAGGACGGCGCGACCTTCGACGCCTGAGTTGTTCAGCGCAACGAAGTCGGTGGAGTACAGCAGCTTGCCATCCTGCGTGTAGGTGTCGTGTGCCATGTGTCTCTTCTCCCGGGTCGTTTGGACCCGCAAGGCAGTACGGGCGCGTGCGGGCATTGGATGACCAGATCGCGCCTTCGTTGGCGACCAATCCGCGTCCAAAAATATGTCGGTGTCTGTGCATCAGACCCGCTGCTGCTCTCAGTGAGAAGGAACAAGCTGTCCCGTGGTGTTGTGCCTCCGAGTCCGATCAGCCAAGCCACCATGAGGGCGATCTCGACCGCGGCTACAGCGCCAACCGTTAAGAAGAACGAACTGTCGCTCCCGTTTGTGACCTGCTGCCGATTGCTCGCGCCCGGCAAGGTTGGAGGAGTGCGGCACGGCGCCGCATAGAGACCATCCTCGCCATGCGAAGCGGCGGTGACTGCGAGATACCCGCGCGCCTTACCTAGTGCAATTTTCATCCCTGACCTTCGTCCTGGTGACGTGGAGAGATACGGAACCTGATTGCCTGTGGATCTTGTGCTCGCACGGAGGTGAGGACGATCGTGTTTCGCGGTGATCAGAGGTGTTTCCATGATAGATCACTGCGCTCGCGCTTCAGTCGCCGGCCACTAGCTTGACGCCGCTGCCCGCGACGATGCTGCTCGACCAAGCGGCATCTTGCAGCTTCTAACCTCAAGGAACGATCTTGCATTGTCGACGGCAAGCGGCTGGAGCTGCTCCTTAGGAGAACACTTTCTGAGCTGATCCAAGTCGATAATCCCGGCGTAGATGGTGAGATGTATGCAAGGGCGCGGTGGTGAAGGAAGCAGGCTGGATCAACCCGGCAATAGCGTTGAGTCGGACGCGCGCTACACCAAACCGCGTGCCGCCCTGCGCGCGGCAGCCTGATGCCCAATTCGCCAAAAGGCGAACCGCGGCCGGATGCGCCGCTTGGTCAGATGGAGTTCTCCACCCAGATCGTAGCTGTTGCCTGCAGCCGCGATCGCGGGGCCTTCGAGGTTTTGTTCCGGCATTTCGCGCCGCGTCTAAAGGCTTACTTTCTTCGGTCGGGAGCGGCGGATGGCCAGGAGGCTGAGGAGATGGCGCAGGAAACCATGCTCCTTGTCTGGCGAAAGGCAGCCTTGTTCGACCCACAGAAGGCGGGAGCGGCGACCTGGATCTATGTGATCGCACGGAACTTGCGTGCCGACGCTCGGCGCCGAGCCTGGCGCTCGGTGGCACTTGCGGGCAGTGACACCGAGGCGGTGACGGAGTTGCCGGCCTCCCAGCCGGGGTCGGATGAGATGGTGTCATCAGCCCAGGACGAGGCTGTCCTACGCCAAGCCCTGTCCACGTTACCGCAGGAGCAACGGCAAGCGCTTGAACTGTCTTACTTCAAGGATCAATCTCACGTTGAGATTGCGCGTAAACTTGGTATCCCGCTCGGCACCGTCAAATCGCGCATAAGACTGGCGCTGGCCAGGTTGCGCGCGGCGCTAGGGGGTGAGGAGATGCCATGAGCAACGGGGTAGCAGGCACAACAATCCAGCATCACCCGAGTGAGGCGACGCTGGTGTCCCAAGCGACAGGTACCCTCTGGCAGGCCGCGGCGGTCATCGTCAGGGCCCACCTCGACTGCTGTGCACAGTGCTCTGCCACGGTCCGGCTCGCCGAGGCGGTGGGCGGTGCGCTTCTGGATGGTTTGCCGCCAGCGCCGCTCACTTCGGATGCCCTGCAGCGTGCATTGGACCGGCTCGATAATGAGGGCGGCAGGGCCCTGATGGGCAGAAATGTGTCAGCCGCTCAGCAGGGGGCAATGGCTGACCGCCAAGCGCATTCGGTTCTGCTGCCTGGAGTACGCAACGCGCGTTTGCGTCGACTTGCGCCCGGGATCCGACATGCCGTTCTGCTGCGTGGCCCCGATGGCGAAGCGTTGCGGCTGCTGCGGGTGAAGCCCGGCACCGCCCTGCCGCGCCACTCCCATCGTGGCGCGGAGCTGACCTTGGTGCTGGAGGGCGCTTTTGCAGACGAGACGGGCCATTACGGCCCAGGCGACCTCGCCGAGATTGCTGAGGAGATGAGCCACAGGCCGACAGCCGAGGGGGCCGTGGACTGCGTCTGCCTAATCGCGACCCAGGGGCGGCTGCGCTTCGGAGCGCTGCTCAGCCGCCTCTTCGGTGTTGTCGCGCGCGTCTGAGCAAACACCTACGGCACATGCTTGGTTGGCCCCGGTTGCCATACTGTGAACACCGCCGCGCCACGCCATCGTCGCAGCACCGTGGTCTCCTACAAAGGAATGAGGAGGACACGGTTATGTACGGCGAAGTGATCATAGCCTTCCCGGAGCCGGCTCCCTACGGGGAGGTGCTTGTAACCTATCCGGGGCCCGTCTACGCCGAGCCAGAAGTCTGGATTGGCCCTTACGCACCCATTTACGTCGAACCAGTCTATGACACATACGCGCCCATCTACGTTGAGCCGGTCTATGACCCCTACGCGCCCGTCTACATCGAACCGGTCTATGATCCCTACGCGCCTGTCTACATCGAACCGGTCTATGACCCCTACGCACCCATCTACGGCGAACCGCTCATCTAAGCGGCAGCTGATTCGTCCATTGGTGCTGCGAGAACCC
>NZ_JQKB01000089.1 GCF_000745835.1 Belnapia moabensis DSM 16746 | reverse complement strand
GAACGCCGACCTCAAGCAGGCGGTCCCGCGCAAGGCGCCGGCGCGCAGCAAGCAGCAGCTGAAACGTGCGGCGATCAGCCATATGCGTAGCCTTGCCAAGCGGCCGCAGCGGATCCGCTCCATCTTTCAGCACCCGCAATTCCGCTACGCCGCGTAGTCAAGACAGTGGGGGCCGCCTCAATAGCCTGCCCCATGGACGCCTCCCCTGGTGATAGCTTGACACCTTCACCTTGGCACATTGATGCCGTCGGGGGGCGTCCACACCATCAGACCTTCGGACGCCGGGTATTAGCATCCATGCAGCGTTTGTGCGCTATTTGCCCCTGTACGGGCTTCGTAGGACCTTCATGGCAGGGGCGGCCGTGCAGCCTACGGCGCTGATGCCGGTGCAGCAGCGAGGTTGGAGAAAAGGTGGGCACAGATTCACCTTTCTGATTGGCCTTTTGGAGAGCGGCTGTAGAGCGATTGGCACGGGAACAGAACAGGAGCCCCGGATGTCTGTGCTGAAGACGCTCAAGCTTGGCAAGGCTGCACCCATCGTTGCCCCAGCCGACGCCAAGGGACGTGCCCGAGCCAAGGTGGTCGCCCACCTGGAGCAGCAGAAGCAGCTGCTCGCCGCGCACCTGGAGGGCCGCGCGCTGGACACGACGCGCCCCGTCAACCGGACCAACGATGCCGGCGAACGGGTGCGCGTGATGCAGCCCGTTCATGTGCGGCGCGACTGGTTCCTGGATGGCACCGGCACGGTGCATTTCATGGTGCGCTACGGCGCCAAGCCACTGCCACTGGACAAGGCCGGCAACAGCAGCGTGGAGGTTGGCACGCTCGACGCTCTGCCCGGCGCAATCGACGCGCTGCTCGCCGCAGTGAGGGCCGGAGAGCTCGACCAGCAGCTCGCCGCGGCGGCGCAGGAGCGCAGCAAGGCGTTCAAGCGCCGGACCGGCGCGACGCAGGCGGCCTGACAATCAGGTCCATCTGGCGCACCTGGGCCGGCCAACAATGGCCGACCTCCTCAATCATCGGCAGGAAGACACTGATATGGACGAGTTCGAGGCGGTCGTGCGCCTGCCAAACGGGTCGACGCAGCGGGTGACGATCCAGGCTGACTATAGCGGCAGGGCGCGGGCGATGCTGGAGGCGCAGTATTGCCGTGGCCGCGTGCTCAGGCTCCATCGACTGCGGACATCGTGAGGCCAACTGAATGAACATCCTGACCGCCGCAGCCATTGAGCAGCGTAGAGCAGCACTCCGCGAGGTTGAGCGATAGAAAGTTGCCGAGGTGTCGTCGCGAGTGTGCCGCTTACCGAATGGCCCAAGCAGGCACGAGAATCCTCAGACCCAGCCAAACATAAATGTCGGTCACACGAGAAGCTGCCACGATCTGGCCTGATTACTCAGCTCCTGTCGTGGCTTTCGTCCCCGCCTGCAAGGATTTTTTTAATCTCAGCGGCCACGCTGGATGGGAGAATCAATGGGCGAAGAAAGGTTACCTCGACAAGCCCATCTGAGCGCCTGGTAAGGACAGGCGGATCCCGCTGTTCGAGAACGATGTGTTTGCTGGCCGACGAGGTGGAGACGACACCCTTGATGGCGCGGTCGAGATCGACGCCAACCTTGTTTGCGATGGCCAAAAGGGCGTAACGCGGCGGCAGCTCGCCCGTACCGGTCAGGCAGGCATGGACGACGCCAGCTGGAAGCTCGGTGCTGTCGACGACCTGGGCTTCGCTTAAGCCTCGGCGAGTCATCTCACGAGAAAAGGTCTCTGCCAGGGCCTTCTGCCGGATTGCGCGCTCCGCAGCCTCAGTCGAGCCTGATTTTATCCCCGCGAAGAGTGGGTGCTCGTGAAGCTTCACCGAAGGGGCCTGACCAGTCGTGCGCGTCTCGGACCTGGCGGATTTGGTGGTTGAGGTCACCTTCCGTTGCCGAGAAGGGGATTTCTTCGCTGGACTGGCCGCGCGCCTTCTGGACGCGGTGGCTTTGGTGGCTGAGGTCGCCTTCCGTTGCCGAGGGGGGGGGTTCTTTGCCATGCTCATAATCCTTGCGCAGGGCCGCTCAAGAGCGTCAGCAAAAATAGTCTGTTCTATTCTGCTTTCTCAAGTCCAGTCTTTTTGGAGTAGTCCTCAGGCTAAGTTTAGCAATCCAGGCGGCGTGGCAGAGGGTTATCGGTACTGCGAAGGAAGCAGCGCAAGCGCTCTGCCGCTTGTTCCTTCGCCTCGCCCTTCAGAAGGCGGCCTTCGATGACTTGTTTGACGACGTCCCGGCAGCGTTCGTGACGGCCTATTCCTTGCGAATCTCAAGTCGTCCTCGCATTCGACAATGCGCGAGCTCAGCGCGCCGATCACAAGGCGGGAAACGCCGGATGCCTTCGGCCTAGTTCCCGTCGGTTCCGGGTTTTCTTTTGGAAGTCATCGGAGATAGAAGCTGCGCGACGTCTAGGCCAGGATTGTTTGGCCACGCAGATTGCCAGCTCGGACTGCTTGTGCATGTTGAGCTTGGCGTAGATGCGGCCCGTGTGAACTCTGACCGTGTTGAAGCTGATGTCGAGACGTCTTGCGATCTCCTTGACTTTCCAGCCTTTGGACACGAGGACGGCGATGTCGAGTTCGCGCGGTGTTAGCAGCACCATAAGATCAGGCACCGCCTCTGCTTTTCCTCCCAGCACGAGGTAGGTTCGCTCACCGAGGATCAGGGTTCCGACAACCGCGCGTCCGTTGAACGAGGCGTTTTCGCAAACAATATCGCATCTCTGCCCGTCGACGGAGAAGCAAGCCAAGGATTCGTTCTGCCGAGGCTGGGCGTTGCTCGTCAAAGGTTGGTCCGGCTCGGGCCCTGAGCCCTTATTGGAAGGCCTACGGGAGCGTGCCTGATCCATGGCCGCGGTCTGGCCGCGAGACCGAGATGGGGCATTGCTGCCTACGCGCACTGCGATGGGCTTACCCGAATGCTTGCGGTCGGTCTCTGGCATGACCAAAGGCCTCCGTGGAGTGCCGTGTGGGCGGTTGAGCGGGCTGAACGCCTGGGCATGATCCCGGAAATAGAGGGCAGTCAGTATCGAATGGGAGAATGATGGCGTAGCCGTCGACGCATTCTCAAGCATACAGAATGAAAAACTTATCACGGTAACGCCATCAACGCGCCCGGGCCAGACCTGGGAACTGCTGGATTTGTCAGCGCGGAAAGCATGCCGGGCGTGGCGCGGACGCCGCTGTTGACACTGCCTGGCGGCGCAAGGATGGTCCCCCGCTTGCAGCCGTGGGAGCGGCCTTCAGCGTCGACGATCCCCGCCGTATGCACGCCGATGACGGCGATGTCGGGCCCCAGCCGTGCGAGGATAGGACTGCCGCTGTGGCCAGGGCATGTATCCACGGAGTGGTAAAGCCTCAGCGGACCGAAGCGCACGAGGCGTTCGGCATGGCGCCAGAGCGTGCCGAGCGGACGGTCGGAGGGGTAGCCTGCCACGGTGATGCGTCCGCGCTCGATGAAGCGCATGAGGGCGGCGTCAGTCAGTGGCCGCACTGGCACGAAGCGCCTTATGGCGGAGAAGGGGCGCGGCAAGTCGATTATGCCCCAGTCCCAAGCCTCGCGGTCTGGCCCCTCGATGAACCCCCTCGGAACCCAGAAGCGGCGCGATTCCACCGTCCCATAGGGCATGGTTTTGCGGTCGCTCCGCCCAGGCGCGACGATGATGCGAGCGGGCGGCCGCTTCTGGCGCAGGTTCCAGAGGCAGTGGGCCGCGGTCAGCACGCGGCGCGGGGAGATCAGGATGCCGCTGCAGCCGGAGCAGAAGCCGGTGCCAAAGTCGCGGCAGAGGTGGACTATCGTATTCCAGGGATAAAGTCTGGTTCGGATCTCCTGGACTCGGTCGTCGACCGGGCCAACGACGGAGAGGTCGGCTTCCTCGTCGCCGTAAACTGCGCTGGCAATGTTTGGGCCGGGCAGGGAAGCCTGATCCCAGGATGGCGGCGGGGCGCCGCCCAGCGGGTCGGCCAGGGGGTCATCCCAGGGGCCGATCCGGACGTCATCTGGCGGCCCTCCGAGCGGGTCCCAGGGCGCGTAGTCCCACCAGCCAGAACCCCAGGGGACGGGATACCAGCCGCCGCGCCAGCGGGGCCAGCGTTGCCAGGGCAGGGCGCGCCAGAGGTCGCCGTGCGGTAGGCCATAGGATGGGCCGGGGCCGCCCCCCGGACGAGCCCCGGACCAAGCCGGCCGCGGTGGCGTGCGGAAGCCGGCGCTTCCGCCGCGGCGCAGGAGCTGCCTCACAGCCTGTCCTCCTCGAATGTCCAGGCACCGCCCACATAGGTCGTTGGCCGTTCGGTGACCTGCAGTGCAGCCTCGAAGGCGTGCAAGAGCTTGGCGTCGAGCGGAATGCCCCGATCGGGAGTGACGGTGCCGACCTGCACCGTGATGTTCTTCAGGTTCCTGGCAGTCGAGAGCTCCTTCTTGATCTCGGCTCGAAGGTTGGCGACCTCGCTTTTTCCGACTTGCGGCGGCGTCTTGGGAGGCGTCCGGTTCAGCGACCGGACGAGATCGCCGATGTGTTCCAGCACGCGTTCCCTGACCGAAGCTGAAGGGGCCATGCCAATATAGAGCGCCTCGGGGCGACCACCCTGTCTGGCGATGCGATAAAGAAGGTACGCGCGTCTTCTGTTGAAATCGGCTCCCGAGGCGGACCCCAGCACGTCCATGAGCGGGTGTGGAAGCATCCATCCATTGAAGTTGCCCGGCAGGGTAAGACGCCGGGGGCCTCCGGCCTTGGTTGCCAGATCCGCCTCGAAACGCCCTTGCTGCGCATGGGCGAGCGCTGCGCTGATACTTTCATGAGCGAGGCGGTCGATTGACCCAAGCCGGGATGTGCATTGGCCGCACCCGCAGCCGCCTCCATGGTATCTCCGGGAGGGGTCGGGCCAGTGTTCTTGAAGTTCGCTCATGGTACCTCCCACCAGATCGCGCTGGCATCGTCCCAGAACTGGCGCACCTCCGACGCTGAGGCGGCGCCCCAGTCCAGGCTGTCGTCGAGCGCCGCCTTGACCACCCGAGGGGCGACCAGCAGCATGGCTGTGAGCCGAAGTTGGCCGGTTCCGATCGGCACTGCGAGGCCGCTCCGGATCAGCGCCGGCGCGAGCTGCCAGCGTAGTGCGTCGCGGACCGCACCTTCTTCGAGGCGCTTGCAACACACGCCTGCACAGTCGAGCCACTCGACGAGCTCGGGGCGGGTCTCTTCTTGATCCAACGCCGATAGGATGACCGTCTGCGGCCCCCGGAGCGCTGCGGCCAGGGCGAGGGCGTCCCGGGCGCAGTCCGCGAGAATATCCGGCGCCGTGCTGGCTGTGCAGAGGTTGATGGCGTCGGCCTCGGCCAGGACACCCCCGAGATCGGTGCAGTCGGGAGGCATCAGTCGAGCGTCGAGCGCGGCGGCCAGCGCATCGCGGCGCTCGATCAAGCCCTGGTCATCGTCCTTCGGGATCACGGACTCGGTCCAGCTGTCCCCTGTCCAGAAGACATTCGGCCGTCCTTCGAGCCGCAGGCCTGAGCGGGCCGTGGCCCATTCCTCGATTGAGTTCTGGAAGGCCGAGGCACCGGCCGCGCCTGGGGTGCCACCAAGGCGCTGGGTGACCCGTTCCTGTCGGGCATAAGTCTTGTCTTCGACGAGTGTCCAATGCCCCTGTGGCAGCCAGACAGGCATGGAATCAGCGAGGTTGAGGGTCCAGAACAGGCCACTGGGGCGAAGAGAGAAACTTACATCGACGACGCACCTCATGGGCACGAGAGCCCAACTCCCGAATGCCGCCGCGTCCCGCGCATTCAACGCCATGTGCATGGAAACCTCCCGCTCCCAGCGGTCAGACCGGCACCATGCGAGCTTCCCGGCGCGGCACGCCCACGGCCCAGCGCAGCGATTCGGTGACACCCGGGAAACGCCGTCCTTCCTCGGTCATCCTGTAGGCGGCGAGCCAAGCCTCGGCTTCGGCCGCGGCTGTCTGCGCCGAGGCCTGGAAATCGGCCGGCGTCTGGGTGGTGTCGAAGGCTCGGCCGGAAACCCAGAGCAGCACCGCGCGCCCCGCCTCGGCCATCTTGGCGCGCTGGGAGAGTTCGCGCGCGCCGCCCATCCTCTGGTTCAGAACCGCCTCGACGACGTCCCATTTGGTGTTGGCGTCGAAGGACTTCTTGATGTCGGGCTGATCCAGGATGTCGAGCAGCTGCTTCAGGTAGACGCTTGTCTCCATGGAGAGCGCGAGAATGTTGCCATAGCTCGCCCGGTCTAGCGCGTAGCGGAGGTCGGTGCCGATGCGTTGCACCACGGCCAGGGTGCCGAAGGGGCGTTGGTCGAGCCCTTGGCTGCCTTTGATCACTTCGGAGATCGTAAGGTCGCGGAAGTACTGCGCCAGCGCGGTCATGAAGGCGACGAGCTGGAAGTGGAAGTTGACGTTGACGATCCCGCCCGGCGGGCGTGGGGCGCGACCGTAGTTGAAGACGCGCATATAGGCGGCGAGGCGTTCGCGCGGGCCGTAGCGGAGGGGTTGCGTCTTGTCGAGCAGGTAGAGTCCGCGCGCGCCGGGACCGCGGTGGATCTTCATCCGGCCTTCGTGGAAGAGGCGGCGGATCAGGTCGATCACGCGGAAGACGCCCATCCGCTCGTGCTGGTAGATGAAGTAGAGTTCGGCGGCTGCCGAAATCTGCGCCGGGACGAAGGAGTCGTCGAAGTCCGCCTCGATCTCCGGCCAGGCGATGTTCTTGAAATCGGGCGGACCGCCCGGTCCCAGGCCGAGGAGGTCGGAGAAGGAGGTATTGGCATTGCCCGAAGCTTGCTTCTTCAGGGTTTGCAGGCGGTCCTCGAGTTCGCGCGAGACGCGCTCGCGCATCTGCGGCGGCAAGTCCTTCAGGACCTGGTCGGAGAAATCCGGCCAGATACTCTCCAGGGCAATTCGATCTCCGAAGGCCATCCTTCGCCCCCTTCGCTTCTGCGGAGCCGGCGCCGGGCGCCGCCGCGATTGATGACACCCTTCTCACCGCCAGTCGCCTGGCGTCTTGGCCGCGCCTGGCAGGCGTGCTGTTCGATATCGGCCTCGTGCTACGGGAACCCACTTTGTTGAATCTGGTGGACCGACTGCGTGATCTGCCCAAGCGACACGGCGTACTGCAGGGGAAGCTTCGGATCCGGCTCCGGGCAGCTGACGATGCGGCCTGCGCCGATTGCGCGTTGAAGCTCTCCTACCGGAATCGAAACCATCACTTCGAGGGCGCCGAAGACGCTGTCGATGGGGACGCAACCGGCGGACATAGTCTGGACAATCGCCTTCAACCGGACGTCCGTCAGACGTTGCAAACAGAGCTCATCGATCATGGCGCTCACCATGGCGGGTGGCGGAATTGGTGGACCATTCTGGAATTTTCCCTCGAGGAGGTCGCCTTTGATGTCTTCGAGCAATTTTCTCAGTTTGTTTGGGGCTGGAGGGATGCCGAGACTGTTGGGAAAAGGAGCGTTGGGGACTGGATTCAGGTCCAGGAATCTTTCGATCAGGCGCCCATAAGCGGCGGCCCGCCATTCGGCTTCGCCCATACCGGTGGCATCCATGCCCTGGATGTAGAGATCAACGGCGCGGTCAACGTCGTAGAGGATCTTGTCGAGCATGATTTGATTAATGACGCTGCCTTCGTCGCACTGGCACTCAAGGAAGCAATCGGTGTAGCCGGCGAGCGTGGCGCGTTGGCCGACCAGAGCCATCAGAGTGGTGGTGGCTGTATCGATGGCGCCAGCACCTTGCATGCCACGTTGGGCGATCAGCGGGCGACCGACATAAGGGAGGCGGTAGCCGGCCTTGCTGGACTTGAAGGTGTCGAGGAAAATCTGCAGGGCCTTGAGGAAGTGGGACAGGGCCGGTGCCTGGGGCACGCCCGGGTTAGAGCCCATCGACAGCAGGCGATAGAGCTTCTGGGTCGTGATATCGGCGACGGCGCTGAGTTGCCGCAGGCCCGGACCATCGTTGCGGGTGGCTAGCTCCACAAGGGGGTCCAGGTGGCTGGCCATCGTTCCCTCATCGAGAAGGGCCCTGAGATCGAGATGGCCGCTGTTCTCGATTCTCTGCATGAAGGCGCGCATCCCATCCATGCTCCAGGGAAAGCTGTCGCTGGAGATGGTGCTGCTCAGGGAGAAGATGGCGCGGAGCCCATTCAGGACATTGTCGCGGCGGATCTGCAGCTCGCTCGCGGCGACGGAGGGAAGGAAGCGGACGCCGCCGAGGTTCTGGGCGGCAAGCGTCTCGCCGGCGAGGACCAGGAGGAGTGCGCCGGCGTCGTCGAGGTTCAGGGCGAGGCGCCGGTAGTTGGATCGGATAGCGGGATTGAGGGCGCCGATCATGCGGAAAAGACGCCCGTACTCGCCGAGTTGGCGGCGGGCGCCGAACAGCCGGTCGCGGTTGCGCGGGTCGAGCGCGAGCGCGGCGGCACTGTGCCCGTCGGCGAGGGTCCGCATCACCGATTGCCGAATCCCGGCGAACTCGTCCGTGAAGTCGCCGAGCCGGTGGTCGGTTGAGAGGGCGCGCAGGTCATGCGCAATGCCGATCTCCACGCGATCCAGCTCGATATCGGTGGCCATGGACGCTGCCGGCCGGATGGCGGGCGTCGTGGAGATGGCCATGCTAGGGGCGTAGCCTTCGGACTCGGCGTCGAGCAGCCGCGCCTCCTCCGGAAAGAGGCGGCGGAGACCATTGACGATCTCGACGGGGTCATAGGGATTGCCGACCCGCAACTGCTGCCGGATGATGTTGTCCGCGATCTGCGCCGCTTCGCTGGTCCCCTGATACGCGATGGGGGAAGCGCCTGATGACCCGGCGTCCGAAGCTGCGCGACGCCCGTTCGCAGCGGAGCGAGAGGCTTGGCGGGTGCCGGTGATGGTGGGGACGTCGCTCATGCGATTCCTCATGCGGCCGTGGACTGAGAGGAGAAGGCGGCGGACTGCGCTGCCATGGCGGCGCCGTTCTGCAATGCGGTGTGGGTGAGGACTGGCGGCCGGTTGGGCGGGGCGAGGCGCTCCAGCATGATTCGACCGAGGTCGTGCGGCGCGGCGCCGGCTTCGAGGGCGTAGCGGCAGGCGCTGACCAGGAAGCGGGGCGGCAAGTCCGTTGGGACGCGGCCGCGGGCGAGGAGGAGTCCCCCTTTGCGGATGGCAGCTTGGTCACGTCGGGCGAAGGGCATCACGCTGGTCAGGCAACGTTCAGCGAGGGCACGCTTGGGCTGGAAAGCCATCTCGTCGACCACTGCGGGGATCGCCTGGCGGGCGGTCGCCAGCAGGGCGTTCGGAATGCGGTGTCCTCGCCGCGGGTTGTAGAGCCGGGTCCACACCTCGGTGAGCTCGGCGGCGTCCTGGGCAAACCCCATCCGGCGCAGCATTTCGGCCATGATGGGAACCCGGAGGTAGCCGGTGGGGTGGGCACCGCCGGGGCGGTAGGTCATGACTTTGTCGGCGGGGTGCGAGAGGAACTCCGCCATGCCCCATGCGGCGGCGGGGCCACCGAGCAGAAGGGCGGCCAGGTCAGCAAAGATTTCCTTCTGCCAGCGGCCGTAGACGGTGGTGGCGCGCGGAGGCATGGCCATCTCGGCCAGGCGAAGCATCACCGCATTGCGCATTTCGACCCAAAGCCCGAGATCGGCCTGGAGGTTGTGGGCGACCTCGTGCAGGAACACCGCTTGCCAAGGGCGGTCGCGGTCGAATGGGATGCGGATGAGCGGAAAGGGGTTGGTCTCGCCGAGCAGGCGCGCGAGCGTGACGCCGCGGCGCATGGTGGCCGGCGAGTAGCCGTGTTCCAGATAGGTGAGCGGCGGCAGGAGCGTCCCGGGGAAGACCCGTGGCGCCGCGGCAGTCACGGCGGCGTAGCAGTCGCGGGCGATTGCGTCATGGGCCGCGAGTGGCCGCGCGAAGGCGGTGCCGCGCTGGGCGAAGACCTCGAAGAACAGGCCGAACGACCGGCGGGAGCGGTCGACCTCGCGCTCGACCATCGCCATGGCGAGGAGCCGGTCCTCGGAGGCGGCGTTGCGAGGCAGTTCGGCCACCGAGCGTAGGCGCTCCCTGACCGCCTTGTCGATCGACCAGAGCCGCTGGTTGGCAGCGGCGAAGTGCGCCGAAGACGGGGCGTAGGGCAGGTCCTCGGGCCGCAGGCCAACGGAGCGCGGGGTCAGGCTGACGAGGCGGCGGGCGCGGCTGGCGAGGCTGCGTCGCTTGGCCTTGAGGAAGCGGGCGAGGGAGTCGCCGCCTCCCCTCATTGTCGCGTCTCCGTCCATGGCTGTTCCCCGTCGCCGACGATGCTGGGCGTGCTAGGAATCCGATCGGATGAAGATCGTCGCTGGACCGGAGATGCGGATGCGGCGTCCACGGAACGGGTCGCGGCGCGGGGCGCCATAGCCCATTCCCCCGTAACCCATCCCACTGTTACCCATGGTGCTGTACGCCATGCCGCCACCCATGTTGCCGAGCGAGGCAAGGATACGCTGGGCGCGACGGGACGGCCTGGAAAGGTTCCGGAGCGCGGGTGGGTTCTGCGCGAGTCGGGCCATCGTGCGGACGAGCACCCGCGGCCGCGCCTGGAGGGGTGTGCCGTTATTCGCTGCAGTGCGGTTCACGGCGGCGGCGATCCTTGGCACGGCCAGCAAGGCTCTTGTTCCGCCAGCTTTGGCCAGATCGGTGGTTGCGCGTGTCACCGCCCGCGCCACCTGCTGGCGCTGAGAGGGGGGCATCCGGGGCGCCGCGTTCTTAAGCACGCTGCGCGCGGCCAAGCCTGCCACGACCGGCAGCGCGCGAGGATCCCGCGCCGCCACTTCGGCAACGGCTTCGAGCGCATCCTCGACCGGCCCGCCTTCGGCTCGCACCTTGCCGACGAGGTCGGCGACGGTTGCCAAGCCTTGCGCAGCAGGATGGGGAATGAAGCGGGCGACCTTGCCGACGACGCTCGCAATCGGAGCGATCTTCTTCATGAAGCCCCTGATCTTGCCGAAAAACTCATCTTCGCTTTCGGCGCTCAGGACCGAGGCCATTTCCTGGCTGATGGTTTCCTGGGCTGCCTCGACTCCCATGCTGTCTTCGGCGCCGAAATCCCCGTAGTCGCCGTAATCGCCGGCGTCCGGTTCGTAGGAGTCGCCGAAGTCTCCGAAGTCGCCCTGGTCGGACGCGGCGTAGTCCCCGGAGTCGCCATAGTCCCCTAAATCGCCGTAATCCCCGAGGTCTTCAGTGCCAGCTCCGCCGGCTTCCAGCTGGTCCGAGGGCCCCTCTGCGGTGGCGTAGGCCAAGTCTTCGAGGGCGTCGTTCTCTGGGGTTGCCATGCTCGCTACTCCCGTCACTGTTCACCGCCTTCCCGCAAGAGGTCGGGCGATGACGGCTTGGCATAGGACGGTATCGAGGGTTCAGGCTCGTCGACAGTAAGGCAAATGCATTACGCGACATACGCTCAATGCATTAATGCAAATGCATTACTCGGCTGCACCAAGCAGCTGTGAATACTCGCTTTTTCCGCTGGCAAAATCAGGAGCCGGCGTGTCGCTCCGGCAGACCAGTTACACATCACGAAAAAGCCAGATGCTTCTGGCCTAGGAGCGTCGGTAGGCGCGTAGCCGGAGGTCGAGCCGGTCTGGTGCGTTGGAGGCAATCGGAGCATCGGCGAGCGGTGCGAAGCGCGCGTCCAGGACATCAATGATGCGGCGCGCCTCCTTCAATGGAGTGGAGTCAGGGGCAACCTGGCTGCCGTGAAGGCGCTCGACATCGCGCAGGAAGTCCAGTTCCGGAGAGCCGATGAGCAGGACCGCTCCAGGACCGAGTGTCTCGATGGCTTCGCTCGCCCACGCCGCAGAGGTGAAAGTGGGCCACAGCATCAGCACGGTTCGTCCGTGAGCGAATGGCGCAGCCAAGGCGCGTCGAGCATCCCAGCCTCGCAGGACAGCGCCACACTGGCCGATCCACGGAGTGGTGCCTTTGTCGGTTGCAATTCCGTCGATGCCGGCTCTTTCCATGGTGCGGGCCCAGAAGCCGGGACCGGCAGCCACTTCGAGTATGGGAGCGTGGAGCCGCAGCAACTCCAGGGCCTCGGCCGTCGGGAGGGCATCGCCGAGCGCTGAGAGGCACCCAGGCACCTCAACCGGCATTCGACGCAAGATAGCCGCCGGCAGCGGAGTGCCGCGATTAACGGCCGTGAGGAACCGCGTCCTGAGTTCGGCCGCGGCCCGTAGCAGGCTGACGCCCGGCAGTGCGCGCAACCGTGTCGTGAGCCGACGTGCAAGGAGCACGCACTCGATTTTCTCCCGGTTGTCTCGAACTGAGGGCGTTTGCTCAAGCAGATCGAGGGATGCAAGGTGGCCAATGAGGTCGAGTAGCGAATGCCGGTCGAAGAGGGCCGTGTCGGGCTGCGCCACGAAGCAACGTTCACCATCCCAGTAGAAGCTGGAGAAGCTGGCGAAGTGCGCTCCGGTGTTCGCCACTTTGAAGCCATTCAACAAGAATGGCTGGCTGATAGCCAGTTCTGGAAGCCATGGCACGGGATGGTGCGAAATGGCGGGAACATCATCTTCGAACACGAGCCTATCTCGCTTCAGGCAGCAAGCGTAGCCAGGAGCCTCGGATCAACTGAACGCAAACAATGCTTGTTCAGGCGTTCTGAATTCAACCAACCTCCAGGCACAAGCAAGCCGGAGGGGAAGCGGCAACATGCCCGAATATATCATCACCGCGAGTGCGATGGCTCGCGGAAAACGCGGATTCAGTGATGACCCGGGCCCAGTTCAATTTCTCGAAGTGCTCGATGATGCGCCTTCTGCCGCGCCAGCTCACGCCATCAAGCGGGCAGACCGGGTGAGGAAAGTAAGTGACCTCGCCGGGAGGAGGAAAGACGCGACGGGCGTCGTACGGGCGACGTTCTGGTTTTCATCCAAGTACGAGATCAACGTCCTTCTCCTCGCCCATTCCACGGGCGCCTACGTTGTCCGGGAGGCTTTTGACGATGCCGACGACCGACGCCGGATTGCCGCCATAAACGGGACGGTCAGCCAGCTCGTGTTGATCGCCGGCGATGTTCCGCGCCGTCTCTCGCCACCGGCAATCCGGAGAGCGAGTCGACGTATTATCACTGCCTCCGCCTTACCAACTACGCCAATCCCTTCGACGAGGTTCTGCAGATTTCTAATGCCAAGCGTGCGGGGCGCCCCTCCCGTGTCGGTCGCGTCGGGCTGCCGATCAAGGCTCCAGCGAAAGCCGTCAACGTCGATTGCGGTGAGTATTACCTGCGCACGATCCAGTCGCGGCCGCAGGACGATATTATCAGTTACCCATCACATTCCTGGCACATTGGCGGCCCGGTGTTTACCGAGGACTTGGCACATACCCTCAATGGCAACCTGGACCGCAAGGCAATCCGCATAAGGGAAGTTCTGGTTTCGAATCGCTACAGGCTATTCGCCCTGCAATCGCTGGTTCGTACGACTCTGACTTTGACAGCCCCGACAGCGCCCAGCTGATCCGCCAAGGTCGGACTGAACCGCGGCCAGCCACGGTGGACGAGCGAGTGCGGGTCGAGCCGGGCACCCATCTGACGGCTGCGGCGCAGGAGCGGAGCAACGCGTTCATGCGTCGCGCTTGTGCGACGAAAGCGGTCCGATTGTCAGATCAACCTATCGCAACCGGGCTAGCCAGTAACATCAGGCCTGCTCCCCTACCGTCAAGCGACAGCGACATGAAGGAGTTCTTGGCTGTCGTGCGCTTCCCAACGGGCTGACGCAGCAGGCGACCGTCCAGGCCGACGACAGCGGCAAGGCCAGGGTGGTACTGGAGGCACAATTTAGGCGCGGATGCGTTTCGATGCTCGATTGACCACTAAAGTGGCGGAGGAAACCGCATGAATGGCCTGATTGCAGCGGCCATCGAGCAGCGCCGGCTCCTGAAGCTGACCTATTCCGCTGGAAACCGCATCGTCGAGCCGCATGTCTATGGGAAGGACGGTGACGGAAGGGAATTGCTGCGCTGCTATCAGATCGCCGGCGAGAGTACGTCGCGGGAGCGGGCGGGCTGGAAGCTTCTTCGGGTGGAGGACACCACGTCGGTGGAGGTGCTGGACGTCCGCTTTGAGCGGCGCACCGGCTATAATCCGAATGATCCCGCTATTCGCGAGGTATACGCCTGCGTCTAACCGCGTTGCCGCTTGCCGATGGAGGCGAGAAGCTCGAAAGATCTGGCGCCCAGCACAGTTCTAGCGCAGCGGCAGCACGATCCAACCCGATCAACATGTTACGTCCAAGATCCCTCGACTGAAAAACGGCGGCTCCACGGCCCTACGTCCTGACGCTGGTTCGTCGCCGCTGGATCGATTGACGCCAGCATGCCCCTTCCTGCCCCTACGCCGATCGTGCAGAGGCTGTGCCCTTCGGTGCACTCGCTGTAGCCTCCATCCGCGGTGGTGCCGGGGAGAGACATCGCATGACAAGTGTGCGCTGCACGCCAAGCCTGCTGCGTAGATCCTAGCGCACCAGCGGGAGATAGAGGCATCCGCCTGGTAATCCAGGTCGACCACCCTGGACGGAAGGTATTCGAGGAGCCCGAGCAGCGCACAATTGTGTGCGGCGGAGAGAAAGTCGGCCACTGGAGCGGCGGCGTGATGCTGCCGCGGGCGGAGTAAAACCCGGCCAGTGGCAGGCGGCCTACCTTGAGGGCTCAGGGTGGGGCGCCGGGAGATGTTCGTGGTGGAGACCTACGTGGCGGTCCGGCGGTTCGTGTTCCTCGATGGGCATAGCCGACGGGAGGCATCCCGGGTTTTCGGGCTGAGCCGGGACACGATAGCCAAGATGTGCCGGTACTCGGCGCCGCCCGGGTATGTGCGGACGCGGCAGCCGGACAAGCCCAAGCTGGGGGCGTTGCTGCCGGTGATCGCCGCCATCCTGGAGGCGGACCGGGCTGGCCCGCCCAAGCAGCAGCACACCGCCAAGCGGATTTTCGAGCGGCTGCGCGACGAGCATGGCTATGGCGGTGGCTACACGGTGGTGAAGGATCATGTGTGGCGCGAGCGGGGCCGTGGTCGGGAGGTGTTCGTGCCGTTGGCGCATCCGCCGGGCCATGCCCAGGTGGATTTCGGCGAGGCGGTGGCGGAGATCGGCGGGGTTCGCCAGAAGGTCCACTTCTTTTGCCTGGACCTGCCGCAGTCGGACGCCTGCTTCGTGAAGGCCTATCCGCGGGAGACGACCGAGGCCTTCCTCGACGGGCATGTCGCGGCCTTTGCGTTCTTTGGCGGCGTGCCGCGGTCGATCCTCTACGACAACTTCAAGCTGGCGGTGGCCAGGATCTGCGACGACGGCCGGCGCGAGCGGACGCGGGCGTTTACCGGCCTGGTCAGCCATTATCTGTTCCAGGACCGGTTTGGCCGCCCCGGCAAGGGCAACGACAAGGGCAAGGTCGAGGGGCTGGTGAAGTTCTCCCGCAGCAACTTCATGACCCCGGTGCCGATGGCTGCCAGCTACGAGGCGCTCAACGCCATGCTGGCGGAGCGTTGCCGCTTGCGGCAGTCCAACCGGGCCGGCCGGCATGCCGAGACGATCGGCACGCGGCTGGCGGCGGATCTGGCGGCACTGCAGCCCTTGCCTGCCGTGGCGCTGGAGCCCTGCGAGACCATCAGCGCCCGGGTATCCTCCACCGCCCTGGTCCGCTACCGCGGCAGCGACTACTCGGTGCCGACCGCGCATGGGTTCCAGGCGGTGCTGGTGAAGGGTTTCATAGAC
>NZ_JQKB01000088.1 GCF_000745835.1 Belnapia moabensis DSM 16746 | reverse complement strand
GGGCTCTGCTGGTCAAGGGCGGCACGTACAAGGCTCCGGCTGTGGCGGCGTAAGTCCGCCACGGCCGGCAGCCACCGAGGCGTAGGGCGAGCGCAAGGAGGTCATGGCGCAACAGTCGGTGAGACGGGGTCGGGAGAACCAGGTAGAGCCAACGTACCTCGAGTACGCCGGTCTGATGTGGACCCGATCCGCGAACTCCCATGCAGGCCGGCGGTCCATGGCCGCAAAAGAGGCCGGACAGATGGCAGCATCCGACTACGCGTCACGGCAATCCTGAAGTTTTCCCTTGCCCTGAAGGGGGCGTCCACAGATGGCTCATGGATGGCCTCTTGCTTCGACGTCGTCACGGCGACGGTGAGCGGGAGGCTGAAGCATGCCAGTGAGCTTGAAAATCGCGCTCTACTTCGCTTTAGTTGTGCCACGATGGAACAAATGAGTCTCGATAGCCTCACCGGGATCGTGGCCTTCACGCGATCGGCCTCACTCGGCAGCTATACGGCTGCGGCACGGGTCCTGGGCGTCTCACCTTCGGCGGTTAGCAAAAGCGTCCAGCGTCTCGAGCAGCGCCTTGGTCTTCGCCTGTTCACCCGGACTACGCGCTCGCTCTCCCTGACACCGGAGGGACGCGACCTCCACGAACGAGCGCTGCGACTGCTGCGGGAAGCCGAGGAGATCGAGCAGGCTGCAGTCGCGGCACGCTCAGAGCCGGCAGGCCTCCTCAAAGTCGCGGCGCCCCTGCCGATTGGCGTGCATCTACTCGCCCCGGCGCTTCCCAGATTTCAGCGTCGCTACCCGAAGCTATTGGTCGACTTGCGCCTTAGCGATCGCATGGTGGACCTCATCGAAGAAGGCATCGATGTCGCAATCCGGGTCGGAAATCTTGCCGACTCACGCCTGATTTCACGCCAACTCGCGCCACACCGTGTCTGCGCCTTTGCCTCACCGGCCTACCTTGAACGTCGGGGCATGCCGAAGCACCCGGATGATCTCATCCACCATGACTGCGTGAACTTCCGCTACCAGAGTTCAGGCCAGGCGCTGCGCTGGCCCTTCCGCATCGGCGAGCGTGTCGTCGAGATCACGCCGGAGCCGTGGATGATTCTCGATGCGAGTGATGGTGTGGCCGCAACGCTGGCGGCTGGCGGCGGCGTCGGCATTTCGCCGACCTATTTGGCCGCATCTCACGTGGAGCGCGGTGCACTCGTGCCGATCCTACGGGAGTTCGCTGTCGAGCGGTCGGTGATGACGGCACTGTGGCCGGAAAGCCGACGCGGCAGCCCTAACGTCAAGGCGTTCCTCGCCTTTCTCGACGGGATTTTTCCATCACCCGCCCCTTGGGACACGCTGATCTTTGGCTAAGCTTGACCCCTGCCCAGCAATCCCGAAACGCGCACAAATACCGGGTATCGGGTCAGGGGACACGCGGCGCCCCGTTTTGGTCGAACAAAATTGTAGCCGTGAGGCGTACGGGAGCCGGCTGCGACTGGTAGGTGCTCATTTGCGTCGGGCCCCGCTTACCACAAGATGGCTGGGCTTGCCTTTTTCCCGGGTATGATCGCGGTCAGATGCCGGGCCAGCACTTGGTCAACCGCAGACGACCTTGTATTCGCGGCAGCGGCGCTCTACATAACGCGCAGACGCTAACGCACGCACCGACCGAGACAGGCGATGCTCAGGACAGCTTTTGAACGCTGTTGCTGAACCAGACTGTCTCTTTCAGGCACCGACAGAACGCGTCCTTCCCTCTCCATACCGCTCCCTCTCCGAGGGCTCGCTGGCGTTGTAAGGACCACATCGGTGCCGCCCGAACTGCTCACTGCATGTCTGCTCATTGCCCTACGCTGGATTGGTCGCGCACTCGGCCGATACGTCCGCGTTTCGGGCAACTTCCGTGTCGTCGTGGCGCCGACAGCCAGCAGGCCAAGGATCGCCTTTGAAGTCGGCGACCCTACACCGCCGAAGCTCAGCGCCAAGCCCCGGAAGCGGCGCTAGGGCGGCACATCCCCGCATAGCGGGGAACACCCTTCGTCGAAGGGCATAGTTCTGCTGCGTATCCGGCCGGACCGTCAACGCACGAATGACGGAAATTACGCGCCCCGGTCGCCCCCAAGGGCAGCCGCACCATCTCGTAGTCCTCCGGGTCGATCTCGCCCTCTGCGGCGGTACGGTGGAGGACCGTCTCGATCTCGACGCCCTGCGCCTGCGCCCGCACCTTGAACTGGACGCATAGGCCGGTCAGGCGGTCCAGCTCGCGGTCAAAGGTGTCCTTGTCCGGGTAGGTGCGCACGGCTCCTCACTTGCGTCCTTGTCTTCGCGGGGCGGGCTCCAGCCGGGGCGGCGGCGGCGGTGCCACCTTCGGCTTGAGCGCCCCCACCAGCCGCAGCGTGGTGCCTTCGGTGACGACCTGGACCGGCCCAGCGGGCACCAGGGGCACGACTGGCGCCCTGGGCTTGGCCGCAGGGGGCGGAGTAGCGGCCGTCTTTGCCGGCTTCCCCGCTGCCTTTTCGCCCGCCTTGCGGGCCGCCTTCTCCGCGGCACGGGCCTCCCTCACGGCGATGGCGGCTCGGAATTCCTCTGCGGCGCGAGCGGCCTTTTCCTCCTGACGGGCCTTCCGCATCTCGATCGCAACCCGCTTCGCGTCTTCGGCATCGCGGGAATAGGGCAGGCAGGTGGATGGCATCCCCCTGTGGCTGAGCCGAAGGCATACCTCAATGCCAGTCCGTTGATGTACCACGCGCCAGATTGGCGGTGTTCCGTCTGGGGTCACCGCTGTCGCAGCCTTGCGGAGTTGGCTGAACTCGCCGAACTCCAGCACGATGCCGTAGAGCCGGTAGAGTTGGCGGCAGAATGCCCAGGTGTCTTTGACGACATGCCACCCATCAAGGGGATGAAGTACCTGCCCGCTTCCGGCGATCTCGGGCGACGGGCCCTTCTTCGCCTTGAGCGCGCGAAGCTCTGCGGCGATGCGGCTTTCCTCTGCCTCCACCGCCCGCATGTTCGCCCGGTCCAGCTCGATGAGCGCTTCCTCTGATAGATCCGGGTGCTCCAGCCGCAGGGCGGCCCGGCGAGCATCGCGACGGGCGATCCTGTCGCGGCGCATCTTGGACTTCGCAATCCTGGACGCCTCCCCTTCCGCCGGGGGGCTGGGCAGTACGTTGGTATCCATCGGGCACTCCTCCGTTACGAGCATACCACCTCCAACGCTGCGGTCACTTGCGCCCCTTGCTTCTCGGCTTAGGGCCTTCGGCACGGATCATGTCCTCCAAGGTGAGCTGCTTTGGCCCCGAAGCAACATAGCGTTCCAACATCATCCGCATGACCTGGCTGAACGTGTGGTGCTCCATCCGGCCAAGGGCGCGGGCGTTCCGAGCCAAGCTCGCGGGCATCCGAACCGAGACGGTGATCTCCGGGTCGCCATCCTCATCCCCGGCCATGGACGCCTCCAGGGGTCGGTAGAACAGCGTAGGACTGCGTATTACGGGGTAGGACGCCTTCCCTCGGTAAGACGCCGTAGGACTGTGTATTACAAGGTAAGACGGGCCTCCGCCTTCTCCGACTCTGCGAGCCAGCACTCCGTTCGGAGCTGAGTCGGCTTGGCGGATTGCCTCGTTCCTCCTGAGCAATGCGCGGTTCGAGCTGCTGGAGCGTTTCCCGTGCTGCCGGCGGCAGGGTGCGGCGCAGGAAGGCCCTCCAACCCTCACCAGGATGGCGCTGGAGCGGGTAGCGCCGCTCGGCCCATAGAAGGATGCCAATGAGGGCATCGGCCGCCTCTGCGGTTTTCTGAGCGCGGTCCATGGCTCAGCCTCCCGCCCAGGCAGGGCGCTGGTAGTCAGCCGGGAGCTGGCCGAATTTCTTCCGCAGATTGGCCTCGAAACCCGCGAGCAGGTGCCGGGTACGGGACAGAGCGAGGAGATCCCCCGGCCTTGGCGCCGGGAAGGTGGCGGTGAAGGTAGGGAGAGGCCTGGCCTCCAGAGCAGCTTGAGCCTCCCTGGCTCTTTGAGCCTCATAGGCTTGGCGGGCTTCCCAAGCCTTTTGCGCCTCCTGCACCTCGCCCTGCCGCAGGTCATACGCCCGGCGAGCTTTCCATAGGTGCTCGGGTGGGGGTGCGACCATGCGCTGGACCGGCGCCGGGGGCGTCTTCGGGGCCGGGGCGGCCCAATCGGCAAGGCTGGCCTGCTGCTCCTCGACCGAGTGCGCCCGTGCCGGGGCGTTGCGGTCGGCTGCTGCTGCTGCGCCAATTACAGACTCCGGACTCACAAAGGGGGTGAGTCCTAGCGCATCTTGATATCGTCGCAGTCTGCTTTTGATAGTTTCCCCGGCCGCAATGCGCGTCTTGATTGCGTCGGCCAGCATCTTCAGCCGCAGGATGGCGGAGTTGACCATCTTGTTGACGAGACGGGTGAACTCCTCCGAGTTGGGCCGGGGCACCAGGGGGAAGACGTAGATGTTGGTGCCGCGCCGCTTTCCCTTGGCGATCTCCCCCGCCCGCCCGCCTGGGTTGCGGTTGTAGACCCGGTAGAGTCCCACCCAATCCATGCGGATGTTGAGCCGGTTGACGGTGGCCGGGCTCGAGCCCAGGCGCTCGGCGAGCCCGACAATGGAGAGCATGCAGGGGCGATGCTGCATCCCCCAGGTAGCCGCCTCCTCGACAAAGCGCCGATAGAGGTCCCGGCTGGTGCCGGTGAGCGGTCCTTCCCGCAGGCCCATGGCCTGGAGGTAGGGCTTCATCCGACGGTCGATCGCCTCGCAAAGCTCGACCAGAGCATCCCGACGCTCGGGCGTGAGGTGGCTATTGTCCGGCCAGCAATCGTCGCTCTCGCGGCGAAGGCGCGGCATCTTCGGTCGATAGTTAAGAAGGGTGAAAAGCGACTTCACGGTCCCTCCCTAGGGGAACCGGAACGATCCAGACGCACCTGTACCGTTCACGCAAAATCTAGCTTGCGCGTTGGGTAGGCCTCCGCCATGATCGAATTCTCACATAAGATCTGACGGTTTGTGGCTGGGTGATCGGTGTTCCGGTTACTCAGCCCTTTCCCTCTATGGGTTTGTGACGATAGGCGGCGGATACAGCTCTGCCCGGCCTGCCAGGGACTCCCAGAAGCCGGACGGTCACCCACCCTGCATCGTGCGAAAGCCGCTCGCAACTAAGAATCGCATGCTATGGCATGCCGTTCCGCTGCCGCTCCGTTGCGATCTTTAATCGTCTAGTCAACTGAAATCGCAGCGGATTTGACCAAAAAAATCCGTTTGAGTTCGGATATTTTTGTCGTTCCGCTGCGTGGATTGGTTGACCAATCGGCGAAAGCCGTTGCTAGAACTCAGCCAAAATCGACCAGAAATTTCTGGTTCGAACCCCCTGCTGGGGGTTTCGTCATTCGGTCATGGCCTCGGCCGGGCGGCTCTCCTCCGCCAGCCGGGGCAGGCCGCGCGACTGAAAGAGCATGTTCAACGCTTCGTTGACCAAGGCCATGGTGGTCGTCCGCTCCCGGATGGAGAGCGCCCGCAGTTGCTCCCAGGACATCTCCGGCGTGTAGCAGGTAACGGCTTTCTTCCCGATCCGATTCGGATACTTCTCTTTTGGGGCGGCGGGAGGAGCCGGAGCCGCGGGGGCCGGGGGCGGGCTCGGCTCCGCCGGAGGCGGGCGGAACCGGGTGCCCATCGGGGCCGGCAAAGGCTTGCGAGTACCACTCATGCGGTCAAACCCTCAGACATGACGACCTCTTTGAGGCTTTGAGGTCAAACTGTTTCACCCTCAATCTGCTTCACCGACATTCCCAGCCGGCCGCAGATCCACTCCCATAGCTCGACGACTTCCCCGGCAGCCTTGCCCCTCGGCTCCCATTCCACCACTCCCTTGGCCTCGTTGAAGGCATTGGGCCATGCCTGCCGCCGGAAGACCCGCACCGGGCAGAGGGGCAGCCCTGCTCCCGTGAGGGCGGCTGCGGCTTCATCCCCGCTGGGGTGCCCGGATGGGACGGCGGAGAGAACAACGGCGGCTGGGGTGGTCCCTGCTGTCTCGATCGAGGCGCTGACGGCATCCAGGTCGATCAAGTCGGGCCGGGTGGGGACCAGCACCAGATCAGACGCCTTGGCGGCTCTGGCGCCGGTCTGGTCGGCGGTCGGGGGCGTGTCGAGGATAACGAGCTGCACGCCCTGGCTGCGCGCATTGTCCAGCAGTAGGGCCCTTTGCCTTGGACGCGGCAGCGGGAAGCGCGGTCGCACCCTTCCACCACGCAGGGAGGTCGTTCGGTCATAATGGTTCTCTCAAATGGCAGCAGTTAGCAATGAAATAGGCGGAACATCGCGGCCTCGGTGGGATCGGCGAACTCGATCACCGCATGAACCGTCACCCGCACCATGGTGTAGAGCTGGGCATGTGAGCGGCCGTTCGCGTCGGCCCATGTCGGATACCCATCCAGCACCTCGCTCAGTCGCAGCGAGGGCCGCACGACCGAGCGGCAACTGGCCTGCACCCAATTCCAAATCTCCCGGCGGAAGCGCGGGCGATAGGCATGAGCACGCGCCTCCACGGCGGGGAACTCCGGCCCCCTGATCCACAGCATGCGCCGGGCGTTGCCATAGGCTTGGCCGATGCGGACGGTCCGAGGCCAGTTCAGCAGGTTATCCCCGGCCTCGATCTCGTAGCCGGCCTTGGGCAGCACCCGCTCCACCGCGAGATTGGCCGCGCGATTTGCGGTCCATGCCGTGTGCTCCCGCACACGCTGGAGCAGGTGCTCGACCGCCTCATTCATGGTTGGGGTCGCGCTCATGCGGCCACCTCGAGCAGGCGGTCAATCTCCTCCTGGGTGATCCGCACCGCAGCCCAATCCTCGAGCCACTGCGGATCGCGGGCCAGCAGCCAGCGCTCAGCCTGTTCGCGCTGCGCCCCGGCGTGCATGACGTTGTGGAGCAGGCGTGCGCGGGTGCAGTGGTCCAGGCTCAGCAGCCGGTCGGCTACGGCCAGCAGGCCCGCCGTGGCGGCCTTGAGGGCCAGGTCCGCGCGCAGGAATTGGATGCGCATTTCCTGGATCATGTCCGGGCCACCTTGTAGCGATCCAACTGCTGCTGGGCTTCTTCGACCTCGGCCGAAGCGCGCAGGATGTCGCGGCTGAGCTGCCGCAGCATCCGGTCCGGCATCGCGTGCAGAACTTCGTCGTCATGGCTGAGGGCGACGGCCGCCAGGTAGAGGCCGCGCTTGGCGTGGGCGAGCCGCGCCAGCAGGAGGTCATGCAGGCGCATTGCAGCCCTCCTCCCCGTCCTCATCCTCGTCTTCTTCATCGCAGTAGAGGTTGGCCGGCTGGAGATCATCCTCGCCGTAGACCGCCCCGTGGCCTGGGACGACGCAGACGACCTCGACCTCGACGATCGGGCACCGCTCCATCCGCGCATGGGAAACGCGGGCGATCAGGGCAGCCACCACCGGGCTGGGGGCGTTGACCTGAACGATGTGCTGCTCGCAGCTATCGGTCCACAGCACGGCCGTGAAGGGGCGGTTCATGCCTGCCACACCTCCGGGTTAGCCTTGAGCACCTTGAGATCGCCGGCACTCTCGATGATGTAGAGCGGGCGGAAGTCCTCGGGCTCGAGATCCGCCTCATAGGCCGCCTTGTAGAGCGCCACGTCGCCGGCAATGTCGGGGTTGGGCGCACGGGTGCGATAGACGCCGAGGCTGTTGTCACGGCCCAGGATGAAGACGATGTAGGTAAGCGAAGCCGCAGGATCGAGGCCGGTCGTATCGTGGGCGAGCAAGCGCTCGGCCACCGCACTGGCGAAGGTGGGCATTGGTAATTCCGATCTGAAATGGGTGGTGCCGGCCTGAAATGGCCGGATAGGCGATTAGTGCAGGGTGGGGATCGGCCCGCTGACGCGGAAAGTGCCATCCGGCAGGGCATCCTCCGTCAGCGCCTCGAGAAACAGCTCACGGGTCTCGGGATCGCGCAGGCCTTCGCGGATCAGCGCAATGGCGTTGGGCCGCGGGTCGAGGCCAATGGCATCGACGGTGCGCTGCAACGTCTCATGCATGCGAGTGCGGGCCCAATCGGCAAAGGGCGTTGCGATGCCCTGCGCATGAACATCCGCGATGATAGTGTCGAGGAAGCTGTCGGCGACATGCAGGAATTCGGCACGCAGCGCGTCGGGCTGGAGCGCACGGTCGGCATCGCCGAGCAGCTTGGTGGTCTCAGTCATGTGCAAGTCCTGTTGTACTGAAAAGGGGTGGCTGGTCGGTCTAATGCGTCCGACCACATCAGCGTATCGCGCGTAATTGAGGAAGAAAAGATCAATGTTAGATTGACTTCTCAGTCACCAATCAAGGCCGTAACGGCGGTTGGGCCTTGCGCCTCCCCGCATGTCGTGATTCGATTCCAGCAGCGGCTCGGCGTCAGCGGGCCGCCGTGGCGCTTGGGTCGAATGTGCTGATGGGGCCGGACGCGGCCTGTGCTGCCCACGTAGCAGCCGCATGGTGCAGGAGACTTGGAACGATATGGCTCTGGCTTGGCGTAGTTACGGCTGCCGGCGAAAGGCCATATACGGGGCTCACGGCCTGGGTGGTGCGGTCCTTTCCGCGGGGGGCTGCGACGGGCGGGAGCGCGGCCGAGCTAGACTGGCGCGCTCCCACTGCATCACTCTGGAGGATGCAATGCCGCTGCCTGAGGACCCCAAGATGCGCCAGGGCAGCTTTGGCAGCTATTGGGTGGCCGTGCATGGCTCCGTCGATAAGCCAAGCCTGCTCAAGGACAGTGTTGCCGCCTACCCGGAATACGTTTGGCAATACCTATGGCGACGCTTCGGAATGGGCTTCCAGCGCTATGACCTGGAGGAGCAGGGCTTCCGGGTGGTGCGGGTCGCCCCGGAGATGCGGCGCCTGCACAGCGACAATCAGGATGGTTGGCGCATTGCCTCACCTATTTTGCTCCTGAGCCGGGGCCGTTGCCTCACCTGAGACGCTCCCGAGTGGCGTTGAGCTGCGAGGGCGGAGATGAGGCGGGTGAGCATGGCAACACGGAACGAGTTGGTGGCCGCCGTTGCGGAACGGTATGCCCGGTCGAGCCGACCGGAACGCGGCCGGATCCTTGACGAGTTCGTGGCGGTGACGGGACATCACCGCAAGCACGCGATGCGGCTGCTGCGGGGCAGCGGGGCCGGACCACCAGCACGGCGAGGCCGGCGGGACCGCGTCTATGACGCGGCCATGCGCGAGGCGCTGATCGTACTGTGGGAGGCTTCTGACCGGGTCTGCGGCAAGCGGCTACGGCCGTTGTTGCCGGTGTTGGTCGAGGTGATGGAGCGGCACGGCCACCTGCAGTTGGCACCGGAGGTGCGGGTCGGGGTGCTGGCGATGAGCGCGGCGACGATCGACCGGCAGCTGCGGGAGGTGAGGACGGCGGACGGCGGGACGCCGCGGCGCCGCACGCCGCCCTCGGCGGCCTTGCGGCGGAGCGTGCCGGTGCGGACCTTCTCCGACTGGGGCGACCCGGCGCCCGGCTTCTTTGAAGCCGACCTGGTCTGGCACAGCGGGCCGACGGCGCGGGGGAGCTACGTGCAGACGCTGGTGCTGACCGACATCGCGTCGGGTTGGACGGAATGCGCGCCGCTGCTGGTACGCCAGCAGGTGCTGGTGACCGAGGTGCTGAATGAGGTGCGGCGCGTGCTGCCCTTTCCGCTGCTGGGTTTCGACACGGACAACGACACGGCTTTCCTGAATGAGACCGTCCGCGACTACTGCGCGGCGGCTGGGGTGGCGTTCACGCGTTGCCGGCCATACCGCAAGAACGACCAGGCCCATGTCGAGCAGAAGAATGGCGCGGTGGTGCGGCGGATCGTCGGCTACCGGCGGTTCGAAGGTTTGGAGGCGGCAGCGGCGCTGGCCGATCTGTACCGGTCGGTGCGGCTGTTCGTGAACTTCTTCCAGCCCTCGTTCAAGCTGGCCGAGAAGTCGCGCGACGGCGCGGTAGTGCGGAAGCGGTACCACGCCCCGGCCACGCCCTATCAGCGACTGCTGGAGGACCCGCGGGTCACGGAGGAGATCAAGGCACACCTGCGTAGAATGGCCTCCAGCTTGGATCCGGTGCGGCTGCTGCGCGACATCCGGACCGCGCAGCAGCGGCTGGTGGAGATAGCCGACCGCACCGGCACGGGCGAGCAGGCGGCACCGACACAGCCGACGCTCGAGGAGTTCCTGAAAGGCCTGCGGACGGCCTGGCGGGAGGGTGAGGTGCGCCCAACGGCGCAGCCAAAGCCCAAGGCGAAGAGGGAACGACGGCGACCGGATCCCCTGGTTCAGGTGACGGCACAGCTGCATGACTGGTTCTGTGCCTCGCCTTGGCTGACGGCCCGGGAGTTGCTGGCGCGCTTGCAGGCCGAGCTGCCGGACAGCTACCCGGAGGCGTTACTGCGGACCTTGCAGCGGCGGCTGAAGCAGTGGCGGGGAGATGCGGCCCGGCAGCTGGTGTTCGGAGCCGGATCTGAGGCCAGGGCTAGGAGCGATGGTGAGGCAACAGGAGCGCCGGTCGCAGCAACGGGTGTAGCGGATGAGGCAACGGGCATGGCAGGGTGAGGCAGCAGTGACGCCTCGGGAGCAAGCTCGTGAGGCAACGGGCTCCGGCTCGGGAGCACCCTCCGATGAGGCAACACGACCAACCATCCTGATTGTCGCGCCGCGACAATCAGACCGCTTGCCAGCGACAATCACCAGCAGCCATCATCCCAACGCCGTGCCGCCATCGCGTCATCCTGATTGACGCGCGCCTCCATCCAGATCGTCGCGCTACACACCGCAGTGGTAATCCGCCACCCGGAGGCCGCGGTCATCGTGCCGCCACGCGCGAATGCGGTGCCAAGCGGCGCAGCCGCGCCGACGCAGCGTGATGCGCATCTACGATGTATGGACGAGCGCGGCCGCGCGGGCTGGCAGCGGACCTCAGGCTATGGCTGGCGTGCTCTGGCGGAGTCCGACATCGAGCGATGGAAGCGGGTTGTTGGTGACGGTCTACGCTTCCAAACTGACGGGCGTCAGGCGACCAAGGTGGCGATCGCCACCGAAGTGCTGAACCGAATGCTGGAACTCGGACGCCCAGAGTATGTCCGCATCGCATGATGCGGAACACGGGTAGGGTTCGATACGCCCACTCGTCGACCCATGCACCAAAGCGGTTCCGCTGCTATCGCCAGGCCGGAGCGCCGGCTGCGGGCGCCGGGCCGCCACGACGCGACCGCAACTTCTACCCCGGGACGGCGCTCTCACGCCGCGTTGCAATTGAGGGAGCTTGGGATGTCGGTCATCCTGATCATCGTGGTGCTGCTCCTGCTGTTCAGTGGCGGCGGCTTCTACGGCTACCGATCTGGCTACTACGGCGGCCGCGGCTTCGGCGGCATCCTCGGCCTGCTTGTGCTGCTGCTAGTCCTCTACCTAATCTTCGGGGGCGGGTACCGCGGCGTGTAGTCGCAGTGGGTGACCGTCCGCCTTTATGCCAGACGTGAGCAGCAAGGCCGTGAGCTAGAACTCCTAACCCCGGCCGCTTGCTCCAGCCTGGTGCGACCCATGCTTCGGCAGGGGGGGCCAATGGCGATCCGGCGCGGTCGCGCCTCGGCCGTCTTGGGCAGGGTCAGCGTCAGCGCCCCGTCCTCAAGCTGTGCGACAATGCGCTCCTGATCCATCCGGTCGGAAAGCGCGAACGAGCGCGCGTAGCGCCCAAGATTGTACTCTGTGTAGACTGTCTCCATGCCGCCGCATTTGGAGAAGTTGATTCTGCTCTCGACCCGCAGCATGCCCTCCTCCAACTCGATGTTCACGTCCTTGCGGCTCACGCCTCCCTGCCCTGGCGACGGCAGAGATCGCTTGAGAGCACGGAAAGGTGCTTCTGTTGCATGCTGTAAATTGCAGGCGCGGATCACAACCTTAAGCAAACAGGGGTTTGGACCACCCAGATTGGCTGCTGCAGGGGGCCTGCGCTGAGCTCCCGTCCGTGCGGCCGAACAATAGTGGAACTACACCTCCGAGAAAGCCGAAACTCGCTGATGAAACCGCTGATCGCGAAGCCGAGGAGCGGAGCGAGAATGAAGGAATGCTGGAGCATCAGGCCAAGACCCACTGGGTTGTGGATCGCGGTATGAGGATGAGCCCGCGCCTACTGGAATGTTAGTCCGAGCGTGGCGGAAGGTTCGGCGTTGCCGTGTTGTCTTGTGCCGTGCTGGCCACTGTCAGCTCAGCATGTGGTGCATTGCGCTGGATCTGGCACAGAGGTGCCGCGGCAACACTTCGCTGCCGAGCGAAGGGAGTGTCGTCGGTGCTTGCTCCGGGTCACGACCGAAGCAAGCACCGACAGACGCCACGAGGGCGTGGCTGGCTCGTTAACTTGGTCGCGGTGGGGTGCACAGTCGGCGGACCACATCAGGGTCCGATAGCGGACCCCACGGCGTAACGTGGCTAGGTGGAGAGCAGCCAAGGAGGGCCCCGCTAGCGGTTGCCCGCGTAGATCGGGTGAGTGCGGACCCATCACAGCTAAAGATTAAGGAGATCGCAATGCAACCGAAGCCATCGCACGCAACGCCCACCCGCTTCATCGGCTATGTGTCCGGGCACCGCTTTGGCCTGACTCTGGTAGCCTGCGCGCTGGTGCTCGTTGTTATGCTGTTAGTCGTCTACGACAGTGTGGGCTTCACACCAATCTGGGCGAGCCAGAAGATTGCCGGTGCAGCGTAGACAGTGCTCTGACAGTAGTCAGTCTGACGGTGGCCCTGAAACCGGCGCTGCCGAGCCTCGCTGCGCGGCATAATGGCCGATTGCTTGTTTGCCAAATGGCCAGTGCACCATATTTGGCGGCAGTGCGGGACCTCGGTGGCCGCATCCGTCTGAGGTCCAAGCCGGGAGTTGCCAGCCTACCTTCTCCCTGTCCCTCGATGAGATGTACGCATCGGCGGGCGGCTTCGGGTTCAGTGCTCGGATTCCAACCTTTCCGGGCGGTGTGCTTGACGACGTTGATCCCTTCGTCACTTGGCCTCAGAGCACGGGCTTAGTGATTTGGCAGGGGTTAAGCAACGCACCGGTACCGCGCTCAACGCCCTCGGCCTTGCCTGGGTACGGTAGGCGGATACGGACATGGAACATGGTTTTTTCGGCAGAGAACATGGGGGTACGCATGGTAGGCACGGACGTACATGCATTGGGGCATTCAGACCTGAATGGCTTTCTGTTTGCGCCAGTGGGCGAAGAGTCGGGCGGCATGACTCTTACCGTCCTTTCAACCCTGGCACGGCTAGAAATTGACCCGTGGCGAGAAGCCGGCCGCTTGGCGACTTTGCCGACTGCGGTTGCGGTAGACGATTTGGCGCGGGTGATTGCGACGACGCCCGCCAGTCATTGGTCGTTGCCGGACGCGGCCATCATCGCTGAACGTCTGGTTGCTCTACTACCCTCGCGCGACGGCGAATCCGTCACTTCGACACCATCCGTGCCGGACGAGCGCAGAAGATCCATGGGCTGGTCCATTGCCATGCTCCTAGCAGCGGCCGTTCTAGCAGCGACCTTCATCTGACAGAGGCGCTCTACAACACCGACAGAGTTGCAGGCGCTTCACCGGTCGAGCTCATGCTATTGTTCGGTGATCGTCATCCCGCATCGCATGCTGATCCTGCCGGACGAGGCGACGCAGCGCCGCTCCAGCATTCAGGCGGGAGAAGCACGACCATCGCCTTCTTCGAGCAGCCGCAACAGAGCGTCCGGTAGTGGTTCGGCCATGAAGGCACTAAACGACTCCTGCAAGCTGCACAGGAGCCAAGTGTCAAACGGATCGTCCTTAGACCAGCCGCCCGCTAACGTCTGCTCAGTCGAGGCAGGGGCTAGGATCGCATCGCCATTCCAATCAAAAACCATGACGATGTGCTTTCAAGGACCTTCCCTGACACAACGCGTGAAAAGGCGGCGAGTATGTTCGAAATCAAACGGCAGTCGGACGTAGTTCGGCCCTCTTAGCCGCAGCCCGTGATTGCCGCCATGCCGTGCTTAGCATGCTGACATTTCGTAGAAGGCGGTAGGTGATGCAGATTTATCGAGTGGTGATACTAGTGCTTCCAATTCAGGAAAAATGGAGGCGGCGAGACGATACGCTCGCGGCGGTACTTCCTTTGGTGTCGAACGGCTGGAGGTTAGACGGCAAGCAGATCATAGATTGGGTCAAGTTGGATACGGTTCTATGACGCCGGTCCAGTTACGCATGGGGCGTGCCGCTCTGGAATTCACCCCGGCGGAGTTGGCCGACGAAGCCAAGGTGCCGTCGACAGAGATCGTTCGATACGAACGAGGAGGAGGGATCGCGTCCGAAGCTCATGTTGCAGCGCTGCGGCAGGTGCTGGAGGCAGCGGGGGTAGTGTTCAACAGTGTCGATGGCGCACGGCTAGCGACGAAGACGGGCAAGTGATCCTACGTGCGCCAGATGTAGTGGAAAGCCAGGTGAACTGCGATATCTGCATTATTGGGCCACCTTAGCCGGTCGAAGCTCGCTCACACCAAGTGGCCGGTTGTGTTGCGAAGTTTGCGGCGCATTGCGAATAGGCGTGGCAGGCTTCGGATTAGGCGGCTACCTGGAACAACCCGGCGACAAAGGTGGCTTGGGTCCGCATGTCGCGTCCGCCGATATCCCGAACCTGTCCTTTCCTGATCACCGCCATCGCTTCGTGGCCTGCCAGCGTCCGTCGCGCTGTGCGGAAGCTACCGAAGCCAAGCCCCGGTCTGACCAGGCGTTTCACACGCCGGTGGTCTTGTTCCACCATGTTATTCGAAAACTTACATTGTCGTAGCCTAGCGAAGCACCACAACTCGTCGTCTGCTTTGATCTCCGCCGTGGCGCACGGGTAGGCCGGGTTCCTGTCCGCCGGATATTGCCAAGTTGTTCGGCTGATGGATGCGTTTAATCCGTGGCACGACACCCATCGTGCTTACGCGGCCATCTGGACGTAGGTCTCCTGCCGCCAGATCCGAAAGGCCTTGGCACGGGCATCGCGGTACTCAGCAACCGTCATCAAGTGCCGCCGCGGACGGAAATGGCCATAGATCATCGCGTGGGATGAAAGGAAGCGCTGCGCCTGCTTCGGTGACTTGAACCGCTGCATCTGCCGCTCTCGGCGCCGCGTCGGCCGGTGCGAGTTTTCGGCCCGGTTGTTCAGGTAGCGACTGGTCCGGTGCTTCACCTGGGGCAAGATGTCACGGTGCGCAACGCCGTAGCTGCGCAGGCCGTCGGTGACGAGGCGCTTCGGCTTGTACTTCAGCCCAGCCAGCAGGCGCTTGAGGAAAAGGTTAGCTGCCGGGGCGTTCCTGCGGTCCTGAACCAGGATATCGAGGACGACGCCGTGCTGATCGACGGCGCGCCACAGGTAGTGCGGCTTCCCGTTGATCTTCAGGAACACCTCATCGAGGTGCCAGGGGTCACCCGGCTTGGGCCGGCGGCGGCGAAGCTTGCGGGCGAAATCGGCTCCGAACTTGAGGCACCACTGTCGTATGCTCTCGCGGGTGACCGTGATGCCGCGCTCGGCCACGAGCAGTTCGACGTCTCGGGAGCTCAGGCTGAAGGCATGGTAGAGTCAGACCGCGTGACTGATGACCTCGGTCGGGAAGCGATATCCTCAATAGGTGGCGGGCTCGGATGTCATCCCACCAGCATGACCCAGTCACTTCGTTTCGGCTAGAGACCGCAAAGTTGGCAGTGCCGACAAAGGCCAGCTGGGCCTCCGTTTCCGCCGCGCCTAAGGGCGCTGCGCCGTGCCGAGGTGATGGCCTCCGACGAAACCGACGTGCGGATCGAAGGTTGCTCCGGCTTCCATTGGGTGTTCCGCTGCCAGGAGGCCGTGGTGCACCAGGCCGCACCGACGCGCGCCGCCTCGGTCGTGCGCGACATGATGGACGGGCACCGCCCCGCGGTCTGATGGTGTGGACGCCCCCCGACGGCATCAATGTGCCAAGGTGAAGGTGTCAAGCTATCACCAGGGGAGGCGTCCATGGGGCAGGCTAACACAATCGGGCTGGATATAGCGAAGCGGGTATTTCAAGCACACGGGGCGGATGCGACCGGGCGGGTGGTGTTCCGCAAGCGCCTGATGCGGGCCAAGGTGCTCGAGTTCTTCGCGGCGCAGCCATCCTGTCTGGTCGCCCTGGAAGCTTGTGGCGGGGCGCATTATTGGGCGCGCGCGCTTGGCAAGCTGGGCCACAC
>NZ_KN050760.1:4772-17548 GCF_000745835.1 Belnapia moabensis DSM 16746 | reverse complement strand
CAGCCCGGCCAGCCCGCCCCGGTTGTAGCGGATAACCCAGTCCCGCAGCGTCTGCCGGGCCATGCCGACAATGCGGGCCGCCACCTCGCGGCTCAGACCCTCAAGGGCCGCCGCAATCGCCAGCAGGCGTCGCGCCTCCCGCAGATCTCGCTCCGCTTTCGCCAATCGACGCAACTCACCAGGCGGCATGTCTTCGCGGATCATCAGTGCCGGCATGGTCCATCCCCATATGCCATGCCAGCCGATGAATCACGTCCGTCCGCGTCGGATCAAGCCCCAAGAGGCAGACCTTCAGACGCCGGGTATTATGCCCTGTCGGTTAACCCAGCAAGGGCAAGCGTTGTCGTCATTAGGCGACCCAGAGCAGCGGCAGGGTTAGGCACTTGGCTCTCGGTTTATCCCGCCAATCGTGCCCGCCCCGAGAGCAGCCCGGCGACCGCGGTCCGGGCCGTGAAGACACCGCCTGCAATTTTCTCTCCAGAAGCGCCCGACCCACCGGCTGTGGTGATGAACAGCGTGCGCATGTCGGCGCTGCCGAAGGCACAACTTGTGACATTCTTCGTAGAAACCTCGATCCTGCCCAGAGGCCGCCCATCAGCGCCGAAGCGGGAGACGCAGCCGCCACCCCAATGGGCAACCCAAAGACATCCCTCGGCGTCCACCACCATGCCATCGGGATAGCCATCGTCGTCGCCAAAACGAACAAATATGCGCTTCTCGGAAGCTCCGCGACGCAAATGGAAGGAATAGATCATACGGGTCGGGCTGTCGGCACAGTACATGGTGTGGCCGTCCGGAGAGAAAGCCGGGCCATTCGGGACCGTGTAGGGCCCATCGATGCGTGACATCCGCCCGCGACCGTCCAACATGTGAAGGGCGCCTTCAGATGGTTGCTCATCGACGTGCATAGTGCCGAACCAGAAGCGCCCGGAGGAATCCACTTTTCCATCGTTGAGGCGGTGGTGCGAGGAATGACCTTCTGGCGCAGCCAGGAACTCGAGCTGCCCCGTCTCCGGTTCGAAGCAGAAGACCCCAGGCCGTAGCCCAATGACGATCCTAGCGGGATCCTCCGTGAGCGCGAGGCACCCTGGCTCCTGCGGTAGATCCCAAGATCGTCGGTCGCCACCGGCCTCGTCCATCCGGTGCAGGCAGCTGCCTGTTATATCCACCCACCAGAACCGGCCAGCCCGGTCGTCCCAAAGCGCGCCTTCTCCAACCTGGGCACCGGCCGCCCAGACAAGGCGCGCCTGTCCCAAAACCGGACCGATACCGGCCATCTCAGCTCTCTCCTCAACGGCGCAGCGCAGGCAGCACGCGTTCGCCGAAAGCATCAATGAATGCCTGCTGGTTGCGACCGACCTGGTGAAGCTGGATCTCGTCGAAGCCAAGTTCGGCAAGCTCCGCGATCCGGGCTGCGTGCCAGCCGAGGTCAGAGGAAATCCAAACCGACTCCCGCATATCCTCCGGCCGGACAAACCGTGTCGCGGTATCGAAATCCTCGGGCAAGCGCAATTCCCAGTTCACGTCGCCGCCCAGCACATTGGTCCGCCACTGCTCATGCGCCCCGGCCAGCGCTTCCTCCTCAGTCGGCGCCCAGTTCAGCCCGACCTGGACGACCAAACGTTTCCCCTCGCCGCCACCTCGGCGGAAGGCCTGGATCACTTTCCGGCACTGATCGGGGGATGCTGATACCGTCAGGAGCCCGTCCGCCCAGGCGCCCACGGCCTCCGCCGTTGCTTCCGTTACCGCGGCACCAAGCAGCAGCGGTGGCTGAACTGGGCGGCTGTAGAGCTTCGCGTTTACCACGATGACTCGGCCATGATGCGTCACTGTCTCGCCGGCCAACAGGGCGCGAATGATGTCGGCACATTCATGGAGACGAGCATTGCGCTCGGCCTTCTCCGGCCAAGCGAGGCCGGTGATGTCCTCGTTCAAGCGCTGACCGCTGCCGAGAGCCAGCCAAAAGCGGCCGGGGAACATCTCCGCCAACGTCGCCGCGCCCTGGGCAACGATGGCGGGATGGTAGCGGTAGCCTGGCGCCGAAATGACGCCGATCGGCAGCCGGGTTGATGCCAGCGCCGCACCGAGCCAGGACCAAGCATAGCCCGAATGCCCCTGCGCGGTGCCCCACGGGCGGAAATGGTCAGAGGACATGGCACAATCGAAGCCGGCGCCTTCGGCGTGGCCGGCGAGGGCAAACAGTTCGGAGGGCGGGAACTGTTCATGCGAGGCATGGAAGCCGATGCGGGGATAGGAAGCCATGGTCACCTCGTCGCGGTGCGTGCCGCCGAACGGGAACTTGCGGCGCGTGCCCTGGTTGCCGGGTGGCTGGCGATGGAGAAGAATATACGATGGCCGAAGCGCTCCTCTCCAGATTGGACGTAGCCGTGATCAGCATGATGGCCCTGCGCCTCAGAGGCAAGCCTCGGGCGGTTCGGCAGGGCGGCTTGGCGGCGTGCTTGGCGCGAGGCCACAGTTCGCCGCTGGCCCGCGGCTGCACGTGACCATGGCGGCCAAGGGATATGCCTGGTGGCAGAGTGGGGTGATCTACCAGGTCTATCCTCGCTCCTTCCAAGACTCGAACGCTGACGGCGTGGGCGACTTGCTGGGGATTTTGGCGCGGCTCGACCATCTCGTTGCGTTGGGCGTGGACGCGGTCTGGATTTCGCCCATTACTGCTTCGCCGATGGCGGATTTCGGCTATGACGTAGCGGACTACACCGGCATCGATCCAGCCTTCGGGACGCTTGCTAATTTCGACCGCCTCGTTGCGGCGGCACATGTGCGAGGCCTGCGTGTCATCCTCGACTACGTACCGAACCACAGCTCGGACCGCCATCCGTGGTTCCTCGAAAGCCGCGCTTCCCGCAGCAGCGCCCGACGCGACTGGTACATCTGGCGCGATCCCGCGCCGGATGGCGGCCCGCCCAACAACTGGCTGAGCGAATTCGGTGGCCCCGCCTGGACGCTGGATCAGGCAACGGGTCAGTACTGGTACCACGCCTATCTTCCGGAACAACCGGATCTGAACTGGCGCAACCCGCAGGTGCAGGACGCCATGCTCGAGGTGCTGCGGTTCTGGCTGGACCGTGGTGTGGATGGATTTCGCGTCGATGCCATCCATCACCTGTTCGAGGATGAGGGCCTGCGCGACAATCCTCCCAACCCCGATTGGCGGCCAGGCCTATCGCCGGCGCGCCGCGTGATCCGCGCCTATACGATGGACCAAGCGGAGGTGCATGAGGCGATCGCCGCGATGCGCCGCGTGGCCGATGCCTACCCGGGCGAGCGCGTACTGATCGGCGAAGCCTATCTGCCAATCGACCGGCTGATGGCCTATTACGGGGCCGGGCTTACGGGCTTCCATCTTCCCTTCAATTTTCACCTGCTCTCCACGCCTTGGGATGCGCGCGCGATCGCCGCCCTTGTCGAGCGCTACGAGGCGGCGCTGCCGCAAGGCGCCTGGCCGAACTGGGTGCTCGGCAACCACGACCGCTCGCGTCTTGCAAGCCGGCTGGGCCCGGCGCAGGCACGAGTTGCCGCCATGCTGCTACTGACCCTGCGCGGCACGCCGACGATCTACCAGGGCGAGGAGATCGGCATGACCGATGTGCCGATCCCGCCGGACCGTGTGCAGGACCCCTGGGAGCGGCGCGTGCCGGGGCTGGGCGTCGGACGCGACCCGGTAAGAACGCCGATGCAGTGGGATGCCGGAGCGGGTGCCGGCTTTACGGGCGCCGTTGAACCCTGGCTGCCGCTGCCGCGGGACTGGCGCTCGGTGAATGTCGCGGCACAGGAAGGCGACGCGTCGTCAGTGCTGACGCTCTACCGCGCACTTCTCCGGCTGCGCCGTGCCGAACCGGCGCTCTCAGTCGGGGCCTATGCCTCCGTCGCGGTCGATGCGCCTGACGTTCTGGCCTATGAACGTCGAGACGAGGCGACCGGCCGCCGATTGCGCATCGCCTTGAACCTGGGCGACGGCCAGCGGGTGCTGCCGGGTTTCGCACTTGGGGCCAGGATACTGCTGTCCAGCTACCTTGACGACAGGAGCAGCTCGATCCAGGGCGCGATAGCGCTTCGCCCCGCTGAGGGAGTCGTGGTGGAGCTGCCAGTCAAGGCTTGAGCGACGCCTGTGTCGGCGTATAGCGGACAAGCTTGCATGCTGATCAGAAGATCGCATTGCCCACCGCTCTGAGATGAAAGGGTGCTGTGAAAGGGGGAGCCGGCCTGGCCGCCCGTGACGTTGTTCAAAGCCATGCTGATTGCGGTCTGGCATGATGTGTCCCATGTGCGGCCTGCCTAGGCGCTTGGTGATCGCGCGTCGTTTCGGCGCCTCTGCAGCTTCTCGGCCAATGAGCCGACACCCTAGCAGACTGCCTTCGTGCGGGTGCGAGTTCAGTTCGTTGTCCGCGGCCACGGCCGGGCATCGTTAGTTTTTCTGCACCCGGAAGCGCAGCTACGGACTGCGCCGCATACGATGGCTGGGATCGGCCAAAGCTACCCTACAGATTCGCCTCACCGCCACCGTCTAAAACCTTCACTGCTCATCCACTGCTCAACAACCCGGCCGCATGAGGTGAGCAATCTTCCCAAGCAGTCCATCCGGAAGCGCTTTTGATCAACCGATCTCAAGGGTTGCACTCAGCCATAAAGCGCCTCAAGCGCTATCCGCGAACAGCTCTCGCAACCCGTCGCTGCGTTGTCTCGCTGAATACTGCCGATCCAGAAGTATGTGATCCGTGAAAATGTCTGTCTGGCGCAAAGTACGACACCGCACATTGTAAATTCTAATATTGACTCGGGAACATCCCGGAACTGTGCTCTACAAAAAAACTTAAGATGGCCTTGATGGGGCTCTTTTTTACGGAGACCCGAGAGGTCTTCGCAAATGGTCCATCTTTCTCCCCTAACAATCTCGTCTCTTCAGTCTTCCGCCGGCACAAGCTGGCGGGCCAACGCGTTGCCGCGCCTGTCGCTGGCGACACTGCGAGGACTACCGAGTACGGTGCGCCGTCCAGGCTTCGACGTGGCCGCACTCCGCCCGGGAATTCTGCATCTTGGATGCGGGGCGTTCCACCGCGCTCACCAGGCTGTTTTTACCCAGCGGGCAATCGAAGCCAAACCAGCCGCCACACCGCCCGCATGGGGCATTGTTTCCGCAAGCCTGCAGCATTCCACCATGCGAGATGCCCTGCAGCCGCAGGACGGTCTCTACACAGTGCTCGAGCGTGGTCCGCACGGCGCCGGCGCTACTGTGATTGGCACTCTCAGCGATATCGCCTTCGCGCAAGACGACCCATTTGCTCTGTTGGCCCGGTTCACCGATCCGGCGATCCGCCTCGTGACGCTGACCGTGACATCCTCGGGCTACTGCTTGGATTCGGCGACCGAGCGGCTCGCCGCCCATCATCCCGATATTCAAAGGGATCTACATGCATCCTTGCCCACCAGCGCACTCGGTATTCTCGTGGGTGGGCTGGCCAGGGTCCACAAGGCGGGACGACGTCCTCCTGTCGTGATGTCCTGCGACAACCTGCCAAGGAACGGTCGCGTCCTGCGCCAGGCGGCGGTCGATTATGCCGCGCTATTCGATGACGAGCTCGCTGGCTGGATCGCCAGTTCAGTGCAGTTTCCGTGCTCGATGGTGGACCGCATCACGCCGGCGACGACCGAGGCCGACATGACCGATGCCGCGGAGACACTTGGCGTATTCGACGCGGCGCCTGTCTGCACCGAGCCATTCCGCCAGTGGGTCATCGAGGACTTCGCCGGTCCGCGTCCCGCCTGGGAAGTGGCCGGTGCGGAGTTCGTACCAGACGTGACTCCTTGGGAAGCCTCCAAGCTACGGTTGCTCAACGGCACCCATATGGCGATCGCCTATCTCGGGTCGTTGGCGGGGCTGCAAACTGTCGCAGAGTTTTTGGAAGATCCGGTCTTCGCCGCCTACGCTCTGCGCTTCATGTTGACGGAGCAGCGGCCGACGCTGCCGCCGAGCAGGCATGACATCGACGCTTATGCCCATCAGCTGCTGCAGCGCTGGCGCAATCCCGACATTGCACACCAGCTGAGCCGGGTGGGCCGCAATGGTTCGGAGAAGCTACAGCCACGATTGCTCGCTTCGGTGCAGGAGAACCTAGAGGCCGGGCGTTCGGCACCCTGTACGCTTCTCGCCGTTGCAGCCTGGATCTGCTGCGCATCAGAACGCGTTGGCCACGGCCACGCCGCCGAGACCCAGGATCCGCTGATCGAACGCATGCATGCGCTAGGCGCGGCAGCGGGTAACGACGCGGAGCGCCTCACCGCCCTCGCCCTTGAAATGGAGGATGTATTCGGATGCTACTTGCCACGGGTTGAGGCTTTCCGAACCGACCTGACGCAGGCGGTTGGCAATCTGCAGCGCAAAGGACCCCGTGCTGCCATCGCAGCCTTACTAGCCGACTCTAATCAGGATCTCAGGTGAGCGGCCAATGACATTCCAGGATTTAGATACTGCCACAGTTGAAGCGCTGTATGTCGAAGGCGTACTCTTCGACATGGACGGCCTCCTGGTCGACACCGAGAGCCTGGCAATGCAAGGCCTAGAGCAAGCTGCGGCCGAGATGGAGATCACGGCACCGGAGAGCTTCTGCCATGCGATGATCGGGGTCCCTGCCGACCATTGCCTTGTCCTGGTGCAGGATCACTTCGATCCGGGGTTTCCTGCTGAAGAATATCTGGCGGCGGCGAGCCGGCACATGAATGCCTTGATCGAGGCCGGCGCGCTGCGGCTGAAGCCCGGCGTGCGCTGCCTGCTCTCGCATCTCGAAGCGCTGGGGATGCCGAAGGCGGTTGCGACATCATCGAGCCGGGTCAAGGCGGAACGCCATCTCCGTAGCACAGGCATCCTGGACCGGTTCGACGTGGTTGTGACCCGCGATGATGTCGCTCGCGGCAAACCGCATCCGGATCTGTTCATGCACGCAGCCCGGAAGCTCGGCCTGCGAGCAGAACACTGCCTGGCGCTCGAAGACTCGTATAACGGCGTACGTGCAGCCCATGCAGCCGGTGCGACTGTAATCATGGTGCCGGATCTGCTTCCACCGACAAACGAGATGCGGGATAGATGTGCCCTTATCGCCACCGACCTGCATGCGGTGCGCCCGCTCATTCTTCAGTCGTAATCCTGAACATGGATTATGCAGGCCGTGGCCGGAAGGTCGAGGTCGCCTTGCTCAGCGTCCGGTCTGAGTATCGGCGCTGAGTTCGGACAGATCAACGCTGGCTTGGTTGGCCTGACCGGGGTCACGGCGCCTCGCGGGCGGCCGTAGGGCCGGGCTGTTTTACACGCGGGCCGCCACAAGCATTGCCGGCGTTTACGACCTTGCCGAAGGAGTTAAGACCATAGCTAGGAATTTGGTTTTGGCGCGTGTTGGGCGCAACTCGCTGCATCGCAGCTGGGTCGATCCCGGCGAGCCGCGCAACTGGGACCTCTATCTTTGCCCATTTCAAGAGCTCCTTCCGCAGCCTGATGTTGACTGCACCATAGGGGACGTCATCCCTGGTCCCAAATGGACGGGCTTGCGGCAGCTGCTGAACGATTGGGATGGGTGGCGGCACTACGACTTCATTTGGCTGCCGGATGACGACATCCTCGCCAGCCAGGACACGATCAGCGCCATGTTCGATGCGGCACGGGCGTTGCGCTTCCAGCTCTTCGCGCCGGGCCTGGACGAAGCGTCCCACTATGCGCATTACAGCACCATGCGGAACCGAAGCTTCTTTGCTCGGCGTGTCGGCTTCGTAGAGATCATGATGCCTGGCTTCAGTGGCGCGGCGCTGGAGCGACTGCTTCCAACCCTCGACCTGTCAACGACAGGCTGGGGTTGGGGACTCGATTCCGTCTGGCCGAAGCTTCTCGATTATCACGACATCGGTATCATTGACGGCGTTCCAGTTCTTCACACGCGGCCGGTAGGTCAGTTCAGAGACGTAGATCTCGGTCGCCGCGTGAACGAGGATTCAGACCGCATCCTTGCTAGCCAGGAATGCGGACAGCGCATGGCGACCTTTGCCGGTATCGGCCCAGACCTGAAGGAGAAGCAGATCGGTGCCGACGAGTTGCTGGTCGATCTGGTCGAGGGCTGGCGCTACTTGCTCCCACGCGATCCGAAGGTCATGCGCTGGATTGTTGAGCATCAGGTTCCGTCATTTGAGTGGACGCCCTACCGCGTTGGGGGCTCTCCGACGTCTCCCGGCTAGGAAACCTGTGGGCTGCACTGTCTTGCACCTGCTCGGCGTTGTTCAAGTGGTCGTCGACGCACAGCTGTTCCTCAGCCCGCCTTGCACGTCGTCTTGCGACCTCGTGCTGGAGAATGGCGTCCATGATCTCGCTCTGGACGGACCTAGGAGACCTATGCGCAGATAAGGCTTGAGGCGCGCTGCATGGTTGATTGCGACCGCTGAAATCGGCTGATCAACAGCGGTACCGGATGGCCTGCGTGGGGCTGCTGCTCAGCTCATGCCGCTGGGTTGGTGAGCAGTGTAAGTGAGCGGCGGAGATTGTAGGCGATGGCAGTGAGATGGACCTGCAGGGTTGCCTTGGCCAGCCCTCGTCATCGCACGCGGCGCAGTCCGTAGCTGCGCTTCCAGGTGCCGAAGATCTTCTCGATGCGGCAGCGGACACGATGGATGGCGTAGTTCCAGCGGTGGAGCTTGCGCAGCGTGTCATCACCAGGGCGGCCCCACGTGCCGGTCTGCACGATGCGGGGTGTGCCACCGCGGGCGGCGACCGCCGCGCCAAAGATGGGGCCACGGTAGGCGCTGTCGGCGTAGACCTCACCGGGTGCCTCGGGCAAGGCACCGCCGCCGGCTCGGCCGTCGTGCACATTTCCCGGCGTCACGCAGAGCGCCTCGACCAGAGCGGTATCGGTATCGGCGCCGACATGGGCCTTGAAGCTGGGATCGCTTTGCGCCGCTGGTGGCCAGCCCAGCCCGCCTCTGGATCGGCATGGCTGGCCGAGGCGATCACGGTGGCGTCGGCCAGGGTACCGGTCTTGACGGTGATTGCCTTGGCCCGGAGTTGGCCTGTCACCGCCCCGAACAGCATCTGGTCGAGGCCGCGGGCAACGAGTTGAGCCCGCAGCCGTACAAAGGCGGTCCGCTCGGGTGTCGGCTCGTGGGTCGAGAAGCCGCAAAAGCGCCGGAACGAGGCGCGATCATCAAGCGCTTCGGCCAGCCACACGTCGGACAAGTCGTGCCAGACCGCGATCAGCAGGGCCTTGAACAAGGCCAAGGACGGCCAGGCCGGCTCACCCTTCGCAGCACAGGAGATACCTCGCAGGTGGTACTCGACCGGCGTCCAATCGATCAGCTCCAGCAGCTTGTCCAAAGCCGACTGACGTGCAGCACCTGCAGAGCTGAACACCAGCGTGTCCTGGCCAATCCAACGACGCGCCATGCGAGCCTCCGTCGCTGATCACCTACAGCGAATCAGAGCCAAGCCACGACGCCCAGCGCTATCCGCGCACAGGTCTCCTAGCGGCCAAGTATGCACCATCCGCCACGGGGTTCCCGGCCCTCGTAAGCATGAGCCAGGCCCGCCCGGATGAGGGTCGCCGCTACATCCCCTCCGGCTGGCGTCTTCGCCGCCGCCAGCGTACGACCGTAGCGGTTTCGACCATGCCTCTCCAGCTCCAGCCCGGAGGCCACCAGGCCCTGCAGGAGCGCCGTGGCCTGCCGCGCCAAATCGCGCTCCCGCGGGCACTTGCCGCGCATCTCCGGCGCATCGAAGTGCATGAGCCGTACCTTCTCATCGGTGGCCATCACGACGGTGTCGCCGTCAACTACCTGGGCGATGCGCTCGGCCGAAGCGGGCGAGGTCGCCAGCGCCATGCTCAATGCTGCGGCCATCACTCCCCGCATGTCAGCTCTAATCCTCAGCTGAACAGGGTACCTCGGATCGGGGTTCGGTGCCGCGTCCACGGACTGCGTCGCGGTCAAGCGCGCGGGCGGGGGCGCGCGGTGGTCCAGCGTCGCCCGGTGGTGCGGGCGCGCGTCGGTGTTCCGCCGGAAGATGTCGTCGAGCGTGCGCGTCTCGTGGATCGCCGCCCAGCCGATCTTGGAGAAGGTGCCCTCTTTAAAAACCTGCGGCGCGAGGTGGGGATTGGTGAGCGCTTGGGTGAAGGCGTCATAGCCCACCATGCGGAGAAGGAGGGAGCCGAACGACGTGTCTTCCCGGTCCCCCTCGGCAAAGAGCCCGGGGAGGAACTCCACCGCATCGATGTTATTTCGATAAAGCTGGCGGAGCGCGTCGCGCGTCCCCGAGTCCGGCTCGAGCGTGTCAAAGCTATTGAGCTTGTCGAGGCCGAAGTGCGCCCGGTGGTCGTTCATGGGGGCGAGCGCAAAGCGGCGGGAGTGTGCGTGGGCCGCCATCTCCGCGTTCCACAGGAAGCGCGGCACGTCGCGCATCCCGATCTCGCCCGCAGGTAGGATGGAGAGGGCGGTGATCAAGGCCTCCAGCCCCGTCCGCTCCAGTAGCACGTTGTTGAAGCTCAGCGCGTCGAAGGGCGCCTCGCCGCCCGGCAGCCTGACCTCGTCCGGCACCATCGAGTGCCAGCGGTACAGCAGGTTGAACTCCAGCGCGATGCGGTTGGTGCGATACCAGGCGCGCTTGGGGGCGAGTGTGGGGTCGAGCAGGAGTGGGATGGGCGTCTGCGCCAGCTGGACGATGTACTCCTCGACAACGAGCTTGAGGCCGATGGCGATGACGGTGTTGCGCGCCGCCTCGAATATCCGGTCGTCCGACCATCCGGGATTCGTGCGCTCGATGGCGCCCGCAAGGCGGTTGTGCTCGCGTAGGAAGAGGGTGCTGACGGCGGCATAGCCCGCGTTGGTGCTGCCACGCTCGAGCCCGGTCGCGTAGATGCCGGCGCGCCGCTCGGCCTGCTCCGCTGGGTCGACGCCGCCGAGGCCCATGGCGATGACGCTCTCGATGATGGCGGGCGTGCCGTTCGGGCCGGGCCGAGCGTAATCGAGGCCGGCAAAGTCGGGGTGGACTCGCCCATCCGGGCCGAAGAGCAGCGCAGGGTACTCGCCTGTCGGCGTGCGCCGTGAGCGCAGGCGTCCGCCGCGCCCCTCGCGCAGGGCGCGCGCCGTCGCCTCGTCGAGCCCGTAGATCTGGCAGAAGTCGATCTCCTGGCTCGCTGTGTTGCGCCGCAGGTCCGTATGCTCGGTACGGAGGAAGCTGTCGGTGAACCATTGCGCGAAGAAGCAGAGCAGCAGTGAGTTTAGGGGCTCGGCCGCATTCTTTCCCCTTCGGGCCGCATGAAGAGCGCGACCACTTCGCGGAGTGGCGGCAGCGATCGGTCCCCACTCGGGGGCAGGTGGCGGCCAGTGAAGGGGCGGTCGATGAGCGAGAACCATGCCGGCATGGTCTGCGACCGCACCTCCGCCGCGCACTCCGCGATCTTGGCGTCGGTTGTCGGGTCAGGCGCTTCCGGGACGCCGAAGCGCACGAAGCCGCGCGCGGCCCAGGCAGGCGGGTCGGACGCCGCGCCGCCCGGCGGGGTTCAAAGGGAGAAGGCGTGCGGGCGCGGCGGGCAGGCGGAGGAAGTAACGTTAATCACAATCCCTGACAGGGCACGCCGGATGGGAGGTACGCGGCTCAACCCGCGGACGAGCCAGCGTTGCGAGCGCAGAAGGCCGGCAGCAGCGCGGCCGAGGACACCGGGCATGGATTTCGTCCTTCCAATTACGGTCGGACCAAGCTTATCACGCCGCAGCTCTGGTCGGCCGTAATCTAGGTCACCAAGCCGAGCGGCCGCCCGCCGCGCGCCGGCGCGGAGGGCGACGCCGCTGGCTTCGCGCGGGACCCGGCGGCAGCGCGCGTCGTCGCGTGGCACCGCACGTCAGGCTACGAGAACTACCTTGGTCTGAGCTGGCTCGGCGTCGTATTCCAGAACACGGCCTAGCTCTTAAACCCGCCGCAGCGCGTCCGGAGTCCGCTGTGGGGTCGACTGCGGCATTAGCGCGTGCCGGGCAGGAGCGAGCGCCGGTTGGTAGGGTTAACTTGTCCCACGTGGGCCATATTATAACTGACAGTCGACTTCTTTTGCAGCCCTCAAGCTTGAGCGGCCAGCCCAAGTTGGCAGCGACCTGGTCAGCCAATCACCTCCCTCGCCTGCAGGATGGATGTCGTGAACACATGGGCGTAGGACGAAGAGGATGCCGGTCAGGGCCGCGCGGTCGGGCAGACGAGGCCGACCGCCCTTCGGCTTTGGCGGCTCAGGCGGCAGCAGCGGCTCCACCACCGCCCACAGCGCATCAGGGACAAGAGGCCTGCTCATGCCCCCAAAACGCGCCAAACCAGGTTTCGTTAGACGCTCTTATCCTGGCTGCGCGCAGAGGTGCGTCACCTTTACGCCGCCGACGGCGCGGGACGACCTGGCATTGACCCCGAGGTGGCGGTGCGGCTGATGCTCGCAGGCTTCCTGCTCGGCGTCGTGCACGACCGCCGGCTCCTGCGCGAGGCTCAGGTCAACATCGCCATTTGGCCCTGCCCCGCTCTCGCGGACACCCCAGATAGGCTGAAGGGCCTGAGAGGTGTCGATGGCGGAGAGCAACAAACAGCGCCGGTTGTTTCCGGAGGCGTTCAAGCTCGAAGCGGTGGCCGCAATCCGTGGTGGCCGCTCGGTTTCGGCGGTGGCGGCCGAGCTTGGCTTGCCGGACCGGCTGGTGCGGACTTGGCTGCGCTGGGCAGAGGGCCGCACAGCGACAGAGAGCGGCGCGCCGGCGCCGAC
>NZ_KN050760.1:0-4652 GCF_000745835.1 Belnapia moabensis DSM 16746 | reverse complement strand
AGGGTTTCATAGACGGTCGGGTTCGGTCCCGTCTGCGCACCCCCCTTTTTGCCGCAACCGACGCGCTGTCGAGGGCGGCGCGCCGAAAGTCGATGGCGTTGCGCCGTCCAAGCCGGTCGAGGAGTGCACGCTGGAGGCGGTCCCAGACGCCCGCCTCCTGCCAGTCGCGCAGGCGGCGCCAACATGTCATGCCGGACCCACAGCCCATCTCCTGGGGCAGCATCTTCCACGGGATTCCCGACTGTAGGACGAAGAGGATGCCGGTCAGGGCCGCGCGGTCGGGCAGACGAGGCCGACCGCCCTTCGGCTTCGGCGGCTCAGGCGGCAGCAGCGGCTCCACCACCGCCCACAGCCATCAGGGACAAGAGGCCTGCTCATGCCCCCAAAACGCGCCAAACCAGGTTTCGTTAGACGCTCTTAGCTTGAATTTGGCCATTCCAGGGTGAGGCGGTGAAGCGGGTAAAGTTTTGGCGTCCTGGCAAGAGGACCGCCCCAGGTTGACCCTGCCAGCCCGCTTCGCCGTGGTGGTCCCATGCTTCACACCATTCTTTTTCCAACGGAGTTCGCGGCATGCCGAAGTGCTGCTGGTTGGGGCCATTCTCGCCGGGCCTTGGGGTACAACTGCACAAAGCCGTGAAGCCAGTTCCAGACGGTAGCCTCCACTATGATGCACGCCGCTGCGCTTGTGGCAGCGCCGAGAGTACCTCTGTTCGCATGCGACGCAGCACGCCGTAACGATGTGCGGCGTCGTTGCGTCTCAGGTATTCGCGCGCTGCGGGTGTCAGCCGGTGCAACTCCTCGGTCCCGAGCGCGGGACGGAATTCGCGCAACATCTGCAGCGCTGCAGGACCTGCCCGCAGTCCCTGTAAAAGCACGCCATTGCGCGCTCCCTTCAGCTGATAGGCAATAAAACGCGGCAGCACCGACGCCGGTGAACCATATTTCATTCCGATATAGACACGATTTCGCACAAAATAGAACCAGCGTGTGCCGGCCCAGGCAAAGCGCTTCTCCGGGCTGACCTTATGCCGCACGGCGAGGTCGCCACGGTATCGCACGCGCAAACCGAGATTGATCAGGCGGAGACAGAAATCGAACTCATCCCATAGAAAGAATAGCGCGTCGTCATAGCCGCCGGCACGCTCGAAATCGGCTCGCCGGACGGCCGCGCCGGCACCGACAAAGGTGACCGTATCGAAGCTCTCACCTGCCCTTGGGAGAAGTGAAACCGGATAGCCCCAGGAGGACAGGTCATCCTCCCCGGTAGCGTGCACCAGGATGCGGCACCCGACCGCGGCGAGATCCGCATCTGCATCCAGAATGGCAACAGCCCGCGCCAGCGTGTCGGAGGCGGAGAACTCAGCATCATTGTCGAGCGCGAATACCACGCGCCCGCTGCCAAGCGCGGTTGCACGGTTGCGCCCTCCCGCCACACCCCAGTTGCGATCAAGACGGACCAGTGTCGCATCCGGGGCGCCCCGCATCACCTCGGCTAAACGTGCGACATTCTCCGGCCGGCTACCTTGGTCGGCAACCCACACGTGCTTCGAGACGCCGGTCTGGGCTCTGGCGGAGGCTACAGCCTCTGCAGTATCTTCGACCCGATCGAGGGCGAGGATCACTACGTCAGCGTCGTAGTCCGCCGCGGGCGCGCGGTGTACGCCGGATATGTGCTCTGGCGTCGGATAATCTGGGTAAGTCATCGACCCTCCAATCCGACGTCAGGCAGCGCCAATACTGCCAAACGAGCGGTCTGCTTCGCCTATTTCGGCACTGCAGAATCGCTCGATTCAAACCCCGCCCGATCGTTTTGTGAACAAACTCGCGGTTGTAAAGTGGAGTTGCTGCCTGAAAACTTCGATCAGCCCGAGTGCCACCTCGGTGCTTGGCGCCAGCACTGTGACGAAAGACAGCACTTGCGGATGTGGCTGTGCGAATGAGGGGTGTGGCAACTTCAACTGCCGAGCAACGAGGTATTCCGTTGCGCTGGGGCTATACGTCGTATCCCGACCGCTTCTATTATTGATCCCGCCTTCTACCAACTGAGCGAAGGAGTTGGCGCACCAATTCTGCATGTGTACGGTGCATCTGGACCAAGTAGCGCTCGTAGGCCGCAACCACACCCCAATCGTCGCAGGGCAAATCGTGAATCACTTCACCCTTGTCGAGCCTCATCCGCAAGCTTTGGGGGTCTCGCACCAACTCTTGGGGAAAGAGTGCTACGGGTCGCGTGTCTGGTTCGGATGATTTTGGAGGCGCGGGCCAGCCGCGCAATTGGGCAACCAACGCCCCATAGACATTATGCCCAAACAGAGGCCCGAGGCTGGCGACTGCGATAGGTCGCGGGTTTATCTCAATTAGGTAGGCGTTTGTTTTGCCACCCTCGAGCACAAAGTCAAAGCTCAATAAGCCGGAGCAGCCGAGTGCTGCGACTAGCCGAGCGGCGGTGTCCGCCATCTCGGGATTCTCGATGTGCCGGACCATGGTACTCGGCCCGGTCGGCCCGGGATGCGTGCGCTCCGCGAGAAAGCTCACAGCCTCAAGGACACGACCCTGAAAGGCGGCGAGAGTGTGCATGGCCGGCGTGCCGTTGATGTGTCTCTGCAGTAAAGGCGGTGCATCCGGCGAAAAGGGCAAACCCGCCCAGCGCCACAAGAAACGTCGGCTTGTCCTTGTGACCCAGCCTTTCCAGTGTTTGCCCCGAACCTGCAGCGTCTCGAACGCAGCGCCAAGTTGCATCGAATCCCAAGCAATCGCCACACCGTCCCCGCCGCCGCTGTGCTCACGCTTAAGGACAACTGGATAACCCCAAGCCGCTGCCACGTCACGCGCGACTACAGCATCGGTTGCCGTGCAGTGACCTGGAGTTCGCAGGCCGAGTCGCACCGCGAGATCCATGCCGCGCCGGCGATCACAGGCGACGGCAAAGCCCTGGGGCGAACCGAGCGCCTCCACCAGAGCTGCCCGAACCGGTTCGCGCGTTGAAGGATCAAGCGCGATGCCGCAAAGGAACTTCGCCGACAAGTCATCAAGAGGCACGACCGTGTCGGGCCGGAAATCCAACAGGGCAATCTCTAGCCGACGTCGGGCAGTGAGGAGCCCCAGGCGCCGGACACCGCGGTATGGCGGCAATACAAAGTGCCGCGCTGCAAAGCGCGTGAGCGAGGAGTAGGAACCAACTGGGCTCAGCACCGCGCATTCGGCACCGAGCCGGCCCATCGCTGCCACCGCACGTTCCGAGCCGACGCTGTTGATGATTGAGACAAAGAGGATTCTGGGCACGGGTGACATATGCACTGCGCAGCAAGCCTTGCCGTTGGATTGTTCGGTCGAGGTTAGCTTTCGGCAAGCCAACTGGCACCGTCAAATTGAATGGGCTTGGCGGGCGGAGCAGCCATTGGCAAGAGCTGGCAACTTGCTCCCCCGTCACCAAGTCCTCCATGCCGTCGACCATGTCCACTTTCAGGGAGGCGACAACGGCAAGTGGACGGCCGAAGTTGGCGCAAAGCTGCCGACCTTGGCTACTCGTCAGAGATGTCTGCGTGCCCGCCATCATCCGACGTGAGGCCAAGGGGTCTGATGGTCATCTTGGCCGAAACAGCTGAAGTCTTGAGCCGTCTGGACTATGCTGCCGCGGTAGGCGCTCACTTGTGACAGGGGGGTCTTATCGCAAGTCAGTCAACGCTGCTGTATAGCCAGCAGCAGCCGAGAGCGAATGGAAAGGGTTGCGGCTCTCCTCGTGGCGTAAGCTGATTGAATGAGCGACCCTTTATTCTCGTTCCCGCCCGATCAGCCTCAACCGGTCGAGAAAGCAGTGGAGGGGTAGCTCGCCGCCCCTCCGACACCTACCCGTTTTGGCCCGCGTGCTACCGCCGAGTTGGATGGACAGCATAGCTTCGAGGGTGGAACCTGTCCCATAGCCGCCCGCAGGACAGACGAGCACGGGTACGTGCCCGCCGAGCAAGGAGGCCATCGATGTCCGATGAAACGCTGCTGAGCAGGGCGCTGCAGGACGAGGACCGCCTCATGGCACTGCGGCGAACCGGCCTGCTGGACACCTCGCCCGAGGAGACCTTCGACCGCCTGACCCGGATGGTCTGCCGGCTGCTCGGCGTGCCGGCGGCGCTGGTGTCGCTGGTCGAGGCCGACCGCCAGTTCTTCAAGAGCGCTGTTGGCCTGCCGCAGCCCTGGCTGCTTCGACGCGAGACCTCCCTACTGCACTCGTTCTGTCAGCACGTTGTGGCCGCTGGGGAGCCGCTCCTGATCCAGGACGCGGGCCATCATCCACTGCTATCCGGCAACCTCGCCATCTCCGAGCTTGGCGTCGTCGCCTACCTCGGCATGCCGCTCATAACGCCAGATGGCCATGCGCTTGGCGCTTTATGCGCCATCCATACCGAGCCACGTGTTTGGACATCTGGCGATGCCGCGGCGTTGCGTGATCTCGCGGCGGTGACCATGAGCGAGATGACGCTGCGCCGACTGGCAGTGGAGATGGCCGAGCGCGGCCGCCAGGAGGCGGTGCAGCACCAGGCGACGGAGGCGCGAGTGCGCCGGCTTGAGGCGCTGCGCCGGCTCGCAGACGGTGTGGGGCACGACCTCGCCGGTGTCATGCAGGCGGTTCAGAGCGGGGTGCGCTTGGCCGGCGCGCG
>NZ_JQKB01000085.1 GCF_000745835.1 Belnapia moabensis DSM 16746 | reverse complement strand
CCAACCCCTCGGCGTTGTAACGGTGCACCCAATCGCGCAGGGTCTGCCGGTCCATGCCGCAGGTTGCGGCCGCGTCCGTGCGCGACTGCCCTTCCAGTACCAAGGCAAGAGCCAGCATGCGTCGCGCTGCGTTCGCGTCCCGACTGCGAGCTGCAGCCTGCCTCAGGGCATCCGCCGACAAGTCCTGCCGCGTGATCCCCCCCGCCATCGCAAGCCTCCCGAATCGAACCCCCGGGAGACAGCGAATCACGCCCGCCGCAAACCGCGGATCACATGCGAGTCAGTGACCATGGCGGTTGGTATCACACACCCGCTCGATGGTGGAGGCGGCTGGGTTTAAAGCTTCGGCTTTGGATAATGGTGCCACCAAGCTTCGGTTGCGCCGCGCTGCTAAAAGACACCATACCTTGACCGGCTTTAGGCACCGAATGTTCTTTCGGCACGACCGATATTCGGCACTTGCGCTTGTGTTATTTTTGGAGAACACTAGGTTATTGTGGTGCGTCCGGCAAAATGTTGACAAGAATAACTTTCATTCTTTAATCGTTATTTGATGCCTTTTCTCGCACGAGCCAGGGAAGTAAAACGACCAGCCTTCGTCAGGTGGTGCAGGTGGGATTTTATCGGGTCCTCGCAGCCGCGCTTGTGGCCCGCTCCTAGAAGCGGTCCACCGGTAATGTGGTTCGGCGGCAGAACGTTGCGCGGAATGCCTCGCACAATCGAAGGGTAAGACATAGAGAGACAACGTCGACAGCCTGAACTGCAGCACCCGCTTGGCCTTCGCGCTTAGCACTTGCCGCGACGCGAGGATGCTCACTGAGAGTGTGGCGGCTGCTGGCTACCATCCGGTCGGGAGAGCGGGCCGCTGACGGCAGGTGGGTGCTGGCAAGGGGAATGAAACCCAGAAGCGTCTTCTCCTGGTGCTTAGCAACCTTCCGCTCCGGAGGCATCGACCCCGGCGGCGCCGAAATGATCCCCATTATCCACAGGCCGCCAGCCCAAATTGGAACTTCCGGCGACTCGCGTGTTCACTTTATGTTCCAGACCATGGAGGCATATGGACATGGCCGGGAGCGGTCGGACGGCATTGCTGGAGGACCTCAGGGACCAGGTGGCGCGCATCGAGCGTCGTCCACTGGCCCCGGGCCGCGCGACCGCTATCCCCTTCGGTCTCCCGGCTCTGGACGACGCCCTGCATGAAGGCGGCATCGCCCGGGGTGCCTTGCACGAGATCGCCGGGTCTGGCCCGGACACCGAGCACGGTGCCGCCGCGGCCCTGCTCGCCGCCAGTGTCCTGGCCCATGCGGCCGGGCCGGTGCTCTGGGTCTCTCCCTATTTCGACCTCTTCGCCCCAGCTCTGGCCGAGGTCGGCCTCGGTCCGGATCGCGTGCTGCATGTCGAGGCGAGCCGGAACGTGCTTGCCGCCATGGAAGAGGGGCTGCGCCACCCCGGTCTCGCAGGCGTCGTCGGCGAGGTGCCCGGCCGCCTCAGCCTGACCGCTTCGCGCCGCCTCCAGCTTGCCGCCGAGGGCACGGGCGCCGTCGCCTTCGCCATCCGCCGCAGCGCCCGGCACGACGACCCCGCCCTTGCCGAGCCCAGCGCGGCTGTGACGCGCTGGCGCGTCGCCTCCCTGCCGTCCGCTCCGCCGCTGCCCTGGTCGCCCGAGACGCCCGGCCTCGGTCGGGCACGCTGGCGGCTCGAGCTGCTGCGGGCCCGCGGTGGTGAACCCCGTTCCTGGATTGTGGAGTGCCCCGATGCGCAGGGTCGTCTCGCTTTGGCTGCCGACCTGGCCGACCGACCGCCTGCGGAGGGGCAGAGGCACCGTGCTGCCGGTTGAGGCGCCGCTGGTGACGCGCGCCCACGACGGACGCCGCCTCGTGGTCGCCGCAGCGAATCGGGCGGCGCAGGCGCTCGGCCTCCGCCCAGGCATGCCGCTCGCCCATGCCCAGGCCATGGTGCCCGGGCTGGAGGCGGCCGCGGCTGACCCCGAGGGCGACGCCGACGCGCTCGCCGACCTCGCAGCCTGGTGCCTGCGCTACTCCCCCCTGACCGCGCCCGACCCGCCGGACGGGCTCTGGATCGACGTCACCGGCTGCGCGCACCTGCACGGCGGCGAGGAGACGATGCTCAAAGACCTCGTCGGGCGCCTTATCCGGTCCGGCATTGCCGCCCGAGCCGCCATTGCAGACACGCCCGGCGCGGCCTGGGCGATGGCGCGCCACGTCGGGGAGGCCATCAGCGTTGTACCGCCCGCCGGGCAGGCTGACGGCATCGCCCTGCTGTCAGTGGCGGCGCTGCGCCTGCCCAGCGAAACCGTCGCGGGTTTGCGGCGGCTCGGCCTCGACCTCGTCGGCCAGCTGGTGTCGACACCGCGCGGCCCACTGGCCCGGCGCTTCGGCGCGGAGGCGCTCCGGCGTCTCGACCAAGCGCTCGGCTACGCCCCAGAGCCGATCACGCCGGTTGTGCCGCCCGAGGCAGTGCAGCACAGCTTGGCCTTTCCAGAGCCGCTGCTGACTGCCGAGGCGCTGCGCTTCGCCATCGACCGGCTGGCCGAGGCGGTCTGCGTCGGGCTGGAGCGGGCGGGCCTCGGCGCGCGCCACCTCGACCTCCTGTTCGAGCGGGTGGACGACGCGACCAAAATCCTGCGAGCGGGAATGGCACGGCCGACGCGCGACCCGCGCCATCTCGCCCGTCTCCTCGGCGAGAGGCTGGAGGAGGTGGATCCCGGCTTCGGGGTCGCCGCCATGCGCTTGGTCGTCACCCTCGCCGAGCCGCTGGCCCCGACCCAGGCCACGACGTCGCTCGGCACCCCGGAGGCCCCTGAAGTTGACATCGCCCCGCTGGTGGACCGCCTAGCTGCCCGCTTCGGCGCGGGCCGTGTATTCCGCGTTGTTCCCGTCGAGAGCGACGTACCCGAACGTTCAGCGCGACGCGCGCCACCTTTCGCTGATCTTGGCCGCGTGGCGTGGCCGCCCGGCCTGCGACGGCCGGTGCGCTTAATCGCGCCGCCCCAGCCGGTGCAGGTGCTGTCGGTGCTGCCCGACCAACCCCCAGCCGCATTCACTTGGCGCCGAGTGCGCCACCGCGTCCGGCGCGCCGACGGGCCGGAGCGCATCGCGGGCGAGTGGTGGCGCCGCGATGGCGAGCGCCGTGCGGTGCGCGACTACTGGGCCGTGGAGAACGAGGAAGGGCGGCGCTTCTGGCTCTACCGCCGCGGCGATGGCGCCGACCCCGCGACCGGCGACCTTGCCTGGTTCCTGCATGGCATCTTCTAACGGAGGACCTCCGGTGACCGAAAACTCACGCCTGCACCCCGCCACCCCGGAGGAAATCGCCGAGAGCCTGTCCTTCGCGCTCAGGTATGACGGAAGGAAACGTGTCCATCACGCCGACGAGGCGATGGCGCGCATCACCGCCGAACGGCTGGTGCGCCACCTCGAGCGCAGCGGCTTCGTGCTGATGAAGCTTCCTGTGGTTCCGGCACCCTCGACCAGTCCGCACCACCAGAAGCCGTGACGGCGGCCTACGCCGAACTCCAGGTCACGACGAATTACTCCTTTCTGCGCGGCGCCAGCCACCCGGAGGAGCTGTTCGCCCGGGCTGCCGCGCTTGGCCTGCCCGCGCTCGGCGTCACCGACCGGAACTCGCTCGCGGGGATCGTGTCTGCCCACCGGCACGCCAAGGATTCGGGCGTGCGGCTGGTGGTCGGCTGCCGCCTCGACCTCGCGGATGGCGCCGCCGTCCTGGTCTATCCCACTGACCGCGCCGCCTACGCCCGGCTCTGCCGACTGCTGACCGTGGGCAAGGGCCGCGCTGGCCACCGCGGTTGCGAGCTGTTCTGGGATGACCTCGCGGCTCATGCCGAGGGGCTGCTGGCGGTCCTTGTGCCGGACCAGCCTGACGGGGAGCTTGCCGCGCGCCTCTCCCGTCTTCGCGCCGCCTTCGGCAACCGCGCCCACCTCGCGCTGACACTGCGCCGCCGTTCCGGCGACGACGTGCGCCTGCGCGCGCTGGAGGACTTGGCGCACGCCGCACGTGTGGCGGCGGTCGCCACCGGCGACGTCCTCTACCACGCGCCGGAGCGGCGCACCCTTCAGGACGTGGTGACCTGCATCCGGGAGGGCTGCACCATCGACGCCGCGGGGTTTCGGCGCGAGCGCTCCGCCGACCGCCACCTGAAGGCGCCGGAGGAGATGGCGCGCCTGTTCCGCCGCCACCCGGAGGCGGTCGCGCGGACCCTGGACCTCGTGGCGCGATGCCGCTTTTCCTTGGACGTACTCCGCTATCAGTACCCAGACGAGGTCGAAGATCCGGCGCTCACCCCGCACCAGGCGCTGGAGCGGCTGGTCTGGGATGCGGCGCCGTCCCGCTACCCGGAGGGCATGCCCGACGACGTGGCGGCCCAGCTCCGGCACGAGCTGCGGCTTATCGAAGAGCTGAAATACGCGCCCTACTTCCTGACCGTCCGCACCATCGTCGCCTACGCCCGCAGCAAGGACATCCTGTGCCAGGGCCGCGGTTCAGCCGCCAACTCGGCGGTCTGCTACGTGCTCGGGGTCACCTCCATCGACCCGGTGCGCTCCGGCCTCCTGTTTGAGCGCTTCGTCTCGGCAGAGCGGCGCGAGCCGCCCGACATCGACGTGGACTTCGAAGCCGAGCGGCGGGAGGAGGTTATCCAGTGGATCTACGCCCGCTACGGCCGTGACCGCGCCGCTCTCTGCGCCACCGTGATGCGCTTCCGCGCCCGCGGTGCGGTGCGGGACGTGGGCAAGGTCATGGGCCTGCCCGAGGACGTCACCGGCGCGCTGGCTTCTCAGGTCTGGGGCTGGTCGGAGGAGGGCGTCACCGAGGAGCACGCCACGGAACTGAACCTCGACACCGCTGACCGACGCCTGCGTCTCACCCTGGAGCTGGCGCGGGAGCTGATAGGCTTTCCTCGCCAGCTTGGGACGCACCCGGGCGGCTTCGTGCTGACGCGCGACCGGCTCGACGACCTCGTCCCGCTCGCCCCCGCCGCCATGGCCGGGCGGCAGGTGGTCGAGTGGGACAAGGACGACATTGACGTGCTCGGCTTCATGAAGGTGGACGTGCTCGGGCTCGGGATGCTCGGCTGCCTCCGCCGCGCTTTCGAGCTGCTGGAGGACCACAAGGACCAGCGGATCGACATCGCCTCGGTGCCGCCTGAAGATCCAGCGACCTACGCGATGGTCCGTCGGGCCGATACCCTCGGCACCTTCCAGATCGAGAGCCGGGCGCAGATGGCCATGTTGCCGCGGCTGAAGCCGAGGACCTTCTACGACCTCGTCATCCAGGTCGCCATCGTCCGCCCTGGGCCAATCCAGGGCGACATGGTCCACCCCTACTTACGACGCCGCGAGGGGAAGGAAGGCGTCACCTACCCGAAGCTCGAGCTAAAGCGGGTCCTTGGCAAGACGCTCGGGGTGCCGCTGTTCCAGGAGCAGGCGATGCAGGTCGCAGTCCACTGCGCTGGGTTCAGCCCGGGCGAGGCCGACCAGCTGCGACGGGCGATGGCGACCTTCAAGTTCAGCGGCGGCGTCAGCCATTTCCGTGACAAGCTCATTGCAGGCATGGTCGACCGCGGCTACGACCGAGAGTTCGCGGAGCGGACCTTCGCGCAGATCGAGGGCTTCGGCAGCTACGGATTTCCGGAGAGCCACGCGGCCTCCTTCGCCCTCATCGCCTACGCCAGCGCTTGGGTGAAGTGCCATCATCCCGACGTCTTCTGCGCGGCGCTGCTGAACAGCCAACCGATGGGTTTTTACGCACCCGCCCAGGTGGTGCGCGATGCGCGCGAGCACGGGATCGAGGTCCGGCCCGTCTGCGTCACTGCGAGCCGCTGGGACTGTACCCTTGAGCCGACGGGCGGCCGGTGGCTGGCCGTCCGGCTGGGTCTGCGGATGGTCCATGGCCTGGCGAACGCCGACGCCGCGCGGCTCGTCGCGCACCGGGGCGGGGCGCCCTACGCGTCCGTCGAGGAAGTCTGGCGCCGGGCGAGCCTGCCCCGAGCGGCACTCGAGCGGCTGGCTGAGGCGGACGCGTTCCGCGCGCTGGGGGTCGACCGGCGCCAGGCGCTGTGGGCAGTGGGCGGCTTGGCCGACACGGCACTGCCGCTGTTCGCCGCAGCGGAGCGCGGCGGCGTGCCAGAACCGGATGCCGTCGAGCCGCCCGTCGCGCTTGTGCCAATGGCCGAGGGGCGCGAGGTTGTGGAAGACTACCGCAGCACCGGCCTGAGCTTGCGGTGCCATCCGGTCGCCTTCCTACGCAAGGAGCTGCGCGGCCGCGGCATGGTGGCGTGCACTGACCTCGCCGCGGCCCGCGACGGGCGCTGGGTGACGGTGCCCGGCATCGTGCTGGTGCGGCAGAAGCCGGGCTCCGCCAAGGGCGTCATGTTCATCACCGTCGAGGACGAGACCGGCGTGGCTAACCTGATCGTCTGGCCGTCCCTCTTCGAGCGGCAGCGTCGCCTCGTCCTCTCCGCGGGTATGCTTGCCTGCCGCGGCCGGGTGCAGCGCGAGGGCGAGGTGATCCACGTCATCGCCAACCAGCTGGAGGACCTCTCCGATCTGTTGCGCGGCGTCGAGGCCCGGGGCACTGCTGCGTCGTCGGACCCGCGTGAGGCGTCGAGGCTCAGCGGCCGCCCAGCGCGCGACATCTACATCCCTGATCTGCGTTTCGGATCAGGAATCAAGGTGCCGACGCGGGACTTTCGCTGAGCGGCGGTTAGCGAAGCAGCAGCGAACGGACATCACCCCCGGTGACGTCGTCGCATGTCGATCGGCAGGACGCGGTCCAGGGCGGTCGGCATCGGCAGCCGACGAGGATGTGGATTGAAAGACGGTTGCGGCAGCTACGCGTAGCCGAGATCGCCGCCGACTGGGCTGCATTCGGCGCCTGACTACCCTCCGGGATCCTCGGAAGGTGTTGCCGAGCGAACCGCTCGTTGTGTCGAGGTAAGGGGCGACTTCGGTCAGACCGCCGCTGGCGACACAAAACGGCCCCGCGACGTCTAGCGACCCGGAGACCGCCTACCCATTTTCTCCCGCATGTCCCGCTCCCCCAACGCAGACCTGGCCCCGCTCATCAAGCTCCTGCAAGCGGGCGTCCCACCCGTCCGCGCCGCCGCCGAATTCTCGCGCGTCCTGGCGATCTGGACGGCCGAACTCGAGGACGACGGCGAGCAGCTGCAGGAGCGGCTATCCGGCTTGGCCGAGCAGATGACGTCGGGGATCGAGGAGATGCATGAAGGCATCGCCGAGGCGAGCGACAAAGGGAAGCCCACGCTGCGGCGGATACTGGCGACGCATGAGGCGGTGCTGGACGCGGTGCGGAAGGCGCAGGGAGCCGGGTAGGCACCCCGCTGGTCGCCGGGAGACCACCGCAGCACGCCACTCTTCCCGCCGGTTCGACTTCGGCGCGGTCACGGCCATAGATTAGGTGCGAAGCACCTTCTGAGTGCCCGTCGAGGCTACTCCCCCCTCGCCTCCCCGGCCATTATCCGGTCGCACAGGTTCGGCCGCTCCGGGTTGGGCACCGGGGTGGCGGCGTCCAGCGGCACCATGCCCTTGAGGCCCGCCTAGACCTCGCGCCAATCGTTAGAGATACCGGGGTCTGCGCAGCATGTTGCGCCGGAACTGCAGCGAGGCGTGCATCGCGGCCGCCAATCCATGTCATGTGATTTTTAACCGTGCAGGTTTGGCGAACGACCTTGTAGGTGTGGCAGTCTAAGGCCGATGAAGCCGGTGCAAGGCTAATGAAGCGTATAAGACGATGGCTCCTTCGGCTCCTTATGATTGGTGTTGATCCACCCCCCACCGCCTCGGGATGTGCCGCCCCTGACGCCCGCTCAGGCTACCGAGAGGCAGAAGCAGGTGGATGCGGCCATGCAAACCCAGATTGACAGCCTCCGCGGCGTTTAAGGCGCAGGCTAGTAAGTTGTGGGACGACCGGCGAAGGTCGAGGCAGCGAGTGTCGTGGCCTACCAAGCTATCCATCAACCTTTCAGGCGAGCTGGTCAGGCACTGCCTTACACAACCGGCACCGCCAACCAGTTCCGTCCGGCGCGCTTCGCTAAGCTGCCTTCGTGCGGACGGTCGTGTCGCCGCCGCCCAACGCGGCTGCTTCCTCTCCTGCTAGAACCCGTGCCAGCGGGACCACGATCCCGAAGACAAGCCCCCCGGGCTCCCAGTGCCGCAGGACGGATCCGCCAAGCTGGCCGCGCGCCGTGGTTTCGACCACCCGCGTGCCGAAGCCTCGATGCTTTGGGGCACCGGCGATGGCAGGCCCTCCTAATTCGACCCAGCGCAGGCGCAGCAGCCCGTCTTCGCCCACCCCGTGGCCCGCGTGCCATCCCACCTCAACGCGTCCGCCGGGTACGGAGAGTGCCCCGTACTTCGATGCGTTGGTGACCAGTTCGTGCAGTACCATGGCGAACGGCTGCACCGCCGAGGCCGCGAGCGTGACCGACGGCCCGTCCAGTTCCACCGTTGAGCGCCCTTCCCCAGCGCCCAGCGAGCTGTATGCGGCCAACTCCCGCTCCGCGACGGCGCGCAGATCGGCACCCGACCAGCCCCCCTCCGCGAGCAGTGAGTGCACGCGCGCGAGCCCCGCGACCCGGGCCTCGGCGGCGGCGAAGGCACCGGGCCTGTCTTGGGGGGTAAGCCGCAGCACCGACTGCACCACTGCCAGGACGTTCTTCGAACGGTGGTCCACCTCGCGCATGAGGAGGTGCTGGCGGGCCTCGGCCGCCTTGCGCGCCGAGACATCCCGCATGATAACGGTGAGGAAGCTTCGGCCCTCGGCGTCGCGCCACTCGGCGACGGAGAGGTCGAGCGGCACAGTCGAGCCGTCCTTCCGCTTTCCCTCCACCTCGCGCACGGCATCGCGGATGTCCTGCTCAGCTGTTCGAACATGGGTGGCGAGGCAGATCCCGTGGTTTGCTCCCATGAACGTTGCCATGCTCTGGCCTTTGGCTTCCGGTGCCGCGTAGCCAAAGATCCCCTCGGCGGCGCGGTTGAAGGAGAGGATCTTCCCGCCCTCGTCGGTCACGACGATGGCGTCCGCGGCCGTGTCCACCACCGCACGCAGCCGCGCCTCCCCGGCCGCCACCGCCTGCGCTCGCTCCCGCAGCGCCACATGCGCGTGCAGCACCGCCGCGCGAAGCCGCTCGAACTCGAGCACCCGCACGCGCGGTCCCTGCGGGAGGATCTCGGCGGCGCCGCCAGTCGCGGCGACGCGCTCGGCCTTCCGCGTCAGCCAATCCACCGGCCTGAGCACTCGCCTGCCTATCCAGACGGCGACGGCCAGGGCGATGCCTAGCGCGCCCAAGGCACCGAACGCCAGCGTAGAGAGCGGCCTGAGCAGGCTCGCATGGTAGGTGGACAGCGGCTCGGCGACGGTGACGAACCACCCCGGCGTGCCGGAGACACGCCGGAAGGCAGTGACCACTTCGACCCCGGAGCGATTGGGATCTTGCAGGATCCCGGACTCTCCACGGCTCACGCCGTCGGTCACCCAGCCGCGGACTGTTTGTCCAACGAAGCCCTCGGGCTCGGCAGATCGCGCCATGATCCGCCCGCCCCCGTCCACGAGCGAAGCGTAGCCCTCGCCGCGGAAGGTCTGCTCGGACAGCATCCTTGAGACCCGATCGGCTTCCAGCGCCGCCCCGATGGCGAAGACGATCCTGCCCTTTCGGCTGACCGGGACGTAGACCGGAGCCACCCATCGTCCAGTGACCTGTCCCTTCACGAGGCTGCCGACCGCGGGGCGGCCGGTTTCGAAGACCCGCCTCGCCACGTCGGCCGACTCCCTCGGCGACTGGCCCGGATACTTCTCACCTGGCGCGAAATGCGTGTGCAGCAGCAGAGACGTATCGGGCGCAACCAGAAAAATACGGGTGTTGAGCATGGTGGCGACGTGGCGTGCCCGCTCGTGAAACGAGATCAGGTCGCCGTCGCCGTCGAGGCTGCGCGCGGTAGCCAAGGTGGCGAGGGCCAGGGTTTGAGAGGCAACTTCGGCCTCGACCGCGCTTGCCAGCGCCCTGGCGGTGCTTTCCAGCCGGTCGTTGAAGGCTTGGCGATTGCTGCTGGCCCCAGCCCAAACCGCGATAGCACCGACCGCGAAGGCTGGCAGGAGTGCCGCCACTACCAGGGCGACAATATGTGCGCGAAGGCCATGCAGCTTGACTGTGGGTGCCGCTGGTGCCTCCGCATCGGTGCTGTGTGGTTGCATAGGAAAGTGAGTATTCCAACGAAAAGCGAGAACAGCAAATAAGGTTGCGTAAACGGCACGTCGGCTATTGCCTTCGCCAGCGCCACTCCGTTTTTCACGTAAGCATTTCCGGCTTCTTACGCTTTGTACGTCCTACAGAACGGCCGAAATCGCCGATTGTAATGAAGTCGGAAATCGTACCCCGGGGGATATTAAGCCGAACCAGTGCGACAGGCCGATGACTGATAAAATGTTGCACGCGGTATTTCGGATGAAGTGGCAGTCAGCTCGGCCGCTGGTGCCAACCAATGCCTTCGCTCTACATCCCTGTGCGACGCTTGGTGCATTCCAATGCCTTGGGACCCATGAAGTTCGCTAGCCCACGCTGTGCCTGGCTAACTCGGCTGCGATGACAAGCATCGTCGCGCCGACAAGCGCGCCCAGGACGCGCCAGGCAGCAGGCCGGGCGAACAAGGGCGCAAGCAGGCGGGCACCGTAGCCAAGGCTAGCGAACCAGAGCGCGCTGGCGAGCCCTGCTCCAGCGACGAAGGCAGGCTGCCCGCCCGGCGGCTGCGAGGCGCCGACGGACCCGACGAGGAGCACAGTGTAGAGGTAGACATGTGGGTTCAGCAGTGTGAAAGCCGCGATTCGGGCAAGCGCGGCACCCAGCGAGAGCGCCTCGCCCCTTCGGTCGGCCTCCAGCCCGCCGGTCGGACGCAATGCGCGACCAAGCGCCTCGATGCCGTACCAGCCGAGGAACAAGGTGCCGCCGAAGGCGAGGGCGGCGGTCCAGCCCGGCAGGCGCTCCAGCGCCGCACCGAGCCCTGCAACTCCCACGGCAACAGGGCGGCGTCGGCGATGGCGCAAAAGAGCACGATGGCTCCAACGTGCTCACGGCGCAGCCCCTGCCGCAGCACGAACGCGTTCTGGGCGCCGATGGCGTGGATGAGTGCGGCGGAGAGAGCGAGTCCGCTGAGGAAGGGGGACGCGTCAGTCATGACGCTTTCCTGCCGTCGCAGGCTCGTGTAGGCCAGCTCATGTTCCTAAGGTCGGTTAAGCGAGACTAAAGCTGCTCGACTACCCTTTCCTCGCTGCCCTGGCCGCCGTCGTGCGCGAAGGCGGGTTCGAGCGCGCCGCCGCCGTCCTTGGGGTAACTCCCTCGGCCGTCTCGCAGCGGGTCCGCGCACTCGAGGAGCGGCTTGGGGCCGTGCTGGTCGTTCGCGGCCAACCGCCGGTGCCGACTGAAGCCGGGGCGAAGCTCTGCGCGCATGCGGAGCGGGTGCAACTGCTCGAAGGTGAACTGGCGGCTGTGCTGCCTGCCGCCGCCACCGGAGGCGCCCGCGCCTTTGATCGAGTGACCCTCCCGGTCGCGGTGAACGCTGACAGCCTTGGGACTTGGTCCTTGCCCGCCGCGCAGTTCGCTGAGCGGACAGGTGCGCTGCTCGACCTCGTGCTGGAGGACGAGGGCCATACCGCCGACCGTCTGCGTTCCGGCGAGGTACTGGCCGCGGTGACAACCGATCCCACGCCTATTCAGGGCTGCCGCACCGTCCCCTCGGCGCGATGCGCTACGCCGCCGTCGCAAGCCCGGGCTATCTGCGTCGGCATGCTCCGACGGGAATGGATGCTGCGGCGCTTACCCGAGCACCGATGCTGCGGTTCGACCGACGCGACGGCATGCAGGCGTGCTGGGCGCGCGATGCGCTCGGTACCTCCTTCCTCGACGCCCCAGTCCACTGGGTGCCGTCCACCCAGGGGTTCTTGGATGGTGCGCTGGCGGGGTTGGGTTGGGGATTGAATCCGCTCATGCTCGTCGCAGCGCATCTCACAGCCCGGCGGCTTGTCGAGCTGGTGCCCAGCCAACGGCTCGACGTCCCGCTGCATTGGCAGCATGCCCGCCTCGGCGCGCGTTTGCTGGATGGTCTCAGGGCGACGGTGCTAGAGGCGGCGCATGCGAGCCTCCCAAGCAGCGCGGCGCATACCAATGCTGCCCCTCTGCACACCAGCCGCCGACGCCCAGTGCCTTCCTGATATGATGCTGTATCGGATCGATTTTGGGTGAATGGACGGTTTTGTCAACTCCTGCCAGCTACGTGTGCCTCTGCAGTCGGACGGCGAGGACGTCCGGCTTCCGTACGGCATTACGGAAGACGACCGCCTAGTCCACGTGACCGAGGTGGCGTCGGGTTTGGCCTGCGGCTGCCGGTGTCCGGGCTGCGGCGAGCGTCTGGTCGCACGCAAGGGAGCCAGCAAAGTCCACCACTTCGCCCACCACGTACATCGCGCATGCGCAGGCGCCTGGGAGACGACGCTGCACCGCTTGGCGAAGGCGGTTGTCCTCGAGGCCCGCGAGATCCTGCTCCCGAAGGCGGTTGCCGAGGCCGGTGACTTGAGCGCGGACGTAGCCGCCGCGACGATGTTCTCCTACGAGGCAGTGGAGGCGGAGGTCGAGTTGGGCGATTTGCGTCCGGACGCAGTTGTAACCGGCCGTGGGCGCCAGCTCCTTCTCGAGTTCCACGTCAGGCACCACTGCGGACCGGAGAAGATCGCTCGGCTTCGGGCCCGGAACTTGGCGACGGTCGAGATCGACCTATCACGCGTCCCGAGGCTCCTTTCCCGCGCCGAGCACGCCGAACTTATTCTGCGTACGGCACCTCGGCACTGGCTCCACAACGCCAAGGTTGCCGCCGAGGAGGCCCGACTGCGGCTCATCGCGGGAAGGATGGCGGAGGTCGAGCGGCGCCGCAGAAACCGGCTCCACGGCCGGATCGCCGACGAGGTGGCCGCAGCATGGCAGGAGCCAGCGAGGCGTGGACATCGGGGCTGGCTGACGCGGGCGGCCGACGCTGGCTTCGGCGAGTTCGTGGGCGTGCCAATGCCCGGCGACCGGTGCTTCGTGTTCGACGCCGCGACGTGGCAGGCAGCCTTCCTCCTTTACGCCGCAGTCGACGTCGCAGGCCGAACGTTCACGGCCGAGAACGTGCTCAACTACCTTCAGCGCCAGGGAATGTTGAAGGAGCCGTTCAAGCCCAGGCGGAACTGGGAGCCGGAGTTAGTGGCGCATCTCCGCGAACGGGTCGGGGGCTTTCGCTCACCCATCGAGGTCATGGCCGCCTATGCCACTTGGCTCGCCGAGCGCAGCGTAGTGGAGCGGACCCTGAAGGGCTGGCGCGCCGACTACGAGCGCGAATGGGAGGCAAGGGCGAGAATTGACGCCGCCGGGGCTGCCAGGAAGCGGGAAACCGACCTGCGGGCCAAGGTGAATCTCCTGCTCAAAGAGGCGCAGCTTCCGACGAGGTCTGCCAAGCCATGGATGGACCGCGTTCTCCCGGGGTTCGGCGGGTCACCGCGTGCCCTGGCCCGGGAGGGCGGTGACTGCTTCGAAGATGTCCTGCGGCGCCTCCGTGAGTTGGAGAGGATGGCGTGGGCGGGCGGCGATCCAGTTTCAGGGGACCTGCTTGGCCTGCCTCTCGAGGGATTGCGGCGGACACGGCAAGCGGAGGCGAAGGCCCGACAAGAGACCCTCCGTCGCATCCGCGAGGAGTTCGCAGCGCAGACCGGAGAGAGGCGCCGCAGGGAGTCGTCGGACTTCGTAGATGCTTTGCTTGCCGAGGCGGCCTTATCCATGGGCGAAGTGGACGGGCTTGCTTGGGTCGAGCACGCCGTGCGCAGCGCTTCAGGCACGACCTTCGACGAAGGACGGCTCGGTCTCGACCGGGTGACGCAGGAGCACATCAAAGGCGCCCTCGACGACGAGCGGCGGCGCAGTGAGCTGATCGAGCATGCGGCGACAGCTGGCCGCGGTGACGAAGCGGTCATGACTGCGGAAGCGGTGCGCTGCCGCCAGGAGCTGGAGGCCCGGGCGCTGAGGCGCTTCGTGGGTGACGCCGACATGGCCCGGCTCTGGCTACGCACGACGCAGCCCGCCTTAGGGCGGTCGCCCTGGACGCACTCCGTGGACGAGAGACGCCGAGACGAGTGCCTGCGCCTGCTTGATGCGGCGTTGCCCAAGGGGAAGCGAAGATAGTTGCCCGTCGAGTTCGGAGATCTCCTGGACATTGACCAAGTGTCGTGCTGGCGCGAAGGAGGGTTGTGATTGGTGTTTCGCCCTCACCGCCACTGTGCTGGACTGGGAAGAGATGAGCACAGATGTGGCTAGACCATCCAAGGTTGGGGTCGCCTCTCGGGAGGAGGGCACTAATCCTGAATTGCCCGCCGACCGTGCCAACCAAGCCGTCGGACTGAGGGCTTATCTCGACGGCGTTGCCGCCCGGGTGAAATCTGTTCCGGCGGCCTGGGTCCGCTGCGAGCTGCTTACCCTGAAGCCTGGCGACCGGTTTGTCCGCATGGAGTTCGTCGAGCACGATGGGACCGGCAGGAAAGTCGCCCAGGTCAACGGCGGCTGCTGGCCGGGCGTCTATCGCCGGGTGATCGAGGCGTTCACTGCCTTGGGCTTGCGCCTGGAGGCTGGCTCGAAGGTGCTCGTGAAGATCTCCTCCCGCTTAGACGCGAACTACGGCTACTCGGTCGAAATCGAGGACATCGACCCGAGTTACTCTCTGGGCGACCTGAAAGCCAGGGCCGAGGCCATCCGCCGACGCCTCAAGGAGGGAGGGATCTGGGAGCGGAACCGCCGTCTCCGCCGACCGGCCGACTTTCTCCGGGTGGCCGTTATCTCCCCGTCTGGTGCTGCGGGCCTCGGCGATTTCCGGTCCACCGTGGACCGCCTGACGTCGGCTGGCCTGGTCGAGTTCAACTTCGTCGAGGCGCCGTTCCAAACCCCCGATGCCGCCGCCCGGATCGTTGCCGAGATGCGGAACATCTACCGCTCGCACCAAGCGTCGCCGTTCTGCGCCCTTGCCATCATTCGCGGCGGAGGTGCCGCAGCGGACCTTGCCTACCTCGTCGACGACAAGCTGGCCGAGGCGGTGTGCAAGATGCCGATGCCCGTGATGACTGGCATCGGCCATGAACGTGACCGAAACCTCATCGACGAGGTTGCCTGCCTCCCGCTGGACACGCCCTCCAAGGTGGCGGAGCACATCAAGGGCACCGTCGTGAGTGCCGCCCAGGCGGCGGACGGCGCGATCACCGGCATCCACGCGCAGGTGCGGCTTGCTATCGCGCATGTCGAGCGGGGCCTCGCCGCTGCCGGAGCCGAGATCGAGCGCGAGGCACGCGAGGCTCTGGTTTCCGCTGAGCGGACCGTGCGCGGCGCGCTCGATAGCCTGAAGCCCGACGCCCGCGGCTCGTTGAGCACTGCCAGCAACCTTGTCGTCCAGGCAGAGGCGGCGGCCCTCAGGGCGGCGCGGGCCCGCCGGGACGCCGCACGGGAGGGGCTCGAAGCGGCACGAGCAGACGTCGCCCGCTTGGCTGGAGAGCATCTGCTTGCGCATGAGCGTCAAGTGACCCGGGCCTTCGCGGCCGTTGCAGCTGAGCCGCCCCGGCTACTCGACGGCACTGCGCGCGACGTTGCCGATCAGGTGGCAGAGGTGTTTCGCCAGGCGACAGCGGCCGTAGAGGCGGTGGATCGTGAGGTCGGCCGGGTACTGACCCTGGCCGAGGCGCTCGACCCCGGCGCCGTCCTCGCAGCCGGGTACGCAGTCCTGCGCGGTGCTGATGGCAGGCCGCTCCCAGCTGCCGCGCTCGTGGCGGCGGCACCAGTCATCCGTGCCGAGATGCGCGACGGCTTCGTCATGCTGCAGCCGTCTGGCCCAGCGTCCAGCAAAGCCGAGACGGCATGCCATAACGGCGTCTTAGGCGAGAGGAGTGAAGATGAGCGAGACCCAGGTCACAATCGGAAAACCTGACGACAAGGTTCCCGAGCGTTTCGAGGATGCCTACCGCGAGCTGCTTGCGATCTCCGCGAAGCTGAAGCCCGCGCAGGGCCGCATTCCCGACATTGACCAAATCGAGCCGCTGGTCATGCGTGCTAAGCGTTTGGCTACGTACTGCCAGGAGCGCATCGAGAGCGTCCGCCGCCTCGTCGACGAGCAGCAGCCGTCGGCCTGAGGGCGGCAGTCATGGTCAGGACGACAACCAGCCGGACATGCGCTCGGCCGATAGTGGCCACGGGAGGAAGGCTATGGCCTCCCCGGGCACGGGTAGTTGCACCTCAGCCCCAACCTTCATCTCATCTTCTGCGGTAGAAACAACGTTCAAGGAGCACATACTCGGATCTTGGGACTGCATTTCAATGAATTGGGTCTGACTACCGAAGCCGAGGACCACCCCGCGCTGCGTCCCAGCCCCGCGTCGCGCTCGGGGCTCAATGCCCCGGACGGCCTTTCTGCCAGACGAGCTGACCGAACTCCATCAACGGTAAGCGGCTTCCGCTTCAGAACGCACTCCACCTGCAGCACGTACCAGGCAAATCCACCGACAACATGCTAGGGTAATGCCTCAGCGGCACCTCGCATCTGACAGAGCCTCCGAGGCGCTCGGGACACAACCTCGGTGCCGTGTTCGCTGGCGCCATTAAGCCTAAGTTCGTCAATGCCGCCGCCAACTCATCGAGCTTGGCGGCATTGCCGACATCTTGGCCTCCACTGGCGCCCGCCTCTGTGCTGGGGAACTTGGCTCGTAGTCGAATCCCAGCATGGCGTAGGTAACCGCATCTGTCCGGTTAGCCGTGGACAGCTAATGAAGCACTTGGCTGTGCTGCTTCGCCGCAG
>NZ_KN050759.1:9917-22260 GCF_000745835.1 Belnapia moabensis DSM 16746 | reverse complement strand
CGCCGAGCCTGGAAGATGCTCCACCTCGCCACTGACGCCGACACCGGCCAGGTCGTCACCTCGGTGTTGACCAGCAAGGATGCCGATGACGGCTCGCAAGTTGGCTCCCTGCTCGACGGGGTCGACGGTTCCGTGGCGTCCTTCACCGGCGATGGAGCCTACGACCGAGACGACGTTTGTGCCGAGGTTGCTGCGCGGTATCCAGATGCCTCCATCATCGTTCGGCCGCGTGCGAATGCGGTGTCGAGCGGCACAGTCGAGACCGCGCCGACACAGCGGGATGCACATTTGCGCTGTATTGCCGAGCGTGGGCGCATGGGCTGGCAGCGGTCGTCAGGATACAACTTTCGTGCCCTGGTGGAGGCGGACATCTCGAGATGGAAGCGCGTCATCGGTGACGGGCTACACTCACAAACTGATGGGCGCCAGGCGACCGAGGTGGCCATCGCTACCAAGGCGCTGAACCACATGCTCGAGCTTGGGCGGCCGGAGTACATCCGGACCGCATGACCCTAGACGCGAGCAGGGCTCAGTGTGTCCAGGCCGCTGACCCGTACAACAAGATGCCGGGACGCCCCTGGCGTCCCGGCCGCTCCCTTCTGCACTCCGGACCCTTGCAGGGCCCGCGCCGGTGTCACTCCGCTGCGGTCTGCAGAGGCCGCTGGCCCTGATCGGCCTGGCGGATCTGCTCCTCGAGCGGGCGCAGCGTCTCGTCGGCAGTACGGCGCACCGCACGAACCAGCGTGGCGCTGTTACGCAGGAGAGCGTCTGTGTACTCGCGCGCGAAGCGCTGCTGCAGTTCCACGAGCGGAGCCGGGTTGGCGAGGCGGAACAACTCCTGCGCCGCGCGCAGGTTGGTCTGCATCACGCCCTCGACCAGGCCGGCCACGCCCTGCTGCAGGTCGCGCAGCCCGCCTTCGGCGGCGTTGGGCAGCGCCATCAGCTGACGCACGTTTTCGGTCGTGCCACGGGCTGCCTCGGCTACCTTGTGGCTGACCTCCTCAAAGCGCTGCGCTGCATCCTGGGCGATCTGGCGCTGAGCGTCGGTTACGGCCTGCGTGCTCCGGCGAGCTGTGTCATTCGCAAGCTCAGCGCCGCGGCGGGCCGCATCGGCTCCGGCTTCGGTGGCCTTACGCGTCATGTCGGCGCCGGCCTCGGCATTCTGGCGCAACGCCTCACCGGTAGCATGGCCGCCTTGCTGGACGGCCTCGGCGCTACGGCGGATTGCAGCCGCCGCATCAGTGGCAGCGGTTGCGCGTGCGTCTTGCGGCTTGTTGATGTCAGCCATGTCGATCTCCTACTAATATTTCTATGGAGCACGACAAGATTGCTGCGCTGCACAACAGAGATGTGCCATAGTATACGGCCCGACGCAAGGGAGTAGTTTTGAACAAAATAAAGCAGTTGTGTGTCGCAACTATTGAGTATATGCCGTTCCGTAGGCGCATCTCACCACTTGAGCGGCTTTTCTATTACATTCTGTAGGTCTATTACGATCCGGCACAAGGCGATTGGGATAGAGCGACTCGTCGACCTTTCGCAGTCGCAGGGGCACCCAGGGCCGTTTGTGGGCCTCAAAACAGCACCTGCGCCTTCCCTAGCGGCGTGGATCGTGGCCACGGCGACCGGTTGCAGCATGAGCAACCTGAACGCGGATGTCGCCGTCGCAGATCGGGCAATCTCGGTGAGCAAAGCATGGCCAGGCGGCATCACAGGACCACAGCACAGGGCTGCTCAAAGCAGCCAAGATCCTCGTCAGGCGCCGGGGCGGTAGAGCGTCCTCTGAGGCGGCCAAGTCCACCGTAGGTGCTGCTGGCGCTGAGGCAGGCGCTGGAGGACGCGGCCGCCTTGCCCTACTTCTCCAGCACGTAGGTACCAGGCGCATCCGTGATCGGCGGGTGCGCGGCGCTGCCCATCGACGGCGGCGTAGCCTTCTCGCCTGAGCGTGCCGCGAGCCAAGCCGTCCAGTCGGTCCACCAGCTGCCGTCATGCTTCGTGGCTGCCTTGCGCCAGTCCTCCGGCGTTGCCGCTTGGGCCTCGTTGACCCAGTAGGTGCCCTTACCACCCGGCGGATTGATGATGCCGGCGATATGGCCGGAGGAGGCGAGCACGTAGCGCACCTTACCACCGACGAGCTGGGTAATACGCCAAGCAGCGTCCCAGGGGACAATGTGGTCCTTTTCCGCGCCGACCGCGTAGACGTCGAGCGCGATGCTGCCGAGATCAATCGGCTCGCCCTTCAGCTCGATCTTGCCTGGCACGATCAGGTTGTTCTCCTTGTAGGTGTTCCGCAGGTACCAGGCATGCGCGGCGCGGCACATGCGGGTACCGTCGCTGTTCCAGTAGAGCAGGTCAAAAGCCGGCGGCTTTTCGCCCATCAGATAGTTGTTCACCACGTTCGCCCAGATCAGGTCGTTCGAACGCAGCAGATTGAACATGTTGGACATCTCTCGGCTGTCCAGGTAGCCACGCTCCATCATCTGCTGCTCGACCAAATCCATCGCCGGCTCGTCCATGAAGACAGCGGTGTCGCCCACCCGCGAGAAATCCTGCAGCGAGACCATGAAGGTCGCCGCATTGAAGCGCTTGTCCTCCTTCCGGGCCAGCCAGGCGAGGGTCATGGCAAGCAGCGTGCCGCCGATGCAATAGCCCATCACGTTGATGGATTCTGCGCCGGTGATCTCGCGCACGACGTCGCTTGCCTCGAGCGGGCCGAGGTCCATGTAGTCCTCGAAGCTAGTCTCCTCCATCGAGGCGTCAGGATTCTTCCAGGACACCATGAACACGGTGAAACCCTGCGAGACGAGGTGCGCCACCATGCTGTTCTTCGGCTGCATGTCGAGGATGTAGAATTTGTTGATCCAAGGCGGCATGAGCAGCAGCGGCGTCCGGTGAGCCTCCTTGGTCGTGGGCTCGTACTGGATCAACTCCAGCAGGCGGTTGCGGTGGACCATCTTGCCGGGCGACAGGGCGAGATTGCGCCCCGGCGCGAAGGCGGTGGCGTCCACCATGCTGAGGCGCCCTTCCTTCAGGTCAGCCGCCAAGTTGCGCGCGCCGTTGGCGAGGCTGGCGCCGCCAGTCTCCATCGCACGACGCAGCGCCGCCGGGTTCGAGGCGAGCAGCAAGGTCGGGCTCATGGCGTCCACGAACTGCCGGAGATGGAAGTCGAGCCGCCGGCGCTCCGTCTCATCCATACCGTCCGCTTGCGCCGCGCTTTGCTCGAGCAGCCAAGCTGAGGCGAGGAGGTAAGCCTCCTTCAACGTGCGATAGGCTGGGTTGGCCTGCCATTCCGGTGCAGCGAACCGCTTGTCTGCGCTGCCAGCAGGCGGGGCCGGCGATGTCCCCGCCGCGTCCCACCAGCGTCGGCCGGCCTCGCTCCATGCCTCGACAGCTGAACGCCAGAGGCCCGTGTTCAGCTCCGCTGCCGAGGCCATTGTCACGCTCGGTTGTTTGAGGGAGCGCAGCCACACCGTGCGGAGTGCCCTGACGACCTCCGCCCAGTCCACCGGCACGACGTCGCGCAGCGGGTTGGCGTTCCACATCTGGTCCACAGACCGCAGGAATGGGTCCTTGGTCAGCGCGCCGCCGAGCTGGTCGGTCGACATCTCCCACCAAGGCTTGGCGTGGCTGGCCCAGTCCCCGCTAGCCGAGCCTGATATCGCCTCTACCCAGGAGGCCCAGACAGCAAACATTGCGTCGGGGCCTGGTGGAGGAACCGCGCTCCCTTGGTCCGAATGTCCGCTTCCGCGGTTCTCGCCGCTGCCTTGGTTTGCCATGGCGTTCCCTTTCCTCGGCGCTGCCGTCCGCGCCGGTGTCGCACTCGGCCTGACCTTGCGGCCTCGCCCCGCCGGGGCGTTTTCGGCGTGCCCGACCTAGACGCCACCAGGTGTCGTCTAACGCCCGAGGGTTAGTCGGGTTGGAGACCGTGAGCAGACGCACCGCACTCGTCACGGAAGCACGGCTGGGCCGCTCCAGAGTCGCTAGCGAGGCGAACTCATTGCCTGCGGGTTGTGGTCCCGTGGCGGCAGTCCAGTCGGCCGGCACTTCCAGCCATGTCCGACCCATACGGCACGCCTTAGCGCATCCGCTTGCCGAGGCAAGAAGGAAACACCGGGGCCTCCTCCTGCTCCCGCAACAGCGACCGCCATGGGCTGCGGGCGCGGTGACCTTTTCCCCGAACGGCAGGACTGGGCGAGCGCTCCGCTTGGCCGCGGGTGCCTGTTCCGCCCTGTCCACCTGTCGTGGTTCTAACGTTCCGCGGTGACGTGGCGGAGCTGCTGGTCGCTCCGCGCCTTGCCAGGCTGCCGAATGTCGACCTCGTCGCGGCGCACCGTCTCGCGCACCGTTTCGACCCGCTGGGTGCGCTCGGTACGGACCACGATCTCCTCGCGCAAGCGGGTGCGCTTCTCGACCACTGGCACTTCGGCGGTTTCGACCACCTCGACCGTCACCTCGGTCAGAACCTCGCCCGTAACCCTGTCGCTCATTGGCCGGCGACGCTCTACAACCACCCGCTCGCTTTGCAGCGTGACCTGCTGCTCGACCGGCGTCTGCACGACGTAGCGATGGATGCGGGTGGTGCCGCGGTTCTCGGTCCGCTTGCCGACCTCGAGCACCTCCTCGCCGAGCGGGATCACCTCCTCCATACTGAAGGGCCCCCTGGTGGCGACGGCGCTTCCCGCCTGCTGCCTACCCTGCATCGGCCCCGCCCAGGGCCAGAAGAACATGCTGGTCAGCAACGGCGCCGCGGCCCGAGCCGGAGAGCGCCGGTCGGTGTCGCCGCTCGCTCCGGCATTTCCCGTGGCCATGCGGGTGACCTGCTGGGTCGTCTCGGTTGCGGCCTCGATCGGCCTCATAGCCGTGTCGGCAACCCGGCGGGCCGCCTCCTCTGTGCGGGTGTCGGCGGCTTGGCTTTGCTCGGCGTGCAACTCGGCCTGCCGGGTCAGGAACTCGGCCTCCTCGCGCTCCTGCCGCGCCGTGATCCGGCGTTCCTCTGCCTCGTCCTGCCGGGCCTGCTCGGCTTCGGCAAGGCCGGCCTCCATCCGCTCGGCGACACCCTGCACCTGCTCCTCGCTCAGCGCCCGCTGGATCGCCGGCAGCAGCTCCGTCTTCTCGTCGCGAGCGTGCTGGCGGAAGGTCTTCTGCAGCTCCTTCAGCCGCTCGGGGAAGGCCTCGTCGGCCTTGGGTAGGGCATCGAGCTCGGCGAGCTTGGCGCGCAGCTCCTTGTTGTCCTTGATCGCGCCAGCGACGAGACCCTTGGTCTCGGGGTTGCGCCGGAGCACTGGGAAGAGGTGCTGCTCTTCGAGGTTGGTGTGCTGCTCGAGTTCGGCCTTGAGCTCGGTGAACAGCTTCTCGCGGGTCTTGACCGCGCCGTCAGAGGTCTCGGCAAGCTTGGCGAACAGCTCGTTCAATTTGGCCGGGCCGGCCAGCATCAGGGTCCTGAGGGTCACGGTAAAATCCTTGGCTTGCCGCTGGAAACGGACTGCGGCGATCTGAATAAATTGAGATGTGGAAAAGGGGTAAGCGCCCGCGCTCGGCGGCGCTCCCAAAGTTTGAAAGCATGTTTGCAGGATTTCGACCCGGCGAAGGGTAGACGTCCCCCGCCGGCCCAGTTCAGTCCGCGCGAGAGTGCATCGTCTGCTCGAAGGCCATAGTCATGCGCTGGGCCAGCGGAGCATGGACCTGCTCCGTCAGCGCCAGGGCCGCCCGCTGCAGCTTGCCGCCTTCGTCGAGGGCCTGCTCCATTAAGGCGCGGGTGAGCTGCGCCTGGAGTGCCATGGCGTCCCGCAGGCTCTTCACGTTGGCGAAGCCCTTGGCGCCTCCAAAAGCGTGCTGCGTCAGGGTCGTCATGGCGGCAAGGTACTGGCGGCGAAGGTCTTGCATGCCTGAAAGGTAGATCTGCGCGGACTGCGTCGCCGCCTCGAGGTTGCCGCGGCCGAACTTGGTAGCGCTGTTGCTTGCTCTGGCGAACGCTTCGGCTGCCGGATGCAGCCCGTTCTGCACCAAGCCACGGGTCTGAGCCGCGTTGCCTTTAGTGGCTTGATGGGCCATGGCGAGCATATTTGCCACCATTGCGGAGGGTGTCTGCTTCGGTTCGGTGATTGTCGTCATGGACGTAATCCTTGCGCCAGTCGGAGGGTACGACGTCTTCGCTAGCGCCGAATTGCTGCATCGCAGCATTGATTTGAGTTGGTGTCTCAAGAGGCTCAGTGCAAGCGAATTGTGCAATGCAGCAATTCTGCTACCGCTAACGGCAACGGGCCGACCAGCTCGTCGACGACGACACGACCGGTGGACCACGAGGACGGGTTTGATTGGGGGCTTGCTCGGTCTTGCTGGGCCTCGCTGGGCTGGCGCCGCTGTTCAGCAGGAAGGACCGCGCGGGCAACGTGCATCCCGACCGTCCTCGCGTCTGACGCATAACCCAGTTGGTGGGATAAGGACCAGCAGACAGGAACCTTCGCAGTACTACGCGGTTGATGTCATGCTGCACTGCAGCATGATGCTGCTCAGGATGCCTCTATGCCCTTTACCGCCACGATCCGAACGCTTGCCACCAGCCGGGGCCTCCTCGCCGGCGCTGCTGCATTGGCCGGACTGGCTGTCACGAATGTCGTGCTGGCCCGGCGTGCGGAGCGTCGGCATCCGCCCAAGGGCCGCTTCATGACCGTGGATGGTGTCCGCCTGCATTACACCGATAGCGGCCGCGGCCAGCCCATCCTCCTCATCCACGGCAATGCAGTGAGCGGCGAGGATTACGAAACCAGTGGCCTTGCGGCGCAGCTCCGGGAGCGGCACCGGGTCATCATCATCGACCGTCCCGGCTTCGGGCATAGTGAGCGGCCGCACGGCAGGCTTTGGACCGCGATGGAACAGGGGGCCCTGCTGCGCCAGGCCATGCATCAGATCGGCGTCGAGCGGCCGGTCGTGGTTGGCCACTCTTGGGGAGCGATCGTCGCGCTCTCGCTCGCGGTGCAGCATCCGGCGGAGGCCGCAGGGCTGGTGCTGCTCTCAGGCTATTATCACTGGACGTTACGGCCGGATGTGCTGCTGGTGGTGCCGGGGGCGGTGCCGGTGCTCGGGGACCTGCTGCGCTACACGGTTTCGCCCTTGTTGGGGCGGCTGCTGATGCCATTGCTGAAGCGCGGCATGTTCTCGCCAGCGCCGATCCCGGCACGGTTCCGCACCGAATATTCTGATGCCATGGCCCTGCGGCCCTCGCAGATCCGCGCCACTTCCAGTGATGGCGCGCTCATGATCCCCGGTGCACTGCATTTGCGCGGCGACTACGCGACGCTACCAATGCCGGTGGCCATCCTGGCGGGCCAGGGCGACAAGGTGGTCTTCGCCAAGCGCGCCAGGCAACTGCACGCCGAAATACCAGGCAGCACGCTGGAGGTTTTGCCGGGTGTCGGGCACATGGTGCACCATTCGGCGCCGGACGACGTTGCGGCAGCGATCGAGCGGATTGCCGCAGCCGCGCTGCCCGACACCGTGCCTGTGGCGCTGGACCACGCGGCCTAGCTTGGTTTCTTCATCAGGCTGATGGGCATGGTGTAACCCCAGACTTGGCATAAATTTCGGCTGTCCCACCTATTTCGAAGTCTTACGAGAACCACCATGCAACAACTTCACGGCTTCGCAGTCGGCCAGAACGTTGAAATCGTCCCCGGCCGGTATGATGGCGACATCCCGCGCGGTACCTACACGATCCTGCGTCTGCTCCCGAATGAGGGAGCCGACCGCGAGTATCGCGTGCGCCATCAGCGCGACGGCCAAGAGCGCGTGGTACGCGAGAGCCAACTCTGTCTGGACCTGACCTCGCCCTTGGGCTGAGGTAGCAGCCGGACAAGCCATGACTCGCCATCATCTCTGCCAGGATTCGGCAGATCGGCCGCCAGTCCTGCATCTCTTCCTGCACTCCGGGTCACGACCGAGGCCTGCGCTGGTCCCGCCCGGTCGGTAGCGACGAGCCCAAAGCCTCACCTAGAGCCAGGTCGGATACCAAGGATACACCGTGGTGCAAACCAACAAGACGAAATCCGAAGCCGCTGATCCGGCGGCTGAGGCGCGGGTCGAGGAGGAGGTCGCCTACCTCTCCAAGCGGCATCGCGTGTCGCCTGCCATCGTGCAGGAGATCATCCGCCGCATCGGCACAAGCGAGCGCTCCGCAGTCGAGCGCGAGATCCGCAAGGGCATGGCGCGCCGCTGAGGCTCTACGGCCAGCCGTGTCCCTATCCTGCGCAAAAGCCTTTCACTGGTTGCGGACGATCGGCGCGGCATAGTCGGGGAACACACCCGGAAGTGGCGGCAAGTTACCGGCGCAGTCGGCCATCGCGTGGGTGAACTCGCGGATCGCCGGCTGGCCCTTGGTGATACTGTAGAGATTGCACATGCTGCAGTCTTCCCAGGGTTCACTTCACAGGGCGTGGCCGAGCGGAAATCCCGACTACCTGGGAGCTTCGGCTTAGCCTATCCGCTGCTGGCCTTAGGGCCACCCCTTTCAGGGTCTTTCGGCCTTGGTCTGGGCGAGGACGCGAGCGGTGGCGACATGCTCCCGTGCGGTCTTGCTGTCGACGTAGCCTTTCTTCACGGCTGGTTTTGGCTTGCGTGGGCTGGCCGCGACCTGACGCGGCACGACGTTGCGGGCGAGCCGTAACAGGCGTGCGGCCACGACAGCTGGGTCCGTACTGCCGGATAACCACGGCTCGTCGGGCAGGGCGATGAGCATGCCCTCGTAGCCGCCGCGGACCTGCAAAGCCAGATGGTAGAGCGACACCTGTAGGGCGGGGTGCGCGGCCTGGTGCGCCTGCTCGATGCAGCGCTGCAGCAGGGCAAGGACGTTGTAAGCCAGCACGGCGGTGGCGAAACCGAGCAGGGCCGCGCGCGGATGACCAAGGTTGCGCAGCTCGCTGTTCAGCGCCGCTTCAAGCCGCTGGAACATGCCCTCCACCGACCACCGCCGACGATACAGCCGGGCAACCTGCCGTGCGTCGACCCGCTCAGACAGATTGCTCCACAGCCGGATCACGCTCTCACCCGCCTCGGTCGGCGTGTCGAGAGTGAGCTCAATGCGCCGCCAGGGCTGGGACGATCCTGTCAACTCGATCCGCTGCTCGCGCACCTCGCCGGTCTCGCTGCGGCCGCAGGCGCGCCAGGGTCTCTCTGCCGCCAGCTTCGGGTGGCGGCCATGCTCGCGCACCAGAAAGCCAGCCTGCGCCGCCTGCCAGCCCAGCAGGACCGTTCGCGTGCAGAACTGCCGATCGGCGATCCACAACTGCCCAGGCCGAGCGCTGTCGAGCAAGTCGGCAACGGCCGCACGCTCGCTCTGGTGCGCGTCCTCGCAGGGCAAGATGTCGGCGACCAGCCCGCAGTCTGGATCGTAGACCACCAGCGTGTATCCAGGCAGCGCCGCGCCGCGGTGCCCGCGCAAGGGTACGAGGCGCTTCTCGCTGGCCGGCAGGTGGTTGCCGTCGAGCACGCGCACCTGCCAGCCTGGCAGGCTGGCCTCGCCTTCCCAGCCCGCCGTCACCGGCGCCAGCCGCTCGGCGCTGCCGCGGACCAGCGCCCGCAGCACGGCCGGCTCCGTGCGGTTGACCTTGTCGTAAAGCGCGCCAACCGATACCGGCAGCGTTTCCAGGCTCCGCGCCGCAGCGTGCAAGGAGGGGCGCAGGCCAAGGGAGACCAGTGTCACCAGCTCGATCACCGTCGAGAACAGCAGCTCGCGCGAGTACTGCCGCTGGCGGTGCTCCTCGAACACCGTGTCCATCCACTCGCTCGGGAGGGCGTGCTCCAGCGCGACCCGCGCCATCACACTCGCCGGCGTGCGCTGCTCGAAACGATCGAGGACAGAGTTCCGAATGGCACCTCTCCCGTTCTTGCCTGCGGTGGCAAGCCGACAGATGGTTCCGGGCCAACACCCTGAAAGGGGTGGGCCTTAGGGCGCCGCACGAGCTTGGTGCAGGGATAGGGCTTCCGGCCTGCCTGGCGTAGGATGAGATTGGGGTCACGCGTCACCACCGCTCCGGGGCATCCGCCTTGCCATTCAAAGCCTATGCAAATCGCCGGCACCACATTCCGCGAAGCAACACAGGGTGACGAACTGACCGGCCTACGAGGCTGGACTGCGAGCACGCGGCAGCCTGACGGTGTGGTTCACGGCCGAGGCGACCAAGGCATGGCGGGCTGAGCCGCGGACCACCCGGGGCGGACAACCGCGATACTCCGCCCTGGCAATCACCACGGCACTGACCCTGCGGAAAGTGTTTCGCCTGGCGCTGCGTCAGACGGAAGGCCTCATCGCCTCCATCATCGGCTTGCTTGGCCTCGACCTTGCCGTACCCAACCACAGCACGTTGAGCCGCCGAGCAGAGACGCTGGAGGTCCCGCGCCCATGCGGCGGACGCGAACTCATGCACCTACTGGTGGACAGCACGGGATTGAAGCTCTGCGGCCCCGGCGAGTGGCTGGTGGAGAAGCACGGCAAGAGGGCGCGGCGTGGGTGGCGCAAATTGCATCTCGCCACCGATGCCGACACCGGGTGGATCGTCGCAACGGAGCTGACCGGTAAGGACGCAGATGACGGCTCGCAGGTTGGTACCTTGCTCGACCAGGTGGAGGGTCAGGTGGCGTCCTTCACTGGCGATGGTGCCTACGACCGGGACGACGTCTACGCCGGGGTTGCCGCGGGGCATCCAGACGCCGCCGTCATCGCCCCGCCTCGCTCGAGCGCGGTGCCGAGCAACACGGCTGAGACTGCGCCGACGCAGCGTGATCAGCATCTGCAGCTTATAGCCGAGCATGGGCGCATGGGATGGCAGAAGGCTTCGAGATACACCTGCCGAGCCTTGGTGGAGTCCGACATCTCACGATGGAAACGCGTCATCGGAGACGGTCTGCGTTCGCTGACCAACGGGCGCCAGAGCACCGAGGTCGCCATCGCCGCCGACGCACTGAACCGCATGCTTGAGCTTGGCCGCCCGGAGTACGTCCGCATCGCATGACCCGAAACACGGTTCAGGCTCAATGTGCCTGATCCGCCGACCGGTGCAACACGCTGGGTCCGCCCTCTACACCAGCCTACTCCAGGACGCCCAACCCAGTGACTTATGCAACAAAATGACATCGAACACCTTCTGGCGTTCACCCCTCCCGCTCCCGACACCTCGGGAGCCATCACCTGGAACATTCGACTTGACCGAGCTACCGTGGATCGAACGCGCTGGAGATGCCCCCTATTTCGTGACGTCCCAAGGTGATCCTTGGACCCCTATCGGGCAGAACGACGCGATCACCTGGCCGGAGCTGGAAGGTCTTTTTCGTCGCCGTGACCTGCCAGGCGTGAAGCGGCATCTGCGATATCTGCGAGACAACGGCGTCACCTGCCTCCGGCTGATGCTGGAATATGCGCAGGGCAACCACCGTTTCCTGGAACGGCCAGTCGGGCACTTCGTGCCCGCCATGGTCCAGCTCTGGGACGACCTGTTCCGACTTTGCGAGCAGGTTGGCTTGCGAATCCTGCTCACACCCTTCGACACCTTCTTCACTTGGGTACGCTGGCGCCAGCATCCGTACAACGCCGCAAATGGTGGTCCCTGCTCCTCCCGGACGCGTCTCCTTGTCTGCCCTGCCACACGGGAGGCGTTGAAGGCACGGCTGGCCTTCGCCACGCGGCGTTGGGGCGGCAGCGGAGTGATCTTCGCCTGGGATTTGTGGAACGAGATGCACCCGGCTCAGGCGGAGAACCAGCACGGCGCCTTCGCTGGCTTCATTGACGATGTCGGCTCCTTTCTGCGGAAGCTGGAGACGGAGCTGCATGGGCGGGCTCACCTGCAATGCGTTTCGGTCTTCGGGCCGGAGCTGCTGTCCAGCCCGGCTATAGCGGATCCAATCTTTCGCCACCCAGGCCTCGATTTTGCAAGCAGCCACTTCTACGAAACCGGGACGATTGATCACCCCGCCGACACCATAGCTCCCGCAGTCAGCGTCGGCTGGCTGACCCGCGCCGCACTGAGCCACATCACCGATTGCCGCCCCTTTCTCGAATCCGAGCACGGCCCCATCCATAGCTTCAAGGACCGGCATAGCACCCTGCCGGAGGCTTTCGACGACGAGTATTTCCGCCACATCCAGTGGGCCCACCTCGCGTCAGGCGGCGCAGGCGGCGGGATGCGCTGGCCCAACCGCAGTCCCCATGTGCTCACGCCCGGCATGCGGACGGCGCAGGCGGCATTCTCGCGCTTCTTGCCATTAGTGGACTGGCCGCGCTTCTCCCGCCGCAATCTCGGAGAGGAGATCAGAGCTTCCGGCAGCAGCGTCCATGTCTTCGGCTGCGGCGATGCAC
>NZ_KN050759.1:6489-9412 GCF_000745835.1 Belnapia moabensis DSM 16746 | reverse complement strand
CCCGCCGCAATCTCGGAGAGGAGATCAGAGCTTCCGGCAGCAGCGTCCATGTCTTCGGCTGCGGCGATGCACGCCAAGCCGTGATCTGGCTCCTGCGTCCAGACTTGGAGGACGCGCTGTTTGAAGGAGGGCGCCGTCCCCTGCGTCGGGCTGCTCAAGGTGGCCAAGTCTCACTTACCCTCAGAGTGCCCGGTTTGATGCCTGGCGCTTACGAAGCAGTACTCTGGAACACCCGAACTGGGCGAGAGAGCGGGCGGGTGAGGGCCGTGGCGGAGGATACCGCAGGGCTGACCTTGCCAATCCGTTTTTTCGGTTCTGACGTCGCCCTGGCGATCACCCCGCGCGATGCCGTGGCGCTAAACCCTACGCTGGAATGAGAAAGCTTCGGTAGGCGGGGCTATCGTCGAGGTGCTGGAGGAAAACACACGATGCGTGACTTGTCAGCGTGTTGCACCGGTCAACGGGCCGGGCGCAGTGAGCCCTGCTGAGGTGACACGGCGAAAGTGGTCGGGATCTGGTGTGAACACGGCGGGTATGCAGGCCGGCGATACGATCGCGGTGGTGGGTCTCGGCGGCGTCGGCATGAATGCGTTGTTCGCAGCGGTCGCCAGTGGCGCGGAACGTATCATCGCTATTGATACCAGCGCCGAAGCTCGGCCTCGCCCGACAATGAGGCGCGACTGACACTTTCCTTGCCACCGATGCGGACTGCGTCGAACGGATCAAAGCGGCGACTGATGGCGGCGTCGATACGGTCATTGAGACTGCCGGCAACATCCGTGCGATGGAGCTGGCCTATGCGATCACCGCCCGAGGCGGCAGCGTCGTCAGCGCTGGGCTGCCGGCCCAGGGAGCGAATTTCTCTCATATGCAGGCCGGGCTGGTGTCGGATGAGAAGAGCATCCTCGGCAGCTACATGGGCAGTTGCGTGCCGGAGCGGGACATCCCGCGCTTTCTCGGCCTCTACAAGCGCGGCAAGCTGCCGGTGGAGCGGCTCAAATCAGGCAGCTTGCCCTTGGCTGAAATCAATGCCGCATTCGATCGGCTGGCCGATGGCAGCGTGTTACGGCAACTGCTGCGGCCGAACGGTTAGATGGCGGCATGGCCTCCAACTGAATCTGCCCATCTTGCCGACGCCGGGTATGCCGCCTATCGTTCCCATAAGATGCCTGGATGTGTCGCGTAGACAGGCCGTACCTGCCGCATGTGCATCCGCCATGACGGCTTGGTGGCCAGATGTGTGCCGCCGGCATCCGCATCCAGGAGACGTACGCATGCCCCGGCTTGGTTTCGGTGCCTTCCTCGCTCCCCATCACCCGATCGGCGAGCATCCCATGCTGCAGTTCCGCCGTGACCTTGATCTAGTGGAGCATCTGGATCGGCTTGGCTACGACGAGTTCTGGTGTGGCGAGCACCATTCCAGCGGATGGGAGATGATTGCGTCGCCGGAGATGTTCCTGGCTGCCGCAGGCGAGCGCACGAAGCGCATCAAGCTGGCAACCGGTGTAGTGTCGCTGCCGTACCACCATCCCTTCCATGTGGCGCAGCGAATGGTGCAACTCGACCATATGACCGGCGGTCGAGCAATCTTCGGCTCCGGCCCCGGCGCGCTCGCTTCGGATGCCCACACGCTTGGCATCGACCCGATGCTGCTCCGCGACCGGCAGGACGAGGCCATTGGCGTCATCCGCCGGCTGTTCCAGGGCGAGCGCGTCACCTATCGTAGCGAGTGGTTCAACCTGAACGACGCTGCACTGCAGCTTCTGCCGTTGCAGGAAGAGATGCCATTCGCGGTAGCTTCCCAGATCAGCCCATCCGGCATGACGCTTGCGGGCAAGCATGGCATCGGCATCATCTCGATCGGCTCGCTCTCGAACGAGGGGCTGAACGCACTGCCGACGCAGTGGGGTTTCGCCGAGGCTGCCGCGGCCAAGTACCAGACCGTGGTGAGCCGGAAGAACTGGCGCGTGCTGCTGAGCTGGCATATCGCCGAGACACGCGACCGGGCACGGGCCGAGGCCCGTGACGGGCTGCTGCGGCATCACAACGAATACATCACAGGCACCCTGCAACGTCCTGGCGCGAAGCCATTCACCGACCCGGATGAGGCGGTAGACAAGTCTGCCTTCGGCCAGGGTGCGGTGGCAACGATTGGGACACCGGATGACCTCGTTGCCCGCATCAAGGAGGTGCTGGCCATCAGCGGCGGTTTCGGCACCGTGGTTGGCTTCGTCCATGATTGGGCGAACCCGGAGAATACCTTCCGCAGCTGGGACATGGTGGCGCGCTACGTGGTGCCGGAGATCAACGGCTACCTGGCCGGGTTGCGCAAGTCACGTGAGTTCGTGGCCAGCAACCGCGAGTATTTCGACCGAGCACGGGAGGCGGTGATGGCGAAGATCAGCGAGAACGCGACCGCCGCCGAGGCGCTGAAGGTCACGAAGTCACAGATGCTGGCAGCTTCGTCCAGCAATGTGCCGGAGTTCGGCAAGCGGCACAACTGAAGGGGCAAGGCTTAGCGCTCGCGCTGCAGCGTCCAATTGCCGGTTTGACTGAGTTGCACAAAGTCACATTGCGGTATTCGACGTCGAGCGCGACCTACCCCGGCCTCAACAGCCCGTTGACGAAGTCGCCCTGACTTGATTCCGTTCGCTCCAGGACGCGAATGGCAGGTGTGGCATGGCGCTGGGACGACAGAAGGGCCAGCAACCGGAACTGCTGGTGACCTGGGCAGAGATGCCGCGCTCGCCAGGGCACGTGTTCTACGACCGGCTGCAGGCCGAACTGCTCAGCGCTGGGTTTGACGGCTTTGTCGAAGGCCAGTGCGCGCCCTACTACGCGGCGCGGCAGGGCCGGCCTTCGCTGCCGCCGGGGCGGTACTTTCGCATGCTCCTGGTCGGCTACTTCGAGGGCATCGACAGCG
>NZ_KN050759.1:0-4549 GCF_000745835.1 Belnapia moabensis DSM 16746 | reverse complement strand
ATTAGTGGACTGGCCGCGCTTCTCCCGCCGCAATCTCGGAGAGGAGATCAGAGCTTCCGGCAGCAGCGTCCATGTCTTCGGCTGCGGCGATGCACGCCAAGCCGTGATCTGGCTCCTGCGTCCAGACTTGGAGGACGCGCCGTTTGAAAAAGGGCGACGTCCCCTGCGTCGGGCTGCTCAAGGCGGCCAAGTCTCACTTACCCTCAGAGTGCCCGGTTTGATGCCTGGTGCTTACGAGGTCGTACTCTGGGACACCCGAACTGGGCGAGAGAGCGGGCGGGTGAGGGCCGTGGCGGAGGATACCGCAGGGCTGACCTTGCCAATCCGTTTTTCCGGTTCTGACGTCGCCCTGGCGATCACCCCGCGCGGTGCCGTGGCGCTAAACCCTACGCTGGAATGAGAAAGCTTCGGTAGGCAGGGCTATCGTCGAGGTGCTGGAGGAAAACACACGATGCATGACTTGTCAGCGTGTTGCACCGGTCAACGGGTCGGGCGCAGTGAGCCCTGCTGAGGTGACACGGCGAAAGTGGTCCGGATCTGGTGTGAACACGGCGGGTACGCAGGCCAGCGATACGAGCGCAGTGGTGGGCCTCGGCGCTGTCGGCATGAATGCGTTGTTCGCAGCGGTCGCCAGTGGCGCGGAACGTATCATGGCTACTGATACCAGCGCCGAAGCTCGGCCTCGCCCGACAATGAGGCGCGACTGACACTTTCCCTGCCACCGATGCGGACTGCGTCGAATGGAGCAAAACGGCGACTGATGGCGGCGTCGATACGGTCATTGAGACTGCCGGTCGCCGTGTTGCAGGTCGCGTCCCTGGGCGTGGTGTAGGAGCGATGCTCCTTGGCGGGTTGGGCGCCTTCAGTTTGCCACGGCGGGCAGGCTGACGGGGGCAGTATCGCTTACGGCACCGATCGTCTCCAGCGTCATGTAGCGGGAGCGCTGGGTGGCCCACTCGTCGGATTGCTCGAGGAGCAGCGCACCGACGAGCCTGACAACGGCAGCTTCGTTGGGAAAGATGCCGACCACGTCGGTGCGGCGCTTGATCTCGCCGTTGAGCCGCTCGATCGGGTTTGTGCTGTGGAGCTTGGCGCGGTGCTCGCGGGGGAAGTCCATGAAGGCCAGGACGTCCTCCTCGGCAGCGTCCATCAGGCTGGCGAGCTTCGGCACCTTGGGGCGGAGTTGGTCGGCAACCCGGCGCCACTGGGCGTGGGCAGCTGGGGCGTCCGCTTCGGCATAGGCGGTGCCGATCCAGGCCGAGACAATGCGGCGCTGGGTCTTGCCGGCATGGGCCGCGGCATTGCGGCCAAAATGCACGCGGCAGTGCTGCCACGTCGCCCTGAGCACCCTGGCCACAGCGGCCTTGAGGCCCTCATGGGCGTCGGAGATGACCAGCCTCACACCGCGCAGGCCACGCCGGGCTAGGCCACGCAGGAAGTCGGTCCAGAAGGTCTCCGCTTCCGAGGCGCCGACCGCCATGCCGAGCACCTCGCGCCGGCCATCGCCATTGACGCCCACCGCGATGGTGACCGCGACCGAGACAATGCGGCCCGCCTCTCTGACCTTCACATAGATGGCGTCGAGCCAGAGATAGGGCCAGTCGCCCTCAATCGGGCGGGCAAGGAAGTCCTGCACCTGTTGGTCGATCTCGCCGCAAAGACGGCTCACCTGGCTCTTGCTGATCCCCTCCATGCCCATGGCCCGGACCAGGCGTCCACCGAGCGGGTGGAGATGCCTTGGACATAGGCCTCCTGGATCACCGCCGTCAGCGCCTTCTCCGCCAGCCGCCGCGGCTCCAGGAAGGCCGGGAAATAGGAGCCACGCCGCAGCTTCGGAATGCGCAACTCCACCGTGCCGACCCGGGTCTGCCAGTCGCGCTCGCGGTAGCCGTTGCGCTGGTTCACCCGATCAGCGCTGCGCTCGCCGTGGCCGGCGCCGCAGGCCCCCTCAGCATCCAGCTCCATCAGCCGATGCTCAGCAAAACCAATCATCTCCCGCAGGAAAGTGGCGTCAGAGCCCTTCTCCAACAGCTCCCGAAGGGCAATCCTGTCGTCGGTCATCGTGGCTATCCAAGGTTTGGGGTGTAGGTCTCGACAACCCCACCCTACCGAGGACCACCACGATGGCCGCCACCGTTACGGCGGCGGCCTCCTACTTCTGCCGCTTGATGAACGGCTTCACATAGGCCGGCGGGATCAGCCGCACCGTATGGCCCAGCTTGCCGATCTCCCGTGCCCAATGGTGTGCCCCGCCACAGGCCTCCAGCGCCACAACACACGGCGCCTGTCCCGCGAAGAACTAGAGGACCTTGGCCCGCACCAGGCGCTTGCGAAACACCACCCGCCCGCCCGCATCGGCGCCATGCGCCTGGAATACCTGCTTCGCAATGTCGAGCCCGATCGTGCTAGCCTGTCCCACGGACGCCTCCCTTGGTGGTTGCTCAACACCTCCACCTTGGCACATCGATGCCGTCGGGGGGCGTCCACACCATCAAGATCTCAGTAGGCCTCAAACTCTCGCACTCGACGCCAATGTTCATCGGCACGTCCTTCGGGACATCCCTCCTGGCGCCAAAGCACGTAGGCGCGCTCACGGAGATGCTGATCGAGCGCACGATTCCAGTGATCGTCGGCCTGTCTTTCTGGCCGACCGGCCTGCTCCCAAAGAACATAAGCGTGTTCACGTACCAACTGTTCTAGACCGAGTTTCGTTTCGGAGTTGCTGCTGATAGTGTCCCCGTAGGGTTCCATCCGGCCACTTCGACTGATGTGCGTACTTGCGCTTAAGTCCCGGAGTTCGATATCGGGGACTAGCTGTCCGTGAGCGGCCGCCTCCAAAGCTTTCGCCCCGTAATCCGCATCGGTCGCAGCACCTTCCGGTCCTGGCAAAGTGACCGGATAGGTGTGTAGGACCCGTTGGCTGCCATCCAGAATATCTATGAGGTGCTCAGTCATCGCTTTGTCCTTCTAATAACTGGGTCGGATAACTCGGTCGCACGTCGAGAATGGCAGCATCGCCGCGGTGCGGCGCCGCCGCCTCAGTCCGGCCTCGGAGAAACCGAGGTTTCACTTGTGCTGGTCGGGCACCGTTTTTCAACGTGCTCGCCGAACAGAGCCTAGGTGTAGGCCGGCTCCGGCGCCGTCGAGCCCTCTCGCCGGAGAGACCTACAGAAGGCCAAGTTCCCGCGGTGGGAACAGCGCGGCATGGCCTCAGCCTGCGAGCTTGCCGGAGCAGGCATAGATCACCTCGGAGTCGGCGGTTGCGGCGCCCGGCATGATGGCCCAGTTGCGTGCCAGTTCGTTGCGGGCGTTCCACTCGGGCACTGCGGCACCGGCCGGCATCGTGCCGCGGGCGCGCTCGGCACAGAAGATTGCCTGCTGCTCGATGATGCCGGCACGGCTGGCGGCCTCGGCGGTGCTGGTGCGGATCTGGAAGCCGGAGAAACCGGACACGATGGGGCCGGCGATCAGGCCGATCGCCACACCAATAGCAATAGGCTTCCACTCGGCCCATTTGGCGGCCGCGGTCTGCATCATGGTCGCTGGTCGGGTCACTGGCTGGCCGGTCATGGCTTCATCCTCCGGCGCCGGAGATGCCTGGCCGATGCCCTGGGCAAAGGCGTCGGTCTTAAGCGGGGTGCAATGCTTGTGGTCCAGCGCAACTAAAGATATGGCGATGATGACAGGCCTATACATCCTGGCGCCGTCAAATACTGAGGCATATTCTTGTAATTACCCACCCCCTCTGACTTCTGCGGCGTAGCGGCTAGGCCGTGACGGTCGTCAGGATGGTACCGAATACGCTGGTGTTCGGCGCGAGGCGGGCGGTGTTGGCCACGGTGCGCACGTCCGCCTCACCCTGACCGGCCCACATCGCGCGATAGCCGTTGGTGAGCTTGCGCTGGATCACGGCGGGGCGGAGGTCGCGCTCGCAGGCGTTGTTCGTCGCCCCGACCCAGCCAGGCCAGTCCACAAAGGTGGGGAGCTGGTCGCGCGCTCGCCACAGTTTCGCTTGCGGCGCCCGGGCCAGTTCGCACCCGCTCCGCGCTGCCAGGATCGCGTTCAGCCTGCATTCGAGCGCCCGCCGCTTGGCGGCCAGAGTGGAGGCGGCCAGGCGTGCGGTGGCGTAGGCCAAGTCGAAGGCCGAGCTCAGCCAGAGCTCGAGCCGGAACGGCATTGGGTCGTCGCTGGCCTCGAGCGCGTACGCCACATCGCGCGCCAGGTATGCCAGGCAGGTCTGCTGTGCCAAGCCGTGGCCCTGTTGCGCCGAATAGCGGTCCGAGAGCCATCTGTGGACGCCCCCTTCAGGGCAAGGGAAAACTTCAGGATTGCCGTGACGCGTAGTCGGATGCTGCCATCTGTCCGGCCTCTTTTGCGGCCATGGACCGCCGGCCTGCATGGGAGTTCGCGGATCGGGTCCACATCAGACCGGCGTACTCGGGGTACGTTGGCTCTACCTGGTTCTCCCGACCCCGTCTCACCGACTGTTGCGCCATGACCTCCTTGCGCTCGCCCTACGCCTCGGTGGCTGCCGGCCGTGGCGGACTTA
>NZ_JQKB01000081.1 GCF_000745835.1 Belnapia moabensis DSM 16746 | reverse complement strand
TGGCACAGTCCAATCAAGGCCGGTCAGCCGCAGGAGGCTCTCGACGAAGCCAGTCGTCTGGCGCAGCGCCATGCCGAACAGCACCTTCATGGTCAGGCAGGTCTGGACAGCAGCATCGCTATAGAGGGGCTGTCGGCCCCGTTTACCGGTCGGCGCGGCTTCCCAGGTCATCTCGAGATCGAGCCAGATCGTTAGCGAGCCGCGTCGCTTGAGCCCGTCGCTGTAGGCAGGCCAGTTCCTGGTCTTGTAAGTCGGCGGTGTCGGTCTGCTCATGCCGTCCAGCTATCACGCTGGATTCACGAGATGAATCCCCCTCAGGCCATTTGTGCAACAGAGCCCTTGCCGCCGCTCAGCGTGTCGTCGCCATGGCCGGCGCTGATGGTGTCGCGGCTCTGGCTGCCGACGACGAAGTTACGGCCGTCGCCGGCATTGATGTCGTCGTTGCCCTTGCCGCCGAAGATGATGTCATCGCCGCTGCCGGTGCGGACGGTGTCGTCGCCCTTCCCGAGGAAGACATGCAACGGGTTGGCGTTGCCGGCACCGTCGACATAGCTGTCGCCGCCGCGCATGGAGAGATCGAGGATCGGTATGGCGCTGTCGACATGGTAGAAGGCGTCGATGCCCCGGGGCACCTCGTCGAAGGCCAGATAGCCTCCATTGCCGCCGATGATGGATGCATAGTCTGCCATGGCTCATCTCCTTTTTGTCGGTGAGCGCTCGTGACGGGTGATCGCAGAGAACTATACAACCCAAGATTGCATTCCGGCCACTCGAAATACTTTGTTAACCGTAACAAGATGTCGCGCTGCACCAGGAAGCCTGTCCAGACATGGTCCAGGCGTTCCGGCGAAGCTTTGGACAGGCCGGGCAAAGCCGGTTAGCTTCCGCCACGGAAATCCATGGCTTGGTGGGGAAGCTTCATGCGGCGTCTGATGATCCTGGGCCTTACCCTGGCGATGCTGACCGGCTGCGCAGGCGGCGTGCCGGCCGGAGGGGAGGAGCAGACGCTGGTCGACCGGGCGACGCTCTCCGTCCAGGAGATCCTCGGCGAGGGGAATGACCGGCTGAAGGCGGCAGAGATGCTGCACCGGGCGCGCGCCGTGCTGGTCTGCCCGCGCATCTTCCGCGGCGGCTTCTTCTTTGGCGGCGAGGGCGGCGGCTGCGTGATGGTCGGGCGGGATGCAGCCGGCTCCTGGTCCTCGCCGGCCTTCTATTCGATGGGGTCGGGCAGCTTCGGCTTGCAAGCGGGCATCCAGGATCTGCAGATCCTGATGCTCATTATGAACGACCGGGCGCTGACGGCGCTGCTCGACAGCCAGCTGAAGCTGGGGGCGGATGCCTCGCTGGCCTTCGCCACCTTCGGCGGTTCGGTCGAGGGGGCGACGACGGCGGCGGCGGGGGCGGATATCGTCGCCTTCGCCCGGGCGCGCGGGCTCTATGCCGGGTTGACGCTGGAGGGGACGCTGCTCTCGGCGCGGAGCGAGTGGAACCGCTCCTACTACCGGCAGGAGGTCGGGCCGCGGCAGATCGTGGTGGCGATGCAGGCGCACAATCCGGGGGCGGACCCGCTGCGGGCGGCGCTGATGCGCTTCGATTCCAGGGGCGGCACGGCGGCGGCTCCGGCGCCGGCCGCCTATCAGCAGGCCCCGGCCTATCAGCAGCCAGCGCCGGGCACGCTCGGCAGCGGGCCGCCGCCGGTGGCGGGTGGCGGGGTGCAGCGGGCGCCGCTGCCGCCGTTGCGGTAATCCAGGACGGTCTCCGTTCGCCCTGGCCTGCGGGGGCCGTTCTGGCCCTTGGTCGCGTGAGCGACGGGCTCCGATCGGATGATGTCATCCGGTCGGGGTTTGCCCGGTGATCGCGGGTCGGTTCAGCCGCGCGCTTCGGCGAAACGGACGCCGGTGCCGCGGGGGGAGCCGACCACCTCGTCCTCGCGCATTGCGACGGCGCCGCGGAGGATCGCCATGACGGGCCAGCCGGTGCAGCGATGGCCGGCGAAGGGCGTCCAGCCGCAGGGCGAGACGATCCAGCTTTCCTCGATGGTCCGCTGCCGCTTCATGTCGACCAGGGTGAAGTCGGCGTCGTAGCCGGCGGCCAGGCGTCCCTTGCCGGTGACGCCATAGACGCGGGCGGGGCCGGCGCACATCAGGTCCACCAGGCGCGAGAGGCTGAGGCGGCCGGTGCTGACATGGTCGAGCATCAGCGGGACGATGGTCTGCACGCCCGTCAGCCCCGCCGCGCCGTCGGGCCAGGGGCGCTCCTTGGCGGCGCGGCTGTGCGGGGCGTGGTCGGAGCCGACGACATCGACCGTGCCGTCGGCGACGGCGGCCCAGGCGGCGCGGAGGTGGCGCTCGTCGCGGATAGGCGGGTTCATCACCGCGTAGCCGCCGAGGCGGTCATAGGCCTCGTCGGTCTGGGTCAGGTGGTTGAGCAGGACCTCGACCGTCGAGACGTCGCGGTAGTCGCGCAGCAGGGCGAGTTCCTCGGCGGTCGAGACGTGGAGGATGTGGGCGGGGCGGCCGGTCTTGCGGGCGAGGGTCATCAGCCGCTGCGTGCCGATGAGGGCGCAGTCGACGTCGCGCCAGACCATGTGGTTGCGGTGCGGCATGCCGCTGTGGAAGAGCGGCTTGCGCTCTTGCAGGCGGTACTCGTCCTCCGAGTGGTAGCAGATGCGGCGGCGGCCGCTGCGCATCACGGCTTCCAGCGAGGCGTCGTCCTCGACCAGGAGGTCGCCGGTGCTGCTGCCGGCGAAGACCTTCACGGCGCAGACATTGGGCTGGTGTTCGAGCGAGGCCAGCTCGGCGATGTTCTTCTTCGAGGCGCCGACATAGAGGCCGACATCGACCCAAGCGCGGCCTTCGAGGTAGCCGCGCTTCCAGTCCAGCCGCTCGCGGTCGGTGATGGAGGGGGCGGTGTTCGGCATGTCGAAGACCGCGGTCAGCCCGCCGAGGAGCGCGGCGCGGGTGCCGCTCTCCAGCGTCTCCACCGCCGGGTCGCCGGGGTCGCGGAGATGGACATGGGCGTCGATCAGGCCGGGGAGGACGTGGAGGCCGGTGCAGTCGATGGTCTCGGCGGCCTCGGCGGTGCGGAGGTCGCCCATGGCGGCGATGCGGCCGGCGCGGACGCCGATATCGGTCCCCTCCTCGCCCCAGGGGAGGACGCAGGTGCCGCCGCGCAGCACGAGGTCGAAGGCGGGCATGGGCGTCTCCTTCCGCTTGATCGGTGGGGGTTATCCCGCGATGCGGGGGAGGGGGGAAGGGGGCGATGCGCTTCGGGCGGTTTGAGGCGGGGGCGGGCTAGGCGGGGAGTAAGGGCTTGAGTTTGCTGGGGAGGGCGGCGGGGGTTTTGGAATTGAGGAATTTAGTGGACGCCCGCCGCCGGGCCGCCGCGATCAACGGTCCCGTGGCGGCGCCACGGCCGGGCCGGACATGGTCACCCGGTTCCGCACGCTGGGGCGCTCCTGCATCCGGGCGTACCAGGCCTGGAGCGCCGTGCATTCCGCCGGCACCGCCAGGTCGACCAATCCGGCGAAGATCAGGCCGCCGATGAGGGTGATGTCGGCCATCGAGAAGGCATCGCCGACGACGAAGGGCTGCGTGCGCAGGATGCCGTCGAAGTAGCGCATGCCGCGCTGGGCCTTGTCGCGCTGGCGGAGGCCCCATTCGGCATTCTGGTAGAGCTCGACATCGGGGCCGAGGCCGGGCGTCGCGTGGTGGAAGTAGACGCTGACGGCGTCGAGCACCTCCAGCTCGGCGCGCTTGCTCATCATCTGGATCAGCCCCTGCTCGCACGGCGTCCGCCCGGTGAGGGTGGGGGCGCCGTCGAGCGCATCGAGATAGACGGTGATGGCGGTGCATTCGGCGATGAAGGTGCCGTCCGCCAATTCGAGGACGGGCAGCGTGCCGGAGTAGTTCTTCGCCAGGAATTCGGGCCACTTGTGCTCGCCCTTCCAGAGATCGACGGAGACGAAGCGGATGCGCGATTGCAGGTTCTTCTCGGCCAGGGCGATCCGGACGCGGGCCGGATAGGGACCGGTGGGCCAGTCATGGATCGTCATCAGGGCGGGGCCGGAGGTCTTGGGATCGGGGGATGCCATCGTGTTTGTCTACCTGCCAGTTGGTAGGTCTGGCATATGGCTTCCAACCGCGGCCGTCAACGCCTATCTATCACTTGGTAGGTAAATGGTGGCGAGGGTTCAGGGATGAGTGCGAGCGCGAAGGAAGCCATCCTCGCCGCGGCGCGGCGGACGGCGCAGGCGCATGGCTATGGCGGGCTGAACTTCCGGGCTTTGGCCGAGGAGGTCCGCATCAAGGCGGCGAGCATCCACTACCACTTCCCGAGCAAGGCCGATCTCGGCGCCGCGGTCGTCAGGCGCTATTGGGAGGACACGGCGGCCAGCCTCGAGGCCATGGCGGCGGAGACCGCCGACCCGCTGCGCTGCCTCGGCCGCTACCCGGAGCTGTTCCGCCGCTCGCTCGAGGCCGGCAACCGCATGTGCCTCGCCAGCTTCATGGCGGCCGAGCATGACGACCTGCCGGAGGCGGTGAAGCGGGAGGTCCAGGCCTTCGCTGAGGTCAATGTGGCGTGGCTGGGCAGGCTCCTGACGGCCGCGGGCGTGGTGCCGGCCGAGCAGGGCGAGGCGCGGGCCCGCGCGATCTTCGCCGCGGTGGCAGGCGCCCAGTTGATGGCGCGGAGCCGTTCGGACCTTGGGCTCTACGATGCGCTGATCGATGGCTACCGGGCGGCGGGGCTGCTGCCGGCGTAGGAACGCCCCACGAAGCCGCTGCGCGGGCCTCTGATCGTCACTTGGAGACCCAGGCTTCGCACGGCCTTCCGCGTTGGGGCGCCGGGCAGGGAGTGGCAGTTTTCATTTCTAATACATCATGATTTGGGCGGGAATGCAAGGCTTTCCCGCGCCGGCTTCCTTGCTTTCCGTTCAGGGTCAGGAACCAAGCCGAGCGAGCCACGCTTGCGTCCGGACGTATCACCTTGGGGGAGGGACGGGCGCATGGACGCCATCGAGACCACGACGATCAGGAAGGTGATGTGGCGGCTCATGCCCTTCCTCTTCGTCTGCTACTTCGTCGCCTATCTGGACCGGGTGAATGTCGGCTTCGCCAAGCTGCAGATGAATGCGGCGCTCGGCCTCTCGGAGACGGCCTACGGGCTCGGCGCGGGGCTGTTCTTTATCTCCTACTTCCTGCTGGAGGTGCCCTCGAACCTGGCGCTCGACCGGTTCGGCGCGCGGCTCTGGATCGCCCGGATCATGGTGAGCTGGGGCATCATCTCCGGGATGTTCGCCTTCATCGGGCCGATCGCCGCGATGACCGGGCTGTCGAACGAGTGGGTGTTCTACATCCTGCGCTTCCTGCTCGGCGCGGCGGAGGCGGGCTTCTTCCCCGGCATCATCTTCTACCTGACGCTCTGGTTCCCCTCGGTCTACCGCGCCCGCGTCGTGGCGCTGTTCATGCTGGCCATTCCCTTCTCGTCGATCGTCGGCGCGCCGGTCTCGGGGGCGCTGCTGAACCTGACGGGCGGCGGGCTCGACGGCTGGCAGTGGCTGTTCATCATCGAGGCGATTCCGTCGATCCTGATGGCGGCCGGCGTCGTCTTCTACCTGACCGACCGGCCGATCCAGGCGAAGTGGCTCTCCGCCGAGGAGCGCTCCTGGCTGCAGGGGCGGCTGGATGCGGAGCACGAGCACAAGCAGAGCGCCGAGCATATCAGCATCGGCCGGGCGCTCAGCGACCCGCGGGTGCTGGCCTGCGCCTTCGTCTATTTCTGCCTGAATGCAGCGAGCTACGGCGTCTCCTTCTTCCTGCCGACGATCGTGAAGGGGTTCGGCGTCACCAACTTCCAGGCCGGGCTGCTGGCGGCGCTGCCCTTCGTCTTCGGCGCCATCGGCATGGTGCTGCTCGGCCGCAGCTCCGACCGGACGCTGAAGCGGCGGGAGCATGTGTGCTTCGCCATGGTGCTGGCGGCGGTCGGCGTGGCGGCGGCGGGGCTGGTTTCCTCGCCGGTGCTGGTGCTCGGGCTGCTCTGCCTCAGCCAGATCGGCGTCTCGGCGACGCCGCCGCTGCTCTGGCCGATCCCGAGCGCCTTCCTCACCGGCACCTCGGCGGCGGCGGGGATCGCGGCGATCAACGCCATCGGCAACCTCTCGGGTTTCGCCGGTCCCTACATGATGGGCTACCTGCGGGATGCGACGGGCGACTTCACGGCGGGGCTGCTGGTGCTCGGCGGCGTCACGCTGGTGGGCGGCATCGTCGCCATGACGCTGAAGGTCAACTCGCGGCTGGAGACGGCGGCGGCGGGCAAGTCGGCGATGGCGCATTGAGGCGGGGTTGGGGGCGCCTGGTTTCTGGCGCGCTCTCGATTTCGTGCTTGCGTCGCGTTCGTGCTGCGGTGCAACATAACCCCGGGTCGAGGGAGGAACAGGCACAGCGGAGTTATCCGATGGTTTCCTTCCTGCTTGGCGTTGCGGCGGTGACTGGCGTGAGCATCCTGACGCGCGTGGCGCTGGAGAGGCTGCTTCTCGAACCCGGCAGCGAGGCGGCTGCCGCCTCGCGGGGTGTTCTCGGCTCCTGAGGATACGGGGGAGGCGGTGGCCTCCCCCTCCCGCTCAGCCCTGCGGGGCGAGTTTGTCCTGGGTCTTCGTCTCGAAGTCGCTGGCCTCGTGCCGCTCGTGGAGCTGGCTGGAGGGCTCGCCCTGGACACGGTTGACCATGCGGCCGCGCTGCACGGCGGGGCGGGCGAGGAGCTGGTCGGCCCAGCGGTTGACGTTCTTGTATTCGTGGACGGCGAGGAATTCCGCCGCGCCGTAGAGCCAGCCCTTCACCAGCCCGCCATACCAGGGGAAGACGGCGATGTCGGCGATGGTGTAGTCCGCGCCGCCGAGATACTCGCTTTCGGCGAGGCGGCGGTCGAGCACGTCGAGCTGGCGCTTGGTCTCCATGGCGAAGCGGTCGATCGGGTATTCCATCTTGGTCGGCGCATAGGCGTAGAAATGGCCGAAGCCGCCGCCGAGATAGGGCGCGGAGCCCATCTGCCAGAACAGCCAGGAGAGGCATTCGGCGCGCTTCGCCGTCTCGGTCGGCAGGAAGGCGCCGAATTTCTCGGCGAGATGCACGAGGATCGCGCCGGACTCGAAGACGCGGATCGGCTCCGGGCCGCTGCGGTCGAGCAGGGCGGGGATCTTGGAGTTGGGGTTGATGGCGACGAAGCCGCTGCCGAACTGGTCGCCCTCGCCGATCTTGATGAGCCAGGCGTCGTATTCGGCGCCCGCATGGCCGAGGGCCAGCAGCTCCTCCAGCATGATTGTCACCTTCACGCCGTTCGGCGTGCCGAGTGAGTAGAGCTGGAGCGGGTGGCGGCCGACCGGCAGCTCCTTCTCATGGGTCGGGCCGGCGATGGGGCGGTTGATGTTGGCGAAGCGGCCGCCGCTGGCCTTGTTCCAGGACCAGACCTTGGGCGGGGTGTAGTCGGACATGATCGGGGCTCCTCTCTGATGTGCCTCGATCATGATCTTGGGCGGCGGACCGCGAAACCCAGTGGAGCGGGCCGGTCAGATATCGGCCCATTTGCCGTCCACCGTCCGGCGCGTGTGGAACAGACCGGATTCGGGCTGCACCTCGTGGACATAGAATTTCCAGTTGCCGCCGGCCCGCCGCCGGCCCCAGACGAAGGCCTGGCCGTTGTAGTCGTGGTCCGGCCCGTACTGGCAGAAGACGTAGTCGGCCGTCCCCGGGATGCCGACGAGGTTGCCCGCCTGGCGGATCATCTGCCGCTTGGTGGCGCGGTTCGCCGGGCCGACGCCGCCGCCGCCCGAGACATTGGCGTGGAAGAACCAGATGCTGCCGCCATGCGCCACGGCGGCGACGGTGCAGCCGGTCAGCGGGCCGGTGAGGGCGAAGTCGGCGGTGCCGTTCAGCGCCATGAAGGTCACGTCCGTCGCGCTCCAGGGCAGGATGCGGATGCCGGGCAGGGTGCCGCCCGGCGCCGGGACGTAGGTGACCGTCCGCTTGTTCATGACGCCGACCTGGCCGAGCGCCATGGCGCCGAAGTTCTTCGGGCCCAGCGACGTCGTCAGGTTCATGGTGACGTTGGAGTTGTGGGTGAACTGGACGGAGTTGCCGTTGGCGGGGTTGGCGACGGCGGCATGACGGGTCATGGCGGTGGCGCCGTTGCTCCAGAGCGAGCCGCCTTCGCCGCTCATCGCCATCTGGTGGACCATGAGATAGGTCTTGGGTTCGTCGACGAAGGCCTGGAACGACAGCGGCGTCTCTCCCCAATACCCGGCACTCGGCGGCAGAGGGTGCGGCGGCAGGGGAGGACCGTCAATCAGGAAGTGTGGTGGTTGCCGTTCGATCTTCCGGTGGTTGCGGCGGGCGGGGTGGTTTCGCGCCGCGACGTCCGGTCATCGCCCGCTCAGGACCTCGAAGACATCGCCCCGGACATCGCGCCGCTCGACATGGCGGCGGTGCCAGAGGGCATAGAAGAGCAGGTGCCAAGCGGCGAAGCCGCGGTGCTTCTCGCCGCCGGCATGGCGGAAGAGGGCGGCGACGCGGTCGGGGCGGGCGATCTCGGCGATGCCGGGCTGGGCGGCGACAAGAGGGCCGAGGCGGTCGCCGACGCCCTCGATCCAGGCGCCGATGGGGACGGTGAAGCCCTGCTTCGGCTTATAGGGCTCGGCGGCGGGGAAGTGGCGGGCGAGCCATTCGCGCAGCAGCCACTTGCCGCTGCCGCGCTGGACCTTCAGCGCGTCGGGGAGGCGGAAGGCGGCTGCGGCAATGCCGGGGTCGAGCAGCGGGGTGCGGCCTTCGACGCCATGCGCCATGAGGCAGCGGTCGAGCTTGATCAGCAGGTCGTTCGGCAGCCAGTCGGCGATGTCGAGCGCCTGGGCCGCCTGGAGGCGGGTGCGGCCGGGGCTGGCGGCGGCGGATTCGGCGGCGCCGGTGCCGTCGCGCCAGCCGGTGAGCGGGTCGCGGAGGATGTCGAGGCGGTCGAAGCTGCCGCGCGAGCGGGGGGCCTTGCCGCCGAGCCACCAGGGGCGCATCGCGGCGCGGTAGCGGCCATAGCCGCCGAAGATCTCGTCGCCGCCCTCGCCGGAGAGGACGACCTTCACCTCCTGCCGGGCGCGGCGGGCGAGGAACCAGGTGGGGATGATGGCGTAGTCGGCGGCCGGGTCGTCCATGGCGCCGGCGATCTCCGGCAGGTGGCGCCAGACATCGGCCTCGGTGACGGAGAGGGTGACGTGGCGGGCGCCGGCGGCGCGGGCGAGATGGGCGGCGGCGGCGCGCTCGTCGGCGGCGCCGGGGACGTCGAAGCCGGCGGTGAAGGCGAGGACCGGGCGGTCGTTGAGGCGGGCCATGAGCGCGAGGACGGCGCTGCTGTCGATGCCGCCGGAGAGGAACATGCCGTAGGGCACGTCGCTGCGCTGGTGGAGGAGGACGCTTTCCTCGAGGGCGGCATCGAGGCGGGTCAGCGCCGCCTCGGGGGCGATGTCCTCGGGGCCGCCTTCGGGTAGCGCCGCGCGGCGGTGGCGCTCGGTCACGGCGCCGTCGGAGATCACCACGGTCTCGCCGGGGAGGATGCGGCGGATGCCTTCGAAGATGGTCTCGGCGCCGGTGGTGAACTGGATCTGCAGCAGCTCGGCGCGGGCTTCGGGGCGGATGCGGGGCTCGACGAGGCCGGCGGCGATCAGCGCCTGGGGCTCGGAGGCGAAGGCGAGGCCGCCCGCGACCTCGGCCAGGTAGAGCGGCTTGATGCCGAAGGGGTCGCGGGAGAGGACGAGCTGCCGGGTGCCCCGGTCATGCAGCGCGATGGCGTACATGCCACGCAGGCGGTCGGCGAAGGCGATGCCGTCGCGGCGGAACAGGTGGAGCGGCGGCTCGCAGTCGCTGCCCGTCGAGCAGTGCAGCTGGTTCTGCTCGCGCAGCTCGCGGTAATTGTAGACTTCGCCATTGGCGACGAGGGCGGCGGCGCCGGCGAAGAGCGGCTGGTCGCCCGTCACCAGGTCGATGATCGAGAGCCGCGTATGGGCAAGGGCGACATTGCCCGAGACGTGGTGGCCGTGGCCGTCCGGGCCGCGATGGGCGAGGGCGCGGGTGAGCGCGTCGAGGGTGGCGCCGGAGGGCGTCTGGCCCAGGCGGAGGGCAAGGCCGGCGAGGCCGCACATCAGGCCATCTCCTGCGGGACGAGGGCGGTGAGGAAGGCGCGCCAGCGGGCGAGGACGGGGGCCTCGGCGTGGTGGGCGGCGTATTCGGCGCGGCCGGCGGCGGCGAGGGCGGTGGCGCGGGCGGGGTCGGCGAGCAGGGTGCGGAGGGCGGCGGCCAGGGCGGCCGGGTCCTCCTTAGGGACGAGAAGGCCGGTTTCGCCGAGGCGGATCAGCGCTGCCGGCCCTTGCGCGGCGGCGGCGACGATGGGGCGGGCGGCGGACCAGGCTTCCAGCACCACATTGCCGAGCGGCTCGTGGCGGGAGGGGCAGACCAGGACCTCGCAGGCGGCGAGCAGGGCGCCGGTGTCCTGGCGCCAGCCGAGGAAGGCGAGGCGAGGGCCGAGGCCGAGGCTGCGGGCGAGGGCTTCCAGCGCCGAGCGCTCGGGGCCTTCGCCGGCCAGCGACAGATGGGCCTCGGGGAGTTCGGCGAGGGCGCGGAGGAGGATGTCGAAGCCCTTGTTCGGGTGCAGGCGGCCAAGGGCGAGCAGACGGCGGCTGCCTGCCGGGGCTGGGAGTGCGGCGGGCGGGGCGCCGGCGAGGTCGGCGGCGAAATTCGGCACGTAGTGGGCGCGGGGGGCGGGCCAGCCGCGGGCGATGACCCAGTCGCGGATGTCCTCGGTGTTGCCGATCAGCGCATCGCAGCCGCGGTAGTATTTCAGGTCGTAATAGCCGCCCAGGCGGCCCACCAGCGGCCAGGGAGCGCCGCGGCGGCGGAGCCTGCCGGCGAAGCGGCTGGCGCGGTTGGCCCAGGAGACGACCACCTCGGGGCGGAAGCGGGCCAGCGCCGCCTTCAGCGCGGGGGCGGTGCGGAGGTCGAAGGGGCCGCCGAAGGGGAGCTGCACGGGGGCGAGGCCACCCTCCGCGAGGCGGGCGGCGCGGGCGGCATCGGTGCGGATGACGGCCAGGACGGACTCGCCGGCGCGGGCCTGGGCGAGGGTGAGGCGCTCGTAGAAGGCTTCGGCGCCGCCCATGGGGGCGCCGGCGATGATGTGGGCGATCCTCATGGCAGGGCATGCCTGGCGCGGCGCGCGGGCCGATTCAGCCCTCTACGCCTTTCGGCGCTGCGGCCATCGGGCCGCGTCATGCCAGGGCCTCGAAGCGGGCGGCGATGTCGGACCAGGAGGGGCCGGGGCCGCGGGCGAGGGCGCCGTGGTGGAGGCGGGTCCAGGTGGCGTCATCGGTGAGGAGGCGGATGGCGCTGGCGGCGAAATCCTCGTCGCCGGCGGCGATGTGGCCGGTCTCGCCCTCCGCGATGCGCTCGGGGACGGCGCCGAGGGGCGTGACCACGGCGGGGAGGCCGAGGGACCGGGCCTCGGCCAAGGCAAGGCAGAAGGTCTCGCCGGGGTCGCCGCGGTAGAGCATCACGCGCGCCTCCCGCAGGCGGGCGGCCAATGCCGGGCGGGGCAGGGGTGCGCAAAGACGGACGCCCGCGGCGGCCAGGGAGGCGGCGCGGGCGAGCACCGGGGCGGCGCGGGCGGAGAGGCGGGCATCGCCGCCATAGGTGGCGGCGCCGCCATAGAGGTGCAACTCCGCCCCCGGCACGGCCGGGTGGATTCGGGCCGTCCAGAGGTCGAGCAGCCAGTCGAGGCCGCGCAGCGGGTTGGAGGTGAAGACGGCGACGGGCGGGGGCGGCGGGCGGGGGGTGGCGGCCGCGTCGAAGGGCGGGGCGAGGGCGAGGGGGATCTCGACCGGGCGGAAGGGGAGGAACCAGGGCAGGCTCGCGCTGTGCGAGGGGCCCAGTGTGACGAGGCGCGGCCGGGCGGCGAGCAGGGGGAGGAGGTGGCGGGGCTTGCGGAGGTAGCCGCCGGGGTTGTGCAGCCAGAGCACGCGGCGGCCGGGGGGCAGGTCGCGGAACAGGCGGGGGAGGCGGTTGGCAATCACCAGGTCGGCGGGCGGGCCGCCGGGGGCAAGGGGGCGCCAGGGGAGGCCGTCGCGGGTCTCGGGCGGGTCGGTGCCGGCGCGGAGGTCGAGCGTGTGGCCGCGGGCGAGGAAGGCGGTGGCGAGCAGGGCGAAGGCGGTCTCGACGCCGCCGAGGGGGCGTTCGGCGAGGGCGGCGGGGCCGAGGCGGGGGCCTTCGGTGGCGAGGGCGATCCTCATCCGTGGGGACGCGGGCGGCCGGGCGGCGTCATCCGCGGTGCCGCTCCGGTTCCAGCCGGGCCTTGAGGTGGGCGAGCAGGGGGAAGAGGCCGGCGCAGAGGGCGATCAGCAGGCCCCAGCCGCCTTCCTTGTAGCCGCGCCGCGCCACGTAGCACTTGATGATGCGGGAGAAGCAGCGGCGGAGGTTGTCGGGCAGCGAGCCGATGTCGCCGGCGGCCAGGAGGTCGGCCGCCTTCGCCGAGGAGTAGCGGTCGAGGCGGCGGAGCATGTCGGAGATGTCGCGGTCGACCTCGTGGCGGATGCCGGCCGAGGTGATGCGCTCGCCCTCGGTTCCGGTCCAGTCGAGGCCGGGATGGACGCGCTGGGCCCGCCAGCGCTTGGCGCCGCGGCGGAAGAGGATGGGCTTCAGCGTGGTGCCGAAGCTGCCGCCCCAGCCGTGGAGAATCAGCCGCTCGCCGACGTAGTTGTCGATGCGGATGCGGTGGAAGGCGTGGGGGGAGGTGGCGATCGTCGCGCGGAAAGCGGGCCAGAGCTCGGGGGGGACGCGCTCGTCGGCGTCGATCTCGAGAACCCAGTCGCCGGTGCAGGCGGCGATGCCGGCGTTGCGGCGGTCGCCTTCGAGGGACCATTCGCCCTTAAGAACATGGGCGCCGTGGGTGCGGGCGATCTCGGCGCTGGCATCGGTGCTGCGGTCGAGGACGACGACCAGCTCGTCGGCGGGGGCGAGGCTGGCAAGGCAGGCGGGGAGGCGGGCGGCCTCGTTGCGGGCGACGACGAGGGCGGAGAGCCTCATGCGGGAAGCGGCTCGGCGAGGAGGGTTTCGGCGGCAGACAGGGCCTGGTCGAGGGTGAGGTCGGCCATGCTGTCGAGGGCGGGGCTGGAGGGCGCGATGGCCGTTGCCGTGCGGCGGCCTGCGGGGGCGTATTCGGCGACGCGGGAGGGGCCGAAGAGGCCGAGGGTGGGCGTGCCGGTGGCCGCCGAGAGGTGCATCAGCCCGCTGTCGTTGCCGACGAAGAGGGCGGCGCGGGCCAGCACCGCGGCAGCCTCGGGGAGGGCGATGCGGCCGACGAGGTCCACGGCGCGGTCGCCCAGTGCGGCGAGAACGGGAGCGGCCATCGCCGCCTCCTGCGGGCCGGGGCCGCCGAGGATGGCGGCGCGGGCGCCTTCCAGCGGCTGGCCGGGGGCGGTCAGCGCCTCGAAGAGGGCGATGAAGCGTTCGGCGGGCCAGACCTTGCGGTCCCAATTCGCGGTGGGGCCGAGGGCGATCCAGGGACCGTCGCCGGGCAGGAGAGCGGCGGCGCGGTCGCGGTCGGCGGCGCTGAACCAGGCGACGGGGAGGGGCGGCGGGTCTAGGCCCATCAGCGCGCCGAGATGGGCGAGGCGGGGGCCGGGCTGGCGGCCGCCGCGCATGACGAAGCGGCGCTTCGTCCGGAGGAGGAAGGAGAAGGCGGAGCCGCGTAGGTCGACCACGAGGTCCCAGCGCTGGGTGCCGACCTCGCGCCAGAGCTCCAGCCAGTGCAGGCGGAGGCGGCGCTTGGTCAGCACGATGGTCCAGGCGCGGCCCGGCATGCGGGCGAAGACGCCCTCGGCGGCCGGGCCGCAGGCGATGACGAACCGCGCCTGCGGGTGCTGGCGGATCAGGTGGTCGAGCAATCCGGTGGAGAGGACGGCGTCGCCGATCCGGGTCGCAGTGATGAAGAGGATGCGCACGCGGCGGGGCTTAGCACGGCTCGGGCTTGTCGCGGAGGGGCGGGGGGGCCAACTCCGTTGCATGCCGATCGCGATCCTGCCCGAGAGGGGCGTTGTGGAAGTGACGGGGGAGGACCGGGTGGCCTTCCTCCAGGGGCTCGTCTCCAATGACGTGGCCGAGGCCGGGCCGGGGCGGGCGGTCTTCGCCGCGCTGCTGACGCCGCAGGGGAAGTGGCTGGCGGATTTCTTCATCCATGCCGATGGCGAGCGGCTGCTGCTCGATTGCGAGCGGGTGCAGGCGGGGATGCTGGCGCAGCGGCTCGGGCGGTTCCGGCTGCGGTCGAAGGTCGTGCTGCGGGATCTCTCCGGCGAGATGGTGGTGGCCGTGGGCTGGGGCGGGGCGGAGATGCCGGCCGGGGCGGTGGCCGATCCACGGCTGGAGGCGGCGGGGTGGCGGCTCGTCTCGGGGGAGGCGCCGGTTGCGGATGCCTCCGCGGAGGACTGGGATGCGCATCGGCTGGCGCTCGGCCTGCCGGAGGGAAGCCGGGACCTCGTCGCGGAGCAGACGGTGCTGCTGGAGGCCGGCTTCGACGAGTTGCACGGCGTCTCCTGGAGCAAGGGCTGCTACATGGGCCAGGAGCTGACGGCGCGGACCAAGTATCGCGGGCTGCTGAAGCGGCGGCTGGTGCCGGTGGAGGTCGAGGGGCCGCTGCCGGGGCCGGGGACGCCCGTCACCGCCGAGGGGGCGGAGATGGGGGAGATGCGCTCGGGGCGCGGGAACCTCGGGATCGCGCAGCTGCGGCTGGAGGCGCTGGATGGACGGGCGCTGCGCTGCGGCGAGGCAATGCTGCGGCCGCGCCGGCCCGGCTGGATGGCGTTGCCGGGCGGGTGAGGGCGCCGCTGCTCGTCGCCGCGGCCCTGCTGCTGGGGGCGGCGGGGGAGGCGCCGGAGTTGGTGCCGCCGGTGAGGCCGGCCTGCATCTCCTCGCCCTTCGGCGCGCGGGAGGGGGCGGGGCCGAGGGCATCGCGGATGCATGGCGGGATCGATTTGCCGGCGCCGGCGGGGGCCTGGGTGATGGCTGCCGCGGCGGGGCAGGTGGCGGCGATCAGGCGGCGCGGGGCGGCAGGGCTGGAGGTGGACCTAGTCCATCCGGGCGGGTGGGTGACGCGCTATGCGCATCTCGGCGCCGTGGTGCCGGCGCTGGCTTCGGGCAAGCGCAGCGTCGCACAGGGGGAGCGGCTGGGTCGGGTCGGGCGGACCGGCATCACCTACGGAACGCATCTGCATTTCGAGCTGCTGGCCGATGGGATGCGCCAGGACCCGGCGCCGTGGCTTGGCCTGGCGCGGTGCGGGGCCGTTGCGGAGGGCGGACGGTAGCCGGAGCGTGATGGCCGGGATCGTGAGGGTCTATCGTATACGGTTTCCTTTAGGGCTGCTCGTTTCGCGTAATGAAGGAAATCTCGGATGGGCGTCGACCAGTGGCAGCGGGCGAGCATGTTCCGGCGGGGAAAGTTGCAGGAGGATGCCTCCTTCCTCGAGCCGGGTGAGGTCAGCCGACCGAGCCGCCCGCCGCCCCCGCCGCTTACCGAGAAGGAACTGCTGGAGAGCGCGCAGCGCTTCGCGCGGGCGCGGCTGAAGGAGCGGGTGGTCTCGCCGCAGATGGCGGGGCTCGGGCTCAGCGCGGCCTTGCTGGCGGCGGTGCTGGACAATCTGGGTCCGCAGGCCGGGGCGCCGGCCGATGACGATGCGGCGGGGGTGGCGCCGGAGCAGGCCGCAGCGCGCGGCGGCGGCAGCAGCGCGGGCGGGGCGGGCATCGCCATGGCCGGGGCGGAGACTGCGAGCGGGCTCGACCAGGGCGGCAGCGACGCCGGCATCGTCACCGTGCAGGGCCCGCGCGTCGCCGCCACCGTGGAGGAGCGGCCGGTGGCGCGGGGGACGACCATCATCCCCTCCAACATCCTGCGCAGCGAGGGCGATGCCTGGGCCGTGCGCGAGGCCGGGCTTTCAGCAGTAGTGATCGGCCAGGCGGGGCTGCTGGCGGAGGCGGCGTCCGGGCTCGGCTTGATGTCGGGGGGTGAGGCGCGGGCGGTCGGCGGGGTGGATGCGGCGCTGCTGATGGCGTCGCAGACCCGGGCCGTCGCCGAGGCAGGAAAGGCGGCAAAGGCCGCCGAAGGGGCCAAGGCACTGGCCCAGGGCGAGGCCAAGGCGGGGGATGCGGCGCAGTCCCAGGCGGCGCCGGGCGATACGGTGCATGTGGCGCCGGCGCGTGCGGTGACGGTGGCCGTCAGCCAGGATGTGAGCGGGCGGACGAGCCAGGCTGTCGCCGACGCGGATGACGGGGTCGTGGCCTGGGCGGCGCCGGTCACCGCCGGGCCGGCGCAGTCGGATGGGCTGATGGCTGGGCTGGCGACCGGGACGGTGGAACTGGTCGGGCTCGGGGTGGCGAAGGCGGCGGCCCCTGTGAAGGTCGCAGCGGCCGAGGCGAAGGCCGATCGTGGCGGGAGCGTCGCGGAGACGGCGCCTCATGCCAATGCGGTCGCACCGGCGGGTCATGCGGCATCGGCCCCGGTGGTGCCGGCGAAGGTCGCCGTGGTGGCGGATCATGCGGCGGCTGCGGCCCCTAGCATGGCGACCGGGGCGGGTCATGCCGGCCCGGCCGGGGCGGTGGTGACGGATGGCGTGACGGCGCTTGGCCCCAGCACTGCAGCGGTGCCGGTGGCGCTCGATCTGGTGGTGCCGGGGGTTGGGGGCGGGACGTCGGTGGCGCCGGTGGCCGGCACCGCGCTGGACGAGCTCGGTCCGGCCGTGGCTCATGCGGCGAATCCCGGGACCGGGACGGTCGGCGGAAATCAGGGCGCCTCGGTTGGCCCGGTGGTGGGGCCGGTCATCGGTGCCGTGCTGGGCGGGCTCGATCCGGCCGTGGCTCATGCTACGAAGCCGGAGACCGGGACAGTTGGCGTAGATCAAGGCGCCTTGGTTGGCCCGGCAGTGGGGCCGGTGGTCGGTGCCGTGCTAGGTGATGGGCCCGGGGTGGTCGGGCATGCGGGGCCGGCGGTGGCCGATCCTATGGTGCCGGCGGGCGGTCCGGTCGCGGAGGTGACGCCGGGCGCCGCTCCGGGCGGGCCGGTTGGCGTTACGCTGGGCGATGTGCTGAATGCGGGGCATGACACGCCGGCGGCGGTCGATCCGGTGGTGCCGGCGAATGGGCCGGTCGTGGACGTGAAGCCGGCGGTTGACCATGCCGCGCCGCATGGTCCCGTTGGCGCTGTGCTGGGCGATGTGCTTGAGACGGTCGGGCACGAGGTGCCGGCGGCGGTCGATCCGGTGGTGCCGGCGAATGGGCCGGTCGTGGACGTGAAGCCGGTGGTGGATCACGCCGCGCCGGGCGGGCCAGACGGCGCTGTCCTGGGCGATGTTCTGGGTACGGGGCACGACACGCCGGCGGTGGTCGATCCGGTGGTGCCGGTGAGCAAGCCGGTCGTGGACGTGACGCCGGTGATTGATTTCGTCACGCCGGGCGGTCCGGTCGGGC